>WARV01000009.1 GCA_013387205.1 Patescibacteria group bacterium | reverse complement strand
GCTTTTCCCAGAGCATTTGTTGAATAGCTTCCCGTTCCTCAATAGAAAAATGTTGATATGGCATACCCCAGCTTATCAGCTAGTGGTGCACTTGGGGGTTGAATGTACCCCCAAAATCATTGACAAATAAGCCAAATAGTGATATAATTATGGGTATTTTCTTTCTAGGGATATGGCTCAAAATATTTTGAGCTGTTTCCCCGAAAGGGAAATCAAATTCAAAAAATGGGAGGAAGCCGTGAAAAACCCTAACGGCAACAATAATAGAAATATCAGATTTGGCGATATAAGCGAGCGTCTCAAAGCGCTCGTTGCGATGGTCAAAAAGCTGGAAAACTTCCAGATCTTCGATGACATCAAAGCCGAAATCAGCCGCTGCGCCGATGCCTTCAAGCAAGGCAAAAAAGGCGAGGCTGTAAGGATAGGCCTGAATGCCGAAAACTGGCTGAGAGCCTCTGCGATCAGTTTTCTGAAAAACTCGCCAAAGTTTTTCGAGAGCTGGCTTGGAGAAATCCGCGGCAAAAACTTCGACAGCGACATCGTCGATAAGTTGGCCAAGGAGATGAAGGATTACACCGCTGTCTGCAACAGGCAATCCGAGTTCGACCTGGCACTCTTCTGCATGACGGACGAGAACAAGGCTGGCCCTTACGCCTACATGTGGCAATGGTTCCGCTGGGCAGAGGCAGAACAGAAGTACAGAGAAGCAAAACGCGCCGAAGAAATGCGCAAAGCCGAAGAATCGCGCCGGGCAGAACAGCGAGCGCGCAACCAAGCTATCCGCGTCCGGCAGGCAGATGACTTGCTGGCTGCAATCGGCCTGGCCGGCAACGAAGCTGCGGATGCCGCTGAGGAAATCGCCGCCTGACTATCACCAAGGGTTAATTTTTCTCGAGGCAAGCACCACACCGCTTGCCTCTCCTTCCAAACCTGTTAAATAATTAGCAAATTTGGAAGGAGATGTTAAAATTCAAAATCACCATCCCTAAGCGGATGGTGATTTTAATTAATTAAATCGCGCGTTGTTGGACAGCTTGTCCATTTTTGCCTGGACGTCTTTCATTTCGTTTTCTAAATTTTGCATTATCTCCCCGTCTTTTTGTGTCCACCTGTTGCCATTTGACTCAATACCGTCCTTTAATATCCCCATTCTTTCCTGAAGACTTAAATATTTTTCCGCCAATTCATCCATTTCAGTCTTTGGCTTTTCTTCCTGAGGCACTTCAGGTTTTTGGTTTATTCCGCGATTCTTTTCTATCAAGCTTCCCCAATTGTATTCCATATTTTTGAAAGATTATTTTCTCTTATATAATCCCACTAATTGGGCTTGGTTAATAACATGACCTTCCATGGCTTTTTCCAGCGCGGCTTTGTCGCTGTAAGAAGGGATGGATAATTTCGCATCAAGCGCATAAACTTTAAAAAAATAGCGATGGGTTCCCGAAGGAGGGCACGGCCCGCCGTACGAATTTTGCCCGCTCGACGTTGCCCCCTGCACGGCTCCTGCAGGCACGCTTTTTTCCGCTATCTCCACCACATTGGACGGAATATTCCACAAAATCCAGTGCACCCACGTGCCCGTTGGCGCATCAGGATCATCCATAATTAAAACCAGGCTCTGCGTGTTTTGCGGCACACCTGAAAATTTCAGCGGAGGATTAATATTATCCCCGTCGCAGGTGAATTTGACAGGAATATCCCCATTAGGCCCAAAGGCCGAACTTTCTATTTTCATATCAGTTGGTGTTGAATTTTGAGAAGCGCCGCTGCCCGCACTTTGCGGAGCAACCGCGGGTTTAGGTTTTATAACCGTCTTGTACAAAACCCCTCCCGCAACTAATAAGACGATAACGATGATAATAATTTTCTTCATAAATTATGAGATGCTAATCTACGAATCCATGCTAATGCTGCTAATAATGCTAATGCTAACTTAGCATATATTCGCATTATCCGCATCATTAGAATTTATTAGTATATTCGCATCATATTTTCTGTTAAAAGTTCATCGCCTTTCCTTCCTCAGGGATAATGAATTCAATGTTTTCCTGGGCCAGAGCCTTTTGCGGCTGCAAATGGAACGGGCCGGTTATTTTCAGTATGCCGTCATGCACCGGAAAAGCTTTTTTGGGATTTATCATTCTTGCGTAATCAATTGCCTCGGAAAGTTTTATCCACGGGCCGGCAACCGGCAGCGCTAAAATTTCCACTTCCTTGCCCGGGTCAGTCAAAGCATCGCCGGGATAATAAAACCTGCCCGCAATAAAGTAACCGGTGTTTACGACCTCAGGCACGGTGGAATAAATAAACGCATGCTTTTCGCCGAATCCTTCCAGATTTATACCCTTATACTCCGTAGCTTGCCCATGCTCCAAAAGTTCGTATGGAATTTTTTCCTCATCTAAAATTATCCCGACTCCTTTGTTGGTAAAAATCTTCACTTGCGGATTGTTCTTTATAATCTGCTTTACTGAATCAACATGCAAATGGTCCCAGTGTTCGTGGGTAATTAAAAGAATGTCAATTCCGGCCAAATCATTCTGCGCCGTAGTAAATGACCCGGGATCAGTCAAAATCTTTAAATTATTTTCTTCTATTAAAAGGCAGCAATGCCCAAGCTTGGTAATTTTCATAGATACTAATTTGAGATACCAATATACGAAAGCATACGAATGATACTAATCATACCAATATTATCTAAAATAGTCTCATAAGAGAATTAGTATTGTTGGTATCATTAGTATTCAAATTAGTATATTAGTATCATATTACCTTTATAGTATACACCATTTTGGAACTTTACGGGCTAAGAGGATTTGCCTTGAGCAGCCTTGAGAACCTGGTTAAATTTTTTGCCAGGTTTTTTGCCATGATTTTCGCGGCTTCATTTTTTTGCCTCCTTGCGCGGTCGGTTTTTGGGTCTTCCCCAACCTCACCCACCCAATAAGCCGCGCACTGCGGAGGCAAAGTAAAGTTCATCCACGTCAAAACTTCCATAATACTGCCCATAATCTGTTGGGCCCCGTCTTCGCTGCCGGTTATGACAATCCCCGCCACTTTGTTAAGCAATGCGCTGCGCCCGTATTTGATATATTGCTCGTCAAAAGCATCCATCCGCTCAATTATTCTTTGCATCAAACTGGAACGCTGTCCCCACCAAATCGGAGTCGCAAAAATCACCACGTCAGCCGCCAAAATTTTTTCCGTAATCTCCGGCCAGTCGTCATCCTCGCTTTCCTTAAAGCTTAAGCCAGCCGGAATATTTTTATCCGCAAGTCGGATTATTTCGCTGTCAATTTCTCCGTCTTCGAACCCATTTAAAACCAGCTTGGTCAATTCTTCCGTGTTGGAAATTTCCGGCTTATGTTTTAAGGAAGCGTTTAAAACCAGCACTTTAATTTTTTCTTGGTTGTAGGCCATTTTTTTGCCTTTGTATAAATAAACCTGGCGAAAGTGTAAAGCCGCCAGGCCAAAATTATCCCGATACTGTACTGTTTTTAGGGGCGCCGCGCAGCAGCTTATTTCGACATTGGGTCAAAACCTAAAATTCCAGAAAGGCAGAAATGCCAATCCGGCCAGATCGGCCAACCCATTCTCCTAAGGCTGCTGTCGCTTGAGCAAGGTTTTCTCGATGCCAGGGCAGCAATGCTAAACTGCCTGCGCTGGCGCCGCTATTAATGACGGGCAATAAGCGCAACTCTTTTGATGATACATGAATGGCTCAACCGCCCCAGTCAAATAAGAACGCAATTTGACGGGGTAAAGTTGAGCCGTTCAATTACTTGATTCTATTAGATATTTTGATGCGTCAAAAGGGCGGATAATATCCGCCTCCACATCTACAAACTATAAACTGCCCACTATAAACTTGCCTTTGCTTTTAAATTTCTTATCTCTAATTTCTATAAGGAACGGTTTAAAACCGTTCCCTACTTCTCCCCGCTGCAGTGATATCTAAATCCGCAGTTCGTGCAATCGCTGTAAGGCCCGCAGAGGCCGTCAAGCAAACCAAAGCCGCACTGCGGGCAGGTCGTGTCTATATACGCGTCAATTTGTTCTTTGATTGTGGTTTCTATATATGTATCCATACGCCTGTATTGACGAACAACAATTAAAACTCTGACAAAAAACCATCCGCCGATTAATATATTTGCAAGGTACCACAAAGGACATCCCCCAATGGGGGATGCCCTTTGTTTGACTACTCCTAAATTTCACCCTTCGGGTGATCACCTAAAGGGTGACTATATTCTAGATTCTAACTTCTTGTTTCTATCTCCCCCTCATCCATCTGTAAAAATCTGGGTTCACGTTCTCTATTTCCCAAATGCCGATAAGAGGAACCTTATCACTATGCATTTCTTTGATAAGTTTTTGAATCTTTGTGTAATTTTTTTCAAAAGATTCCAGAACCAGCATTGGCCCTTTACTGGTTTCCAGTTTGTTCGATTTTGGCGGCCAATAATATACGCTCTTTATTTTTGGAAAGATGCTAAAACATGAAATTAACCTTAATTTTAAAGCAGCGCGGCCGATTTTTTCCGCTTCTTTCAAGCCGTTAGTATTGGTGACAACCCAAATTATTTCACGTTCTTGTTTTGACATATATGTAATCCTAATACCCCGAATCAACATCCAAATGCCCCAAATATACACTTCCCTTTTCGGGTCATTTGGATAGAATTCGGGTAATTCGGATTATGATACCTTGAACTCACTATAATCTTCCATTTCTCCTTCTTCCGATTCCACGCTGTCTACTTCTGACCACAAAGTGCCTTCTTTGCACCATTCCAAAAATTGCCCAAGCGCG
This sequence comes from Patescibacteria group bacterium, assembly GCA_013387205.1. Taxonomy (GTDB): domain Bacteria; phylum Patescibacteriota; class Doudnabacteria; order UBA920; family UBA920; genus AMAZON01. The sequence goes on along the minus strand of WARV01000009.1, from coordinate 68,346 downwards.
ACCTCGTCGCCCTCCGCTTCTATATAGACGCTGCCGTCGGGGCGGTTATCCGCAAAGCCGAAAATACCCAATTGCTCAGCCAATATTTTAGCCTCGTAGCGGAAATTCACTCCCTGTACCTTGCCTGTAATTTTTATGTTCAGATGTTTTCTCATTAAAAATTTCATTTATCATAAATAAAATCGCGGATATGCAGATGTCGCGGATTTCGCCGATAACTGCAATTGCGCATCTGCATTATTTGCGATATCAGCCCCGAAGGGGCCCCTTCGGGGCGCATCTGCGAATATTTATTCTAAAAAACTTTCCAATTTCTCTAGCCAGGCTTTGGGCAAATTGTTTTCCCTGGCCCCGTCAATCACCCTTTGCAAATATTCAAGTTTGGGCTTTCCCCCGAATTCTTTTGGCGGCTCCAAATAAACCCAGGCCTGGTATTTATTGCCATCAATATCACTTACTTCCACTTTTTCCCTTCCAAATACTTTAGGGTAGCCTTCAAAATTATCCAAAGCCCCCAGGCACTTCTCGTCTATATCATACAATACGCCGTTTACTTTTGAATTTTGGCTTGGCCTAATGTTGCCATACCCCCTGCTTCCAAACCCAAATTCATACCCGGACAAATCAGCCATGCCTAACACGCGGCAGCGCCACTGGCACAGCCTTCTCATATGCCCCACGCTCATATTGGATCCGTAAGCGAAATAAAACATGTTAATTGATATATTTTTTTAAACCCGTCTCCAGCTCTTTTTCTGTAACATGATTTATAAAAATTTGTTCACTGGCCAAATCTTCAAGTTGGCTGCAAATTTCTTTAAGGTTCGGGTTTTTTTGAAACTCTTTAGCCTGGCCTCTTATTTGTTTTATGAATTTAATCACCCATTCCCTGGTGGAAGCATTTTTTTGAAAAAGAATCCTATGGTCATCAAGAAAACGCTGGGCCATTTTCAATTCATGCCTGTCTTTGGCGCTAAGAGTGCTTTTTTCAGGTTCCGCCCTTTTCTTTGCTGGCTTTTTTTCAAAAGGGATATCCCTGCCAAAATTAAAGCCGCTATCGTCCTCTTTAAATAAATAGCCTGACCCGTTTTCTATCATACTTTTAATGTTACTGATTTTTGGCTTTAATTGTATTCTAGTCTTTTCCGTTCCGGCATGCAAATTTTTCGGCTTTGACAAAGCAGATTTAAATCATTAAAATACAGCCACGAAGTTACACCATATAAAAGAGGACAATCATGAAGGCCAAGTTGATTCTAATTGCCATGTTCGTCTTGACGGCCTTTGCCCAGGAGAACAGGCTCAGCGGATCGAAGCTCAAATCCCTGAACACGTGGGCTTTAGAGCCAATGGGGGTGCTCAAGGTGGTTATTTTGTTTGTCATAATCTCTGCGTTGATTATGGCTTACGTAATCATCCAAATGAGGAAAAAAAGCACCCAGCAAGACGACGGCCACGAACCATTGCAAAGAGACTCTTACAGGCAGGCGTGCGGAAGCAACACCGACTCGAAGCCAACCGGCCGTGACGTGTTCGGCGGCACCTGCCATTACGGCGGCAGGCGAGGCACACAGGATACATACCAAGGGTACACGGGTTTTTAGCCAATTACCGGGAGCGACGACACTTGTCGCTCCCGGTTATCTTTTTTTAGATAATTTAGATAATAAAATCGTAATGTTTGACATTTACCTTCTGCGATTCTACAATATACCGGACAAAGCCTGGAGTTTTAAGAAGCGGTCTCAAAACGCGGCTATAAGGCGAAATTTCAGAATTTTGAGACTACTTCTAGGACAAAAAGGGAGGATAAGCAAGATGAAGAGCAAGATACTTATATGGTTACTGCTAATTCTATCGCCGGCCTTGCCGACATTCGGCGCAGCGGCTACGCAAAAATTCCAGCCAATCAGCGCTGCTTACGGATTCGGGTTCTTTATTGCGGCGATTGCGATTTTTGGATCTTTGATGATCGCCACAGCCAAGTCAAGAAAGAACCGACAAAATAAGGAGCGGTAAGCTTGCGGCGGCACGACAAACAAAGCCGGGAGAAAGGTTTAAGCCTTTTCCCCGGCTTTTTCTTTGCCACGCCGAAGTATGAACGAAGGCAGGCTTTGTCACGCCGAAGCCCCGCCCTTGCTGCAAGGGCGGGGCAGGTTTCTTGATGTATCATTTGAATGGCTTGAGCCTAGGGTTGGGCCATTCAAAAGCCCTATAAGACTTATATGGCCTATAAAATTTTTAGACAGTTAAAGGGCGGATAATATCCGCCCCTACATTTTTCTTATCTCTTAACTCTTACCTCTATTCCCTAATCACTATTCTCTCTAAAATTTCATATTCCGCCGCCTGTGGCAGCATGCGCGACTGATAAAGAACAAAAGAATCCACGTCCATTTGCCAATTTATATCTTCGTTTAACTCCTTAACCGGAAAATTCTTAAAATCCCCAGGACGAAACCTTGCCAGAGTAGAATGCATAATCAACTGCTTATTGTCTAATTCCTGCTCTATTATTTCATAAATCTTATATCTTAAATCATAAATCTGTTTTGGCGCTTTGCCGCTTACCCAAATCAGCCTGGGCTCTTTTGGGTTCGGCCCAAAGCTGATTTTATCAAAAACAATTTTAAAAGGCTCCTGTTTTATTGCTTTAAGTTTTTCGTATATCTCTTTCCAATCCCAAGTCCGCCATGGCGGCGCCAGGGTTATATGCAAATTTTTCCCCTTCAACCACCTGACAGGCAGGCTTTGTTGCTGCTTTGAAAATAGCAGTATCTTTTCCTGCAATTCATCTGAAATTGGAATTCCTACAAAAATTCTTTTCATTTTGACAAAAAATAAAAAATATTCCTATAATAATATTAACATAAAGGATGGGACAATACTTACGGAAGCTTTGCGCCCTCATAAACGGCGATATGAGGGAATGGGCCTTTGGGCTCAAAAGGCCTTGGCCTAAACCGTTGATCCAGTGTCAGGCAACAGCCTGATGCAACATTAACTCTAGATATCAAGTCTGCCATGTTTTTAACCTGGCAAGCTTGATGGAAGCACCTCACTCAACCCGACCGGGAGCGCTCCTCGCTCCCCTTTTTTTTATGCCTTAAATTTGACAGATTATTTTTAAACCCTTATATTTAAAACAACCCCTGCAATTTTTGGGGAATTGAGAAGGAACTTGCAAAATCACAAGGAGATTTTTTCATGAAGAAGACCAACGGCAACAGCACTATGAAGAAGATGACGGCGAACAACCAGCAGACGGAGACGGCGGCCACCATCGCGAATAACTAGGCCTGCGCCGGGGGCCTTCGGCTTCAAAATACTTCGGCGCACGCGCCGTCGCTAAACAGGCCGTCGGCCTAAGCAGTAAAGAACCTGGGGATAACCTTGCAACATAAGGAACCTCCCCAGGTTCTTTTTTATTTTGCCAAACTGGCAAAGGTGCTCTTTGACCATCATTGTGCAATGTCATTCCCGCGCAAGCGGGAATCTACGTTTTGATATCAAGCAATATATGGATTCCGGGTCAAGCCCGGAATGACATATGGTCAAAGATGCTCTTTGACCAACCAACAATTTGACAAAAAAACAACAATTTCTTATACTTACGCCAAGTTCGCTTGCAGTTGCAGTCGCAGTATAGCGAATGAACAACCTCAAGGAGAACTAAATGGCAGACTTTCGCAAGGTGTCTTCAGCGCTTGCTATTGTCGTCTTAATGCTCGGACTCTCCGGCATTATGATGGCTTTCGCAGCGCCAGGCCCGACCGCCTCTCCACCAACCATAACGTGGGCCTGTGTGGATCAGGCAAACAATGGCGTGATTTTGGACAGCACCGTTTTCTCGACCACGGTCAAATCCGGCAACACGACGACGATGATCGCCGGCTTCGACACGGGTATCGCTCTTGACACGGCCAATACCGGCGCACCCGCCGGCACGGCCGCAGCAGTAGCGAATCTGGTAGTGGCTAACAAGCCGATCGACGGCGCAGCTAACAAGGTGGAATACAACGTCATCAAACCCACCTACACCGCGGCGACAGCAGTCGCCAACACCGCGCGCGGGCAGACCAACATCAACCTGCTCTGCTGACAAAGTCTGCAATACCTTAAGCCGGGACTCTCTTATTGGAGAACATATCTCCTAAGAGAGCCCCGGCTCTTTTTTTTAACGGCTAAAACGTAAATTTCCTAGGATTTAGCCGTTTATTCTACAGAACTACAGATTATCTACGGATCTACGGATTGCCTACAGATAATCTTCTAAGCACATCTGTAGGTATCTGTAGATTCGGATGAATTCGTAGATCTGTAGTTATTTGTAGATCCTCACCGGGCCGCCGCCAGTTGCCTGGTCATTCAGAATTCCCTTTACCAGCGGAACCACTATCCCCTTATGGGCATAGGCCGCGCCAGCCGGCCTATTCTTGATTGGGAAAATTAAAGCAGGTACTAACAATTCCTGGCTTGAAGCGCCGTCATTTTTCATAATTTTTACGTAAACCTTAAAAGGATCGCCGAGTTCCAATTTAACTTCCCTGGAGCCTTGCATGTAAAAATTGGGATTAGCCGCCCCGCCGCGCTCGGCATACTTTATAATTTCTTGGCTTTGGGTGATAACAGGATAATCCGAACTCTCGAATTTTAAGCTTGCCAAATCCGCCATACCTGAAACCTTTTTAAACCTAATATCCACGCCGACAGCCAGCCCGGCCTTATAGCCGCTCGGATCATAAACATCCTCGCCCTCAACCTGCAAAGGATAAATTATATTATAAATTGCCGGGATATAAGCCTGCGACTTATCTGACATATTCTCATATTCCTGCCTCCAGGTATCAGCCACCGCGGGCTGGCCGTAAGAAGCCAGGGAAATGTTGTGGTCCTGCAAAAACCTATTAGCGATATTTATCAGCTCTTCGTCGCTGGGCACATCGCTAATTTTAAGCCGCGTGTTTTGGTAGCACTGTGTATCCTGGCAGCTCTTTTCCGGATTCGGCCACTTTGCCCAATTCTCGCTCATGTTAATAATCCCGTCTTCCAAATTGATGTAAAAGTTATAGCCGTACTCCATGTCTTGCAGAATATTCAGCGATTGTATTTTAGTATTTTCAAATTTATCCATGTCGATTGAGCCGAAGTCCAGCTGCTTGAGCAAGGATTTGGCATCAAAATTATCACCCAGGCCTTTAACCCTCTTAAAGACCGGCAGCTCTGTATCCTTCAAATCAATCTCGCCGCCTTTATATACGTATGAGTAAGTGGTTATCGGCGGCATAATGGCAACTTTCGCATCTGGCGACATTGTTGGCGCTGCCGCGGCACTGCTAAAAGATTCCGCCGCTCCTGCCCCTGCTCCGCCTCCGCCGCGTCCGACCGGAGAAAAATCTGCCATAGATAATTTACCAAAAGCCTGCTGGCTGACTTTGTTAATATTAACACTGGCATTTAAAAGTTTGTCGCTTTTACCGCCAAAAATATAAGGTTGCGTGGCAGGAAGCTGTTTGGTTTTTATTTGCCTGGAATACACTCCAACCAAAACAGCCAAAACTACAACCATTAAACCGCTTAAAGAAAACGCAATAGCTTTGAGCGGAAACCGCGACGCGTTTTGCGACTGCATCAAATCGGCTTTGGCCAAAAGTTTCCTGCGCAAGTTTAATACGAATTCCTCATCAAGCTTAACATCAGGCTTGTTCTGCAAAAGTTCGCTAAGCAAGGTTTTCAGCTTGGCTTCGTGGGATTTAAATCCCGCGTCCATTACATAAAGCTCCTGTAAAATTTTTTCTATATTATTATCCATAAATATTGATGGTTTAAAAATTTTGATTTCCCAAAATTACAGCCAAAGCGGCCAAAGTTGTAACCGTCTCTTTGTTGATTTTGGCCAGAGCCCTGGAAAAAGACATCTTGCTGCTGGATTCGCTTATCCTCAAAATTTCGGCAATCTCCTTATGGCTCAAACCGTCCCACACGCGCATAACCACCACGTCCCGCTGCTGGGCCGGAAGTTCGGCCAGCTGTTTTTTGACGTTTTCCATTTGCCTTGAAATATCCGCGTCCCTTTCCACGTTGCTGTTTGAAGGAACGTCCCAGGCGTTTTCCAAATCTTCTTCCGCTTTAAAAGTGCGGTAATGGTCAATGATAGAATTTCTGGCAATCTGGTACAGCCAGGAAGAGAATTGCCCCTTGTTGCCGTTAAAGCTCGAGATTTTTTCCAAAGCCTTCATAAAGACGACACTGGTCAAGTCTTCTGCCGTTTCCTTATGATGGGTCCTGAAATAAATGAAGCTGTAAATCTTTTTTATGTACGCGTCATAGAGCTGTCCAAACTGGGAATACTCCCCTTTTTGGCAATCGGCGATTATTTGTGATTCTGGAAAATCCATTGGTGGTTATATTAACTTTGTTTTTAGTGATTATATTATCGCCTATAAAAACGCGGCTTGCAAATTTGCATATAATATTTTATGGTATTCCATTTTTTCACGGCCGTGAAAAAATGGAATACTCAAAAAAGGGCGTCCAAAGCTTGCTTCATATTATATTACGATATGTTTTTATTTTGGTAACAAAAAAACCAACCCTAAAATTAGGTCTGGTTTATTACAAAATTCTTGCCTCGCCACGCCGAAGTGTAAACGAAGGTGGGCCTCGCCACGCCGAAGTTCCAACAAGGTCGGAACGAAGGCAGGTCATTCCCCTACGGTTCATCCGCTGAAGGCCCATAAATAGAAGGGACTTTGCCGCCTGCCATACGCAAATATACAGAGAACTGGCCGCGATGGTGTATCATGTCTTTTAAAATTTCCCAAACGACATCCATCCTCCTCACCGATCCGTTGCCGAAAGTGACAGGCTTATTAAGTTCGCTTTCCGGAGACTGCTCAAGTTCTTCCATAAACCCTTTATAAGCCATTTCCAAACTGGCCAGAATTTCCTGCCAGGATTCCGGCATGGGCATGAATTTCAATTGGCCGAAATCGATTTTTCCGGCAATGGCCTGGCGCATCAAATGCATATCAAAGACAAAAGTCCGTCCCAAATCCTTGGCGCTGCGCGACCTTTCGTGCGGCTTTAAATCTGTCTTGTCGGGCGGAAAATTCATCAGCACTTTAAAAGTTACCGGAAATTCAGCCTGCCAATTTTCAATTAATTGCTCTTTTTCATCCATATTTTTTACTTTAAGTCCGATAATTATGACGGTGGAAATCCGCATGGCTTAAACCTGCCCTCTTAAAAGGTCAGTCGCTTGCCTGCTTAGAGGAGAAAGTGCGGATTATGTAATTGGTTACTCAATTAAAACAATTCCTGGATTCGTGACGACCATCACGAATCCAGGAATAAAAAATTTAAATTGTCATTGTGCGCCAAGGCGACCCAAAAACAAACCGACCGCAAAGACAATGCCGCCGCCTACCACCACTTGGAAAACGGTTTTTGCCAAAGGGCTGTTCATGAATTTATAGCGGGCGAAGGCGATGACCAAAAGTTCCATCGCCACAACCGCGTAAGCCAAATGCAAAGCGGCTTGCAGGTCAGGAATTAAAAACGGGAAGGTGTGCAGCATGCCGCCAACGGCCGTGGCTAATCCTGTAATAAGCCCGCGGGATTCCGGCCGCCCCCGCCCCGTCACCTCCCCGTTGTCAGATAAGGCTTCGGCAAAACCCATGCTGATTCCGGCACCGAGCGCGCTAGCAGTCCCGATAATGAACGCGTTATGGCTGTTTTTTGTAAGTTCAGCCGTAGCAAAAATCGGCGCCATGGTCGAAACCGCCCCGTCCATAAGCCCAAGCAGCGCCGGCTGGATTTTTTGCAAAACAAACTGCACTTCTTTGGAATTTTCAGGCATAAACCATTGTTTATATTTGCCATAACTTAACTTATGTTATATAACGCCGAATCCATGCTTTGCTTGCAAAAACCCCATGGTAATTTACGTCATAATAAACGCCGCATTCTTTTCTTTTTGGATAAAAATCTTTAAATAGGGCCATTTTAAGCATTTTTACAACTTGAGGAAACTCAAGCTAAAAACAAAAATTATAGTAAAAAGCGTACAAATTGTTCTCAAAATGATTTTTGATGTTTAGCCGTAAATCGGGAATTGCAGCATAAAATGTTTTTCGAATAGGTCCTAAAAAATAATTTTATGGCCGAAAAAGAACAAGATCAATTAGATAAAATCCTGCAGTTTAGGATTTTGGCATACATCAGTTTACTAACCATTCTCATTGGTGTTGTGTTTTACCATTTGGTTGAACATTTAAGCTGGCTGGACTCCGCTTACTTTACGGTCATCACTTTGGCAACAGTCGGTTATGGCGATATCACTCCTCACACGGCAGCAGGAAAAATTTTCACCATATTTTACGTTTTAACCGGCATTGGCGTGTTAATTGGTTTTGCCAATGCCGTTATTGAACGCACGGTTAAAAAGAGGATGAAAAAGATAACAGACCGGAGGAAAACAAAAACAAGTAAGACACTTTAAATGACTCAACTGTATAGCAAGCGGATGCGGAAGCCAAAGGCAGTAAACTAAAAAGTAATTAGGAAGTGGTCTTGAAAACCTCATTTTGGCTGCAATTTCAGAATTAGCCTGAAAAACAAGTTTTGAGACTACTTCTAATAAATATAAATGAATAAACAACAGCAACTCGTCTTAATAATTAGCATCCTAGCTTCGTTTGTCGCATTTTTAGATTCCTCTGTCGTTAACGTCGCGCTTCCGGCCATTGCCCATAGCCTTGGCGGCGGCTTGGCCGCCCAGCAATGGGTCGTAGATGCGTATCTGCTTACGCTTGGCTCGCTCATACTCATTGCCGGCTCACTTTCAGACCTCTGGGGAAGGAAAAGAGTCTTGGGTATAGGATTAATCGGGTTCGGGGCAGCTTCGGTATTATGCGCAATAGCACCCAAAAGCGAGCTCTTAATTTTAGCGCGCGGCCTCCAAGGCATCGCCGGAGCCTTGCTGGTTCCAAGCTCGCTCGCTCTTGTAATTTCTGCTTTTCAGGGGGCCGAGCAAGCAAAAGCAATCGGCACCTGGACAGCCTGGACAGGCATTTCTTTTATAGTCGGGCCGCTGGTCGGCGGCTTTTTAGTTGATGTTATTTCGTGGCGGGCGATTTTTCTCATTAACGTCATCCCAATTGCCATAACGCTTTGGTTGATGAAATCATTAGAGCAAGCCCGGGAGTTAAAAAAGGAAACTAAAGTGGATGTGGCTGGGGCAGTCTTATGCACGCTTGGCCTTTGCGGCTCGGTTTACGCGCTAATTGAGCAGCCGCATTACGGTTGGGGCAGCCCTATAATTTTTATCCCCCTTTTGTTCGGCTTAGTGCTTTTAGCATGCTTTCTTTGGTATGAAAACCGGACTTCCCAGCCAATGTTGCCGCTTGAGCTGTTTCGCATCAGGAATTTTTCTGTCGGCAACCTTGCCACAGTTACTATTTACGCAGGTCTGGCCGTGGCGACTTTCCTGATAATTATTGCGCTGCAGCAGATCGGGCACTACTCAGCGCTCGAGGCGGGCTTGGCGTTTCTTCCCGTGACTATAATTATGTTTTTGCTTTCACCCCGGTTTGGCGCACTGGCTGGAAAGTTCGGCCCGCGTTTTTTTATGGCTATTGGGCCAATAGTAGCAGGTATTGGATTCATGCTGCTGCTTAACGTAAACGCTGCTGCAACTTATGTTTTCCAGGTACTGCCTGGAGTCGTGGTTTTTGGTTTGGGATTGTCCATGACCGTAGCGCCGCTTACCGCTGCCGTGCTCGGCAACATACCGCCTGAGCATGCCGGCATAGGCTCAGCAGTCAATAACGCCGTGTCGCGGATTGCCGGCCTGGTTGCTGTGGCTACCATTGGCTTGGTGGTAGGCACGCAGTTAAATATTACCGGCTTTCACAAAGGGATAATCGTAATGGCCTTGCTTGTAACAATTGGCGGGCTGGTTTCTGCTGTGGGCATCCAAAACCCCCAGGGTAAACTTCCGGAAGAAAAAAAATTATTACGCAAACGTCACACAGCTGTATGACAAGCAGCGAAATAATATCCAATATCGCTAACCTTGCGCTGGCGCTATCGTTCATCGTGGCGCTCGTGTTTGGCATTGCGCAGGTTAAAGCGGCAGAGCGCGACCGCAGGGAACGCCTCACGCTCGAGACGCTGCACAACTTCCAGACGCGCGGATTTGCCGAACTCATCCACTATATAACCTCGCACAAAATGCCAACCAGCCAAGAAGAATTGCGGGCGCTCCCCCACGGCGAACAGGTTGCCTTTATCCAACTCGCGCAGCAGATGGAATCGCTCGGCATTCTTGTGGCAAAGCGGTTTATTAATATCGACTTGGTAGATATCACTCTCGGCTCATTTGTCGTGACTTCATGGGAGAAATACAAAGTTATGTTTTTGGATATGCGCGAAAAAACGCCTGACCCGTTCTTAGGCGAATACTTCCAGTGGCTGGCTGAACTGCTGGATAAAAGGATGCGGGAAACCCCGCACAAACCGTTCTATAAAGCGCAAACGGCAACCAAACACGGGCACAGGCATAAAACAAACGGCTAAAAAAGTTTACCCCCGTTAACTTGCAGTCCAGTTAACTAGGGTGTTTTAGCCGTTGGTAGGTAGATAAAAAGTTAAAAAATGCCAGGGATCAGACGCCAGCGCACTTGTTTAGTGTATTCTGTATACCCGGGCAGATTCTTTGCCAAAAACTGCTCTTCGTCAAAAAGCCGCCACAATAAGAAAGGCAGCACAGCTATAAATGGGACAAATCCCCAAAAGGAACCCAGGGCAAGAGGCATTCCAAGCATATACATTGCGCCGCCTGCATACATCGGGTGGCGCACAATAGCGTATGGTCCGGTAGAAATCACCTTCTGTCCCTTGGCTATTTCAATAGTAGCGGAGGTAAAAGTGTTCTCCTTAAAAACGCGAAAGACAATGGCAAATCCCAATACTATTAACGCATCACCTAACAAAACCGAAAAGAATGGCACTCTTGACCACATGAAACGATGATCGAGCGCGGATACGGCCAGTATGGCTATAAATCCCAATGAGGTAAAAAATTGGATAATTTTCTGTTTGGTTTCTTTCTCCGCAGCAGGCCCGGCGCTCACCCGCCTTGCCAGAAGGGCTGGATCTTTTTTCATGAGGTAGAACGTAATGAAGATGGTTACTCCGAAAAAAACACCCAGGTAGACCCAAGCTTGCCAATAATAAACAGTCCCCGCTGGGACAAAAAGCAAAAGACCCATCGCGATGGCTAAAAAGGCAAGCCCAGACCACGCTTTTATGTTTAGATTGTCCATATGTTTTAATTGTAGCAAGCCGCTTAGATAAATCAATCTAAGCGAGGTAAAATTTTAGAAAGTTTACAGGATAAACAAAAGCAAAACAACGGCTAAATCGTAGTTTTCTTAGGATTTAGCCGTTGAAAGGATGGCAAAATACTACATGGATTTGGGCTGGATTATGCTTACACGGTTGCCTTCGGTATCGGTGAATGAAACGTACTGGCCCATGCCTGGTATTTCCACCGGCTCGCCAAGCACCTTACCTCCGGCATCGGCAATTTTCATCATACAATCTCTAATATCTTCCACGGCAATGACTATGGATGGATGCTGCGCCGGCCAATTTTCTTTTTTGGTATAAAAGCCGCCATTAATAGCCCCGGGCCTGGTTGGAAAACCGGTTTTTTCATCCCGCTCGGTGGTGGTAGCCAAAACATACTCACCCATGTCTTTGCCTAGCGTTTTAGTTTGCCAGCCAAACACGCTTTCGTAAAATTTTACCATCCGGCTTTTATCCTCTGCCGGCATCTCAAAATGCACTACTGGGTCCATAAAATTTTTGTTAATTCTTTTGCTTATGAATTTTGACGGATAAAACTATGATTACTTATGGGTAAACTTAAGACTAAAAGTCTTAGTCGGGTTTTGTTTTGGTACATATTTTCATACAATAACATCCTTACATACTTGAGAATGTAAGGATGTTATTTTTATATTTTTGTTGTGTTTCAACGGCTATATCGATGTTTTAGCCGTTGAAATATATCACCATCTATTGGTATTGTATATAAACCGGAATGGGGGTAAGTTTAAGAAGCCTTTCGGGAGTAAGCATTGCTCCCTTAGCCGCATCATTCTTATAAAACAGCTTAAAGCCGGTAAACTGCACGGGCTGTTTGGAAATGTATTGCTTGTAAGTGTTTAATTTGTTGGCTTGCCCGCCAAAACCGTCCATGTTCATTACAATCTGTACTTCGGGCAAGGGCTTAATGTCTTTAAAGCTCGTTACCATTTTTTGCGTAAAGCGATGGATGACCAAAACTTTGGGAGGCAGGTTGTTGTCTTTGACGATTTTCGACAGGTAGTCTGCCGCAAAGTTTATGTCCTGGCTGTCCAGCGTGCCAATGGATGTGCCTGGGACTGCCCCGCTCTTCATGGAAAACTCCGGATCAATACCCAAATGCACCTGGGGAAGTTTTAAATATTTTTCCAGCAGCGGAATTTCGGCCTGCACATTGCTTTTTCCCACCTGCACGTCCAAAAAAACAATGCCGTTAATTTTTTCTGCCATTTTCAGCACCTTGTCTATTTCCTTATCCGGCATGCGCAACCGGTGTTTGCCGTCGCGGCCAGCGCCTTTTTGCGCCACCACTGCAATATAGTGCAAAGCCGGAATTACGGGAGTGTTTGGGTCAGCCTCTTCCCATTTTTTCACTTCTTCATTTAGCCTTTTCAGCATTTCATCTTCTGGATATTCTCCCAAAACGCCCATATTCTTAGAATACAAATTGCCGTAATACGCAACAATCCGGTTAAACGGCAAAAGCGCTCCGGCATTTGGATAAACAGTTTTTACCGGCCATTCTTTTTTCCACTCCTCTCCCTGGATGGGAGAGGATAAAGGTGAGGGTGAAGTAGCTGATGCGTTAGTAAGATTATTTGCGATTTCATTTAGTTTTTTATCATAGCTTGCCATATCTAGCTTTGGCGTTTCAGCAACAGCCTGCTTTTCGGCAGATTTTACCTGCGTGATATTTTCAACTGAAAAAATTTTATCGCGGCCCGAATCTGACACTTTAAAATAAATTACAATCAGCACCAAGAATGCTAAAACAGCAATCCAAAATTTTTTGGCTTTGAATATTGGTTTGGTTTTAATATTTGTTTCCATGCGTTTTTATGTTTCCTTAAGTATATCATATTCAAAATACAATGTTCTTTTTCTCAGTGGATTTAATGCAGGCTTTAGTCTGGGACTTCCTCTTAAACAAAAAACCAGCTTTCACTGGTGTTTTTTAAACATTTAAATATATTGTTTGCTAATTGTTTTATTAAGAAGCAGTCTCAAAAGCTGCTTTTAACAAGACTGCTTCTAGGTCAGTGGATTGCGGCTAAAGTCCAGTTATTCCAAGCTGCCCAAAGCACAAAAATATCCAGGGCAATTGGGATTATTTTCGTCGGGCCGAAAAACATCAGCATAAGGAATAATGAAATTAGCGCTCCTGCAAATGCGCATACCCGCCACCAGATGAACGGAACCCAAATGCCGACAAAAGCCAAGGCCGCAAGGATAAACAGTCCGGCAGCGGTGACAGCAATAAAAAAACCCGGAACCGGAAATCCGGAGGGCAATATTGTGCCTAGCGGGCCGCTATTGCCATGAGCCCAAGGCCAAAACCATTTCATAAGCCCGGCGAAAGTTTCCTGCCCTTTTTGGTCCAGAGGAATAATATAGGACGCGGCAAAATGCGCCCCTAATGCCAAAACTGCCCCGAATAACCATTTAGCCATAAAATTTTTGTTTAATGATTTTTCTATTTTAATTATACACTAATTTTGTTTCCTTCTTTAACACTACAATCCCAAAACCTTTTGAGGATCCATCCAACCGGAAAGTTCGTTTTGATTTTGTACGTAGCCAATTATATTTACAGATGCCCCTTTATGGATGCCCAAATGCAAATGCTTGCGTTCGCCATCAGTTTCGCTGGAATAACCCGTGCCCAAAACCGCTAAACTATCGCCGGCTGTCAGCTTTTGCCCTAGCTTCCCTGTTATGCTCGGTTCTCTCAGGTGCCCATAAACCACAGTGGCTGTTTGGCCGTTTATTACGCAGGCCTGCACAGCGTATCCCCCATAGCCGCTAGCATAACCCTTGCGCAAAATCTTGCCACTGCAAATTACGTTAACGGCCACTTCGGAATTCTGCTCGTTTGCAAAAGTTTCAAAATCCAGGCCCGTGTGGTAACCTTTAAAACGCTCGGGCTGGACCGGAGAATTTTGCGGGGTAACATACGTGCCAAAAAACTTTTTAGTGATGCGGTCCTTAGCCTGGCTTATTGGCAAAACAATTTGTGACAGTGCGTCAGGTTTTTTTGGTTTTAAAACGCCAGAACTGGTTGATGTAGGCGCAGGAGTTGTACTGCTGTTTTCAGCAACCGGATTTTGATTACCAGTCTGCGCGGGCAAATTGCACCCGACGGCCAATAAGATAATAATTGGAATAATAAATATTTTTTTCATACCTATGTCTATATAACGAATAACAGGCAATCGATGTTACTTTAAATTGCATAATTGGTTATGTAATTCAACTCCTCTATAAATGACGGCCGTTAAATATAGAGGGAAAAATATTTTAGTTTATCGCATAAACTCTTCGGCGGTTTCGGTTTCTATCTGGTCGGCGATCTTTTCTGCCACGGCTTCCGGCGTATCCGCTATTATCCCCGGACGGACGGTCCTGGAGTCGTATTTTTCCCCGCGTACGTTTTGCCCAAAATTGGTGGCAGTCGTTTTGGGATAAAAAACACTGACAACAATATTATCCTTTTCCAATTCCTGCCTGGCAGTCAGCGAAATGGAATTAAGCGCGTATTTTGTCGAGGAGTAGGCTGATAAATTTGGAATATGGCCTCTAGTGACTTGGGAACTAATGTTTATAATTAATCCCCCGCCCTGCTTTTTCATAATCGGGATAGCTTCCTGCATGGCAATAAGCGGCCCAAAAACATTTATCTCCATTAAGTCGCGGAAGTCTTGGGCATCAATTTTTTCCAGAGGCGCGCGCAAACCCTGGCCGGCATTGTTGACCAAAATATTTATCTGCCCAAACTTTTCCAAAGTTTGCCGGATGAGATTTTTTATATCTTCTGGTTTACCCATATCAGCGGGCAAGGCAAAAGAATTTGGAATTTCACTTTCCAGCTGCTTTAATTTATCTCCTGACCTGGCCGAAATGACAACTTTAGCGCCACGTGCAGACAATTCTTTAGCCAAAGCCAAGCCAATGCCAGAAGACGCGCCGGTAATAATTGCGACCTTGTTTTTTATATCCATAAATTTCGTTAATCACTATATAAGACGGCGGTGGTTTTAAGCAATGATAGCAAAATTAAACGGCTAAATCATTAGTTTAGCCGTTGAAATACAAAAAAATCCAATAATTTTGATGAAAAACTTCCACAAAACCAGTATTGCCAAAAGATTAAAATATTGTTAAAATATTTAGGAATTCAAAAATTCAATAGTATTCGGGAGTAGCTCTCCGCCTCCGCCAGTTGGCGGATGGCGGAGGTAGAGCAATCGACACTAATGTTTAGCGTTTACGCTATCTATAATCCAAAACATAAGAAAATATATATCGGTCAAACCGAAAATTTAACAGAGCGTTTAAGGCTACATAACGAACATACTTTTAAGGGATACACTTCAAGTTTTGATGGTGAGTGGCAACTAATATATTCAGAAAATGTTGATACTCGCCAACAAGCCTTGATAAGAGAAAAACAGCTTAAAAGCCATCGAGGCAGGCAATTTATAAAACAACATATTCGGGAGTAGCTCAGCGGTAGAGCAATCGACTGTAGACCTGATCTCGCTCTAAAGGAGATCAAACATTAGCAGCCTTCCCAAGTAATTGGGAATGGAAAAACGAGGTGAATTGCTGGAAACCTGTAAAATGGTAATCAGCAGCCAAGCCCGCTCAACAGGCGGGAAGGTTCAGAGACTATCCCTTTATGGGAGTAGTTCTAAAAACTTTGGAACGAAGCGCCTCGCATCCTATATTTTTAGATGGTAAGAGATGGGTTCGAATCCCACCTCCCGAGCCACCTGGAATAGGATGATGATATAGTCCACCCCTTTTGGAAACATCAGGATAAGTGTAATCGATTGGCCGTGGGTTCGAATCCCACCTCCCGAGCCAAACAAAAACCACTAAAAATCAAAAATTTGGTGGTTTTTGTTTTTTTATTTAGTCAATAATTGAAAGATATATGTATATCACAGGCCTACGATTTCTAATAACGCACCCTAATGGCAAGATTTTAGCCCACAGGTTAAACCGTTCAGAATTTAAGTATCAACTGCCATATAAAGACGTCCGTGGATGGGAAATGGCTCAGACGGATGATTTATCATACATTAAAGAGTGCATTCAAAAGCTACTTGGAGAATCATTCCGTTTTTCTATAGACCGGGAGTTTTCCACTAGGAAAAAATATACCATATTAAAATATCAAGATATCCACTGTTGCGACAGGTTCTTAGATATGATTGGTGTTAGAGTTATTTATCGTGGCGGCATTGTTAAAAATACTTACGAATGGCTGGATTTGGATGATAAAAATCAGCTATATAGCTTTGAAGGTGAAGATTCTTACATAGTAAATAAACATTTAATTACGCGAGCAGCTTTGTATACAAAGCCTAAACATCTATATTGGGTTACGACCAAGGACAATGATGAGAATTGGTTTATTGTGGCTACCAATTCTTCACAAGCGGCCAGGTTTCACGAAAATTACGAAGGTTACGACTACCGGGACGCTGTTGCCAAAAAAGTTTGCCATGTGCTGAAAGAATATGATAAAGATCCGGTTTATCACGCCCAAGAATGGATGTTGGAAGATTTGGGGTTCAGTTTAATGAATGATGGTTTTGGTCGTGTGGCTAGACTTAACGGACGGGTTTATAAAGAAGGCAACCTTGCTGAGAATGTTGTGTACGACGTAGCTAACGATGAATTAGGGCTTTATATAGTTCGTTCTCTTGGAACCAGCAATTTCAAAATCGGTGTGACTCAAAATTTGAAACAGCGCGTCAGTAATATACAAACTGGAAACCCGAATCAGATTGAAATCTACAATTATTATAGGACTGATAAAGCTTGGATTCTGGAAAGATACTTACATAAAAAGTATAAACAATATAATATCGGCGGAGAGTGGTATGAGTTAGACTTTAACAGCCTCAATCAGTTACATAAAGATATAAAAGATTTTATTCAAGGAACGTTGACCTTTCAAGAAAATGTTGGAGTCAGAAAATTAGCCCAGGTATTAGGTTGAACGTAAAACAAGGGACTTAAAACTCAATCATATTGAAGTTGACTAATTTACGTTTCCCATAGCCCAAGACCCAAGTGCCTGCTCAGAGTCCTTCGGGGTAGTTCAAGTCTCGTATGGCGAGCCAAATAAAGAACATTAGCACCAGCTTGTGTTTTTTATTTAAGTAGTAAACTTATTCTAGACTTTTTCGGATTTATAGGTATAATTTATAACTACAGGCAGAAAGGAGGAGGAATGCCTTACTATGTAGTGCCAGTATGGACTGAAGTTGGGTCAATAGCGCATGTCACTTGTGGTGGCATCCGGTTCAAAGCTGATAATGACGAAGAAGCTCGCCAGAAAGCTGAGATCATCGCCAAAAGAGCGTTCAATCAAAAAGGGCGACGATTTCTCGGCTTGACCCTCTTTAAGAAGCAGCGGGTTGGTACTCGCATCGTACGTACGGATATTGACACTGCGGATGTCAAACGGCGACTGAAAAACTTCCGGCCACGCGGACGGCCTTTTGTGGCTGGAATGAGCTTGACTCGCGGCTTGTGAGACGTTGTGTAGAACAACTACGGCGCACGCCCCCACTACCTTGGGGACACGGCGCTTTTTTTTGAGCGCAATAAATATCCAGCCTTTTTCAACAAACCAGGTTCAAACAGCGTCTGCAGTTTTGAGCCAACATAAAAACACCAATGAACATTGGTATTTTATGTTTAGAAAGTTAATGACGTCGTAACTAAAGAAGAGTATAATGGTAATAAGAGAATAAACCCATTATTTATGAAAAAAATATCTTTTATTATTCCGTTGGTGTTATTCTTGGCGGCAGGCTGCAACTCATCTTCTCCGCAGGCTGTGAATACTCCATCAACTCCACCTTCCCAAACTATAAAAGTTCCTAGTCAACAAATGACTACCTCCACCACAAGCACTCCTCAGAAGCAAGCTCAACCACAAGAACAACAAAGCATGGGAACATTGTCTTCAAGCAGTAACGGGCAATTATACACCAATCAAAGTTGGGGTATTGAATTTGTGGTACCATCAAATTGGGAATTAGGCAAAACCACTCACAGAGACGTGGTAACCTTTGTAGACAAAACTGCAGGTACTAAATACTATCAACAGAATCAGCAAGCATTTCAAAATTTAAGTTTAGACCAGTTTATTGGACTACCAGTATTAACGGTCCAACGGTTTCCAACTCTTGATGCTTATAAACAATATCAAAGTTGTCCAGACAGCACTTCTCTTAAGCAATGCTGGGCTGCCTCAGACAATACGCCAGAGGAGCTAAAGGTATTTGCAACTATAAACGGCCAGCCGATGTATAACACAGGAGGCTGCGGCGATATTTGTGAAGAGCAATATTTAATCCAATATAAAAACACGGTATATCGGTTTGATACCTCAAGCTACTTCTATACTAATAGTGGCAGTATTGAAAAAACTTTAAAATTTCTAAAATAATAAACAACCTAAATCTAGCCCTGTATCATAAGATCGGTTATGTAAACATACTCTTTAGATTCCCGAATCTTGGTTCTGACTTTGAAGACTTAGGTTGAGCCAACATAAACCCCTCAATAATTTGGGGGGTTTCTGATTTGAGATTTGTAGAGAGTTGATAACGTCGGAACTATAAACGTCTATAATATAGTCAAGTGAATCAAACAGTTTTTGATTTTGTAATAATAATACAAACTTTACGGCTTCTAAAATGGAGAACCAAAACCCCCACCAGAAATTTGAGGAAGTTTACCACGCGCACGTTAAGGCGATTTTTCGATTTGTATATTTTAAAGTCTCGGATTACGAAACGGCGCTGGATATCACCCAGGAGACTTTTCTGAAATTCTGGAAAGCTCTTTATAAAGGGCAGGTTGTTAAAAATCCCAAAGCCTTTCTGTTTTTTATCGCCCGCGGCCTTGTTGTAGACTATTATCGCAGAAGGGATCACAGAACTCATGTTCCGCTGGAACAGATTGAAGGCTTAATCTTTACGACTGACGATTTGGACAACAAACTGGACAAGGAACGGCAAATTAGCCAGTTATTTGCCAAATTGCACGAATTAAGAGAAGATTACCAGGATATCTTAATTCTTTACTATATCGAAGAAGTCGAGGTGCCCGATATAGCCGAAATAGTACAAAAAACCGAAAATGCCGTAAGGGTATTAATCCATCGGGCTTTAAAGGAGTTGAAAGGAAAATTATGAACGACAACGAGCTTATTGAAAAGTTGAAACAACTAAAGAAACTTGAGCCTTCCCAAAAAACTTTGGCTGTTTTGGAAAGCCGCATTAAAGCTGGCCAAGCCATGCCAGCTCCAAGCCTGAAGGAAAAACTAGGGACATTAGTCAGACGACTGCAAACTCGGCCTGTCCTGGCGGCTGGCGCGTTGGCGGTTTGCCTGCTGGTAGTGGCAACTGTTACGGAAAGAAATTTGGTTTTACCGCAAGCGCAATTATTATGGGACCGTACGGAAATAGCCTTGGCTCCTAATCGTTTTGAAAAAGCAAAACTTGCCTTGGAACTTTCCCAAAAACAGCTATACGCCTTACAGTCAACCAAAAATCAAAACCTCGCCCTGCAATTGACCTACTTATCGCAAGCAGCGTCCCAAACTGACGGATATGTCCGTGCCCTCAATTTAAAAGGCGAGCCAGGCAAGTACACCATGGCTCAATGCTTGGCTGTCTACAGAACTTACGGCAATTATCTGGATACGTTGAAAGGCACTATCCAAAATCGTCTTTCTTCTGTTAGCGACCAGCGCACACAGGCCCAGCTTCAGTCGCTGCTAAGTAAAACTTCCCAGTATGAACAGGGAGTTGACTCTAAATTAAGGCAATATCCGGATTAAACCAAAATTTGTAATAAAGCCGCCTCTTGTGCGGCTTTATTTTTATGCAAGAACCTATAAGAAAAATAGTTTTTAGGCGAAATTGCAGAATTTCGAGACAGTCGGGCAAAATAAATTTTGATGCTTATCCGCAGGATAAGCGGAAAAATTTTTTGGCCGAATGGCCGAAATTCTGCAATTGCAGCCAAGAAGGATTTTTCGTATAGGTTCTAAGGTAAATTGCCAATTAACCGCTTGTTTGTAAGGGAGGTGAATGTATATGAGAACTAAGACAACTATATTGTTTTTGCCTGTAATTATATTTGCGGCGGTTTTGGCCATCGCTCCATATCCAGGCCGAGCTGACAACCAGACGAACGTGGCTATGGTGGGTATGATGTTTTCGCCTGCTAATATAACCATAAGCCGAGGTACTGCGGTGATGTGGACAAACCAAAGTAACCTTATGCACACGGTTACTGCGGATAACGGCATGTTTGACAGTGGCACAATCAACCCTGGCGGGACATTTATGTTCGCCTTCAACACGCCTGGCACGTTTGCCTACTATTGTCGCTTTCACGGCGGCCCAGGAGGAGTTGGAATGTCAGGAACGGTCACTGTCATGTCTGCCAGCCAAACTAACCCGCCCCCAATGATTATGCCGCCGCCAAATAATCCTCCAATGCCACCCACGAACCCTCCGCCGACAATGAACATGCCGATGCCCGGCCAGAACCCCCCTCCGCCGTATATACCGCCTGCTAACCAAAATCGCCCGCTTCCGTCTTATAATCCGCCAACTATCCGTTTCTTCACCCCATTGCACAGGTCCTTCCTCAGAATAATTCCCCGCCGCAGATTCAGCTTTCGGCTAAATTTGAGCAGACGCTTCTCCGCTCCGCAGCCTTCTGCTCCGTCGTTTCCGCGATATTAAATTTAAAAAATAATTCCTAACGCCATGAATATAAAATACAAAATTATCATCCCCTTAAGCTTGGTGGCGCTGTTGGCCGCGGCGTGCAACTCCAAATCCACGCCTTCCGCGAATAACCAGTCGGGAAATGCAGGAAACAACAACATAACCGCGATCCCGCAAAATGCGCAAAACGTGGTTACGTATACTGATAACGGATTTTCCCCGAAAACATTAACTATCAAAAAGGGAGATACCGTGGTATTTGAGAATAAAGCTTCAGATGATGCGCGGGTGGCTTCCAACCCCCACCCTATTCACAATGGTTACCCAACCACTGGCGGCTGTGTGGGCAGTACCTTTGACTCCTGCGCTAATATCGCCCCTAATCAAGCATGGAGTTTTAAATTTGATATCGTGGGCAGCTGGGGCTACCATAACCACCTAAATCCCAGCGAGGGCGGAACTATTGTGGTTACCCAACCCTCGGCCTCTGCAGCCGCCTTCTCACAATCAGCCAATCGATTACCTGCTAAACCAGCCGCTATGGTGACCTCTCCAACTTCCCAGCCTGTAAAAACATCGCCATCCGTCTCCGCTTCCAGCATGCCGAGCCCAGCTCAAAAGAATTTTACCGTCAACGCCAACGACAACTCGGCAAACTTAACGACGATTACTGCCAGTAAAGGAGATATTGTCAGTATTAAATTTAATGTTGCTGCCAACGAAACGTATCATGGCGGTCTGGATTTTAGGAGCCCAAACCTAAGTACAGGAACCATAGTCACAGGCAGTTCCAAGACTGTCAGTTTTACTGCTACCAATTCTTTCACCTTCATCCCTTATTGGCCAGCCACAAATATCCAAAAACCATACGTTATAAAAGTCCAGGTTGAATAACTTTAATCTGCCATGGAGCAATTATGAATAAAACCTATGCGTTGACAGTCGGTATCATTATTTTGATAGTTGCAGGGACAGGTTTGGTTTTGGCAAAAAGTAAAAAATCCGCTGTGCCAAATCAACCCGCGGCAGTTTCAGTTCCAGCCATAAATTCCAGACCCATTACAATTGATTATACCGACAAGGGGTTTTCGCCAAACAAGTTAACGGTTAAAACTGGGCAAAAAATAATATTCAGGAACGACAGTTCGGCAAGCCTATGGGTTGCATCGGGCCCCCACCCTTACGACAACGCGTATCCCGAATTCAACGCTAATCGTTCTTATCCGCCAGGGCAAGATTACATTTTTACGTTTGCCCGTACTGGCGTTTGGGATTTCCATAACCACTTAAACGAGAGCGATACTGGTACCATAACGGTTAACCCTTGATTTTGACAAACTAAATCCAACCCTGCATTGCTAGGTCTGGTATATAAATATATCCCTTGCTCTCCCGAATCTTGGTTCTGACTTTGAAGACTTAAGTTGAGCCATTGAAAAACAGACTACTTTTACGTAGTCTGTTTTTCAATGCATTCAACAACAGGATTCGAACAGGCTGCGAGTTTTTGAGATATGTTATAATTAAACTATGGAAAAAATTAAAATCGAAAACCATAGTTTTACCGCCTTTTCCTGGTTTGCCGCGTGGATCTTCACCATCGGCTTTCTACATCTCTCGTTCTGGCAGGGCGTGCTGGCCATCGTAATCTGGCCTTACTACATCGGCAGATTCGTAAGCACTTTGCTGTAATTCCATACCAAGCACAAAACAAACCGTAATCCGGTTGCCGAGGATATTGTCTTTGGCCTTTGTTTTTTTCATTTCCATATTCGCCTTTGACGTCCTTGAGGGATTTGGCGGTTGGATGATGATATTCCCGCTTTTCATGCACCTTTTGCCGTCATTTTAATGTGCGGCCCAACCTTAATAGTCTCGTAACTCCATTTATTAAGCCGGAGACAAAAACAACTTATATGATTAAATTCTTTAAGATCAGTCTTTGTGCTATACTTTTGACCTTTCCCCTGCTGACCAGCGCTCAAACCCAAGAGCGCATCCTTTCATATGACAGTAAGATAGAAGTGAAGGCAGATTCCTCCATGATAGTGACGGAGACCATCAAAGTAATAAGTGCGCACCAGCAGATCAACCACGGCATTTACCGCGATTTCCCCATCGCTTACAAAGACCAATTAGGTCACCGCTACCAAGTGGGGTTTGAGCTATTGGATGCCAAACGTGATGGAATGGCAGAACAATATCACATTGAGCGCGGAGGCAACGGACTGAGGATATACATAGGCAAAAAAGATACCTTGGTCCCCTTAGGCGAACAGGAATATGTTTTAACTTACAAAACCGACCGGCAGTTGGGATTTTTCCAGGACCACGACGAGCTTTATTGGAACGTCACTGGAAACGGCTGGGTCTTCCCTATCGATTCGGCCACAGCCACAATCAAGCTTCCCAACGACATCCCCAAAGAGAAAATTACGACCGCGCTTTACACTGGCAGACAAGGTTCAACTGCAAAGGATGGCATGGCGACCGTAACCGGCAACTCCGTCGCGGAATTCAAGACCACCCGCCCGCTTGGTCCCAATGAAGGATTGACCATAGCGGTCGGCTGGCCAAAAGGCTATATTACACCTCCCACTAAAGCCCAAAACCTTTGGGCCGGACTTAAGGCGAACTCAGATTACATTGTCGGTATTTTGGGCTTCTTGCTGGTCTTGGCTTTCTATCTATATATGTGGAATAAGCACGGACGCGACCCCAAAAAGGGAACCATAATCCCCTATTACGAGCCGCCGTGCGGATTTTCGCCTGGTCTGCTCCGCTTCATAAACCGCATGGGTAATGATAACCGTGCGTTCGCTTCGGCCATCATCGATTTGGGAGTTAGAAACAAGCTGACTGTTACAGAAGTAAAAGGCTTGTTTTGGAGTAAGACCTACACCTTAACCAAAAAGAGCGAGGCACCCCAAATTGAATTGCCGAAAGAAGAACAGATATTGATGGATGAATTTTTCTCCGGCGCCGATTCTTACAAACTGGAAAAAGAAAACGCGACCGAGACCTTAAAGATCCGTGAAAAATTCGCCGACTCCTTAAAGGAGCAGGCAGGCAGGCAATTTTTTTCCAGGAATATTCTGGTCGTGGTCGGAGGCGCTCTTCTGTCTTTGGGTGTGGTTGCCTTAGCCATAATATCAGCCGTTTTTGTACGCTTTAGCGTTGACTCTCTTCTGCCGATAATGTTTTGGCCGATTTTCATTCTGGCAATGGTGGCAGTAAACATCATCTTTGCCTGGTTAATGAGAGCTTATACCTTAGAAGGCCGAAAATTGGCAGATGAGATAGAAGGCTTTAAGTGGTTTTTGACTGTCACGGAAAAAGATCGGCTGAACTTTCACAATCCGCCGGAAAAGACCCCCGAACTATTTGAAAAGATACTGCCCTATGCTTTAGCTTTGGACGTGGAGCACCAGTGGGCCCAGCAATTCGCCGAAGTCTTTGCCCGCTTAGATAACCGAGGAGTCAAATACGCACCCCTCTGGTATTACGGTTCCTTGACCCACTTTAGCGCGAACGATTTTGCTTCCACAGTCGGCAAATCCTTTACCGGCGCAGTAGCCGCGGCCTCAACCCCACCCGGCTCCGGTTCCGGCTTTTCCGGCGGCGGCTCTGGTGGTGGAGGCGGGGGCGGCGGTGGAGGAGGCTGGTAAATTAAAATATGTTCAAATCAACGGCTAAATCCCCGATTTAGCCGTTTGTTATAGATTCAAAATTCCCCTCCCGAGCAATAAAAAGCCACTCATAAAAATGGATGATTTTTATTTACCCAAGTGAGACGTTCGAAGCCGTGATATAATACAAATAACAAATAATTGTTTATAATTTTGCTTTGAAATTTGAAAAATAATTATGGCAAAAAAGAAATCTGATATTAAACCCGGCGGCGTGGAAAGCTACATCGCCAAGTGTCCGAAAAACGCCCAAGCTACCTTAAAGGATACAAGGGCGGCTATACGGCAGGTCGCCCCCGATGCCGTTGAGACGGTCAACTATTTCCAAATACCTGGATATTTTTATACCGGAGACTACGCGTATAACGGCATGTTCGTTTGGTTCAGTTTTAAGGAGCCGTTTATGCGTTTGCATGTATGGCCTCCGGTGATAAAAAATCACAAAAAAGAGCTCGCCGGCTATCCTACAACAACGGCCATTGTCAGCTTCCCGGCAGATAAAAAGATACCGGTGGCGCTTATAAAGAAGCTTGTCCGAGCGAGCCTCAAGGCTATGAAGGATAACTCTAAAAAATAATCCGGGGCAATAACTTCTAAGAAGCAGGTTCTAATACTGCCAACGAAGTAAGCCGTCAAAATCCACCGATGCGCATCGGTGGATTTTGATTGTATAATAAAAATCACTCAGGTGACTGTTTGATTAACGACGGGTTATGCCCCTTTTTTCGTCATTAGATAAGAATTTTAAATCGATTAACAGACCCGTCGTCCGCCTGAGTCGGACCAGGGCTGGCAAGAAGGAGAAAAATATGGAACCAATTAAAGAAGTGATGTTTGAGCGAACATTTGACACCTCACCGGAGTCGGTTTGGCAGGCTTGGACTGACCCCGAAATGCTGAAACAGTGGTGGGGCCCAAACGATGTCAGTATTCCAGAATGCGAAGTTGACCTCAGGGTCGGCGGAAAAATTTACATTGTAATGGAAGCTGGCGAAGCGACGGGTTCTTACAAAGGCACGAGATGGCCGATGGAAGGCAGGTTTACGTTGATAGAGACCGGTTCGAAGCTGTCATATACAGCCAAAGCCTGGACCGAAGGCCAGGAAGAAGAAGAGACAGAAATAGATCAAGTGGTCGAACTTGTTTTGACCAAAGATAACGGTAAAACCAAAATGACATTAAAAGCCACAATCAATAAGGTCGGACCAAATGCCAAAATGGCGGTCGAGGGTATGCAGTGGGGTTACAATCAACAGTTCGACAAGCTCGAAAAATTTCTGGTAAAATAGCAAACCCCGGAATAAATCGACTCTTGCATACAAAATTTCCTGGCTTGCCCGACACAGCGGAGCCAATAAAAATCACCAATACTCATTGGTGATTTTTATTGGCAAACAAACAATCAGTTCCCGTATATTTTTTAACTCGCTGGAACTTTAACCCCTTTAATCAAAAGCCATAAAAGAAACAGCACTTCTCCAATAAATGTGAACACGGAAATGGTTAAAGAGTAGCTGGGGGAAAGAAATTTACCAAAGCTGTCTATGACATAGCCAAAACCAGCGATTATTAAAAACAGCCCGAGAATTTTGGGGACAAAACCCGACTTAAATACCAGAAAGCCTAAAGGAAACAGCCACAGGCCCCAAAAAATTTGGGCAATAAGCACCCCAAAGTTATGTAAATTGAGGAAGAACATTACCTGAGATTGGCTAGCGCCGCCCAAAAGCGGCAGGACAGCAAATTGGTTAAGCTGATTAAGCATCGCAATGGGAACCGGCACCAAAGCTAATACCAACATCAGCAAAGCTTGAGTTTTATTCACTGTTTTGAACAGCTCATATAAAGCCAAAGCCAAAAAAATATGAAACACTTGTCCTACCAAATCACTGACAATACCAAAACGAAATAGCATTAAAGAAGATTGAATGTTGCTAACCGTCGCAGCAGCATCTCCCGATACGACCAAACCAGAACGGACAACCGCTGCGAAGCCGCTAAATATCGCAACCAAAAGGTACAGCAGTCCCGCGACTCTTGCGGTTTTATTCAACGAACTTATTTCATCGTTATTCATAATTAAATAACTTTAAGCCTGATGCCACCGCCAGGCGTACCAGACAATTAGTGAAGTGGTTAAAATTTCTAAGACACTGAAAAATATATAATAAGAAGCTGGTGTTCCCAGAAAGAGCGTTGCAAACTGAACAACGGTCATTATTGTGCCTGCAATCACGTTTGCCCACCGATTTGGAGCATATTTTAATACCCGCGACAGCAGGACCATTGCAATAGGAATTTCTATTAAAACTGATGCCCCCAATAGGAACGCTTGGCTAAAATGAACGCCGTTTACGGTACCCGTCAGGTATTGCCTGAGCAGCCCAGGATTCATTAATCCAACAACATCGGCATAAAGATAATTAAGTGTCGCGAATAACCACAAAGTTGAAAGTTTTGCTTTAATATCCATATATATTCTTTAAACGAATATAAACACCATTAATTAAATATATTTTATTCTATCACTAATAGGCCAGGAAGGTAAATCTGCCGATTTGGCATTTTTAATCCCATAGTTTTACCCTTAAGCCTTGCATAAATAAAAATTCAGATTTAAACTTAAGATGTCATCAATAACATAAAAAATTTATATGGAAAACCAGATACCAGCCAATCAAACGGCCCTAAAACGGACTGCTGTTATTAAGCCCCTGCTCATTTGCGGCATTGTTGCGGCGCTGCTCTATATTATTACCGATACACTGCTGGCATTAAGCTGGACAAGTTATAGCTACACCTCTCAAACCATCAGCGAACTGTCGGCAATCGGAGCCCCGACCAGAACCACATGGATCGCCATGAGTTTTTTGTTTAACCCTCTTGTTGCAGCGTTCGGAATAGGCGTTTGGATATTATCCAAGGAGAAGCGCGCTCTGCGTATTGCGGGAATCCTGCTGACGATATGGGGTATTCTAGGATTTGCTTGGCTGTTTTTCCCAATGCACTTGCGCGGAGCCTTGGGGTCTGCTACCGATACCATGCACATAGTCATGACAGCCATTACCGTTCCTCTTATGGTAGCTTTCATTGCCTTTGGTTCTGGCGTGAATGGGAAATGGTTTCGCCTATATTCTGTCCTGACAATCTTAGCCATGCTAGTTTTTGGGGCTCTTACGGGAATGCAAGCTCCCAAGATGGTGGCGCAATTGCCCACTCCGTGGATGGGCGTTATGGAACGCATTAGCGTCTACTCACCTATGCTATGGACGGCAATATTATCTATTACGCTTTTGCATACAAAAGAAAGTGAAACTTAATTCTTCCAGTTTGCAAACCAAAAAAACAGGCTGATTTTGTCAGCCTGTTTTTCAATTTAATATAGATCATGTTTCCATTTGCAATTCTGGCAATTGTCTTTTTCGCAAAAAAACGAACACGACGACCCACAGCGCGGCGGCCCATACAAGGATGGAAGCTAAAAGGAACGCTCCTGATATCGCCAGAGGCAAGAGGGTTAATTGGCTAACCACGAGACTTGCGTGCATAAGTATCGCCAAAAGCAGGCTCCCGGTCCTGTCGTAAACCCACACCATGAGCACCCTATAGGCCGGCAGCCAGGAAAATAGGCGCACCAGCAAGAGAGTTAGAGGAAGTGCCCTGGAAAAACTGTCGCTTTCCCAAAACATAATAAAGTGCCACGCGCCCCATAAGAAACCCACAACGAGCCCTGTAGTTAGCACGCCATAGCGCTGTTTAAGCTTAGGGATAGCAAACCCTGTCCAGCCGATCTCTTCAAAAATACCGACAGTAAGCCCCAGCGCGATACCAACCAGCAGCATGGAGGCCTTATTACCAGAGGTGAATATGCCAGGAAGGAAAGTCGGGGAAGCAAGCGAAAGCGCAAGAAGTGCCGCCATTGTCAAAAGCGGAGCAGTCAGGAGAGCTATTGCGTACCAGCGGGCACTCACCCTCCACCTGAATAACCGGGACAGTAATTCGCGATAGCCCGCCCTTCCGCGGACAAGTCCGGTCAACAGGATACCAGCTACGCTGGGACCAAAGAGTAAAACCGAATACACATATGGAGGCTTTGCGGTTTGCACCGGCGAACCCGGGATTCCGCCAGGGCCAACCATGAACAGAATGCCGCCCCAAGAGATAGCGAACGTTAGTATAAAATATATCGGCAGCGAGTGGCGCTCTATGAAAGCCTTAATGGTTGTCATGATGTTTTTTGTTATTTCTATAAAGTATTGTTAATTTCATAGTTTAATCAAAACTTTTATTTCTTTCCGCTCGTCCATATCTTTATAACCTTGGGCGATGTCCGATAGCGGGATAGTTTTGGTGAAAATATCTGACACATCTAATTTACCAGACAGCACGTCCGGCATCAGCTCCGGGATATAATGGGCCACCGGCGCACCACTGCCTTTTACTCCTATGTTAGCGGTAAAAATTCTGGAAACAGGGATATCAGCCACGCCATGAGGCACCCCCACCGCACCAATATTACCGCCTTTGCGCACCGCGCCAAAACAGGCATCCCACGATTCGGGCGTACCCACGCATTCCAAAGCGCAATCAACTCCCAAATCTCCTGTCGCTACTTTTATTTGTCTTATCGCTTCCTCACCCCGTGCCGCTATAATATCTGTCGCACCGAATTTTTTTCCTATTTCTGCGCGGTCTTCATGAGTGCTCACTAAAAATATCCTCAAAGCCCCTAATCTCTTGCTTGCTGCAACAGCGCACAGCCCCACTGCCCCATCGCCAACAACTGCCACGGTAGATCCTTGTTTAACTCCAGCGCTTACGGCGGCATGATGCCCGGTACCTAAAACGTCAGAGAGAGGCAATAGCGCCCGCATCATATGCTCGTCTTTTGCCTTATCTTTTGGTATGACAAACAATGTTCCGTCTGCCATTGGCACGCGCACCTTTTGCCCCTGTCCCCCGTCATAACCTTGGGTACCCCAAAACTTGAAATTGCGGCATAACCTGGTCTGCCCAACCAGGCATTCGGGACACGTACCGTCCGAGGCGACAAACGGCGCCACAACTAAATCGCCGGGCTTAATATTTTTTACATTTTCCCCAACCGCTTCCACAATCCCCATAAACTCATGGCCAATGCGGCCGCCGACTTCAAGCGGACTAAGTCCGCGATAATACCACAAGTCAGAACCGCAAATGCAGCTATATGTAATTTTAACTATAGCCTCATCTGGATTTTGAATAACCGGATCCGGCACTTCCCGCACTTCAATCTTGCCCGATCCTTGAAAAATAGTAGCTTTCATAGAATATTATTAATGGCAGATACTCCTAAACCTTATAAAATCATTATAACACTTATGACGGGTTAGTATAAAAATTTCTTAATCTATCTATAATAATTAAATTATCGTATAATAAAAATACAAGAAATAATTTTTATTTATGTTCGAACATCATCAACAACCTTTAATTTCCAGGCGGGCTTTTATTCGCAGGATGGGGCGGTTTGCCGCAAGCGCATTACTGCTTGTCGCAGTGTCCTGGTTCATTGGCATCCTTGGCTACAAACTATTAGAAGGCATGTCGTGGATAGATTCCACTTTGAATGCAGCAATGATTTTAGGCGGCATGGGACCGGTTAACCAATTGAATACAAACGCGGGGAAAATATTCGCCTCCCTTTACGCCCTATTCTCCGGCGTCGTGTTCCTGGTTTCAGTAGGCGTCCTGCTGGCACCGATAATCCACCGCCTGCTGCACAAATTCCACATCCCAAGCGATAAGGGTGAAAATTAATTTTTGTTGGAAATGTAAGGTGATACAATTTATATAGTCATTAATAATAACTGTACCACTAAAAACAATATTAAATTAATTAAATAAATATATGAAAATTTTAGTAGCCTATGCGAGCAAATATGGTTCCACCAAAGGGATTGCCGAACATATTGGCAAAAAACTCAACGAGCATGGACTGGAAGCGGACGTGATTAATGTAGATGAAGTAAAAAATTTAGAAAGCTATAACGCGTTTGTTATTGGCAGCGCCGTGTTCATGGGCAGCTGGATGAAACAGGCAAAACAGTTTGTTTCCAAAAACCAGGCCCTGCTTTCCACTCGCCCTGTGTGGCTATTTTCCAGCGGACCCACAAGCGACAAGAAGACGGACGCCAAGGGACGCGATTTGCTTGAAACCTCAGTAATGCCTCAAGAGATAGATGGGCTAAAGGCCCTTGTCAAACCCCGCGGCCACAAAGTTTTCTTTGGCGCGCTTTTTGGGGAAAAATTGACCGGCTTTGTCGGCTTTGTCTACAGGATAGTGCAAAAAATCCCCTCTGCCCGCCAAAATATGCCCGAAGGCGACTTCCGCGACTGGAAAGAAATCGAATCCTGGACCAACACCATCGCCGAAGAAATCAAATCCTCAAAATAATAAATTCCCTAAACGGCTAAAACCTAAATTTCCTGGGTTTTAGCCGTTGTTTTGTTAATATCCTTTTTGAAAAAACCGCATAATCTTGACAAATATTATAAAAACTGTATAATTTATGAGGAAAATTAAAAAATCCGCTGAATATTTACAAGCGGATTTTTAGTTTCATATTGAAATTTTTTACAAGAGCCTAAAATTGAAAAAGTTTGGATCAATTGGTAAAACTAAAGCTTTTGAGCATATCTTCAGATAAGGAATTATTAACAGGTATTTTAATTCCAATACGTGGCCCGTTAAATTTTTGGACAAAGTATAACTCGTATGGCGTATCTGGAAATGTCAATTTATAACCTGGTAAATTAGCAACTTGTATCTTTGTTACCGTAGGGTTGGTGGCAAAACCTTTTCCTACATTCTCATCTGTTAATGGCAAAGCCCCCATGTATACATTTATAGAGATCCAATTTTTACTTCCATTCTTACTTATTGTTACGGGGTTAGAATCTGCTTGTGCTGGAGTTGTAGGAAGGTCTTCTCCTGCATCAGTTGTCTTAAATGTATCAACTACATATCCAGAAGGATACTCCACTTTATAACCGTATTTGGTGTTAGTATAAGTTTCTCGTGAATTGTTGATTGGTTCAGTTTTATTGCAGCCTGCCCCTAACAACCCTAAAAAAAATGTAAAAAATAATATTTTTTTTATCATATTTTAAGTCTTATTGATGGTATTTTATTGTAACATAGCCATATCAACTACGCAATTCACACATTTATATTATTCCCATCATCTTGCTCATAATTTTATGGGCAAGTCGTGGGTATAAACCCATTAGCACCTTCACAACGCAAAAGAGGAAAAGTATGAGAAAGTTGATTTTATTGACCACGGTTGTTATCTTTGTGGGCTTGGCTCAAGCACAGTCCGCATTTGACCAAGTCTTTGGTCACACTCAAGTCAGTGCAACTGGTTACTACAACCCTGCGGGAGCAGATGCGACACGAAATCAAAATGGATGTAGTGATTGGTTGTCGCGAAGTCCGGGCGGAACCGGCCACGGTTGCTACAGGCCCAAGCTCTATCACACGGGTCAGGATATGCTTGTAAGCAGCCCTACCTACACAGATGGTACGCCTAATGGTATAGGGCACTCGGTCTATGCAATTGCCGATGGTATAGTTACTAATGTTAGTAAAGGTATCAGCGGTGATGCTTCGCCAACACCTGGGTACTTCAACCAGTCCGGTTACGTATCTACGGATTTGGCTAATTGGGGCACAACAAAATGCGAAACCATGAAAGATCTGGTACAGTGGAAAGATCCCAATTGCGGTGTTGGAATAAGAAAGTACAACGTTGCGATTTTAGTTAAACACAAAATCGCAGGCAGTAACAACTTCTTCTGGGGTGTTTACGGCCACGTACTGGATTACAATATTGTTACGAAACTGCCGTTTCAACTTAATGATCCAATTGTCGCTGGGCAACCATTTGCACTGATTGGAGATTGGGAAGGAGCAAACGCAAGGCATTTACATTTAGGGATTTTTGTTCCAAATACTAATCCCAACTTCCCTTCAATACCAATGGTTAATCAAAAATTGGGCTTAGGGTACGATACTGACTATATACCTCAGACCAAATCGACCTGGCAGGAGACATATGGCTTTACTGACCCAATTCAATGGCTAACTAACACGGCCAATACCCCGGATAACAACATTTCTGCAGCAGGAATTTCAACTACAAATCCCAAAGTAAACCTAACATCGGTTCCATCTTCTATTTCCATTACTCAAGGTGGTATGGGAGAAATTCCGTTTAACCTACAGAGCATGCTAAACTTTGCAGGAACCGCTCAAGGAAACGTAGTATCAACACCAGCTAGTATACTCTCATTTTCAGACGGCAATAAAGTGCTGTCGGCCAACGCCACTGTACCAGCTAAGAGTCTCATCTACGTACCTTCTCAAACACCGCTTGGTACTTATTCTGCAAAACTTCAAACGGTTTTTCAGGATAATAACGGTAGTGTGGGCGCTACTCCCTCTTCCACATTAACCATCCAGGCAATTGAGCCGCCTGTTCCGGGTGGTTCCGGCCCCACCGAGCTCTTCTCCACCTCGCTCTACACTGACCCGAGCTTGCTTGCTTACTACCGCTTTGAAGGAAACAGTAACGATACCAAAGGCGGCCACAACGGCAGCGACACCAACATGGCGTACGGTTCAAGCTATGGGAAATTTGGGCAGGGGGCGCTCTTCAACGGCAATTCTTCCAATATCGCCCTTGGCTTATCGGCAATACCTCCCAGCGGTAACATCCTCTGGATACACGGATGGTTTAACGTCCTTGTTGCCCCAGGCTACCCTTACGACGAAACCATATGGTCTTCGCCTACGTGGTCCACGTTGGGGCAGCTTTTCTGGCACATCAGAGGAACTTCAGCGACGCAATTCAAGCTCCATCTGGAGCTTTACGATACAAAAGCAAATGTTTTATCATCGACCAACACCACCTTGACAACCAATACTTGGTACATGTGGGACGTAGCCTACAACGCTACCACCGGTGTTACCAAGATCTACATCAACGGCGTACTCGATAATTCGGCAACCTTCACCAATACCGAAAGCATAGCAACGGGCGCCCCTACTAGCTTGGGGGTATTCGCCACTAACAACTACCGGTACTGGAACGGTTACATGGATGACGTCGCGTTCTTTAACCGCATGCCAACAGACGCTGAGATTGCGAATTTGTATAGCGGGACACCAACCAGTACCACCCCCACTATTAACGCAGTTGGAGTATCTGGCGGCATGACAGTTGGCAACAATTTCAATGTGTATGCCACTGCTAGCTCTGTGGATCCTGCGAACATACAAGGTCTAATTTATGGACCTGGATGTTCAAACGGGTGTCTTGGAACTAAGATCGATGCCACGACCACTTCTTATGTCGGCAGTTTTACTGCTCCGTTGCAAGCGGATACATACCAGTTTCAGTTAAGGAACGGGCCTGGCGGGTCTTTGTCTAATAGCCAAAACCTCGTCATTAACCCTTCGTTGACTGCGGTATGCTCTCCGAACAGCAGCATCCTTTCAGTTAATACGCCAGTGACCTACACGGCTACCGTCTCCGGTGGCTCATCTTCTCACTCCATAAGTTGGGAGAACGGCGCTGTCGGAACAGGAAATTCGGTCACCACCACTTATACCAACGGTGGATACTTGTCAGGCGTGGATTTGTATGTCACAGACTCTCTGGGTAACCAAACCCACACAACCTGTGTCAACCAAATCCAACTCGGCCAGCCTTCTGTCAACCTTTTCGGCGTCACAAGCAGTTCCGCTACCGCTGGAACTCCTTTCGATGGAATTGTCAGCGGACTCAACTTTGACCAAGTTCCTGGCAATCTACAAGTGTGGTTTTGCCAGGATCCCGGATACACCACTTGCTACCAGCAACCCGCGGGAATTACCGTCGCTGCCAATATCGATGGCAGTCAAGCGGTAATTTCTAGCATTAACCTTTCTGCTGGTGATTGGAAAGTGAAGGTACGCAACGGTACAGGTACATGGTCCAATCTTTCCAATGCATTTACCGTCACGGCTGCGCCTTCCGGTCCCACCGAGCTCTTCTCCACCTCGCTCTACAATGACCCGAACCTGCTTGCTTACTACCGCTTTGAAGGAAACAGTAATGATATCAAAGGCGGACATAACGGCAATGACACCAGTGTAACCTATGGCACCAGCTATGGTAAGTTCGGCCAAGGAGCATTGCTTTCCAATGCTTCCAATAGCCGTATTACCGTTGGAGACGTCAATGGAACTGGGAACAATGCCGTGACAATCACGGCCTGGATAAAGCCCACTTCTTTTACCACTGTCCACACGGATAGGGCCATGTTTGGTTCTAACGGCTTTGGTTCAAATGGCCAGTTTGCTTTCATGATGACCACGCGTGTCGGTTACTACAATGACAGGCTAAGCTCGTATGTGTATGGAATTCCTGACCCAGGTTGGGACGTAAACTATGTGTCTTCTGCCATCAGTGACCAGAACTGGCACCATGTTGCCACCACAATAGATGTCAACAACAAGACCATAAAGTATTACATTGATGGGGTTTTGGACAAAACCAACACCTTTACCACCACTCCATCTTTGGATCTTTCCAACGTCTTGCTCGGTAGCTGGTATGTTAACAGCGCTTACCGCAGTTTCGATGGTTTGCTAGACGACCTTGCAATTTTCAGCCGGGTTTTGAGCGTGGCTGAGATTGCGAATCTATATAGTGGGGGTCAGTCTTCCTCCGCCGGCACCGTCAATGTCACAGTCAGCGGTTATGCAGGAACGGTTAGTTGTACGCTTAACGGTACGAACATTTCGGCACCGGCGACCTTGAACAGCCAGGCTGCAGGCAGTTACACCTTGTCCTGCACGGCTCCTTCTGGCTACACCATCAATTCCATCACTCCTGCTGCCACCCAGACCCTGTCTGCTGGCGGAACAGTGAGTTTTGCGGTGAATCTGGCTAGTACTCCAACTCCGACTTACACTTTTACCATGCTCAACGGAAACAAGTCTGCACAGGCTGGAGATTCTGTCGGGTTTGACTTAAACCTTACACCCGTCAACAACTTTACCTATCAGGTGACAGTATTTGTTTCCGGTTTACCTGCAAATACCACAATTGCCAGTCCTTCGTCTTTGGTATTTTCCATCGGTCCAACAAGCGGGGCAAGTTTTACCCTGACTTTGCAGACTACTGGATCTACCCCAACAGGGACTTACACATTAACGCTACACGCTCAGGGCGGAGGGGTTGACCAATACCTCTATCCGACCTTGACCGTGACAGCGCCGCCTCCTGCTCCGCTTTCCGTAAGCTGCTACCTGTCGCCGAATCCTGTTAACTTAGGAAACGGCTCGTCCCTTATTGGGAACGCAACAGGCGGCACTGGCGGTTATCTGTACAGCCTCAACGGAGGATCTTACCAGTCAAGCAACAGCGCTACTGTATTGCCAAACGACGCTGGAACATTCACCTACAACGTTACCGTTAAGGACAGCAGCAATACCACTACTTCCAATAGTTGCAGTGTTACGGTCAACGGCGTGGCGCCAACGATCAATTCTGGAACAGGGGGCTACTACTGGGACAATCAGCCAGTGGGTGGTGTCCAGTTCTCAGGGTACATCTACGGCACGGGTTTTACACCAAGCACAAAGGTGTGGTTCTGCGTCAGTGGCACCAACACCTGCTATCCGAATGACGGTGGAACGAACGGTGTTGCTGGACTCACCATCCAGTCTCTGAACACCATCCGAATCATCAATATATTGCTTAGCACCGGTAGCTGGCAGATCAAGCTACAAACTGCCTACGGAACAGCTTATTCCAGTGCTTTCACGGTAAACTAGCAGGCGGTAGTAAGACCTGCGGTTACCATTCTCACACTTAGCTCAATACAAGCCTCGGGCCTCAAGGGAAACTTTGGGGCTTTTTTTATTATCCTTTTTTCAAATACACTTTGTATGAGATTGCATTTAACACCACTAACGGCTAAGACGTAAATTTCTTAGGTTTTAGCCGTTTTTTAATACATGATTTTAAGGCATAAAGATAACTGGTCTAAAACGCGCTCTCTGCACTCCGCAGTGGGCAAATCGCTCAAGGCGCCCTCCTCAGTCCATCCATCTTAAACAAGCCATATTTACAATTTTTTGGCTTAGGTATATGCTTAAGATGATATGGATATTTTAAGTTTAAAAAGGCGAATACGAATCGTAGTAATTACACTAACCTTATTAGGTAGCTTTATTATTTTTGATTATGCCTCTGCTCATAGGTCTGGCTGTCACCGCTGGCATTCTTGCCCTTCCGATAGCGGTTCGTATACTTGTGGTGATGCCGGACATCCTTGTTTGTATCCGACTTACCCAAAAAGCGGCGGCGTAATCTACCCGCCCAGCGGTTATTATAAAGACTGCTATAACTGTGCCTTAAAGAAAGTTCCT
Source organism: Patescibacteria group bacterium (assembly GCA_013387205.1). Taxonomy (GTDB): domain Bacteria; phylum Patescibacteriota; class Doudnabacteria; order UBA920; family UBA920; genus AMAZON01. The sequence continues at coordinate 31,045 of WARV01000009.1, read as the reverse complement.
GAAAATGCCAATACCTCTGCTTCCGGAATAGGTTTTAGTTGCGACTCAGGATATAAAAAAGTAGGCAAAGTCTGTAAGAAAGTCATTGCTCCAAAAAATGCCTATGTTTCCGGCTCAACTTGGTATTGCAATTATGGTTATAGGAAAGTGGGAAATTCTTGCAAAGCAAAATAATTAAAACAGAAACATATGAAAAAAATCATAGCTGCATTTTTATTAGCCGCGATTTTTAGTGTTGGTTTTTTCAATTTTACTGAAGCTCGAGGAAGTGTTCATGTAAATGGTTACTATAGAAAAAATGGAACATATGTACAACCCCACTATCGTTCAGCTCCCGATGGTAATCCATATAATAATTGGAGTTATCCCGGGAATACTAACCCTTATACGGGAAAAACTGCGGATGGCAACTCCGATACTTATCTGAAAAATTACTATAACAATAGCAGTGGCAGTTTAGGAACAAATTTTAATTATAACTATAGTTCGCCCAGTTATAACAATTCATATAACTATTCATTACCGGGTTATTCTAGTAATTCTGGTTCTGGTTATGATTATCAATCAAATAATTCTTCCATTTTTTCCACTGATGAATCATGCCAAAGGCAATTTGGAAATGCTAAATCTTATGGACTAACACAATGTAAATGTGGTGATGGTTACGTTTTTAATTCCGATAAGACATATTGCATTTCAATGGACCAGTATTGTAAAAATTTATATGGATATAATGCTAAGGTGGATAGTTTAAATCAATGTGTCTGTAATGATGGATATTATTTTGATAAAACAAACAATACTTGTGTTACTTTAGATCAGACTTGTAAGAGCCAATATGGTTTAGGTGCCAAATCTTATGGAGCTAATCAATGCATTTGCGATACAAATTTTACTTGGAATAAAGACAGGAGTAGTTGTATTTCAATATATCTTGCTTGTGACTCATTAACTATTTTTGATACTAAAACTAATAGTTGTATTTCACGTGCTGCTTATTGTATACGTGAGTTGGGATCTAACGCTTTAGTAAAGAACAATGATTTTCAGGCTATAGGTTCAGCATATGAAAATTGTAGTTGCAGTGGTGGTTTTGTATTAAATGAGAGTAAAACTTTGTGTGTTCCGGAGATATCAAATAATAATATTCAAGCCAGCCAGGTATTGGGTATAAAAACCGGTTCATACAACTTTACTCAAGATTTAAAGATGGGGAGCAAAGGCACTGATGTTGAAATTTTACAAAACTTTTTGGAGGTTAAACAATTACTAAAAATCAAAAAACCGACAATATATGGTATTTTTGGCGCAACAACACGGGATGCTTTAAAGAAATATCAGAAATCTCAAAAATTAAAACAAACTGGTATTTTAGATAAAGTGACAAGAGATAAAATAAATAGCCAGGCTAACTAAACTTGGGCAAAAAAATACCTGACACCTTTTTCTCATTATTTATTCATTAAAAAATGACCTATTCAACAAGAAAGTCAGTAGAAGTAAAAAACATGTGAGGCCTGACGATCCTATTAATATTCTTCATCGATATTTTATTTGGGCTAACAGGATGCGAGTTCATTTTGATGACATTTTGGGAAAGCACATGAATAATGAGATTGATGAACATGGGATTGAGATTGAATGGATGATATATATGTCAGTATGGTATGGTTTGCTTTATGTGGTTGTGGAAGGGTGGAAGGACCTCAAATTAAAGGACGATGCTATTGATATGTTGCTAAAATCCAAAAATACTGATTTATTAAGACATTATCGTAATGCAACTTTTCATTACCCAAGGAAGCATGAATATAATGATAAACGTTTTGAAAATTTTTATAAAGAAACCTCAACTGTCGAATGGATAAGGAAGCTCAATTCAGAGTTAGGAAGATTCTTTCTTGAATACCATAAAAATAACAATTAACATAAAAAACAAAAATATGGATTTAATGATATACTTTGTGACAATAGTGTTGGCAGTGATTGTGATTGTGTTAGTGATGAGAAGAAAGAGAGATTCTTCGCCTGCGTCTCAGAATGACGCCGGAAAGGTAGAGAATAACGCAAGGCTTGATGCCGTTAATGAAAAAAGACAGCAGGAGAAAGTGGCGGGCAAAAATAAAATTATGGAGATGGCTGGGAGCCAGGATGAAATCTCCAATGACGATGTGCAAAAGCTGCTGAATGTCAGCGATGCCACGGCGACCAATTACCTGCAGGAGCTGGAAAACGAAGGCAAACTCAAGCAGGTCGGCGCCGAAGGCCGCTCTGTCAAATACACCAAAATCTAACCCAATAACATCCCAACATTCTCAAGTTTGTTGGGAGGTGGTTATAGGTAAAATTAACGGCTAAAACGTAATAAATCTACGTTTTAGCCGTTATTATTACTTTTAAAATTATGTTACTATTTTAACGGAAAATCGAATTATAAAATATCAAATACAGCTTCCCCCACAGACTTAGTTCCAACATGCATTGAAACCCAAAACAACAACTTGATTCAGAGATAAAAAAATGGTTATAATTAATATACGGAATATAATATTATAGAAAAATCCGATATAAAGATATGTTTGCCCTTAACGTAGAAAATTTAAAAAAGAGCTATGGCAAATTTGAGGCCGTAAAAGGCATTAATTTTGCTGTGGCTGAAAAAGAAATTTTCGCGCTCATTGGCCCGAACGGTGCCGGGAAATCCACCACCTTAAAAATGCTGGCCACTATCTTGACCCCGACTTCCGGCAAGGCTGAAATATACGGCCAGGACTTGATAAAGCAGCCGGACGAAGTCAGAAAAATTATTAGCTATTTGCCGGAAGAGGCAGGTGCCTACAAAAATTTAAGCGGCAAAGAATACTTGGAATTCATGGCCGCAATTTATAACGACGACCAAAAAAAACAGAAAGAATTCGTAGACTTCGGCGGCGAGGTAACTGGCCTTAAGGACAGGCTGAAAGACAAAATAAAAACTTACAGCAAAGGCATGACAAGGAAACTGCTGCTGGCGCGCACTGTCATGAGCCGGCCTAAGCTGGCAATTTTAGACGAGCCGACCTCGGGCCTGGATATCATTAACGGATTGGAAATACGCAAAACCATCCGCGAGCTGGCCGGGCAGGGAATGGCTGTTTTGCTTTCGTCCCACAACATGCTGGAAATAGAATTCTTGTCCGACCGTGTCGGGATTATTGAAAAGGGCTGCCTTATGGAAGTCGGAACATCACATGATTTAAAAACAAAATACCAGGCCGCTAACCTGGAAGAGGTATTTATGAAGTTGTCGCGCTAGCTTAAGGACGCTGATAATTATTACTCTTATGAAAAAATTCTACATCCTGGTAAAAAAAGAAGTCAAGGAGCTGCTTACCCCGCAGATGACAGTGCCTCTTTTGGCAGTGGTAGTGGTATTTATGTTCATAGGCAAAGTGGCAGGCAAACAGGCGGCTCTGTCTGCCAAAAAAAACGTACCTGTCATAGTATTGGACCAGGACAATTCCGCGGCTTCCAAAAATTTCGAAGCAGCTTTAAAAAACAGCCGCTTTGACGTTGAAGCCTTAAGCAACATCTCCGTTGAAGATGCCATAGCGAAAGCGAAAAGCGAAAACAACAAATCTTTGGTCGTCGTGCCCGCCGGGTTCGAACGCGACTTGAATTCCCAAAAAACTGTCCCCTTGCCCACCTATACCATAATGGAGAATTTTTCTTTTGCCGGTTCTCGGGCCGGACAGAGCCTGGCAGCAGCCATTGCCGCGATAAACGACAATTTAAGCAAAAGCCAAATTTTAAAGCTTTCGCAAAACGCAGATCCGGCCAGCATAAAACAGCCGGTAAAAACCGATGATTATGTGATTATCGGCAGCAACCAGGCCCATGTCAGCCCGGCAGTTGTCAGCGGATACATTACTTCCCAGACCACGCTTATCCCCATTATCTTATTTTTGGTGATCATCCTCGCTTCCCAGCTTATCGCCACTTCAATAGCCACAGAAAAGGAGAACAAAACTTTGGAAACCCTGCTTTCCAGCCCGGTAAGCCGGAAGGCGCTGGTAACGGCCAAGTTAGTGGGCGCCGGACTGGTCGCGCTATTTGCTTCTGCTGTTTACCTTATTGGCATGCGCAGTTATACAAGCGGCCTTAGCGGACTTATGGGTGCCGGAGTTGATGCCGGAGGCATGCACCAGGCCGCATTGCAGCTGGGTCTGGTATTCTGCAGCTTTGATTACATTATGCTGGGCTTATCCCTGTTCTTCGGAATTTTGGTGGCTCTTTCCATAGCCTTGATTTTAGGGTCTTTTGCCCAGGATGCAAAAAGCGCCCAAGGCGTAATAACGCCGCTGATGATGCTTATTTTAATCCCCTATTTCATGGTAATGTTTCTGGATTTAAACGCCGTTTCTCCGGCCTTGAAGTATTTTATTTACGCCATACCGTTCTCGCATCCGTTTTTAGCCGCGCCGAATTTAATGCTGCACCGGTACGGGAACATTTGGCTGGGTATTGGCTACATGGCATTGCTCTTTGTAGTCTTTGTCTACATAGCCGCAAAAATCTTCTCCTCCGACAAAATCTTAACGATGAACTTGAACCTGAAAAAGAAAAAGACGTTTTAAAGCTATGGAGCACAAAGAAGCAGCTGACGTTTTAATTAAGATGCTGGACAAATACAAGTTTCCAACTGAAGAAAAAGAAGCCGTTTTGGCCGCTGTCGGCGTACTTGCCTGGACATTGCTTAGCAAAGCCCGGATGAAATCTTTAAAAGCAAAGCGGGGACAAAAAAACGAATGGAAAAAATAAAACACCGCGCAAATGTAAAGTGCATAATTAAATCATGCCGACGAATACCCTAACCGCTTGCCCAACCTGCAGCGCTGACATTTCCGGTTACGCAACCTGCAGAGACCTCTACAACGAGCTGTCTTACTATACCCTGCAGCATTCCGACCCGGAATTTTTCATACATCAATATATAGTTGACGCCTACGCGGCCCAGCACGCAACAGACAACCCAAAACCCATTACCAATGCCTTTGCCCTAATTGGCCTTTATCTTTTTGCTGAAAAAAAATATACAGGCAAAGCAGTCCAGAAAGCGCATATGGCTCTGGCAAAAAATAAAAAAACCTGGCCGCAATTTATTCCGCCTAAAGAACGCCCGCACATTACAGTAAGGGAAGTTTTAAACACCAAGCCTGGCTTATTGCGGGATGAGGCGATAAAACAATGGGCCGAATCTGTCTGGGATTCCTGGAAAAATGAACATCAAAAAATTAAAGAACTGATAGAATTGCACAGTTAACTCTTTAAGCAGCAGGCACAGCCCCAATCTGTTAAGAAGGGGCTGTTTTTATAGTGCTTAGTTAACCACCCCTTTGTTTATGCGTTATTTAGGGTATATACTATTAATAGGTACTATTTATAATGTTGTTTAAATGCTTTCCTACGGCTAATCCGCCAGCTGGCGGGGCAATTTAGCCGCTGGAAAGCTGTAAGTATTAAAAAATAGGAAGGAGTTTTATGGAAAATAACCAACCCCCTATCCAGGCGGATAATAATTCCCAAAAGGCCAGGCGGCATAGCCGTTACGGCCGCATCCTCCCAGGTACTATTTTGCTTGTGATCGGGCTAGTGTTTTTGCTGAATAATTACGGCATAATAAAAGGTGATGTATGGGGAAAACTTTGGCCGTTGTTTTTAATCATTCCGGGGTTATTAATTTTATTCACCCCAAGAAGGGATTGATAGGTAATTAATTAAGAGCCGGTCTCAAAACCTCATTTTGGCTGCAAATGTATAATTTCAGCAGCTTGTCACAAAAATTTTATCCGCTTAGCTTTAGCTAAACCTCAAAAATTGTTTGTGCCAATCTGCTTGAAATTATCCAATTTCGCTTCAAAAGCACGTTTTGAAACCGTCTCTAAAATAAATTTTATGAAAGGATTTAACGCCAACATAGAAAAAGAGACCTTGGAGAATAATAATTTCCGCAAGGTTTTATACACGGGCAAGCACAGCCAGTTAGTGCTGATGTGCCTTAAGCCCAAAGAAGAAATCGGGATGGAAGTCCACGGAGACAGCGACCAGTTCTTCCGCTTTGAAAAAGGGCAAGGCAAGTGCATAATTGACGGCAATGAATACCAAGTAAGCGACGGCTCGGCAATTATTGTCCCAAAAGGCGCCCAGCACAATGTCGTAAATGTTTCAGACTCTGAAGATTTAAAGCTTTACACCATTTACTCCCCTGCCCACCACAAAGACGGCATCGTACGCTCTACCAAAGAAGAAGCTGTAGCTAACGAAGCTGAATTCGACGGCGTAACAACCGAATAGCAACATCCAAAAAAATTAGCCAAGGCAGATGCCTTGGCTAATTTTAATCATATTTTTTTCTGGCTGGCTATAACTTATTTTAAGTGATATACTAAACTTACAAACTTAGAGACTATCGAGTCCTTCATAAAAGAAAGATTACGTCTCAAAAGTTGAGGCGTTTTTTATTAAAAATTTAAAAAATGAAAAAACAATACCAAAAGTTCGCGTTAGTTATGGCTTTGTGCCTAATTATTCCGGGCATCAGCCTGGCCTTTGGCCCTTCGGCGGAAAAAGTTTTTTCCGGCACGATAACAAAAATTAATGGCAGCCAATTTGTGTTTAAGACCACAAGCGCGGCAACATACAATGCGGAAACCGGCAGCGCCGTGCTGGCGCGCAAGAATGGGGCAACAATGAAATTTGACGAGGTTTTAATAGGCGACAAACTTGAAGTCAAAGGCAGGTTATGGCCGGATAACAGCATAAGCGCATCGTATATCCGGAATATGTCGCTCTATGTGCACAACGGCACCTTTAACGGAAAAATCACTGCCATAGACCCATCCAACCTGAATTTTACCATGCAGAGCAAGCAGTATGGCACGCAGACTATCCGTACAAACGAACTGACTAATTACAAAAAGAACAGCAAAAATTCTACCTTTAGGGATTTGGAGCTGGGATATACTGCCAAAGTCAAAGGCATTTGGGACAGGACAAATTCCAATGTTTTGGCCAAGGACGTGCAAACAACCGCGCGGCTGGTAAACATAAGCGTTACCGGCAGGTTAGCCATGAAAAACCTTTACGCCCTGACAATAGAAGGCGATAACCATGTAATTTATGGGGTTGATGCCAACAAGGCCAAACTCGTCGACAAAAACGGTAAAACAATTTCTCTTGGCCTCTTCAACATAGGCGACACGCTCAAAGTTGAAGGAAAACACGTGTCCGAAAACGTCCAGGTTATAGCTACTAAAATAAAAGATGAGTCTGTTATAAAATAACACTTAATTGCATGCGAAAAAAACCCCGCCCTTAGGTACTATTTGGGCGGGGTTTTTGCTCGAGCCTAAAATTATTTATTCTTCAGGTACTGGTCCTGGGCGGCTTTTTTGTCAGCCTGAAACTGTTTCTCTGCTGCCTGCCTAGCTGCCTTATAAGCATCTTGCGCGGCTTTTACGCTGGTTTTGTAAGCGGTGTTGGCAGCGGTTTTGTCGTCTTTAGTCTTGGCAGAAGTCAAAGCGTTTTTTCTGGCATCGCGGGCGGCTTTCATGGCTGTATCAAAATTGAGCCTGGCCTGTTTTAATGAAGCGGCTCTGGCATCCCTGGCAAGCTTTAAAGCAGCCTGGTAAGCCTTGTAAGCAGCCTTTTTATTCTGGGTGGTTGTGGTGTTCTGGCTGGTCCCGGTAGACGTACTGTCTTGCTGGGCTAATGCCGGGGCAGCAACTGCCAGCGTAGCCAAGATCCCCGCAACCACTGCTATTTTTCTTGAATTTATTTTCATACTTTTTCCTTTTTATGTCCGGCATTTTTTATGCGGCCGAACCATTAATTAATTTTTTAAATTTAAACGATAAAGAAATCAAATAAGCCAGCAACGCGGCATTGATTACCCCAAAAACTAACAGGTTTAACGGCAATACTTCTGCGCCCATGGATAGCAGCGAGGACAAATATTCCCAGCTTAATTCAAAATCTTTTAAGATGCTGCTTAAAATGGCAAACGACTGGAATTCGGAAACGTGGACAGAAATCCGGTAAATAATAAGGCCGAGGTTGGCGGCTAAAAATGCGGATAAGAGCAATAAAGCCGTCCTGAATTTATAAAACATAATCCTCCTCATTATCTTGGCATGCAGATTTTGCGGAAATTCCATTTCAGGCATATTCTTTAATGAGTTGTGGCTCATAGTATTTGGCGATTATTTTTTTTAGCTCATTCCGGCCGCGGTGCAAATGGGTTTTTATTGTTCCTGTCGGCAGCCCGGTAATAGCAGCTATCTGTTCTATACTGAAATCCTGGTTGTAATGCAAAAGGATAACAGACCTCTGTGCGGGCTTTAGCTTTAACAGATGGCTTTGCACTACCCCTGCATCAAACTGCCTGTCTGCCTGGTAATACGGATCTTCCCCGGTTTCGGTTTCATCCGGAATTAAAATCGCTTCTTCCAGTTCCGTTTCCACGACATGCTTGCGCTTTCTTAAAATATCGTAAGCCGTATTAGTAGCGATGGTATAAATCCAGGACTTGAAATTTTGGGATGTGTCAGCTTTGCCGATTTTTTTATACAGCTTAACAAATGTTTCCTGGGTAGCGTCTTCCGCATCCTGCCTGTTGCCTAAAAGCCTGTAAACAAAACTGAAAATCGGCCTTTCAAAAAGGCTGACAATTTCTTCGAAAGCTCCCAAATCCCCCTTTTTGGCTTTTTCCAGCAATTTAGTGTTTATTTCCATAAAAACTTTGTCTTTATATCTAATACGCGTTTAAAAACATTCCGGTTTCATTTAATACAAAAATCTGTTGATTTTATTTCATTTTTGAATTACGTAATCCGCCTCTCCGGCAGGTCCGCCGGAGAGGCAGGTTAAATATGTAATTAAAAATTATCAGCCTTCCCCCGGATTATAATCAGGATTTAAGCGTGGCAAATACCCGCCTTCGTTTATACTCCGGCGTGGCGAAGCAAAAAGAAAAAGAGCTGGTCAGGCTCTTTAAAATTTTACGACCGTTTTAGCTCGTCTTACGCTTTTTTATTGCCGTTATCCAGGCAGTCCATGAGATGGTGCTTCTCGTAGTTCCTCCTGGCATGGTAGATCATGTCCTTAAAATAGTTCGGCGTTCCGCCGGGCAACTCCGGATCAAGGTGACTGCTTAGGTTAAACGATTCCTTTTTCAACTGGAACTTAATGTCGACAAACAGCATGTCGTCTTTATCCTGGTTGGAGTCGCAAATCTTGAACATAATACCAAGAATAGCCGTGTCCAAAGTCAATGCTTTTTGGGTATAAGGATCCCTGCCAATGCTTCGCGCGTAAAGCACCCCGCAGCCGCTTTTTACTGCATACCACGAGCGGTCTTTATTCCTGTCTTTAAAGACAGGAATGCTCAAGGCGCTGCCGTCAGAGTAGCGCCAAATAGAATAACAGCCGACCTGGATACCGCCAACGATCGCCCGGGACACTCCCTGGCAAACCAAACCGACATTGAAATTATCGAAATAGCGCGGCCTGGACTTGGGACGCAGCATTAAAACTTTCCTGCGGTCCCCGCTAAATAGCCTGGCAGAAAGCATACTGGTGCTGTAGCAGCCCACATCCGGCCGGAAAACATACGAAGACCTCGACGTAATGAGAAGCGGTTCGATTCCGTTAACAGGACAGTTAACCAGTTTGGCCCTAAACTCCCTGGCATCTGCCGCATTTTTAAACCCGTGGCAGATAGCCATAAACGCATGTGGATACTCAACCAAAGGCGTAAGCTCTTCCATACGACCTCCTTTAAACCTTCCCTTTCATGGAATTTACCGCCCAAGGCAGGAAAGAAGCCCTGAAGTTTGCGGTTACTTATTTTAACCTTATTGCCCAATTTTATCAAGGTAGGAAAACAAAGGACATCCCGATAAATAGGAATGTCCTTTGTGTAAATTAAGCGATATTATTCTACAACCTGCGTGCAATACGCGCAGCGCTTAGCTTCTATGGGAATTTCGCTTAAGCATTGCGGGCACTTTTTGGTGGTCGGGTCTACCGGATCTTCTTTTCTGGCTCTGGAGACTAAAGCATTAACCGGAACGACCACAAAAAAATAAATCGCCGCGGAAATCAGCAGAAACGAGATGACCGCGTTGAAAAAATCTCCGAATAAAAACCTGGACCTGCCTATGTTAAACGCCAGTCCGGAAAAATTCGGCATCCTGACAATAACCGATATGAGCGGAGTGATAATGTCTTTAACCAAAGCGTTGACCACGGCCCCGAACGCGGCTCCGACCACGACGCCGACTGCCAGGTCAACGACATTCCCTCTTAAGATGAACTGCTTAAAGCCTTTGAGCATAAATTTAAAGTTAATATTTGTTTCATTATAACAAAAAATGAGGTGGATATTCAAAGCCTTATAGCAAGCCTTGCGATACAAGGGGCATCCTTGCGCTGCGCAAGGATGCCCCTTGTTTTTTACTAAACCATGATTAAATTTACAGCGCGGTAAAGCTTGCCCACAAAGGCTGATCCGAAGATTCCGGCCCCAGCAAATAATACAGCCGGCCGTTAGCCAAAAACGCATAACCTTGTTTATAGGTGCCGTCGATCTGGAATCGAAACGCATCCTGGTTGCCTACTTTGGCCTCGCTCACGTTATGCAAATCTTTTTGGGCAGACAAAAAATCTTTCAAAGCCTGGCCGTCTCCGCTGTTTGCATTATAAACCTGCACGCTATAGCGCGATTTATCCTGTGAAATAATATCAGCCTCGCTGCCCGTAGTCTTTTCCACTTTATAGCCAGATGGCAGCATTAGGCTAAAGTGCATGTCTGTATTATTATAGGCCGTTTCCCGATTATCCTGCGCTGGCGTTTGCTGGGCCGGTGCGGCCGGCTGCTGGCCTCTTGGCTGAACCGGATCGGTGTTGGAATTGGTTATATTCTGGCCAAGAACCGCCGGTTGGCTGTTTTGCCGCTGGTCCTGCCTGTCGTATTTATTTTTGCCGATATAAAAACCTGAGATGCCGGCAATAATTGCCATAAGCAAGGCGAATACCATTGCGCTGGCGCGCGCTTTTTTAACCGGAACCAATTCGCTATTTTCAGGCTCGGCTACTGACTGCTCGGTTTCCACGTCCCTGCCTTTTGGCAGCCAGAACGAAATAATGAAGCCTAAAATAATAAATATGGAGCCATAAGCCAATGCGGTCTTGTTGGATTTGGCAATCGCGTCATTTTTAATCCTGGTTATTTCATTTTTTATGCTCTCCGGAAGATTAACACTGCCGGCAGCCGGTCCGCTACTAAATTCAATATTGGAAGACTGCGCGGCAACCGCGCTTTCTATTTTAGGTTTCAAATTGTCCGGAATCACCGTGCTTTGGCTGATGCCTGTTGAGACATTAGTGGCCAGAGTGGAAAGCAAAACCGCTCCCAAAATCGCGGATCCCAAAGTGGACCCGACTTGCCTGAACGTGTTGTTGACTCCCGAAGCTTCTCCCGACTCCTGCACCGAAACCGCGGACAAGGTTATGTTGCTGGCCTGCGCCATCATTAATCCCATCCCTAAACCGAACAAGATAAATCCCGGAGAAAGCGCCCACTGGCTGTATGAAGGATTAATCCCCATCCGCAGCACAAAGAAAGATGCTACGCTGATAGCCAGGCCGATTTGGATAATACTTTTTGGCGACAAATATTTGGAAATGAGCGCAGAGAGCGGTGCGGCCACGAGCAATGTGATTGACATGGGCAGCATGGCTATCCCGGTATGGAAAGCATCGAGTCCCTTAACCGCCTGGAAAAATACGGGCACGGAAAAAATCAAACCTGCCTGGCCCAAGGCCAGAATTGCGGACGTGGAGGCGCCTATGGTAAACTGCTTGTTTTTAAACAGCCGCAAAGAAACCAAAGGCGTTTTGCATTTCTTAGCCATGCGTTTTTCCCAAAACAGGAAAAAGCCCATAATGATTATTCCAAGGCCGATAAAGAGCGGCACCACTGACAAGCTGCCCAAGTTCAGCTGGTGGCCAAACAGCACCATTGGCGCTTTGGCTTTCAGCCAGCCGTAATCTGTTGCTTTAATAAAACCAAACACGATTGATAATAAACCAAGCGCTGACAAAATTATGCCGCCAAAATCCAAACCTGGTTTTTCTTCTTTGTCCTTAAATTCTTTGATTAAGAAAGACCCTAAAACCAGCATAGCTGCCACAAATACGTTAATGCGGAAAGCCCAGCGCCAGGTGTAATTGGTAGCCAAATATCCGCCGGAGATTGGGCCCAAAGCCGCGGCAGCCCCGGCAATTCCGCCCCAGACGCCAAAAGCAATGGCGCGGTCGCGCCCCTTGTAATTGGAAACGAGCAGGGAGGCCGTGGCTGGCATCATTAAAGCCGCGCCTATCCCTTCTATTATCGCTTCACCGGCAATCATCATGCCTACATTTTTGCTGATGGAAGCAACGAATGAGCCAACGGCAAAAATAACCGCGCCCAAAACGAACATTTTTTTGCGGCCGAACAAATCACCCAACCTGCCGCCGGTAATGGTAAAAGCGGCCAGTATTAGGGAGTAAGCGGTTATCACCCACTGGATGTTTTCTATATCCGTGTGCAAATCGTTGATAATCACCCTTAACGAAACGTTCAAAATAGTAGTATCTAAAATGACAATGGCCAAAGCCAGGCTAAGCACGATTAAAGGCGCCCACTTGCGGAACCCGGCTTTAGGAACTACTTCTTCAGGCCGGCTTTCGGCTCCTACGATTTTTAAATTGGCGACATTAGAATCCATGATATGTTACAGGCAAAGCCAGCTGGCTTTGCCCTAGCTGATATTTTTAATGATGGTTACTTTTCCAAATTGGCTGACAGTTCCGAAAGCAAGGCAATTAAACTGCTGGCTTTTTTCTGGCCAAGTTTGCGCAGGGCGTGATAAAGCAAATCGGACTGGTCGCTGCAGCTGATGTGGTTAAGCAGGTATTGGCCTTTCCCTGTCAGGGACAAATGGATTTTCCTGCGGTCAAGTTTGTCATGGCTTTTGGCAATGTACCCGCCTTTGGACAAAGCATCCAGTACTGGAACTAGCGACGGCGGCTTTATAGATAAGTGTCCGGCCAGTCCATTGGCAGTAAACTGCCCTGTCTTGATATGCTTTAGCACAGCAAACTGGAAAGGAGTTATTTTCACTTCTGCCTTGGCAAACCTGTGTTCCAAATCCATTTTTATCGATTTGCTTATGGCAAACACCAAGTGCTTTAATTTGGGGGTTAAATGTTCCATAAATTATTATAGTTAGCTACCTAATTATAAGGCAGCTAATTAATTTTGTCAATACCGGGTTACAAAGAAAACTTGGCTGAATTAAGGCTTACCGCGGTTTTATGCCGCGCCACGCTTTAAACCAATATCCTTAAGCCAAAAAAAATGAAACCCCCAGGGTTCAAGAGGGTTATTGTTAAACCGTCATATATGCTAGTATGCTAGAATTTAAACGAAATTAAAAAAATATTTTATGGAAAATTTCAAAACACCTTTAAAAATTTGGATAATTGGCGCGGCTGTATTGACACTTATTTTCGGGTCTTTCTACACGATCGGGCAGCAAATTTTAAGGATGGACGCCAATGACCCGCAAATCCAGGTCGCCCAGGACGCGGCTAAAGTTTTGGGTACCGGAATACCGCCTGCTTCCCTGGTACCGGCAGATTCCACGGACATGGCCCAATCTTTATCCCCTTTCATCATGGTATTCGACGAATCCGGAAAATCCGTAGCCACTTCAGCCAAGCTGGACGGCAACGCGCCCACTCCCCCTTCCGGAGTTTTTGATACCACTAAAAAACGCGGAGAATACAGGGTAACATGGCAGCCGAAAAAAGACGTGCGGATTGCGGCCGTAATAACCCATTATACTTCCAGCAGCGGATCCGGCTATGTTTTAGTCGGCAGGTCCTTAAAAGAAATCGAAAACAGGATTAACGGCATAACCTTAATCGCCCTGGCGGGTTGGCTGGCATCGCTGTCCATCAGCCTGCTGCTTTTGGTGATATTTTTCAGGCCGAAACCAGAACTAAAACCGGAAGAAGAAAAAAAGCAATAATTAGGAAGTAGTTCCAAAACCTACTTTTTTAGGCTTGCAATGGCAGAAAAAAATATTTTCCTGCCAAAGCCCTTGAAACAACAATTATATTTTGCTACCATGCCTCCTACAAATCTTAAGAGGAGGATTTGAATCAGGATGGCTAAAATTCTGGTGGCAGAAGACTGCGAATTGAATATTTTATTCTTAAGGCGGATGATTGGCATGTATGGCAAGCATAATCTGGCCTTGGAAGCGAGAACTTTAGAGGAGGCGAGAAAACTGGCAGAAAAAGACTCCCTTATATCGCATGGCATTACAGCCGCGATCGTGGGCGGCAATCTGGACAACAGGAAAAACCGGAGCTGCAATGATGGCTGGGAAATATGCAAACGGATTAAGTCCGCTGGGCTCAACATTACCATTGCATTGCATACCGGATTTGGCGAAGAAGATGTTTTGCACTTTAAGGAACATTTCGACACTTTCCTGGGAAAATCCGGATCTTCGGAAGCGTTAAAGATGTTTTTAGACAGCCTATCCTGAAAAACCCTAAGGAGCAGCGTACCCGCTTGCTCCTTTTTTTGTTTGTCACTAACCAAAAAGCCCCTCGTCAAATATAGGGACAAACTAGAGTTGGTCTCAAAACCTGCTTTTCAGGCGAAAGTGCAAATTTCTGAGCAGATTGGCGGAAATAAATTTTGAGGTTTAGCTAGAGCTAAGCTGAAAAATTTTTTTTGGCAAGATGCCAAAAATTTGCACTTGCAGCCAAAATGGGGTTTTGAGACCAACTCTAATAGAAAGGGGGTGAGACATATGGCAACAACTGTAGACAACAATAGGGCCGCCAGGACCGGGAGTATCTTAAGCATTCTGGCCGGTATCTGGCTAATCATTTCACCGTACATAATAAGATTTTCCTCTGTCAGCAACGCCACCAGGAATGACATAATTGTCGGTGTATTGGTGCTTATCCTCGCCCTCATAGGAATGGCGAATGCCAGGATGGTTTGGACCAGGTGGCTTAACGTGCTTCTGGGAATCTGGACATTCTTCTCCCCTTTCCTCTTAGGATTCTCTTCAACCACAAACGCGTTGTGGAATAACATGATATTAGGAGTTCTGGTCGTGATCTTTGCCGGATGGAGCGCTGGCTCAATCGCGAAATACCAAAAGCCGGAAGCGATGTAAATTTAATCCCGCCCCGCCCTTTCCTTTGAGAGTAACACATTGTCTTTACTATCAATTTTTGATTGATGGATAAGCAATGAGTTATCTTTTAAAAGAAAGGGCGGGGCGGGGTTTTTTATTGCTTTTGTCCTATTTTAATTTTCACTTGGTAAGATAGCTTGCTGGTCTGTCCGGTAAAGGTATATGTTTTATCTCCTAGGGCACCAGGCACGTCAAACTGCGGCGTGGTGAGGCTTCCGGAACTATCGGCAGAGACAGTTGCCAAAACCTGTTTGCCGCTTTCAATGGATACCTGCTCGCCTGGCGCAAACCTTATGCCGTTAAAGCTAACTCTTTCGCCGCTATGCAAATAATAGCTGCTGGGCGAGACAAAAGGATAGAAGCTGCCGACTTTGAGCGTGATTGGATTTACTTGCCCGCTGGTTTTGCCAGTAGCGGAAATAAGCAGCACATTGTTCAAGCTGCCAAGATCGGTGCCAATGTTATTTACGGAAAATTCTCCGTTCTTGTCGGCTTTAACGGTTTTAGCCGTTGTGCCAATTCTCACTTCCACTTCTTCATTAGGCAAAAATCTCCTGCCAAAAACGCTAAACGACTGCCCCGGCGAAATGTAATAGGAAGAAAGAATCAGATATGCGCTATTGCTATTTTCAGCAGCTGGATTAGTGGTTGTAGAAGCGGTGCTGGCGGCTGTAACTTTTATCGTATTTGTTTGAGGCTTCTTTGTTTTTAGGGAGCCCCGAATTTTAACCGAGGATTTGGCGGCGCCGGCCTTGGCTACCGCTGCAGTTTTGTACTTTAATGAAGCGGCTTTTGCCTGCCTGGCGTGGTTTAAAAGCAAAGGCGCCGCAGATAAAACCAACACAGCAAGCAGGAAATAAGCAATGATTTTTGATAAATTTAAATGCATATCTTAAAAAATAATTTTAAATAAGCGTGGTTAGGAAATTATCATTTTTAAAGCAGCGCTTTAAAATATTTGTCCTAAAACTATGGACGTTTTTAAGCCCGCGGCCTGACTTCGAAGTAGCCTTGAAAAGCTGCTTTTCAGGCGATATTCCAGAATTTTTAAGCGAAAACTTTGAAGAGAAACGAAAGTGTAGCCGGAATCATGCCTCATGGGGCCTTAAGGCCCCATGAGAGACTGACAAGGTTACGACGAGTTTTGATGAAAAGTTTGCAGCCGTAATTCTGGAATTGCAGCCAAAATGAGGTTTTCAAGACTACTTCTATAATTAATACGCATAAAGACGATAAAATCTTTTTATTACTGCATTTTTGCAATAACCGAAAAAATGCTTTGGCCCTGATACGTCCATTTAATCATCGCTAAAAATTAAGGCGATTTAGGAGGTGATTTAATTTTATGATGAAAACTTATAACGAAGAAAAGGGCAAAAGCAAGAGAGGCCTGGCCTCTGCCGATCCTGAAGTCCGCAGGAGGGTTGCCAGCGCCGGAGGACGCGCTTCCCGGGGAGGCGGCAGACCAAGGGGCACCTAGCCTAAGGCTCGTCAATTAATCCTTAAACCTAAATCTTAACCCAGCCTGTGGCCGGGGGTTTAAGGTTTAATTTCGTTTTAGCATATAACAAATTATGTGCGGAGCATTTTCATTATTGTCTGATTATAAAATACTATCCGAGCGCTTTAATGCCAAAGCGCCGGCTTTGCCTTTTGCCCCGCGCTTCAATGCCCGTCCCTCGCAAATTTTGCCGGTAATCCTAAACGCATCCCCGAAGCAAATCCAGATGGGTTTATGGGGGCTTAAGCCCGCCTGGAGTAAAAATCTGCTTATTAATACCAGGAAAGAAACCCTGGAAACCAAAACTACTTTTAAAAATAATTTCCAAAACCGGCGCTGCCTGATTTTAAGCGACGGGTTCTATGAATGGGAAAAGCAAGGCCAAAAGAAAATCCCGTACCGCTTTGAGTTAAAAACTCACGGACTGTTCGCATTCGCCGGCATTTGGGATGAAAGCAGCGATAAAAAAACTCCGGCTTTTTCCATTATCACGGTTGAGCCGAACAGTTTGGTTTCAAAAATCCATAACCGCATGCCGGCAATTTTGCCGCTAAACCGCGAGAAAGACTGGCTTAATCCGGATTTTGAAAAAAATGATCTTTTAAAAATGCTAACGTCATTCCCCAGAGAACTAATGCAAATGCGGCCGGTATCCTCACTGGTAAATTCCGCAAAGAACGACAGTCCCCTAATTCTGCAAACACCCTGATGTTTTTGATATTTTTTTATTTTTATTCTTCCTAATTTGACGGCCGTCAAATTAGGAAGAATTTATTTTATTTCAATTTAAAAACATATAGCAGGTCCAATCCCATCCTGTTGATTGTAAAAGCGGGATCGTTTTCGCCATACTTATAAACTTCATGGATATAAAGTACATCAGGTACTTGGCATTAGCCGTGCAATTAAAAGTTAAATCATCCCTAAGCAGCTGGATTTGGGAAGTTTCGGATTTGGCAAAAGACAGGCTGGCTCTTGCCAGGTGCTGCTGGACAGCTTCATCCCACTGCATGCCGAACCGCGGCATGGCGAGCAAATTGAACATCAAACCCAGAACAAATATCACGGCAAAGCCAATATTGGCCAATTTTTTTCATATCTTAACACCCGAATGATTACCTCTATTACACCACGCGTATACCACGCAAAAAGTTAAAAAGTGCTATAATTAAGATATGTCTTACCAAATTATTACTTTTATCTCAATTGTCCAGGCTGTTATACTTTTCGGGCATTGGGTAGTTTATAAAACCGTAACCAGGCTGTTTAACCTGGAAGGCGCAGGACTACTTTTGCCATTTAAAATCACCATGGCAATTTTGTCAGTCAGTTTCCTGCTGGCTTCCCTGTTTGCCTTCCGCTTCAACAATTTATTCACCAGGATTTTATATACTATTTCCGCCTCCTGGATGGGCATATTATGGTTCTTGTTCCTGGCTTCTATTTTAGTTTCGATAATTTTAATTTTTGAAAGAATCCTGACTGGTAATTTTCCGGTTATCCAAATAAGCAGGGCAGTTTTGGCTTTAGGTTTACTAATAGGGATTTATGGCCTAATCCACGCGAGCATTTTCAAGGTCACGGAAATTTCCGTGTCTTTGCCCAACTTACCAGCCTCATGGCAAGGCAGGCGCGCGGTTTGGATAAGCGATATCCATTTAGGCCAGGTCAGGAACATTTCTTACAGCCAAAGGCTGGCTGACAAAGTCAAATCCTTAAACCCGGATATTTTATTTATTGGCGGAGACTTGTATGACGGCGTGGCCATAGATGCCAATAAAGTCATTACCCCGATAGCAGCCATTAAGCCTGCTATGGGAAGTTACTTTATCAGCGGCAACCACGAAGAATTTTCCACGGATGGCAAATTCATAAAAGCGGTTAAAAATTCCGGCATAACGGTTTTGGATAACCGCCTTGTTAACATTGAAAATTTGCAGATAATTGGCGTTGATTACCACCAAAGCGCGGGACGGGAAAATTATAAAAAAATCCTGGCTGGCATAGGCCTTAACAAATCTTTGCCGAGCATACTTCTTAAGCACGCGCCGTTTAACTTGGACGTAGCCGAACAAGCAGGAATATCCATGGAAATTTCCGGCCACACCCACCGTGCCCAGGTCTTCCCTTTAATGTATTTGACACATAAAATTTACCAAGGTTATGACTACGGCTTAAAGTATTTCGGCAAGATGCTGGTATTTACTTCGGACGGAGTCGGTACCTGGGGGCCGGTTTCAAGGGTCGGCACCAATTCGGAAATTGTGGTTGTGACGTTTAAGAACCTATACGAAAAATAGTTTATAAGCGAAATTCCCAATTTTCGAGACAAAACAGCATTACAAATTTTGATGTTTAGCCGAAGGCTAAGCGGAACAAATTTTTATGCTGTTTTGTCTGAAAATTGGGAATTGCAGCATAAAGGATTTTTCGTATAGGTTCTAAGTAAATTTTTTAAAAAATCCATGAGAAAAAATTGGTTTTATTTGTTTCTCGCCATTAACCTTTTTATAATTTTCTGGTTCTGGTGGCAGGGTTCGGGAATACTGTTTAGAACTAGCATGTCATCCGCCTTTTTAGCTATTGGCAGGCTAATGGGCCTTTTAAGTGTCTTCTTTGTGCTGTTACAGCTTCTGATGATTGGCAGGACCGGATGGCTGGAAAAGAATTTCGGCCTGGACAGGCTATCAAGGCTCCACCACTTAAACGGCACATTCTTAATTACCTTCATTATCGCCCATCCTATATTTTTGGCTTTGGGATATTCCGCTAATACCGGCCTTGGGTTTTTTAGCCAAATTTTGGACTTCATCAGGAATTTCGAAGACGTACTTGCGGCAGCTATAGGCCTCTTTCTTTTCCTTTTTGTCGTGGGATACTCGCTCTACCTGGTAAGAGCGAGAGTCAAATACGAATGGTGGTATTTTTCCCACTTGTTCACTTATTTAGCCATTGCTTTGGCCTTTAGCCACCAGCTGGGTCTTGGCGGAGACTTTGCGGGAAATGCCCTGTTTACTTATTACTGGTACCTACTGTACGCTTTTGTCCTGGCAAGCCTGGCATTTTACCGGATTTTTCTGCCTCTTTGGAATTTTAAAAATTTTAGGTTTTACGTAAAAGAAGTTAAGGCAGAAAACGAAAAAGTCACTTCCGTATACATCTCCGGCAAAAACATGGAGAAGTTCAAGATACAGGCCGGGCAATTCATGATTGTCAGGTTTCTGCAAAAAGGTTTCTGGTGGCAAGCCCATCCCTTTTCCCTGTCAGCGGCTCCGAACGGGCAAACCTTAAGGCTTACCATAAAAAACGTGGGCGACTATACTTCCACGATAAAATTATTAAAGCCAGGCACCAAAATAATAATAGAAGGCCCGTACGGAATCTTTACTGAAAACTTTTCCAAGAGCGATAAAATTTTGCTCATTGCCGGCGGCATTGGCATAACTCCCATAAGGGCGCTGGCGGAACAGATATCCAAAAACGGCAAAAAGGCTGCGCTTATTTATGGAAACAAAACTTTCAAGGACATCGTATTCCTTGATGAGTTAAACAATTTGTCCAAAAGCGCTTCCTTGCCCGTATTCCATGTTTTAAGCCAGGAGACCAACCCAAACTTCAAGCATGGACATATTGATTTGGATAAAATTAAAGAGGCGGTGCCGGATTTCCAGCAACGGGACATCTACCTCTGCGGCCCTAAAGGTTTTATGGAGAGCCTGGTTAATGCTTTCTTGAAAGCAGGCATTTTGCCGGATAAAATCCATTTTGAAAATTTTTCTCTTTGAAGTAGTTTCGAAAGCTGCTTTTCAGGCGAAATTCCAAAATTTTATGACAGTCGGGCAAAATATTTTTTGATGTTTAGCTGGAAGCTAAGCTGAGAAAAATTTTTGGCCGAATGGCTAAAATTCTGGGATTGCAGCCAAAATGAGATTTCGAGATTACTTCTACAACTATTTATGAAATTGGAAACAAAATTTAAAGCCAGTTTGGTACTAAACACTTCTTTTGCGATTTTTGAACTTATCACCGGAATAATCAGCGGCAGCTTGGCCCTGGTCTCGGATGCCGGGCATAATTTAACCGACTCTTTGAGCCTCGTGGTTTCCTTTACGGCGCAAAAAATTTCCAAGCGGCGGGCCACGCACGAGCACACTTACGGCTATGGCAAAATTACGATAATCGCGGCTTTCATAAACAGCCTGATTTTGATTTTTGCCGCCCTGTATATTTTTTACCAGGCTTACCAGAGAATCCTCCATCCGCAGGGAGTGGAAGGAAGCTGGGTAATGATAGTGGCGTCTTTTGGAATTTTAGTCAACGGAGCCGTGGCGCTGATATTTTACAAAGACCGCAGCGATCTTAACGTCAGGAGCGCGTATTTGAATATGGCTAATGACGTAATCGCTTCTATTGGCGCACTTGTTGCCGGCGGCATCATTTACTTTACCGGAAAAACCATAGTAGACCCTTTTATCAGCATCATTATTGGTGCCATGCTGCTGTTTTCCAGCTGGGAGATATTAAACAAAGCCCTGCACGTTTTGCTGGAAGGCGTACCTGAAGAAATTAACCTGGGCGATATCCAGGCCCAAATCCTGTCGCACCCGGATGTTTTAAGCCTGCACGATTTGCACGTTTGGACAATTTCTTCCAAAGCTACTGCTTTAGTGTGCCATATGGTGCCCAAAGTTTTCGACACGGAAAAAAACCTGCAAATCGTAAAAGAGATTAAGCAGAACCTGCAAGATAAATTCAAAATAAACCACTCGACCATTGAAGTGGAAACCACCGCCTGCCCGCCGCATGAACACTGAAACTGGTAGCAAGTAGTAAGTAGCAAGAATCAAGCGATTATCAAACAAGGGGAACCCTGTATCAGATACAGGGTTCCCCTTGTGACATCATTAGCCTTCTCCAGTTTAATAACTTAGTCGGGGAAAGCAAAAGGAAGATGAAAGATGTAAGATTATTTTCGCAGGTTGGAAATACATCCAGCTAAACATCAAAAACTAAAAGAGAGCTCATATGAGCTCTCTTTTAGTTAGTTCTTGAAGTCTCCATTAACCCAAGTACCTTTTGTTTTTGCCTGTTCAATCGGCATTAACTGTATATCTGTTATACCCAAAGATGCTTTTTTCTGATTAAATTCATATTCTGTCATCATCGGACCGTAAGCCTTTTTATTCTTTAAATCTACTATCCACCAATTTTTAACTGATGGATCCGGATCAGAATAAGTGTTCGGATAACCTTTGATCGGGTTATTTACTGCGAGTAAATAACTATCATTCCACCCAGTTTCTATAATTTCTGGGGGAACCCCTACTCCACTACATCCTATAACTACTACGTGAGCACTGGATCTGGTTAAGTTACAACTGCCTGCTATTTTATAAGTATAGTCTGCCGAACCTGGTCCAAATCCATCCTTAGCAATCAAACTAAAAAAGTAAATTGCTCCAACTAACACAAGTACACACAATCCGCCAATTATATATTTAGTTATTTTTTTCATAATTATTTTTTCTTATTTGGATTATAATTTGGCATACTTATTGAGAAAGTCACGCCATAGTTGCTAATAACTCCCTGGTTCTGACTAAAGTTTGCTGCATTGTTAGCGCCAGTTAATGTCTTGCCACCCTCGCCCCCATTATAATTCTGATAAGTATAATCATATCTATCAGTGATAGCAACATTTAAATTCCAAGTACCGTCTTGATTTTGAGTTCCTTGAACCGCAGTAGAATAGGTACCATGTACACCTGTTTTCAAATCACCGCTATTGAACACAACACTTCCTTGTAACGCATCATAAGTTTGATTAATAGATCCATTTTTACCGTCTGTGGACAAATAACCGTTCAAGGCATTAGTGAAATCAGAAGAATTTTGGATTTGGGTAATTGCATTACCCCAGGACTTTTGATTTTGTTGGTTAATATTTACATCCCTCGGACCTACTGTAAGCGAATGCTGCATCAAAGCTCCTGTTAATGGGTGACCAGTTACATTAAATCCAAGAGAAGCTCCATACCATATACCTGCTTGGCCTAATACAGATGGATACTGTGAGGGGTGCCATAATGTATCCCAATTTATATTACCAGTAGGATCATTATACCTTAAAGGATTATTCCTTGCATATGAATATGAATTTAGCTGCTGCGGGTCAGACAACTGATCAATCATGTCTTGTCCAGTCAAAGCTTTGAATTTTACAGGATCACCTATTGCTAAGAACGACGGATCTTGTGAAAGGAACTGTCCACGGTTCCCCTCGTAGTATCTCGCATTCATGTAGGTCAAGTTGGTATCAGCGTCGAGTATTTGGCCTGCGAAAATACGCTGGTCGACACCTGCTCCATGTCCTGAATCAACAACCTTCGCAGTAGGTTTGGAGCACCAGAGCGAACCTTGAAGGATTTCAAAGGTTCTTTCAGTATTTTGGGTTTTTGTTATAACTTCTACCATAGAAATGGTGCTGGAGGATTTTAAGAAGCCGTTTTGGTTTTGTTGAAAAAAATAGCTATACGCTCCCCACTACCGGAAAACACACAAGTCGGACACAATTGGCGACATGACTAAGCAAATCTGCCAAATAAACCATACTGTAAAAACTGCAAAACAGACAACAAAGAAAACTTTTTCTTTTGACCACTTTTCTTTTTGAATAGCCTTTAACTTATCTTGAGCTTTATTACGGAACTCATAAATGAACTTTGCGGCAATATAAATGAGTCCAGCAACAACCAAAGTTTTTAAAGCCAGGTCTGCCTGCGCTGTACGTTGCGGGACTGCGCAATAGGCTTGGGCTAAGAATATCAGCAAAGACAATTCAGCAGCAACTAAGAACAGAGCGTTTAGAATGAAAAACCCAGTGATAGCCATAATGACAAACAGCAGGAAGGTAAATAATACACCGTCGAAAACCCAAAGGTACTTTATGAAGTGGCTACCAAAGTAATAGTGTCCCAAAAAAACACAAATAAGACAGCTATAGATATTAAAAGAGCAGCAACCTTTGATTTTTCAAGAGTAGTTTTCATATTTCCCTTATATTCTAGCAGCTATTATACTCATAAGCTAATTGAGCATGAGACAAATGAGACACTCCTAAGGCCATACGATTTGGGATTATTTTTGTGGATAAGCAGGTTATGCTAGATAGCTGAATAATTCAAAAACCCCAATAAATTGAAGATTTGTATAAAATACCCAAACCCCATAAAAGGGCTTACAAACCACCACGATACGGTTTTGTAAACGCCATATACGGTCACAAACCGCATAAAAAGCTGTTTGCAGCCACATAGAAAAAACCAGAGTATTTTGAATTAAAATTATTTATCTTTGGTTTAATGATAATATGTATATATAGAGTCAACGGAAATAGAAACAAAATGAAAAACCAATATCAGGAAAAAACATTAGTCAGGTGTCCGGACTGCGCAGAGATTGTACTGCAGAAAACTAGCAGCCATAGTTTTCGTATTCGCAAAGATAAATTCGGTAAATCTTTTAATGTGGATTTAGAATTTCAAGCTTCTTGCAGCAGCGTTACGTACACCACTTGCCCGTTCTGTAATTTTAAATGGCCATACGTTACCCTGGTACCTAAGTCATCTCCCCCGATGATTACGTTACGTTTAACTTAGGAGTAGCAGCAAAATAAGTAAAGTAAAAAACTAAATCGAGCTTAGACCTGGAACGCCCAGGCATCTATCACACAAAAGTGTGGTGAGTGCCTGGGCGTTTTATTAATAACGAGCCTTTTGGCTCAGAAATAAAAATACATATGCAAGACAACTTGCAGTTGCACATCAAGTATGTGCCAGTTACCGGACTTAAACCGGCTGAGTATAATCCCCGCAAACACGACAAGACTGCGGAGGAACAATTAAAAGAATCTTTAAAACGATTTGGCGTCGTTGACCCATTAGTGGTCAACAATGCACCTGGCCGTGAGAATGTTGTCATCGGTGGTCACTTCCGTCTTGAAGTGATGAAGCAACTTGGCTACGACCAAGTGCCAGTAGTGTTCATTTCCATTCCAGATTTGGACAAAGAAAAGGAACTTAACTTAAGGCTCAACAAAAATCAAGGTGAGTTCGACTTTGACTTGCTGGCTGCCTATGACGAAAGCTTTTTAGCGGACGTCGGGTTTGGCTCGGAAGATTTAGATAAAATCTTTGAGGAGGAAAAAGTCGAAACACAATTTGACTTAGAAAAAGAATTAGAGAAACTCCAAATTGAAACTATTACCGTTAAAAAAGGAGACATTTATGATCTCGATGGATCAAGATTAAAATGCGGTGACAGCACCATTGAAGCTGATATGCTTTCGCTAGTTGGCGACCAAAAAATTGACATGGTCATGACTGACCCTCCGTATCGCTTAGATTATTTAAAAGGCAAAACCAGGAATGGTGAATCTACCACTGGCTTTGGTGCCAAGAAAAATCGCCGCTACTTGGAAACCGAAAGTCTGCCGGAAGATTTTACCGAGCTTTGGATGAACAATGTTGCCAAAGTACAGAACAAAGACTTTTCCATTATCGTTTATGAAAACTGGAAAAACCTCCGGGAAATTTGGGGCAGCATGGAACAGCATTGGAAAGTCCGCAATATGTTGGTTTGGCATCTTCCTAACCGTAACCAAGGCTATGCCGCAAAACTTAAATTTTTCTCCAAGCACGACATCGCCATGGTCGGCACCAGCCAGAATCATTTAGGCGTAGACTTAGAACCAGAAGATGAATTAGTAGAAAATGAATATCAAACAGCCCTGTTTGCTATTCAGGGAAAACCGCAGTGGGAAGGTTATAACAAAGGCAACAAATACTGCCCGACGGACTTCATTGAATTTAATGCCGCAGACGAAAAATCCTCCGGCCAAGGAATTATCTTTGGGGTTAAGCCAATCGAAATTCTTATTCCATACATCAAAGTTTTAACCAAGCGCAACCAATTAGTGCTCGAGCCGTTCGGTGGCAGTGGCTCAACTTTAATCGCCTCAACAGCCATAGGTCGACGCTGCTTTATTATGGAAAAGTCGCCGGTCTACGCCGAGGTTATTATGAACCGCTGGGAGAAGTTCACTGGCAAAAAGCGTGTGAAGATTTATGGCGAGACGTAGTCGTGAAAAATCCGAACTACTTAAAATCCTTGCTGATAGCCCCAATGTAAGTTTTGCTTGTAAAAAAGTCGGAGTAGCCAGGGCGACATTCTATCGCTGGATTAGAGATAACAAAAAGTTCAGACAAGATGCTGAAGTGGCTCTTGAGCTTGGCCGAAACCAATATATTGATATTGCAGAAGCTGCCTTAATGAAGTTAATTAGAGAAGGTAATTTTGGCGCTATTAAATATTTTCTTTCTAACAACGACCCTCGCTACATTCAAAAGCGCAGCGTGTATATGGTACCGCTCGGCCAGAAAGAAAGGCAGCATTACGATTATTTGTTAAAGCAAGTGGCTAACGACCCTGAACTGACACCAGAACAAAAAGAGTCGATAGATAGAGCGATAAATTACGTTTTTGCTTACCGAAAGAACAGGCCAGATTTAAATCAAATTTCAGGGGCTCTTCCGGATGATAATGATGAACCCGAAAACAACCTGGACTTATCTTGAACCTTGCGGTACTGTCTACATTGCCCAAAGGGCAGAAAGGAGCTTTAAAACCTTACAATTAAGTGGTATAATTACATTAACAATTTATAAAAGTAGCCTAAACCAGCGGGCAACCGCTGGCATGGTGAAAAAGACTCGTGAAAGATACTGGACCCTACGTCCAGCGCTTTCACGAGCCATACCGGGAAACTGGTATGGGACCGCAAGGTCCAGCTGGCGTGGGGCCTTGTGTTATCTACGCCGGCGGAAAGAATATTTATTCCAATGGACCAAGAAAACATCATCAAAAAAGAAGGTAAGATTCAGTATAAAAAAAGTTTCTTCTCAAATACCAGAGGAGAGCTAGTTCTAACTACCACAGAATTATATCACCAAGATAGAAAAAGTAAAAAACTTGTTTCTATCCCTGTTAAAGATATTATTAATGTCAGGACCGCAAAGGGCGCAAGTACAGCCAGCGATATGTATGTCACTTATAGAGCAGAAGGCAAAGAACAAACGGCACACTTTATGTACTTCTCTCTGTTTAACAGCTCACTTGCCATGGGTGAGCTTGCCAGGGTGCAAGCAAACTACTTTGCCCCATGGCAACAAGCAATAGAAGAATTAAGGAGTGGTAAAAAGTCTAACGGCGGTAATGTTTCTGAACTAGAGCAGTTAGCTACATTAAAAGACAAAGGTATTATTACAGAAGCAGAATTTACCGCAAAGAAAAAACAATTATTAGGACTTTAAACTAGGCCTAATTAAATGAAGTTGCATTAAATAGGTTTTGAAACTCAGACAAAAATTTTTGAGCCATTGCAATATCTTGAAGTGGACGCAAAGCTATCTTTTGCAGTTTACCTGAGGGATCTTTGTAATTAATTTCTATTACAATAAACGACTCTGGGTCAGTTCCTTCCACTGTTAACTGCTTCTTTATATAATTGGGTTTTTCCTTATGGATCAGAATATTATTTCTTGCAATTGCTATAGAGTCCCAAAATTTATCTCCAAAAGTGTTAAACAGGCTTTTAAATTTCGGATCAGAAATTTTTCGAAGAAGTTTCACTTCGAAAATTTTTCTGATTATCTCCAAATGGATATAAAAATATGAACTGAGAATTTTGGAAGATTGGAACAACATGATTTGCTCTTGGTTATTCGTTTCACTTGCCATTTGCCCAAATGATTTGTGAAATAAGAAGTTCAAGTATTCTATGTCGTGCCAAGTTTGATTTATTTCAAAAACATCATAATAAAAATCACCATCAAATTGAGGTATCCTTTTTAAATCAAAATTGTAAAAAAGTTTAGGTGAGTGATTTGTAGGTAACATTTTGGCACTTTCCTTATTTTAGTAAATCACTAAATTCAGTATATCCCTTAGCGACTAAACGACCGACTAAATCGCGAGCTTCCTGCTGCGCAACTGCATCTGAGCTAGCTAAAGCCGCAGACAGAACCTGAGTGATTTGATCTTTGTTTCCGAAGATAAACCACTTTGGTTCCTCATTTTTTACTAACTTAGTCAGAATCCTTACCGCCTGAAGAGGTAATGTTTTTACAGTTTCAACAAGTTTCTCTGCAACAAAATAGTCCGACTGAATCTTCGTCCCAATCTCAAGAGCTCTTAAATATTGTTCGCAGCTCCATGCAAGATCAAATTTACCGGACGCAAACCACCAACCAAAAGCGGACGCCTCTTCAGCAAACTCGTTCTTATCAACCGCCGCTTCTGCTAAAGTTATACGCCTCTCCCACAGGTTTTTTAGAAGTTCTTGCACTTTAGGTTCTAGCTCATCTGTGTCGCTACGCAAACTTCGACCGATAAAATCCAATGCTTCGCCCCGGAATTTTGCTGGAGCAGAATCCCAAAACGAGGTGATTAAATCATCGGCATCTGTCAAAAGACCTCTCCAATAGAAAATCATCAGTTGCTGAACCAACCTTTTGTCTCTGTCCGTCCTTGAATCTTGTTTTACTTTCCCTAAATTTTGCAATGCTTCTTTATACTGCGCAACCAGCGCTTTCATCGGCTCGTTATAAGCTTGGCCGTGGATCAAATAAGAATTCCATGCGCCAGCATACAAAGGGTTGTCAAAGTCTCCGGGCGGAAATAAGTAAGGAATGTGTTTAAGTGTCCAGACCCGATCCATAAGCAAAATCCACGGAAAATATCGTCCGTATACAGACCTTATAGCTACCGAAGAATCATTTTTAGGGTCCAGATGATATTCCAAAACTTTCCCAACTTCAGGCATCATGCTAAATCCCTGTTTTAGTGACTCCTTGCCTTCCTCGGTTTTTTCCATATTGCGGTAAACCCAAAGAGCATATTCTACTGTAGCTCCAATTGCTTCTCCTCGTACTGTGTTAATAGCCAAACCATAAGGGTCATCAACTAAGTCCCCATCTTTTTTCTTTTCTTCTTCAGGAGTCGGACTTGGGTCTGTAGTTAGTGGTTCAACAATAGCCCAAACTTTCTCCCTGAGCTCAAAGGGAATCAAATTATGATTTAGCCCACTTGAAATCAAAGAAACGACGGTTCGCCTTGCCCATCCCCAATGTGGATCTTGATCCATTATTTCTCCTTGTCGATTTGGTATCTCACGAGGTTGTTTCACTATCCACTCGCATAAATTTAAAATTGGTGCCCAGTCTATATTGGTTTTATTTCTTACAAGTTCATCGAACGCTTGAAGATAAGCTCGTACATAAGTTGGGTCCAATTCTTGAAATTGTTCAGCAACTTTATTAAACTTTTCCGGTTCCTTCTTTACTGCAGCCGAAAGCTCTCTGCCCAAACCTTCTTTTGTAGGACCAAATCCATGTCGGTCAGATTTTGGCTCCCAAGATTTGAGAGCAGCGAAAAGGGTTGTTGTATCCATTTTCAAAATATCCCCAACAGTTATATCACTGGTAGGCCCACTAAAGCTGTGTACTTGATATGGACGATCGGGATTGTCAGGCTGGCCATGCTTAGCCAGTAGATCATCAAAACGGCTTCGCCACTCTGGGGAAAGATTCTCTTCAAAGTAAGATAACTTGTCGCGCTGCCAAGACTCAACAATATTTGCTGCAACAGTTTCATCAATTTTTTCCTTAGTGCCAGCAATTCGATCTTTAATACTTTTAGCTTCTTCAATCATCTGAAAAACTTTATCTTTTTGTTCAGCGTTTAAAAATTTGAAACCTTTTTTGGCTAACTGGGCATACTCGTTCTGAAAATTCTGGTCATCTAAGACGGCCTCATTGGTTAAATATTTCGCGATGTCTTCTGGCTCAAATTCAAGGAATCGGCTCAAGACATACATGCTTAGTCGACGGAAAATTGTCCATTGCCTTCTTTCAAAATCAGCTAAAACAGTTTTAATCCTAGCAGGATTATTTACTACGCGTAACGCTGAATCTCGTATTGCTAAAACCAAGATTGATTCCACACTCTCGTAGCCAAAACCCTCAGATGGATCTCCTAGAGCTTGTACTGAAATAGAAAGAAAATCTTCGTAGCTGTTTTCGGTCCGATCTTTATAAGTAAGCTCGAGAAAATCGCAAAGTAGGTCACTTAAAGCTGTAAGAGTTTTTTCTGGGTTTGCCCTTAGTAATGCTGGCAAAACCTTGCGCATAAATTCCGCATAGTGCCACTGGTTGAGCCTACTTTCCGGTTCTGGTGATCTCTTAATTACTTCGCCTTCTCCAACAGAGATTTCCCTTTCTGGAGTCATAACAAATCCAAGAAATATTTTAGAGAGGTCCAGCGCAGCATCAATTTCTCCATCATCTGCCAAAGATTTAATTAAAGTACATGCAGATAAAAAAATAAAGTCTTGATGTTTGGCAATTATTAAATCCTTTAGTCGATCAAGCAGCATCACCCTGTTATTTACCGGCAGATTGGCTGCTATGGTTAGTATATTATTTTTTACATTTGCATTTTCATTTAGCTGTAGATTTAATAGTATGTCAGTTACAGTGCCAGGATCAATTGTTGTCATTTTTACAAGGTATGCAGTAGCTGGCCAAGTTGGGTAACTTACCATAGATTGTCCGTTCTCAACGCTATGAATAGGGTCAGGTAGGTCGGTTAAAACTCTTTGTTTTTTAAGTAACTGCAACCATTTTGGATTATTTAGCTGCTTAAAAAAATGTTCGTACGAAACTAAATTGTTGGGTATACTGGACGAAAGAAAATTTGCGTCCTCAGCGGTTGGATTTTCTTTTTGGGAAAGCTCATCAAGTTTTTTAAGTACTTCTACATATCTCGTTTCAAATCTATCCAAAATACCACTGAATATAGATTCAGTTTGCGCCCACACTTCTCTAAAGCGCTCGTCCAGTGGCCTAGCTGAATTAAGCCCTGGTCTATGTGTAAACTTCTGAAGACCCTCTTCCCCCGGCAAGCTTAACCACGCCTTTGCCAAAGGGTCTGTTTCTTTAAAACCTAAAGATTGAAGAATGATTCTGATTTTGTCCTTATGACCGGTTGTCTTAAGGGGTTGTCTGCACTTTTCACAAATACTTTTTACTTCTGTATGCGCGGTAATTGTTATAAGTACATCGCGCAAAGAACTTTCTATTTCACGTAAAAGATGGCCGACTAAGTTGGTAGTCGC
>WARV01000008.1 GCA_013387205.1 Patescibacteria group bacterium | reverse complement strand
AAAACGTAAATTTCCTAGGATTTAGCCGTTTAATATTAACTAATCTACGAATCCATACTAATAATAACTAATGACAACTAATATCATCTAAGTACGCATTGGTTGTCATTAGTAATATTCGTTACATTAGTTGATTGGTTAATTATATTAGTTTAAACACGCCTACGTTTCCCGGCTGGGCTAGGCCGCCCCTAAGGTAGTAAATCCTATTTTTGTAAACCAGTGCTATCCCCGATTCTCCGGATGACGGCGAATTAAAAGCCAGCGCCGGGATTCCGTTTACCGAAGTCTGTGTAATATTGGTTACGGATGGGCTGCCCTGGAAAATTTCTGACAAGCTACCGAGCGTCTCGCCGCTGTTGTTATAAATTTCTACATATCCTATCATTTGTCCGGTTTGGCGGTTAAAGACCGTAATGACATCCGGGTTTGGGTTGCTGCCGATTGCCCAGTTAGCAGGCAGCCTCAATTGGAAATTGCGGGTTTGGTCGCTGTATACCACGGGAACAGCCGGAGTAGTTGTTCTTGGAACGCTTGTGCTTGGTTTGGGCTTGCTTTGTGCTATTCCTGAAGACGGGCTTGAACCTCTCGGCTGGGCGGTGTTTTGGCGCGTGCTTGGTTGCGGGTTCGTTGGTTGTGAAATTTGCGGAGGGGTTGGCGTAGCCACGGTAGGATTTGGAGGGGTAAACGTCGCGGCTCCTGAGGGATTGGAATTTTGGTTGCCGGGAGGAGTTTGGAACGCGTTCCTTATGCTGTCTGCCGTTTCGTTGGAAGTGTTGTTAGCTGGTTTCCTGTTGTATATCAAATATACTGTCCCGCCAATAATCAATAGAACCAGGACTGCCAATATCAATCTTGCCACAAAACTTTTTTTGTCGCTTTTTGCGGCTTCTTCTTCTGTGTCTTTTTGGTCTTTAAGTTCTTGGTCCATAATATTTAATATGACGGAATATTTTACTAAGAGTGTTTAATCAAGCTGTTCCCGGTCATACCCAAAGGCTTATCCAATTGCAATAAATCCATGATGGTCGGGGCGATATCCGCCAGGCTTCCGTCATTAAGCTTAAGCCCTTTTTTTGTTATGATAAACGGGACTGGATTGGTGGTATGGGCAGTGTGCGGCAATCCGTTTTTATCTATATTAACTTCGGCATTGCCGTGGTCTGCGGTTACTATCGCGGTGCCTCCTTTTTCTTGCAGAAACTCCGTAATCCTTTTGAGTTGTACATCCACTTCTTCCACCGCTTCAATTATCGCAGCGGAATTGGCGGTGTGGCCAACCATGTCCGCGTTGGCAAAGTTAACCAGGATAAAGTCGCAGCCTTGGGCGATTGCCTTTATTGTCTCGTCAGCCACTTCTTTGGCCATCATTTTCGGCGATTGGTCGTGCGTCTCAATGTCTTTCCGGCTGTTGATTAATATATGTTTTTCGTTTAAGTGTTCGTCCTTTTTGCCGCCATTAAAAAAATAAGTGACGTGGGCGAATTTTTCCGTTTCCGCAACATGGGCTTGCTTGAGTCCGGCTTTGTCCAGCTCGCCGGCTAGCGTGGCGGTAGCGGGAATAGGCGGAAAAGCAACTAAACAATCAAAATCTTTATCGTACTGGGTTAAGGTGGCAAAACACAGGTTCAGTTCATCTTTCTTTTCCAGAATTTTTTTAGAAATCTGTTTGGCGCGGTCGGGCCGGAAATTAAAGAAAAATACCCCGTCGTTTTTTGAGATTACCCAGCTGTTGCCGGTTTCGTCCAAAAAGACAATCGGTTCCAGTAATTCGTCGGTCAAGCCTTCTTCGTATAATTTTTTGACCACTACAGACGGTTTTTCGCTCCCAAAAGTTTTCCCTTGGGCTTTGAATATAGCTTGTTCGGCTTTGTCAGTGCGATGCCAGTTATTATCGCGGTCCATGGCATAAAACCTGCCCGTAACCGTGGCGATTTGCCCTATTCCCGCTTCTTCCAAAATTTTTTCAAGCTCAACCAGGTATTGGTGGGAGCTTTGCGGAGGCGTGTCACGCCCGTCAGTGAAGGCATGTATGGCGATTTTGCTTATCCCGGCTTTTTCAGCGGCTTTTATAAACGCGTACAAGTGGTCTAAATGGCTGTGTACTCCCCCGTCGCTGGCCAGTCCTTTTACATGAAGCGTCGAGTTGTGCTTTTTGACATGGTCAAAAAGTTTCTTGAACGCTTCATTGTTTTCGAACTGGTTTTCTTCTATGGCTTTGTTTATCCTTGCAAGGTCAGTGTAAATGATTTTTCCGGCGCCTATAATAGTATGTCCGACTTCGCTATTGCCCATTTGCCCGTCTGGCAAGCCGACTGCGGAACCAGATGCTCTTAAAAGGCTGTGGGGATAGTTTTCCCACAGCGATTTAAAATACGGGATATTAGCCTGGGCAATGGCATTGTTTTTTATTTCTTCGCGGTAGCCCCAGCCGTCAAGGATAACAAGAAGCAGTGGTTTGTTCATAATTGTTCAGTGAAAACGCAGTTACGTGAGAATCCGCGAAAAATATTTTTCGCGGATTCAGTTTGTATTTTGGAATTAGTGAATTATTTTTTATTTAACGTCTGTTCTGCTTTTTCCACGACGTCGTCCAGTCCCCAGTTGCTTTTTACCAGATACTCAACCGCTCCTCTTCCCGTGGCTTCGTTAATCTGCTGCGGGTCGCTGAGGTTGCTTAGGATTAAAACCGGCACGCTGTTGCCCCATTTGTCTTCCCGAAGCTTTTTTAGCATTGTCAGTCCGTCCATGCTGGGCATGACAATATCCAAAATTATCAAATGGGGCTTGTTTTTTTTGGCGCTGGCCAGCCCCTCTTCGCCATCTCCTGCCTCGAAGACTTTAAACCCCTCCCTTTTGAATTTTTCCGACAGGACCAGGAGCAGGGTTTTTTCATCTTCCACGATAAGGATTTTTTTTTGGGAATCTTTCATGGAAAATTAATTTAAAAATAATTATTTATAACCTTTGCGAAAAATAATTTAAAAGAATTTTTCGTATAGGTTCTTGTTTAAATTTTAACGGTTTCCTGCTGGGGCTTGAAGTCCTTTGCCGGTTTTCCCCAGACGCCGAAAGGCAGGTCAACAAAAAAAGTAGTCCCTTTATTTTGCGATGACTTGAACCACACCTCACCCTGGCAAAAATCAACCAAAGATTTGACCAGATATAGCCCCAGTCCGCTGCCTTCCGTATCCATCTTGGCCACATTGTCCGCCCTGAAAAGCTTGGTGAATATTTTTTGTTGGTGCTCTTTGGGGATGCCGTAACCATTGTCGCGAACTTCTATATAAAGAGAGCTTTTATTTTTCGCTCTTTGCTTCAAGGAAATTTCCATGGAAACTTTTCCCTTATTCGGGGTATATTTTGCGGCATTGGACAACAGGTTTTGCAAAATAATCCTTAAGATTTTTTTGTCTGCCATTAATTTTTCAAGGCCCGGCCTGTATTTTTCCGTCAGTTTAATCTTTTTGTACAAGATTAAAGGCATGACTTCCTTAATTACTCCTTCGGCCGTTTCTTTTATGTCCAACTCGCTGAATTTAACCTGGAAAGTGCCGAGCTCTATCCTGGAAACGTTCAAAAAGTCGTAAACCAGTTCAATCATTTTCTTGTTGGCATTGCTGATTTCCCCCAAATACCTTTTTTGCTCAGGGTTAAGTTTCCCCAATTCTTCTTTTAACAGCACTTCCGCGTACCAGTTGATGGCGGAAAGCGGGGTGCGTAATTGGTGGCTTGCCAGGGAAATTAGTTCGCTTTTGGCTTTATCCATTTCTTTTTCTTTGACGATGTCATGGATAACCTCAATGGCTCCTTCCAGCCTGCCATTATGCTTAATGGGAGAAACCGTAATGGACACAGGGATTCTTGTCCCGTCTTTTCTTACGACGTAATAATTCTTCACTTTAATCTTGGCTTTAAGGCCGCTTTTCAATAACTTATATGTAGGACGGTTTTCCCGCTCGACTTCTTTCCCGTTTTCTTCAAATAAAGGCTGTACGTCCAAAAGCGACTGGCCAACCAGCTCCTTTTTGCTTTTGCCGAAAATTTCTTCAGCATGGGAATTGACCAAAAATATTTTTGCTTCGGTATCAGTGGCAATTATCCCCTCGCCAATGCTCGCCAATAAAGCCTTGTCTTTAGCTTTGTCTTTTATAAGTTCGGCTGTCCTATCTTGGACCAGGTTTTCCAGCTTGGTATTGAATTTTTTTTGGTTTTTAAACAGCCTATTTATGGTAATGGCCTGGGCTGCTGCGTTTCCGACGGAAATCGCTAGGCTTTTTTCTTGGTTGGTGAAAACATGCTTTTTTTTATAGCATAAAACAAAATTCCCGTACCTTCTTTTATAAAAGATAGGAATTATCATGATGCTTTTCATGTATGGCGTTAAATCGTATTCGGGAAGCTTTTCTTTTTTCACGTTTCCCATGTAAGGCTTGTTTGTTTTTTCCACTTTGAAATTATAGCCTTTTTTCCTGGGAAGGCGCGGTTCGTAAGGGGTGTTAGGGCTTTTGTAGGCCAGTTTATAAGATTTATTTCCTTCCTCTTTCCAGAAAGTAAAACCAAAATCAGCCTCTAAAATTTTTAAGGCCATTATATTGAATTTCTCAATCACGTCGTTATTATCAAGGTCTTTGAGAGATTCCAGCGTTGCTTGGTTTAGCAAGCCAATTTTTTTGGTTATATCCATAAAATTATTTAAAGATGAGGGAGGAAGTGTGGTTCACAACCTCCCTTGCAGGACTTCGGCGCTGTTTACTTTCGTATGAACGCCGCAGTGTAGATGTGCCGGTAGAACTCAACGGTTCCAAGCCGGCTGAGGCGCAGTTTACTGCCAAGCCCCTGTTCCATGTAGTCGAGAACTTGTTCGAGCGAATAGAGAGTGGTATCGCGGAAAACAGCATGCTCGTTTCCTTCCGGACATGGGTGAATCAGCAGAACTCCTTGCAAAAATTCGAGCAGGCGACCTAGCCGCTTGGCCGTTCTCTCCATTTTGTGCTTATCTCCCGATACGTTGTCCAATACGTCCAGAACCCTGGGTACAATCAAAAGCGCGGAGCAGTCAGGGTCGATAAACTTTGGATCGCAGACAAACTCGATATCTGCCTGATAGCAGAGATTGGTGCAAAAACTGTCTATGCTGTTTATTACTTTTTGGCCGTTTTCGTAGCCAACTCTGCTAATGTCATACGCAATCAGGTCTGCTCCCCTCTTGTTTACGGCATTCAAAACCCCGGGCAACGCATCCGCAGTCCCAATCCCAATGTAGTGGACCAACTTGTGCTGCAGATCTTGGCAAAAAGCCAAAACCTCTGTTACCTTGCGAACCTCAAACGTTGTCCGACGCTGCACTTCATGTTGATGGGCGTCCGGGTCGATCTTTTGGCCAGTGGCTTCGGTGGGGATTATCCCCTCTCTGATCTTTTTGTCCCAGTGTTTCCTTTCCGATGGGTTGATGTTGCTGCGGAGTATTTGAGCAATATCCAAACCAAGTTGCAAATTGAGAACCATTTTGGGGTTACCCACAAAAACCTCCAAATAGTTTATTGGTTAGGATGAATGGAGAGACGAGATCCAAAAACAACGGATCTGGGCGCCTCATAAGTTGTCCTCCTTTTTTACGGTATGTGTTTACTTCAAGCCCCCGAAATACCGTGCTAATTCTATTATCCCACAGTTTCGTCACACAAACAACGCCTATAAGAAAATTATAGCAATTTTAAGCATTAAAATATGAATAATCTTTTAAAAATGAGGAGTTTTAACGTAAAAAAACTTAATAATAACATAAAAATTAAGAAAATGGCAAGAATAAAGTCATTATAAATAAGCAGGAATTTATCACTGATTGAACTTTTTGTATTAATTCTAATTTATGACGACTAACCGTTTAAAGGCAAAAAGCAGTAAAACCGGCGCGAAAAACGTACTGTTTTTGAGCCAAAAAGAAGCTGAAATCTTAAATACTCTCCTTTCAAAAGCGTCCATTGGTTTTGCATTAATTGATGTAAAG
Source organism: Patescibacteria group bacterium (assembly GCA_013387205.1). GTDB lineage: Bacteria > Patescibacteriota > Doudnabacteria > UBA920 > UBA920 > AMAZON01. The sequence goes on along the minus strand of WARV01000008.1, from coordinate 186,427 downwards.
CGCAGGTTTTTAAAAGTAAACGGGGTGATGGCGGAAATTTATGGCATGCCCGCAGGTGAAATTATCGGAAAACCTGCTGACAAGCTGCTTCTGGATATCGCCAGTGTTTCCAGTCAGATTGTCGACCAGGTTATAAAGACCGGCAAGCCGGTTTTGGATTTTGAAATGACCGGGAAGACCCGGGCAGCGCCAAGCACCAAAAGGCATTGGCTGAAAAGTTATTATCCGGTCTACGGTAAAAATAAAAAACTTTTAGGCGTCGGCATTGTGGCGATAGAAATTACCAGACGCAAGCAGGCCGAAGAGCAGATGCATCACCAGGCTTTCCATGATCCTTTGACAAACCTTCCTAATCGTAAGCATTTTGACGACCATTTTTATAAAGTATTCCGGAAAGCAAAAAGGTCAGGGAAGAAAATTGCCATTTGTTTCATTGACATAGACCGGCTAAAGGATATTAATGATACTTTAGGCCACCAGGTTGGCGATGTTGTTTTAAAAGAAGTCGGCAGCAGGCTTTTGAGGCAGGAACACGAGAATGAATTTTTAGCCAGATGGGGCGGCGACGAATTTATCGTACTGAAAGATGGTATTGGTTCCGCTTTTGACATGGTCCAATCCGTGAAAGATTATTTCGCTGCTTTAGATCCGGTAATTAAAATTGACGATAACGTTTTCCGTGTTACAGCCAGCGCAGGGATTGCGGTTTTTCCGAATGACGGCAAGGATATCCGTACTTTGCTGAAAAGCGCGGATATGGCGCTTTACGGGGCCAAAGAAATGGGCCGTAACCGCTATGAATTATTCGGCCAAAACATGAGCGCTGGCGCTTTAAGCCGCAGAAATTTGCAAAATGACATTAAGAGCGCGCTTTTGAGGGATGAATTTGAGGTTTTCTTCCAGCCTATTATTAACGCTAAAACCGGGAATTTTGTTTCTATTGAAGCGCTTTTACGCTGGAGACATCCTCGGTTAGGCATACTTTTACCCGAAGACTTCGTGCCTATTGCGGAAGATGTCGGGCTAATTGTGCCGCTGGGGAGGAAGGCATTGAAAAAATCCTGCGCGTTTTTGCGGACGCTGCACCGGCAGGGAATGTTTTTGAATTTGGCCGTCAATGTTTCCGCTCGGCAATTCATTAATGATGATATCGCAGGAGATATTATTTCCATTTTGGCGGAGGAAAACATTGACCCGAAATATTTTGAGTTGGAAATAACCGAAAGTTCAGCCATGGAAAATTCAAAGCAGGTTAAAGAAGCGCTGTTGAATTTGCGGGATCGCGGAATTTCCATTATCATGGACGATTTCGGGATGGGGTTTTCTTCACTGAATTACTTAAAGCAATTTCCTATCCAGAAATTGAAAATAGACAAAAGTTTCGTGCAGCAAAGCTTGGCAGGCAAGCGGGATAAAAATATAATCAAAGCCATAATTTCCATTGCCGAGAATTTGAAGCTGAAAGTAATAGCCGAAGGCGTTGATACAAAAACGCAAATGGACCTGCTTTCCAGCCTGGGCTGCCATGAAATGCAGGGTTACAGCATAAGCAAGCCGCTTAGCGCCAATGAGTTAAAGAATTTTTTACAAACAAGGACGGTTAAAAACCGCAACCGGTAATCAATTAAATATCATTTTAGAACAAAAACAAAATAGTCCCAAATTTCCACAAATGTGGAAATTTGGGACTAAATGCGTATTTTAAACAACTTGGTATATTTCCCTTTTACCGGTTAAATACATATCAATATAGCCTTTCATTTTGTCCCGCATATCCGCGTTTTGCGCGTATTCTTTATAGCGGGTTTCCACAGCGGACAGGTTTTCCAGTTCGGTTTCCGTAACCACCTTATTGAACCTGCCTGTTAAGTCAGTCATGATTGTTGTTTTATATTTAGGGCTCTGCCCCATTACTTCTTTTAAAAGCTTGGCCAGTTTTGATGCCTGGCCTGGCTTTGCAATAAACACTTCCCTGACAATAATCATCGTCCTCACCTCCTTTCCCTGTATAGGACGAATGAACGCCTCAACCGACGGTTGAGGCGTTCGTCAGATTAGATTTATAGGGTAAAATCAAAAGGGCGGATAGTATCCGCCCCTACGCCTACAAACTATAAACTACCAACTATAAATTTATACTAATCGTTTGCTTCCTGGTACGGCTTTCCCGAACGGTTGATTGGAGTTAAGACAGTGATTTTGCCGTAGTCGTCAACGGTCCCTGTAAAAATCTGCTCATTGAATTCGTTATAAATCTCAAAGCTTTTAAAGGCGTCGCGCTTTAAAGCATAAAATCTTTCAATGGAAGACCTGACCGCGGTTTCTTCCGGGAAACCGAAGATCTTGAATTTTACGGGCGAGTTTTCTTGAATTGGTTCGTTGGTGATTTTCATAAAATATGTTTCAAATTTAAATCTTAGCAGATATGCGTGAATAATTCAAGAAATAACGCCCCGGATGTCCGGGGCGTTTGGCAAAATGAAATTGTTATTTTGTTTGATGAAAATCATTTGTGCGGATGCAGTACGTAGCCCCTTGAACTAAGTAATCTCCCCAAAAGTTATTTGGGCCCACTGTCATGGCAAAAGTATTGCTCGGGCAGGTTCCGTCTTTAGAAAGTTTCCACACGCTATGGTCGCCTTCCATGATCCCGCTATTTTCATCGGCAAAACCGTAAAACCACTGCTGGAAATTACCGCTGTTTCCTGCCTGCATAACCACATCGGCTCCTGTGTGGGTGGCTGGTTCGCCGGGGATACCGTGGTCGCCAGTGGCATAATTGGCAACTATTTGTGGGTTATTGTCGGCTTTAAATGGAGCGGCGAAAACTGGCACTGCGCTAAACAGCATGGCTAGGGCCATGAAAATTGACATTATGTATTTCATGTTTATTTCTCCTTTCCAAAGTTACTAATTTTCCAATTGCTGTTTTTTAAGACGCAATTACGAATATAAACTTAAACAAAAAACATCCTCGTAACTGAGGATGTTTTTTGGCAGGGGGTGTAGGAATCGAACCCACGTAAGCGGATTTGGAGTCCGCTGTATTACCACTATACGAACCCCCCAAATAGTATTTCTGTGCCTGCTGTATAATAATACATCAATTCATTTAATATTTCCATACTTCCATAGTTAATCGCTATACAACCTTGATAGTTATTCCTAATTACATTTCCGTATGACGTTTTGTGAAAAATATGTATTTTTTCCGTAGGTATATTGATTTTATCAGACCAATATATTTTTTGAGTTCTTTCATTATGGTAAGGGTGTAAATGTAGGGTTGCGGTTATCTTGTCTTCATTAATTACAAATGCATACCTGAATAATCTCATGAATGCATTCACCATTTCAGGGTCTGAGTTAGTAAAAACTACTCGCCCTGAGGACTTACTTCCTTCTCCCCAATACAGCATTGAGCATAGTAACTTGGCCAATGATTTACTTAGTTTTATACTCTTTAAATCTTCTATTACCGACTTTTTAATTAAATCATATTTGAGCTTTATTCTGGTAGAACGTGATTCTCTTCCTTTCTTTCTCGCCGCCTCGGTTTTGATTGCTAATATATTTTGCGCTTCCAAAGGTAAGGTAATGTCTTTTGTCCACAATGAACTGGTGCTTTTTGATATTCCTAATTTTTTTCGTATATCCCCATGACTAAAACCTTGCTTACGAAGTTCAATAGCTCTTGTTTTTAAATTTAATTTCATACGAACGTACGTGCTTACATAAATAGTATATACTATACTGAATAGTTTGTAAATTAAGGCCGCCCTAAGGGCGGCCTTAATTTACTTGGTTTCTTTGTGCAGGGTTTTCTTTTTGTCGAATTTGCAATACTTCATCAATTCCAGCCTTTTGGCAGTGTTCTTCTTGTTCTTTTTGGTCTGGTAATTCAAGTTATGGCAAACTGTGCATTCTAAAGTTATGAGATGGTCTTGGGACATAATTAATTTTAGATTTAAGATTTAAAATTTTAGATTGATGGTATTCTGGGCGTCAGAATAACCAAGATGCATCACACTGATCCTAAATGATGCAGTAGCCGCTCACCTAAAACAGCCTAAGCTGCGCTAGGATTGCAAAACTTACATATGGAGCCGGCTGTCGGACTCGAACCGACCACCTACGGTTTACAAAACCGTTGCTCTACCGGATGAGCTAAGCCGGCAAACACTTTATAAAATCACTAAAATATTTTACCATAAATGCCAGAATTTTGCCAGCCCCCTCCACCTTCATCCATTTGCAGCAATTCATCAAAAGATTTAATATAAAATTAGCGAATAGCGATTAGGTAATGGCGAATAGCAATGCAGTTTAAATTTATTAGAGTTCTAAGTAAGTTATTTTTTGTACCATCGTCAGATTTTTTAAGAACATTATTAATGAAGCAGTTGCAAAACTTCATTTTGTCTGCAATTCCAGAATTTCGGCTGCAAACTTTTCATCAAAACTCACCGTAGCCTTAAGGCTACGCCATTGTTTTTCTTTAAAGTTTTCGCTCGAAATTCTGGAATTTCGCCTTAAAAGCAAGTTTTGCAACTACTTCTGCGTAAACCTCATGACAAAATCAAACAAAATACTTATTGTTGAAGACGAGCTTTATCTGTTAAACATCCTTTGCGACAAATTCAAGCGCGAAGGTTTTAAAGTAGCCAAAGCAACCGACGGCCACAAGGGATTGCAGGCCGCGGCAAAAACCAAGCCGGATTTAATTTTATTGGACATAGTCATGCCCCTGGTTGACGGCGTAACCATGATAAAAAAAATGAGGGCGGATAAAAAAATTGCCCACATTCCGGTGATAATCATTTCCAACCTGAGCGAAGTGGAAAAAATTACCGAGATACTTGGCGCGAAAACCGGGGTTATAGAATATTTGGTCAAAAGCCACTGGTCCTTGGAGGGGGTTGTAAAAAAGGTTAAGGAAACCTTGCAGGTTTATAACTTATTAAAAATGAGTGAGGTGAAAAAGTAAGACAAGAATCTAGAAGAAAGAATCTAGAATCTAGGAATAAATAAAAGACATCCTTTATCTAAATAAAGGATGTCTTTTGTGATGCCTTCTGATAATGAATAACTCAACCGCTCCAGCCAACTAAGAATGCAAGTTGCCGGGGTAAGGTTGCTATTCAATTATAAGAAACCCCGCCTCTCGCGAGAGGCGGGGTAAATTTTACCTGCGGCTTGAGCGCCTGGCTCCCATGGAACCTCTCTTGCTTTTAGAGCTGCGGCTCTTGGTCTTTTTGCGTCCCTTTGACATTGCCATAATATTCACCCCCTTTCACGGATGATGGATCTTAAATATTTATTCCTCTAGCCTAGACAACAACATGGTGAAAATTTTTTTGCACCAACTTCTTGTGATGCAAAATAATTTGCATCAGGCCGCTGCATGCGTTTTGTTTCGTATCATAGGAATGAAATAATAATTAGCTTATATGCTGACGTAAGCAAAGCGCAAAACTTAAAATGTAATCTTTGCGTGCAAGTTTTCACCGACCGTTATTTTTGGTATACTTAACTTAGAGATTTGACCAAAACATTAATCGCTACCACACCATGTCGTATAAAGTTAAAGACATAAAATTAGCAGCGCAGGGCAGCTTGCGGATCCAATGGGCGGAAAATGAAATGCCCGTCTTAAAAATTATCAAAGAAGAATTTAAAAAGGCCCAGCCGTTTGAAAACGTGAATATTGCCGCTTGTCTGCATGTGACCAAAGAGACAGCGGTGCTTATGAAAGTTTTGCAGGCCGGCGGAGCCAGGGTGTCCTTGTGCGGGTCCAACCCCCTTTCCACCCAGGACGATGTGGCGGCGGCGCTGGCAAAAGAAGGTATGGATGTTTTTGCCATAAAAGGCGTATCAAATAAGGAATATTACGAATGCCTGAACAAAGCTTTGGACATAAAACCGAACATTACCATTGACGATGGGGCGGATTTGATTTCTTTAATTCATAACGAAAGGCGGGAAGTTTTAAAAACAGTTTGGGGCGGGCAGGAAGAAACAACGACCGGGGTAATTAGGCTTAAGGCCATGGCCAAAGATGGCGCATTAAAATACCCAGTCGTAGCGGTAAATGACACGCCGACCAAGCACATGTTCGACAATTATTACGGCACCGGTCAAAGCACCATAGACGCGATTTTGCGCGCCACAAATATTTTGCTGGCGGGCAAAAAAGTTGCCGTGGCAGGATATGGGTATTGCGGCAGTGGCGCGGCTTTAAGGGCGCGCGGTTTGGGTGCGCACGTTATAGTTACGGAAGTAGATCCGGTCAGGGCGCTTAAGGCGGTTATGGACGGATTTTACGTTGCCACCATGCAGGAAGCGGCAAAACTTGGCGATGTATTCATTACCGCAACCGGCGACAAGGATGTAATCACCAAAAAGCACATGGCTTTAATGAAAGATCGTGCCATATTGTGCAATACCGGACATTTTAACGTTGAGATAAACGTTGATGATTTGAAAAAAATGGCAAAGGCAAGAAAATCATTCAATGAAAATGTGGAAGAATATGTTTTGCCTAGCGGCAGAAGGATTTATCTTTTAAGCGAAGGCCGTCTTGTAAATTTAGCAGCTGCCGAAGGCCATCCTTCTTCTGTCATGGATATGTCCTTTGCCGACCAGGCGCTGACCGCTGCTTTTATCGCAAAAAATTATAAAAAGTTATCACCCGGCGTCCTTAATGTCCCGGAAGAAATTGATGTTAAAGTTGCCAAACTGAAACTGCAATCTATGGGTGCAAAAATAGACATATTAACCCCTGAGCAGAAAAAATATCTATCTTCCTGGCAGGAAGGAACGTGATTAATTCCCCATTTTGGGAATTGGAATTTTGAGTTTCAAATTTTGAATTTTAAATGAGAACACCGCCCTGGAGCATTTTTGTCCAGGGCGGTGTTGTTGCGTGGCTAGCGCCACATGAGAAAATCATTGGTTCTCCGGAAAGATTCCCGTACGTCTGTGATTTCACGCAAAGCCCTTTTTGCGTTATTGTCTAAGATTTTCTTAAACGACCGCGTGTCCGGAATAATGAAAATCCTGTTGCATCTATTGTTTGCACATGTCTCCTTTCCCGAAAGGGTCGGAAATTGGAATCTGCCGCATTCCGGATACGGGCAGTAAATTCGGCCGTCGCGCAAGACGGCATCAGGAATGGTTGCTTTTTCCTGCGCGGTCGGTATCCTGGCCTGGATTTCTGCGAGGCGACCTGCTTCTCTTGCTTGCTCTGGAGTTAAAATTTCTACAGGCTTATTGCAGAAAAGACAAGTTTCCGTTTCGATTTGTAAAGCGAAATTCTGCCGTCTGCTGCAATGAGGACAAAAAGCGATTCCATCGCTGTAGATGATAACTCTTTTCCTTTCTACTGCTCCTTTCATAGATCCTCCTTCCCAAAGATGTTACCATAATGCTATTTTTAGGTCAAACTAGTTGGGTCTTGAAAAAAATGATAAATTTGCTATACTATTAAAGTTAAAAATAAATTTTGGGTAGGTAGCGAAGTGGTCAAACGCGGCTGACTGTAAATCAGCTGGCTTATGCCTTCGGGGGTTCGAATCCCTCCCTGCCCACCACAAAATAACCAATTGCCTTTATGGTAGTTGGTTATTTTGTATTGGAAAGAGGGATTCGAACGGGTTGAAGTGAGGCAAATTCGGCTTTGCAAAGCTGAATGAAGCCGAACGTTCGACTAGTCCGAGTGACGCAGGACTAGTCGCAACCCAGGACAACGAGCGAGATTGCAATCGAGCGAGGACGAAAATCCCTCCCTGCCCACCATTAAATGGCTCAACCGTACGGTTGAGCCATTTAATTTATCATTTTCAAAAAGAAAAGCGCGCGAATCGTATTTATACGATTCGCGCTCCTTGATTTGCGTGGCATCACAGATATTTGCTTTGGTCTTCCTCGCGGAGAATCTGGACAAGTTCCCATGCTTGCGGTATTGAGAGTGGAAACCTTCCCCAATCCCCTTTTTGGAGAATGTGCTGTTCCAAGAGCGGTATTGGCTCCTGATTGATAGCCACCGCATAGTTCCTGGTAACCTCATGCAGGATTCTTCGTCTTTGGGTGCCGGTGAGCCTTGTCCAACGGTCATCCAGGTCGAAAATTTCCTTAAGAGTACACGCTTCCCCAAAAACCTCCAAATGCGTCCTGTTAACCCTCAGTAGTTTCTGTTCTGTGGTATCATCAGCCCGCAAAACAGGGCTGGTTGATGTTACTGCCATTTCTGAAATTCCTCCTTTTCTGCTGGTTTGTCGGGTGGATAGCCTGGTATAATTTTAGGCAAACCATTCATTGCCCTGTCCATGGCTCGGATGCTTTCTTGTTCCTCAGGTGATAACTTCTTTGTTTTGATGAAACCTCCGATAACGCAGATTGCCCCAAGAAATAAGATTGCGAAATCCACCGGCCATTGCATGATGGTATGGCGGAAATACCCCCACCTCATCAAAGCTAACCCTAAAATAATCAAAACCCAATTCAAAAAACTCATATCGTCCTCCTTCTTTCTCACTCCAGTATTGATACTGATCGGTGTACTAAGGTGATGTTCGAGCTGTGTATTCTTAATATGGCCGGGTTTCCCCTTCCAAATCCGTGATTTGAAATCATGAACTTAGAAGGGGGGGGCAGGCAATTGGGGTTGCCTGCCGGAAAAAGATTACGATTTGTTAGGCTGATGGCGCAAAGGTTGATAGTGATTTAATTTCTGTACAAGCGCGAACCGCTTCTTCGTACCTCTCGAGGGTTGACCATGCCCATGCGGCTAAACCCTTTGTTTCTTGGCGGGTCAGGAACACGAGCCTGTCGCCGGGTTTGGGGTCGTCAATCGGCTTTTCGCCAAAAAGATCCAAGAACCGAGGAATCCATCCTTCTTGATGGGTTTCAAACGGTCCCATGGATTTAGCTTTGATGGTGTGGAAGAATACTTCCTGGCCGTTGTCCATACTGATGAAGCCATATCGACGTTTGTCTTGCGGGAAGAACCTGGTAACAGTTCCTTCCTCAAGAGTGAAGGTGGCCGCAAAGCCATCTTCGTCGTAATAGTAAACTTTCTTTTCTTCTGACATTTATCCTCCTGATGTAACTTTAAACTTTATCATAAAACAGCAATTATGTCAAGAATTTGGCATAAGTATGCGAATATTTAGAAAAAAGCCTTAAATAAGCCCCGTAATACAACATTTGATATGATTAGTAAAATCAATATGTTAATAATAATCAAAGCTTATTTGTTATCAATACTTGGTAAATAAACTGAATCGAATGTTGATATACGGGGTAAAGCAAAAATAAATGGCTCAACCTACGGTTGAGCCATTAAAATGATAATAAAACAGCCCTACTTCGCATAAAGCTTCGTAGGGCACTTCTTCGCATGTTTGTTTACCATTTCTCCGACAATGTACGAATGTGCAATATTATGCTTGCACTTCGTAGCCTTGGCGAAGAAGTGGAGCCGTTGATCGGAATTGAACCGATGACCTACTCCTTACCATGGAGTTGCTCTACCAACTGAGCTACAACGGCACAAAGAAAGAGATTTTTTATTAAACTAATTTCCTAGATATTTTATCACAATAAGCGATTTTGCGCTAGAGGTTTTAAACTTTAACGAGATTCTTCGGATGCACTCAGAATGACGCCAGTGATATATAGATTGCTTCGGAAACAAGCCAAAGCCCTTGTTTCCTCGCAATGACATCAACATCTAAAAATGTTTCAGCTTTGATTTTACTATCTCATTAAAGGGGTCAATTTTTTGCGCTTCCAATAAGGCCTGTTTCGCTTTTTCTTTATCCCCCGTTTTGGCAAAAGCATTGCTTAATCCAATATGGAATTTGCAGTTTTTGTGCTCTAAGGCAATTGCCTGCTGGTAAGCTTTTATTGCGCCAATAAAATCCCCCTTGGCCTCCAAACACAGCGCCCAATTATAATAACGGTTGGGCTGGGTGGAATCCATGTCTATGGAAGTCTTGTAGTGTTCGGCTGCCTTGTCGAACATTCCCATCTTGTAATAACAGAATGCCAGCCTGCCGTGATGGTCAGCCTTAGTCGGCTCGTGGCTGGTTAAGTACAGGTAAATGTCTTTGGCGTCGGCGAAATTTTCCTTTTCAACGTAGAATTTTCCCAAAGCGTCGTAGTTCGCCAAATTTTTCGGTTCTTTTTTTATGAGTTCCAGATAAAAATTTTCATCTTTGGGCTGGGCTGGAACGGCTGCGGCAACAGCTGTTGCCGGAGCAATATCAGCCGGTTTTTGTACGTCCGGCGAAGCTTTATGGATATGGCCGAATATCTTTTTAATCCTGTACCCGGTTACCGGGTTTGGCTTTAAGTCCTTGGCTTCCAAAATAAAATTCCAGATTTTTGTTGACCAGAGCCTGGACCAGACTTTGGCTTTGGAAAAAGCCTGCGCGGGCAATCCTTTGCCCATCAGTCTTTTATCTACCGGCTCCTGCTGGCCTTCGTGGTCTTGTATCTGCACTGCCTCAGGCAAACGCCTGAGAATTATCAAAATAATTCCCGCAAGTGCAAATATAAAAATTATATTTGGCAGCATCTGGTAACTCAATTTTGGATACCTTTGACCTTTGACAATTGACCTTTGACTGTTAGTTAAATGTCACATGTCAAATGTTAGATGTTATTTTTGTTTAGCTTCCTAATACATAGCGGGTAAAGCGGCGGATTTGCACGTTTTCCCCGATTTTCGCGACAGCTTCGCCGATTAAATCCTTTATTTTAATATCCGGATTTTTTACATACGGCTGCTCAAGCAGGCAAACTTCTTCGAAGTATTTGGCAAGTTTGCCTTCCATAATTTTGGCAATGACGTCTTCGGGCTTGCCTTTCATTTGTTCCTTGTAAATTTCCTTTTCTTTTTCGATGACTTCGGCAGGCACGTCATTTACGGAAACGTACAATGGGTTGGCTGCTGCAACATGCAAGCAGACTTCCTTAGCCAAAGATTTAAACGCGTCTGTCCTGGCGACGAAATCGGTTTCGCAGTTAAGTTCAAGCAAAACGCCCATGCGTCCGCCCGGGTGTATGTAGGTTTCAATTATCCCCTCTTTTGCTACGCGGTCGGCTTTTTTGCCGAGCTTAAGCGCGCCCTTTTTCCTTAAGAGCTCAATGGTTTTTTCTTTGTCGTTGTTGGTCTCGGCCAAGGCTTCCTTAATTTCCATCATGCCTGCACCGGTCATTTCGCGGAGTTCTTTTAGTAATGAATTGTCCATTTTATAATCCTAATGCCCCGAATTAGTATCCGAATGCTCCAAATAATTCCCTTTTCGGGTCATTTGTATAGAATTCGGATAATTCGGATTATGTTACTTATTTTTGATTTTCTTTGACCAGGCTCTCTTTAACGACTGCCTGGGTTTTTCTGCCTTCGTTAATGGCTTCGGAAATTACAGTGCACATAAGTTCAATAGCTTTAGTCGCGTCGTCGTTGCAAGGAATGGCATAGTCTAATCCGTCCGGGTTGCTGTTAGTATCAGCCAAGCCGATGACTTTGACCCTGCTCTTTTGCGCTTCTTTTACTGCAATGTCGTCATGTTTGACGTCGGTGACAAAAATCGCTTCAGGCAAGCGCTTCATGTTCTGTATGCCTTCGAACAATTTTTTCATCTTTTCAATTTCACGCTCAATGAGCAATCTTTCCTTTTTGGTGTAATGGCTTTCCAGTTCGCCGGTAGCTTTTAAATTTTCCAGGCGTTCCAGCTTATGGATGGTCCTTTGGATAGTCCTGTGGTTGGTAAAAGTTCCTCCCAGCCAGCGGACATTAACATAAGGCATGCTGCAGGACTGGGCTGCTTTCTTGATTATTTCCTTTGACTGCCTTTTGGTGCCAATGAATAAAACCGTACCGCCCTTGGAAGTTATGTCCTGGGCGAACTTGGCGGCGTTAAGCAAGGCCTTTTTAGTCTTTTCCAAATCCAAAATATGGATGTTGTTGCGGACCGTAAAAATATACGGCTTCATTTTGGGGTTCCATTTTGAGGTGGTGTGTCCAAAGTGAGCGCCGCTTTTAAGCAGGTCCAAGAGAGTTATCTCTTTCATTATTTACCCTTTCTTCGCCACACCGTAGTTCCGATTTTATCGGAACGAAGGCGGGCCACTTCTGCCTTGGGAATCCCGATCCGCCACAACAGGGCGGAAAACCGGGACAGAAAAGCATCCAAAGCATGTTAGATTAATATTGCTGTAATTATACCAGGCCTTGACTATTTTGGCAAGAGAGATTATAATATATGAGATAATTCTGATAAGTTAACCAATTTAACCGATCCGAATGACCCGAATCATATCCGAATGACCCGAATATTATATTCATAGTCATTCGCTGATTCGGATGCCATTCGCAGATTAGGATTACTATTATATGAAGAACAATATCCACCCAAAATATTATAACGACGCTAAGGTTTCTTGCGCTTGCGGCAGCAAGTTTACTACCGGTTCCAGCATGCAGGAATTGCACACTGAAATCTGCAGCCAGTGCCATCCGTTTTATACCGGCAAGCAGAAGTTAATTGACACCACCGGTACCGTTGATAAATTCAAGAAGCGCACTGCTTTGGCTGCCCAGCTTAAGGCTAAAGCCACTCCAAAGAAGCCGAGAAAAGCAAGAGCGACTAAGTAGACGTTTTATCATCAAACATCAGCATCCTCTTTTTGGGGATGCTTTTGTGTTGGGAGTGTGGTAAAATACGGGAAATGACAAAATTGACATAAATGACAAAAATGAACAAAAATATTCTGCAGTAATAATTATGTCAATTATTTAAATTTTTTAAATTTTGTCAATTAAAATATGGAACAAGGATTTCAAAAAATCTTAGACGAATACAACCAGCTTACCGAGCAGATGAGCAATGGCAACGGTTTTGATATGGCCAAGCTCGGCAAAAGGCAGTCGGAACTGGCGCCGACCGTGGATAGGATTAAGAATCTGGAATCTAAAATCAAGGAATTACAGGAAAACGAGAAGCTTTTAGACGACGCTGATCCGGAAATAAAATCCATGGCATTGGATGAGATTAAGCGCCTTGAGTCTGAGATTATAAATCTAAAATCAGAAATCGAGGATGCTTTGCTGCCTAAGGATCCTAATGACGACAAAGATGCCATTTTAGAAATCCGCGCCGGGGCCGGCGGGGACGAATCAACTTTGTTTGCCGCGGAAATGTACCGTGCTTATACCAAGTTTGCCGAAGAAAACAAGTGGAAAGTTTACGTTGTATCCAATTCCCGCTCGGAAGCCGGCGGGTTTAAGGAAATAATTTGTGAAGTTAAGGGGAAAGCTGGGGCAGGCAGCGGGCCTTACGGCAAATTCAAATATGAATCCGGCGTGCATCGCGTCCAGCGCGTGCCAGAAACTGAAAAAAGCGGACGCGTGCATACTTCCACAATCACAGTGGCTGTGCTGCCGATTTTGGAAGAAAAAGATTTTTCAATAAACCCGAACGACTTGAAAATAGAAGCCACCACGTCTTCCGGGCATGGCGGGCAGAGCGTAAATACTACATATAGCGCTGTGCGTATTGTCCATATACCTACCGGTATTACCGCGCAGTGCCAGGACGAGCGCAGCTTTACCCAGAACAAGGAAAAAGCCATGGAAGTCATCCGTGCGCGCGTGGCTGCCCATTTTGAAGAAATTGAGAACAAAAAAATCCGCGATTTGACCAAATCGCAAATCGGCACGGGCGACAGGTCTGAAAAAATCCGCACTTACAACTTCCCGCAGGACCGCGTTACCGACCATCGCATAAACCAGAATTTCAACCAGATAAACATAATCATGGAAGGCGAACTCTCCCCCATCATCACCGCCCTCCAAAAAGCCGACCTTGAAGCCAAAAAAGAAGCGATCAAACAATGACAAAAATATGGAAAATCCGGAGTATCTAACAACTGACCAGCTTATAGAACAGGCCAAGGAAAAAGCCAAAAGCTTTCCTTATCTTTTAGAATCGTTAAAAGAGCGGATTGCCAGTGATTTTGACATTGAAAACCTTTCGGTTATAGAATCCGCCCGCTTAAAAGAGATAGTCCAGGAGTATTTCAAAGAAAACCAGGCAAATTTTGAAAAAACATCTGAAGTTGGAAGATGGGGCCACACTACTCCTTATTTAGAAATCTTTTACAGATGGTTTTGGGAATTGTATGGAATTAATTTGGCAAATGAAATAAAGGGAAAAAATATCAGCAAAGAACTAAAGTCGAGAATAAAGTTTTTACGTGAACAAGCGCATAACCCAAGTTTAGAATGACAATCAGCGTGGCTTTAAAAAAATACCATAAAATAGAAATTGAACTCCTGCTGGCGCATGTTTTGAAAAAGCCCAAGGAGTTTGTTTTTTTGCATCCAGATTACAATTTAACAAAAAAACAATATAACAATTTAACAAAATTCATTAAACGCCGCCTTAAAGGCGAACCGATTGCGTATATTTTGGGATACAAGGATTTTAGGGGCTTAAGGTTTAAGGTGAATAAGGATGTTTTAATCCCCAGGCCGGAGACGGAGATGGTGGTGGACCTTGTCATTGCGAGCGAGTGCATCCGAGCGAAGCAATCTAAACCAAGCCAAGAAAAGATTGCTTCGTCGCCAGATAAAGCCCTGGCTCCTCGCAATGACATTGTAAAAATTTTGGACATTGGGACAGGAAGCGGATGCATTGCGGTTTCGTTGGCGAAAGAATTTCGGATTGCGGATTACGAATTGCGGATTGTTGCATCAGATATATCAGAAAAAGCTTTGAAGGTTGCAAAAGAGAACGCTAAAAATATTTTAGCCAAAAACTCCCATACTCCAGCGTATGGGAGAATTGGCGTGAGTGGTATTCAATTCATAAAAAGCGATTTACTGAAAAATGTTAAAGGAGATTTTGATATTATAATCGCCAATCTCCCCTACGTTCCAGTTAGTGATTATAAAAAACTTAAAGCAAATTTAAAATTTGAGCCGAAAAATTCCATTTTTGCAAAAGAAAATGGGCTGGTGTTAATCAGAAAACTTTTGGAGCAAATCGCGCAGAGAAAAAACAAGCCAAAATTAGTTTATTTGGAATTCGATCCAAGACAAAAGCAGGAATTAAATCATCTAATTAAAAAAAATCTGCCAAATGCAGTAATAAATTTCCACAAAGATTTCGCGGGCAAGTGGAGATATGCGGAAATAAAGATATAGCGCCGGAATACTTCCCGGCGCTATTTTTGTTGCTTCTTCAGTCAGGAACATGCGTGGCTCCTTCGATCCCGGCTTCCGCAGCATCTTTAATAGCCTGAAATGCTCTGGCTATGGCTACAGTAAGCCCTGGAACGGACATTGATGCTCCTCCAGAGGTGCAAATTTTCACTCCGGTCACAGCCTTTGTTCCTTCGTCTACGACAGATATGTACCAATCACCGTTCCCGCCGGCTTGAATGACTAACTCATTTCTTGTCGGGTAATCGCGATCGTCGGTAAGAAACCTTACCTCTGCCATTAAGGCCTCCTGTTCGAGCATTATAACACAAACAAATTATCAACAAAATCGGGTAAATGAACGGCTCAACCGTGGGTTGAGCCGTTCACCAGACACAACAAAGGGCACCCTTTATCTGATAAAGGGTGCCCTTTGTGAAATATATCTGGGTCTGTTGCCGTGTTTCGACCTCATCTCCAACTCTTCTCCTGGCAAGGAGAAGAGGGTTTCAAAATTTACTCATTTATAAGTTTTTGGAACGTTTCCATGGTTTCGTGGCCGTGTACTCTAACTCTTGGAACTTCCATCAGGTTGTTCAATCCTACGCTTTTGCCGAAATTTGTAGTTACTCCCATTTCGAAACCTGCCTTTTTTGCTAAGTCAATCAAATGGGCGTTGTAATGTCCGTACGGGTAAATCAAAACAGTCGTGTTATTACCGAGGTTGTTTTTTATATCTTTAATCGAATCCGTATAATTTTGCAAGATAAAAGAATCGCTGTATTTTTTATCGGTTCCGTCAAAATGGTCCTGCGTGTGCGAAACAATTTCCGCGCCGTCTTTAACCGCGCCTTTAATTTGGTGCCAGGATGCGTAAGTATTCGTGCCCATTGTAATTCCTGGAAATTGGGTAATAATCGCGTAGCTTCCCTTAAACCCGTATTTTTTCAAAAGCGGCTGTGCATAAGCGAAAACATCGTCATATCCGTCATCGAACGTGAAAATTACCGGCTTGCTTGGCATGCTGAATTTTTTTTGGAAAAACAATTGCAAATCTGAAAGGGTGATAGATTCGTACCCTTGCGCCTTAAGCCACGCTAGCTGCATTTCAAAATCTTCCGAAGATACGGTTAAGTCTTTTCGCAAAGCGTCGGGCTTTCCAGGCAGCGGGCCGACATGGTGGTACATTAAAATCGGAATACGCAACACCACGTTATTTGTATATGCGGAAGGCACTTCGGCCAGGCTGTCTTTGGGCGGACCGGGCGTTATGGTTTGCGTAAAAATGCCGGGCATGCGCAAAAGAGATCCGCCTTTTTTGCCGGACATCAGGTTGATAACAGGAATCAGCAAAACAAATGCCAAAACCGCGCCGATTATTATCAGCAATGTTTTATTGTCGAGTTTTTCCCCTCTTTTCATAAATGATAATCCCCCGTCCATTCGACAAGCTCAGGACGGGGGAAGTGAAATTATTTGTTGGCTTCTTCTGTTTTTTCTGCTGCTCCTGCCTCTTCAGGCTTGGTTTCAGCGGCGCCTTCAACGGCTGATATGTCTTCAACGACCGGTGTGGCAAGTTCAGCTTCCATATCGCGGGGAGGCTGCACTTTGGCGATAACTTCTTCTGCCGGCGTTAAGATTTTGACTTTGCTCGAAACAGCTAAGTCGGCAACAGTGATGGAATCATGGAAAGTCGCAAGCTTGGAAATATCCACTACGAATGAGTGCGGTAAATCGGCCGGCAAACATTCCACTTCAACGCCGTTAAGAATCCTGACCAAGACACCGCCAAGCTCTTTGACTGCTTTGGCTTCGCCGGTGAATTCCAAGGTAACGGCTGCTTTGAGTTTTTCAGTCATGCTGACTTCGTAGAAATCAACGTGAACGGGTCGGTTAGTTAAAAAGTGGTTTTGTACGTCATGAATAATTACCGGATGGGTTTTGCCGTCATCTGTAACTAAATCTATAATTGTGCTCTCCCCCGCTTTCCTCAGGACTTTTTCAAAGACACCCAAATCAATCGTCAGGGGGGTGCTTAAAACTTTGTGGCCGTAAAGTACAGCAGGAATCTTGCCGCTCTTTCTTAATTTGTTAAGATTGCTCTTAACTTCCCTTTTTTCGCCATTAAGCTGGATTTTATCCATATTATTCTTTCTCTCGACCATGCCCATGAGCAAAATTTGCCTACTCACACGGTCTTAAAATGTCAATGCGTAGATTATAACAGATTCAGCAATTTTTGGCAAGATGATGGGTAAATTAGAAAAGCCAATGTTTATAGGCATCTGAACACCTCAACCGTGGGTTGAGCCATTCGCTATCCTATCAGTCTTATACGACCTATAGGTCCTATAGGACTTATAAGACAAATGGATACCTTCACCACTTTGCTTGTCGTTATTTTTATGCTAAATTTATCATGAAAACCTTAAAGGAGGTGCAAGTTCTGATCAAGAAACAATATTTGAAATCGCTGCCCGGGTCTGTTTCGGTTAGGGCGACTCTCCGAAAGACGGCTTGGGAAGAGATTCAGCGCAGCTCAAGGGAAGCGGAGATAAAGAAACTCCGGAAGGTTGTGGCAACCGGCAAACCGAGGCTGATCCATAGGGTTTCGGTCAAAAGGTCAGCAACCGGCGAACTTCAGGTTCTGCATGAGAATGCAAACATTATTCCTGCCAAGGCCCGCAGGATCCTTAAGAGCAAATTCAATATCGAGGTTTGACCGGTGGTAAACCTCCAAACAAAAAGACCCGCGAGCTTTCGCGGGTCAGTTTTTTACTGTTTATTTTTCGTTATAGTCAGAGCTTTGACAAAATCTCCCTTAAACTTTTTTAGGCCTTTGTGCAAATCAATAATTTCGTTAGCGGATATCGGGTTGCGGTTCTTGAACTTGGAGCTGTCCTTGCCGGTCAAATCCGTTACCATGCCGACGCTGAACACTTCCGGGCCGCGTATTTCAATATTGAACATCACTGAACTTTTGCACTTGTTGCAGTCGGAATGGATTAAAATTTTCGCTTCGCCGAACACGTCATCCTGTTCGCTGTCTATGACCTGGGTTTGGTCCATGTTGTATTTGTATCCGCAAATCGGGCATTTTAAAATGTATCCCAGCCATTCCATAACTTTTTTGAAATCGTATTTTTTCATGATAGCCATCCTTTCCGCATTAATAATCAGAATTGCAATTTTTCAATTATCAGCTTATTTATTAGCGACGTAGCCGAGTAACCTTTATTATAACATTCGACGGTTAAAACCTCAATATTTTCGATTGAACTGCAATATTTTGCACTATACCTAAGCCGATAAAAGTGACAATCATCGAGCTTCCCCCGGCGCTAAAAAATGGCAATGGTATGCCTGTAACCGGCAGCAGCCCGATGTTCATTCCCACGTTTATCAAGACGTGCGAAAAAAGCAAAAAAAACACGCCGCAGGAAATATACATGCCAAGGTCGTCTTTTGCCCTTTTGGCTATAAGAATAAGGCGGATAAACAAAAACAGGAATAAGGACAGCACGGCCGAACATCCCAAGAACCCTAGTTCCTCGCTGCTGGCAGCGAAAATAAAGTCTGTCTGCCGCTCGGGCAAAAATTTGTGCTGGCTTTGGACGCCTTTGCCTAAACCCCTGCCGGTTAATTGTCCGCCGCCAACTGCAATGGTCGCCTGCTTGACGTTGTATCCCCGACCCCTGGGGTCAAGCTCCGGATTTATAAATACCAAAACCCTGTCCCTTTGGAAATCTTTCAGGAAAAATTTCCAGGTGATGCCGCACGTGGAGACAAACGCCAAAAATAAAATTGCCAGGAATTTTTTCTTTATGGGGCTGACCAGCAAGATTCCGGCCCAAATGCTTAAGATAATTAAAGACGACCCTAAGTCAGGTTCCAAAACGACTAAAATTGTAGGGACAAGCGCGTAAGCAAAAGACCAAATTAACACGGACCAGGAATTTATCTGCCCGCGCCTTAAATAAAGCAGCCTGGCTAACCCTAAAATCACTACAATCTTTACGAACTCTGCGGGCTGAAAGCCAAAAAAACCGAAATCTATCCAGCGCCTGCCTCCCCTGACAATGCCTCCAAAAACCAGCAAATAAGTTAAAAAGACCAAAAATATAATGTATAAAACCCGGTTGGTTTTTGCCAAAGTCTGGTAATCGAAAAAAGAAAAAAAGAAAAACCCGACAAGCCCAATCCCTAAAAAAACCAGTTGCTTCCAAAACGCCCCCAAGTTTTCATTGCTTAATGAAATGCTGTAGAGCATAGCCAAGCCGGAAACCGTCAGCAGCAGGACGCTAATTTGCAAAGGTATGTCAGAGTATTTGAATTTGTTGAGAAAGTGAAGCATTATTTATCCACTAAATTCACGAATAAACACTAATTACACGAAATCTATATTAGTGATATTCGTGATAATTAGTGAATTCGTGGACAGGTAATTAATATTGGTTTTCTGGCCTGCCAAGGTCGGATTCCGGGCCGGGCGCTCCTTTGGGAGCGGTTAGGTTGCCTCTGTCCAAGGTATCGGTTTCAGCAAGGACTATTATTCTTGCAGCATCTGGCCCAAATACATTTGGCCAGAGCTGTTTGTAAGCTCTTCTTTCGTTTGGAATAACAGTAAATTCATCCCTCTGGTTTGCTGCAATGAATTTATTATCCGGGCCGTAAACTAAAAACGTCAGCCTGACTTGTTTTATCTGGTAAGGACTGGTGTTTAAAAAATTGCCTTCCACCGCAAAAGATAAAGGATCGAACTGATTGTAGGAATTTGGGTTTGTAGCCAGCAGGGAAACTTTTGGTGTTTGCATTCTTTTTATCCAGGGAATATCTTTAGGCAACTCCAGTTCTGCAGAAGCTATTGTTTCTGAAGCTGAAATTTTCGGCACTACAATATATTTTTGCTGGTTGGGAAGAATATAAAATTTATCCTCGACAGCCTGGATCAGCTCTTTTTTATCATTGAAAAACTTGAATTTGTAAGGAACCTGGTCAGCGGACAGTTCCAGATTTTCATTGACAATTGTCGCGGCAGCGGAAAAAGAGCCATCGGAAATTTTAGCCAAGTCAATTTTTTTTATGGTTATAGGTTTGGCGTCCGTAAAGCTCGGCTTGGCAGTAATTTGGTATTGTTTAAGTTTTCTGTCCCAGATTGCCTTTGAAACGGATTTGGCAATGTAGTAGCCGGGAATTAAGGAAATAATCGTAACCACAAAAAACCACTTTAGCGCTGGAGGAAAACTGTTTATGGCTTTTTCTGCCGAAAGCTCTGCTTCTTGCGCTTTCAGTTCCAATTTTTCTTTTATGTAAGGCACGTTATTGAAATTTTCAAGTGACAATTTTCAATTTTCAATAAATTTATCAATGAGACAATTTAAGAATTGAAACATTGGAACATTCACTGAAAATTGAGAATTGAAAATTATAAATTATTATTTATCTAAATTATAGCAAATTCTTGTTTTTTTTGTTATCCTTAAAGCAGTAAAATCAATATCATGGATTTTTCCCACCTCCATTGCCATAGCCATTATTCGCTTTTAGACGGTTTGTCCAAAATTGACCCGCTTGTAGAAAGGGTCAAGGAACTTGGGCAGCCTGCTTTGGCATTGACTGACCATGGGGTAATGTACGGGACAATCGAATTTTTCACTAAATGCAAAGATACCGGGGTTAAGCCGATTATCGGCTTGGAAGCTTACATTGCTCCCCGTTCCATGGATGACAAGGAAGGCAGGATAGATGCCGATTATTTCCATCTGACGCTTTTGGCAAAAAACGAAGAAGGCTACAGGAATTTAATCGAGCTGACCACGCAAGCACACCTTAGGGGGTTTTATTACAAGCCGAGAATCGACCTTAAATTATTATCCAAACACAATGAAGGCTTAATTGCCCTTTCCGGATGCATGCGCGGCGAATTGGCCAGAAGCTTAATGTCCAAATCTACCAAGGAATCGGAAAAAGTTTTGGAAAAATATTTAAATATATTTGGGGCCGAAAGGTTTTTCATTGAACTGCAGAGGAACGCCAGAAACAAGGACCAGGCGGAAGAATCTTTGGTGGAAAAATTAGCCAGCACGGCCAAAAAGCACGGACTAAAGACAGTAGCTACGGCTGACTGCCATTATATTTATCCCGAAGACAGCGAAGCGCAGGACGTGATGGTTTGTATTGGCACAGGCAGGACGGTTTCCGATACTGAACGGTTGGACATGCGCGCGTATGATCTTTCGTTGAAATCCGCGGAAAAAATGCAGGAGCTATTTTACGATTTGCCGGAAGCTTTGTCAGCCACTCAGGAAATTTCCGATTTGTGCAATTTGGAAATTAAAATCGACCAACGATATTTTCCAAGGGTGGAAATCCCCAAAGGCTACACTTCGGAAGAATTTTTGAAGAAAACAGCCCAGGAAAAAGCCGTAGAAAAATACGGACAAGAAGGGGTGCTGCCGGAAGACATCCAAAAACGATTGGATTACGAGCTGGAAATTATCTGCAAAAAAGGCTTTGATACTTATTTTTTGATGGTGGCGGATATTGTGGAAGGCGCGCATAAAATAGGCGCGATTACCAATACCAGGGGCAGTGCGGCCGGAAGCCTGGTCGGGCACGTTTTGGGTATTACCAATGTCGATCCTTTGGAATACGAATTGCCGTTCGAGAGGTTTTTAACCATGCACCGTCCCACCCCGCCCGATATCGACCTGGATATTGCTGACAACCGCCGCGACGAGGCGATTCTTTACATCACCGAAAGGTACGGCAAGGAAAAAGTTGCGCAGATCATCACGTTCGGGACTATGATGGCCAGGGCCGCGGTGCGCGACGTGGGCCGCGCTTTGGGCGTGCCTTATTCCAAGTGCGACCAGATCGCGAAAATGATTCCCATTGGCAAGCAGGGTTTTCACATGACTTTGGACAAAGCTTTGGAAATGAACCAGGAGCTGAACGAAATTTACAAGCGCGACCCGGAGACCAACCGCATTTTGGAAATCGCGAAAAAGCTGGAAGGCTGCGCCAGGCACGCATCGGTCCACGCTGCCGGAATTGTCATTACTCCGACTCCGTTGACCGATTACATGGCGCTTCAAAAAGAACCGGACGGCGAGCGCATTATCACGCAATACGACATGTACGCGCTCGATGTCAATGCCAACAACAAAGCCGTTGGCGTGATTAAAATGGACTTGCTCGGTATCCGCAACTTGTCCATTTTGGAAGCCGCGGTAAAAATCGCCCAAGCCAGGCATAATGTAAAAATAGACATTTACAATCTCCCCCACCCTGACCCGAAAACTTTCAAGCTCTTGTCCGAAGGCCTGACTTTCGGCGTGTTCCAAATGGGCTCGTCTGGCATGACCAGGTATTTAAAGGAACTTAAGCCGTCAAATATTTTTGATATCATGGCCATGATAGCTTTGTATCGCCCGGGACCAATGCAATTCATTCCCGATTATATCGCACGCAAGCACAATCCTTCGTTGGTAAAATATTTAGATCCGGCTTTGGAAAAAATCTTGCACAGGACATACGGGGTTTTGGTTTACCAGGATGATCTTTTATCTATTGCGCACGATTTGGCCGGATATACCTGGCAGGAAGTGGATAAGTTCCGCAAAGCGGTTGGCAAGAAAATCCCTGAAGAAATGGCCAAACAGAAAATCAAATTTATCGAAGGCTGCCAGAAAACCGCTGGTTGGTCGTTTGAAAAATCTACCCAAGTTTGGACCTGGATTGAACCTTTTGCCGCATATGGTTTTAACAAATCGCACTCTGCGTCTTATTCCGTAGTATCTTACCAGACCGCTTACATGAAGGCGAATTATCCTGTAGAGTTCATGGCGGCTTTGATGACCGCGGAAAGCGGCGATGAAGACAAAATTTACGCTGCCGTGGAAGAATGCGAGAATATGGGTATTGCGGTTTTGCCGCCGGACATTAATGAGTCGCTTGGCGATTTTACCGTGGTTGACGACAAAACTATCCGCTTTGGCCTGAACGCCATAAAAAATCTTGGTTCCGATGTTATTTTAAAAGCGATTGAACAAAGAAAAGAAAGCGGGCCGTTTAAAAATTTGGAAGACTTTTTGCTTCGCGCGCACACCAAAAATTTGAACAAGAAGTCCTGGGAAGCTTTGGCCAAGGCTGGAGCGTTGGATGCTTTTGGCGAGCGCGGTCAGCTTTTGGCCAACACCGAAGAGGTTTTGGATTTCATGCGCGAGCATTTTAAAGCGGAAAACACCGGGCAGAGTTCTTTGTTCGGGAAATCATTGCAAATTGGAAAATTGAGATTGAAAGACGCGGTACCCGCAACCAAAGATGAAAAACTGATATGGGAAAAAGAACATTTGGGAATGTATGTATCAGCCCATCCTTTAGACAGCTACAAGCAGGTTTTAAAAAGCTTTACATCGGTCAAGCAGCTTACGCAGCAGGACTTAGGTACATACAAAACCATGGGAGGGATTATCTCCCGGCTTAAGCGCACGCTAACCAAGAAGAATGACCCGATGGCGTTTTTCACATTGGAAGACATAGGCGGAAACATTGAAGTCTTGGTTTTTCCTAAAGTGATGGAAAAAGCCTTGCCGTTTTTAGCTAATGACAAAATCGTCCAAGTCAGCGGAAGGCTGTCCGATAAAGACGAAGAATTTAAATTAATAGCTGACGAATTAAGGGAGCTGCCGAATGATGAATTGTATATAATGGCTTTGTCTGAAATGGAAAAAAACAAGCGCGTGGTTTTGCATATGACGGGCTTGGGCAGCAAAGAATTACTGAACCAGATAAAAGAAATTTTACAAAAGCATCCCGGCAATGCGCAAGTTTTTATTTCGCTCGGCTCAGGGCCGAACGCGAAAAACATTAAGACCCAGACAAAAGTCAGGATGTCAGAAGAGCTAATGTCTTCTTTGAGGGAAGTGAACGAGATAACAATGGTTGATGTGGGATAAGGAGATATAAGAGGTAAGATATAAGATGTAAGATTTATAGGCGGTCATCTGACCGCCTATTCCATATCTGTCCAATAAGTCCTATAGGACACATAAGTCGTATCAGACTGATAGGCTGAATACCTCAACCATCGGATGAGCCATTCAGCCAATTAGAAAGCCGCCTCGCTACTCTGAGGCGGCTTTTTCGTTCACCTTGTGAGGATATCGACTCTGATTTTGGTATGTTGGTCATTTGCCGTTAATATCAGGCTTGCCGTTTAAGTGCATTGGTACGCCGTGTGATACATCCGGTATGACAACCGGAACTTGTTGCTGTTTTTAGGTGATCATTCCTGACCATTTGCGACCTCTGCGGCCATGGGTTAGCATGTGCCGTAAGATCAAAAAAACAGCGAAAAGCAAAAAAACCGACCAAAATGTATTCATTCCCCCTCCTTAGGGGACAAAATTTTCGAAAATATCAGGACAGTATAAAAACAATAGCACCCGTATATTAAGATAATTGTTGTATTTTGTCAAAGATAAGCAAAATTTAAATGTGGATAAGTAGATTTTGGTCCGTCATCACGAGTGCATCCGACTTGTCCGCCGTAGCTTTAGCGAAGGTGGAAGCAATCTCTTGATGTACAGATTGCCGCGCTCCTTTCAGTCGCTCGCAATGACAAAATAAATAGCCCCCAGGATTTTTAGGTCCTAGGGGCTTTTGTTGGGGCCGGCGCGGGTTTTATGCGCCGGCCGGCGTCTTTCGCGGGGGTGCGGCCCCGCGTACTACACATCCCCGCTAGATAGCGGGTACCACTCTGGGCAGCAATGTTAGGGATATCTCCCGCGCTGCCCAACGCCAGCCCAATGCCATCATCCCCATGGGGATGATGGCGCGCGCAGGTGCGGTACCGAGCCAAAACTTTCTGGTCTAATCGCATGTCCTGTCGCCGCTCGCTGGCGTAACAACAACATCAACGATGGAACGATGTATTGGCAGGCGGCCAAAGTATTGACCATAAGGTCTCAGGCCGTCGCCCCGTTTGTATTGCCAGGCTTGTAGCCGCGCAGCCGTGAAATTTTCGCGGGCGGGCCGGCGGGCAGGAAATTGCCCGGCAAGAGGGTTCTTGGTTGACACTGCCGACTGCAGCAGTGTCTAGGTAAAACCGGTAGGATGCCAGTTGTCCATCTTTCTCCTTTCGATCACTGCTCAACTGGTTCGCGGCCGGCGCCGGCGGTCAGTTTTTCGCGGACTCGGACGTGGAAGCCAAGGAAAAGTAATTGTGAGTGAAGTTGGACTGCGTGGGCGGTCCGTTGAAGAGTCGCATTTTGTTTCCTCCTATGGAATATAATACGTGGCGTAATTATAGGCTATTTAGGCAATTATGTCAATAGTATATGGTTATTATTGGCTTATTTAAGCCAAAAATCTATTGTGGAAAACTGATATTGAACTATCTTAAAATTGTGTTATAATAATTTCAGTTCTTCAAGCTTTGATCCGGCTACCAACCGGGGAGTTTGAAACAAATAAAGAAATAGTCTGGTATTTTCTAGAGGAATACCGGATAAAAAGCCCCGCTCTTCAGATTGCATATGCATTATGTTTACGTAATCAAAAGTCTAAAAGAAGACTATACGTATATCGGTGAATCAACCGATCTTAAACAAAGATTTTCTGAACATAATGCATTCAAAGTCCAATCTACCAAAGCATATGCTCCCTATCGATTAGTGTATTACGAGGCATTTGCTGAATCCCGAGACGCAAAGATTCGGGAAAGAAAGCTGAAACAATACGGTAGTTCATGGAGCCAGCTGAGAAAGAGATTAAAGTTTAGTCTTTGAATGCAATCTGAAGGGCGGGGAGTCTGGGACGGAAACGTCTTGGCTTCGAATTTTTTGCTTTAACAAGCGAAATGTTCGCCAGGACCCCAGAATTTAGTCGCTGATTTCATCGGCGGTTGAATTCTGGGGTTTTGTATTTTTGTTTACTACTAAATACTAAAATTTACTAAAAGTACTAAAAATAAATGCACCGTAAAGATCTTATTTATAAAGACGAGTGCTATAAAATAATTGGGATTTTATATCAAGTTTTTAAGGAATTGGGTGGAGAATTACTGGAAAGGCATTACCAAAAAGCGGTTTCATTGGCATTAAAATTTGCAGGTATCAATTTTATTGAGCAATATCCGATAAAACTATATTATTTAGGCAAATATATCGGAATATACTATATTGACTTTTTGATAGATATTAATGACGCAAAGATAATACTAGAGATTAAGAAAAATGAAAATTTTGGGTTAAAAAACATAAAGCAAGTTAACGACTATATTAAAACTGCAAAAATTAAATTAGGTATTTTGGCTAATTTTACAAAAACAGGAGTCAAATATAAAAGGATAATTAATTTACAAAATTAAGTTTAGTATTATTAGTAAATATTAGTATTTAGTAGAAAAATTTATGAACAAACAGGATCACTTATATAATCTCCGCCATTCACTAGCCCACATCTTAGCATCAGCAGTTTTGGAGATGTTTCCCAAAGCAAAGCTCGGCGTCGGCCCGGTTATTGAAAACGGATTCTATTACGATTTTCTTCTCCCCCGCCCCCTGACTCCGGAAGATTTATCTAAACTTGAAAAAAGGATGAGGGCATTAGTCAATGAAAAAATGGATTTCACCAGGACGGAGCTTGATAACGAACAGGCTATAAAAATGTTTTCCGACATGCACCAGGATTTTAAAGTCGAACTCATAAATAATTTAAAACAGCATGGCACGACTAGCGCAAAAGAACTGGCAGCTAAGGACGAAACAGTAACAACAGATATAGACCCCAATTCTACGACAATATCAATTTACAGAAGCGGTAAGTTCGTAGACTTATGCAAAGGACCGCATGTGAAAAATAGCTCGGAAATCCGCTCCGATGCATTTAAACTCGACAAAGTCTCGGGTGCATACTGGCGCGGCGACCAGAAAAATCCGCAGATGCAGAGAATTTACGGCTTGGCTTTTGAAACCAAGCAAGAATTGGAAAAGTATTTGGAATTTTTGAAGGAAGTGGAAAAGCGCGACCATAAGAAACTCGGGCCGCAGCTTGATTTGTTCATGTTCCATCCAACTTCTCCCGGTATGCCGTATTGGCTGCCAAAAGGCATGGTGGTATTAAACGAACTTATTGAATTTTGGCGTAAGGAGCATGCAGAGCGCGGATACCACGAGATTTCCTCTCCGCTCATCAACAAAAAAGAATTGTGGGAGACTTCCGGGCATTGGGATCATTACAAGGAAAACATGTTCATTTGTGATATGGGAGAAAACGAGGTTTACGGCGTTAAGGCCATGAACTGCCCTAATGCCATGCTGGTGTTCGGGTCTAAAATGCGCAGTTACCGCGACCTGCCTTTAAGGTTATCTGACACTGATATCCTTCACAGATACGAACTTGCAGGCACGCTAAACGGTTTGCTCCGCGTCAGGAGTTTCAGGCAGGATGACTCCCATAATTACGTGACTGAAGACCAGATTGAATCGGAATACGAAGAAATATTTAAAATCACGAAAAAATTCTACGGCATATTCAAGCTGGATTACCGCTATCGACTTGGCACCAGGCCGGATAGCTTTATCGGCGATGTGGAAACTTGGAATCGCGCCGAAGCCGCACTTAAGCGCATTTTGCAAAAAAGCGGCAGGGATTATTTCATTGAAGAAGGAGACGGCGCTTTTTACGGACCCAAAATCGACATTTTAATGAAAGATGCCTTAGGCCGGCAGTGGCAAATGGGTACAATCCAATTAGACTTCCAACAGCCAAGAAGGTTTGGTTTGGAATATATCGATAAAGACGGGGCAAGGAAAACCCCGGTTGTCATCCATCGCGTGATTTATGGCTCGCTGGAAAGGTTTATTGGAATTCTTATCGAACATTTTTCCGGGGCATTTCCTTTATGGCTGTCCCCTGTCCAGGTTGCGGTTTTGCCGATTTCCAAGAAGCAGAACAAATACGCGAAAGACTTGATCAAAAAGCTAAAAGAAGAATTGCCGAACTTAAGAGTTGAACTTGATGACAGGGATGAATCTGTGGGCAAAAAAATCCGCGAAGCCACCATGCAAAAAATCCCTTACCAGATTATTTTGGGCGAAAAGGAAGTTAAGTCCAAGAAATTATCACTGCGCACCCGGGAAGGGAAAGATTTGGGCGTGATGGCAGTAAAGAAGTTGGTGGAAAAATTGGAGAGTGAAATTGAGAAGAAAAAATAGCAGCTAGTTTATAGTGGGTAGTTTGTAGGGGCGGATAGTATCCGCCCTTCTACATGTTAAAATAACCAATAAAATCAGGTATTTAAATGGCTCAAGCCACGGTTGAGCCATTCGTCTTGTTGTCAAAAAACATCCCCGTAATTACGGGGATGTTTTTTAAGTCAGTATTTTGTTTCCAAATTTCGTTATTGCTATGGTGTGCTCGAAGTGGGCTGAAAGTTTTCCGTCTTTGGTGGCAATGGTCCAGCCGTCCGGTAGGTATTCCAAAAAATATTCGCCTGCCACGACCATGGGCTCAATGGCTAGTACCATCCCTTCTTTTAGTTTCATCCCAGATCCTGCTTTGCCATAGCATGGTATGGCAGGGTCTTCGTGAACTCCGTATCCTACCCCATGGCCAACTAAGTCGCGCACCACGTTGAAACCTTCCGCTTCCGCTGTTTTTTGAATTGCATTGCTAATATCTCCAATGGTATTGCCCGGTCTTGCTATCCTAATAGCGTTATTTAAGCATCTTTTTGTGACATCAGTAATTTTTTTTGCTTCTTCGCTAACCGTGCCGATTGAAATTGTAACCGCAGTATCCGTGTAAAATCCTTTGTATTCCATTCCGACATCAAGGCTTAAAATATCTCCATTTTTCAGTATAACGTCTTTGCTTGGAATACCATGGACAACCACGGAATTCACCGAAGCGCACAAAGCCGCAGGAAATGGATTTTTTTTCGAACCGTAGCCTTTAAAGCTTGGAGTTCCGCCTGCTTTAACAATTTCGCTGTCCACGTATTCATCAAGCTCTTCTGTGGACACACCAGCCTTTGCCTTATTTGCCGTACGCGTCAAAATTTCGCCGAGGATTTTTCCGCCCTCGGCAATTTTACCAATCTCTTCTTGGGTTTTAATAAGGCCTTTGTTCATAAATAGCGATCCTAATCTACGAATACCCCGAAGGGGTCCCTTTGGGACATCCGAATTATCCGAATGAACCACGAATACTGTATTTGTAGTGTATTCGTAGATTCGGATTAATTCGTTGTATTCGGATCGAGTTATAATGTCTTTTTATACTCATCAATCATCCCAACCAATACCTTCCTTACTTTTGGTACTGGGGCGTTGCTGGAGATTTTTTTGAATTTGTAAATTGAGCCGAAATATTTAACTACTTCTGTGATATTTGTCCGATAGTATTTGACTCTGCGCTCTAATGCCGCGCTGTTGTCGTCGTCGCGTTTGCCAAATTTTCCGGCAAAATCTTCTTTTCTATCAGTCATTCTTCTGACGGTTTCTTTCATAGGAATTGACATATAAATGACCAAAGGCTTTGCTCTCCCTTCTTGTTTTAGCCATTTGGCAACCATCTTTGCCTCGCCGATCATTTTGGGTGTACCGTCAAATAAAATACCTTTGCTTTTAGGTATACTAAAGATTTTTTGTTTTAAGATATCCCTGACAATGTTTGTTTGCGTTAAATTGCCTTTACCCTCAGTGTGCTTGATTTTGTCCGCGAATTTCTTATCGCGTGCTTTCATTTGGCGCAATTCTTTGCCCATGTCTAAATCGAACATGTTATATTTTTTGCAAAGATAAACCGCGTGCGTTGCTTTGCCCGCAGCTGGGTCACCAAGAAGTATTATGTTTAAAGGTTGATCTTTTTTCATTGGCTATAATCCTAATGTTTTGTCAATTTTTTTTGTAACTTCAT
Source organism: Patescibacteria group bacterium (assembly GCA_013387205.1). GTDB lineage: Bacteria > Patescibacteriota > Doudnabacteria > UBA920 > UBA920 > AMAZON01. The sequence continues at coordinate 156,282 of WARV01000008.1, read as the reverse complement.
CAATTGCCGGTGTGCCGTCAATCGTAAAAAATTCTGAGTTGGCTTTCAGGAAATCTAATACCGGCACAGTATCTTTATAATATTGCTCCAATCGAAATTCAATTTTTTCCTTGGTGTCATCAGCCCGCTTTTCTATTTCTGCCCGTTTAAGCAGCCTGGACAAAGTTTCTTCTTTGGGAATATCGATAAACAGGGTGGTAAAGACGGTTCTGCCCTGGTCTTTTAGGGCCTGGAGTAAAAACTCCGCCTGGCCGATTCTTCTGGGAATGCCGTCAAAAATCACTCCTTTGTCAGCCCGCATTTCGTTCAATTTGGATTTTACTACCTCCAATAAAATATCATCCGGAAGCAAAATTCCCTGGTTAATCATGCTAGTAACTTTTTTGGCAAATTCGGATGTTTCATTGGCCATTCCGCGGAAAATACCGCCCATTTCCCAATAAAAAAAATCCAGCCTTTTTGCCAGTATTTTAGCCTGAGTGCCTTTGCCGCTTCCTTGCGGGCCAATGAAGAAGATGGTATTTAGGTTCATAATTTTTGATGTCATTGCGGGCGAATGCATCTGATCTGGCGCCACAGGCGTCATCCTGAGTGCATCCGAAGGATCTCGATTTAGGATTAGATTGCCACGTCGCCCTGCGGGCTTCTCGCAATGACAATACTAATTTCCTATATTTTAACTTATTTTTTTGTTTTTTGCAACAAAGCATGTTATAATAACATAAATCAAAAACGGAACTGAAACAAAGTGAACAATATATTTTTTGAATTGACAATTTTATTGATCCTGGCAGGGCTTATAGCTGTCGTTGTCAGTTTTTTCAAGCAGCCCAGCATTATTGCTTACATCATTACCGGCCTTGTTATTGGTCCGCTTGGGTATTACCAGCTTCGCCAGTCCGAAGTCTTTGACGCTTTAGCGCAAATTGGAATAACTCTGCTGTTGTTTATGGTTGGTTTGGAATTGGATATTTCCCAAATCAAGCGCCTCGGGAAAACCGCGCTAATTACCGGACTTGGCCAGGTGGTGATTACTACATCAATCGGATTTTTTATTTTGAAGCTTTTAGGTTTTTCCAATGCTGTTTCTTTGTTTATCGCTCCTGCTTTGACTTTTTCTTCCACCATAATCGTGGTTAAGCTGCTCACAGAAAAGAAAGACATGCAGAGCCTTTACGGGAAAATCGTGGTTGGGATATTTTTAATCCAGGATTTTATTGCAATTTTAATGCTGATTTCCCTATCCAGCACTTCCGGGCAAACTTTCAGTTTGTATTCCAGCTTACCGGCTTGGCAAAATATTATTTTAACAATTGTCCGCGGCCTTATTTTAGCCCTTTTGGTTTTCTGGGTGTCTACAAAATTTTTCCCAAAAATTATGGGCTACATTGGCAAAAATGACGAGCTGCTTTTGGTTTTTGCTCTTTCTTGGGCTTTGGGGCTTGCGGCTTTTGTCTCCCAGCCGTTTATTGGTTTTAGCCTGGAGATAGGAGGGTTTTTGGCAGGCATTGCCTTGGCCCGTAGCGCCATGCATTACGAAATAAGCGCCAGGATAAAATCTTTACGCGACTTTTTCATTATCCTGTTTTTCATTGTCTTAGGTTCGCAGTTAGTCTTTAAAGATATGGCCAGCATGACCTGGCCGGCAATTGTCCTTTCTTTGTTCGTGCTTATCGGCAACCCATTAATTGTATTGCTGCTTTTGGCGCTGCAGGGCTACAAGCCCAGGACGGGTTTTTTGGCAGGCGTGACAGTGGCGCAAATTTCCGAGTTTAGCCTAATTTTAGTCGCGCTTGGACAGAAGATTGGCATTTTAAGCCAGACAGAAGTAGGCCTGGTTACTTTAATCGGCATTTTAACAATCACCATTTCTTCATACATGATTTTGTATGCCCAGAATATTTACGAAAAATTAAAGTTCTTTTTAAAATATTTTGATTTCTTCAAAGGCTCAGCGGAAAAAAATCTGCACACGGTTGAGCTTAAGGATCATGTTATATTAGTCGGCGCGCATCGGATGGGCAAGCACTTAATAGATTCTTTAAGCAAACAGAAAAAAACTTTTGTGGTCGTGGATTTTAATCCGGAAATCGTTGAGTTGCTTGTGGAAAACGGCACTCTGGCAGTTTGCGGGGACATTACTGACCCGTATATCCAAGAACAGATTAATCTGCCCTATGCCAAGCTAATTATCTCCACCGTTCCCGACTTGAACGACAACTTGTCTTTGCTCGACACTGTTAAAAGGAAAACCGGACTTAAAAGATCCCGGCCTAAACTTATTTTTATTGCCCAGGATGAAGCGGAAATTAAATATTTGTATGAGCAGAATATAGATTACGTCATCTCCCCGCACTTCATGGGCGGGCTGCATCTGGCGAAGATTTTGGAAGACGGCCAGGGTTACAAGGGCCTTAAAAAACTCAAAGAGCGCCATTTGCATGTTTTGGGCCATAAAGTAGGTTAAGTTTTTAGTCATTCGGATATCCGAATGACTTTTTTTGTGCCATCTGATAAAATGATTATATGATTAAATTTTATAATACGTTATCAAGACAACTTGAGGATTTTAAGCCGATTGATAAAACTCAAGTCCGGCTCTACACTTGCGGCCCCACGGTTTATAATTTTGCCCATATCGGGAATTTGCGCACCTATATTTTTGAAGATTTACTGCGCCGCGTTTTGGAATACAACGGCTATCAGGTAAAGCATGTCATGAACGTGACAGATGTCGGCCATTTGGTCGGCGATGGCGACGAAGGTGAAGATAAAATAGACGTTGGCGCCAGGCGCGAAGGCAAATCCCCTCTGGAAATTGCAAAATTCTATGAGCAGAGATTTTTCTCGGATTTAAAAGATTTAAATATCGAGATGCCTGGTAAAGTTGTTCGGGCAACAGAAGCTATTCCTTCCCAAATAGAAATTATCAAGATTTTAGAACAAAAAGGCTATACTTACCGTGATGAATCTGCGATTTACTTTGATACTTCCAAATTACCGGATTACGGAAAATTATCCGGGCAAAAATTGTCGGATAAACAAACTGGCGCGCGCGGGGATGTTGTAGTGGATTTAAAGAAAAAGAATCCGGCCGATTTTGCTTTATGGTTCTTTTTGGCAGGCCGTTATAAAAATCATATTTTACACTGGCCGTCGCCATGGGGTGAAGGTTTCCCAGGGTGGCACATTGAATGCTCCGCAATTTCCAGGCAGGAATTAGGACAGCCATTCGATATTCACACCGGAGGCGAAGACCATATTGGCACCCATCATCCCAATGAAATGGCGCAAAGCGAAGCCGCTTTTGGGGTGCCTCTGGCTAATTTATGGATGCACGGCAGGTTTTTGCAGATTAATGACAACAAAATGGCAAAAAGCGCGGGAACCTTCATTACTTTGAATGATGTAAAAGACAAAGGGTTCTCCCCTCTTGATTATCGTTATCTCTGCCTGACCGCGCATTACCGTTCGCAATTAAATTTTACTTGGGAGGGCATGCTTTTTGCGCATAATACTTCGGAAAAATTATTTGATTTTATCAGGGATGTAAAACCTGGCAAAGAAGGCGCAGCTGAATACGAAAAAGAATTTTTAGAGGCAATTAATGATGATTTAAACATTCCCCAAGCTTTGGCAGTTGTCTGGAAGCTTGTTGATGACAATAAAATAGCAAAGGAAATTAAAATTGCTTCAATATTAAAATTTGATAAAGTTTTAGGGTTTAACTTGGATAATCCTCCTAAAGAAACATCTCCCACAGAAGAAGCATCGGCTTTGCTAGGACAAAGGCAGCAGGCCAGGGATGCTAAAGATTTTGCCAAATCCGACGAATTAAGGAAGCGGATTGAAGAGTTGGGATACGAGGTGATGGATACGGCCGAAGGGCAGAAGGTGAAAAAGAAAATAAATATATAAGACAAACCCCCAGGGAACGTTCCCTGGGGGTTTTATTGAACCTTAAAAGGTCGAAAGGACTTCAAAAAAAGCGTCTGGTAGCCTCTTCCACGGCGGCGGCAAGGTTTCATCGCTGGAGATTTTTGACAGAAAACCTTTCCTGTTAAGCCATCCAACTCTTTTTAATTCCTGAATCAGATGTTTTCTGCTCTGCGGGTTTAAGGGCTTCGTGTTGTCCTTGCAGAATTCTACCAGGGGTAAAAGGTTGTTGCCGCTGCTTTGCTTGAGGCATTTCCAGCATGCCTCGTGCAGCCTGTCTTCGAGATGGTCGGAAATCGGGACTACAATTCCACCGCAAATCGGCATTAAATTCCCCTCCAGTTCTTTTGAAATCATGATAATTCCTCCATAAAAACTAATTCAGTATAAATTAAGATATTTTTTCGGTCAATATCAATTCTCGGAAAATGAACCATGCTAACTAAGATCTGAAAAAGAATATTCTGCCAATTCTTCCTAATTTGACGGCCGTCAAATTAGGAAGAATTGGCAGAAGTTTAAAGACTTTAGAAAAGACAATAAAATATTAAAAAAGTTTAACGAGTTAAGCTGTTCGGCATAAGAAAACCGCCGCAAACTTCGCGGCGGTGTTTTTCGCTGTTTTCTCAGCATGCCATCGAGCTGTTTCTTGTATTTCCTCAGCGTCTTTAAGTAGTTTTCAATGTTCGCCTCTCTTTTCCTTAGAGTTGAAATCTGTGAGCGGTTTAGCTTGTTGAAATCCTCCCATCCATTGTGGAGTTCCAGCGCAAGGCCGGCAACCGATTCGGTTAGGAAAGATTCCACATTTTTGCGCATTGAAGGGATGCCGTAGCACGCATTTGTCTCTTGCATGCATTTGTTGTAGCTGGCCAGCGCCTTCTCAACTTCATCGAGCTTTGAGGTCAGTACCTGCATTAACTCGTTGCCGTCCCTGGCTTGGGAAGGGCTGCAAAAAAACAAACAAAAAACGATCGCAATGATCAGGTTCATTGGTTCCTCCGCACCTATGTTTTACCAGAAAATGACCATTTTGGCAAGGAGCGTATACATGTTATTTTTATCCCGGCCGAAGCGTGGCGAAGAGTCGGGGTCCAGTATTTTTTTTCGGATCCCGTGTTTCTTTTGGGGGTTGATTTTACTATAATTTATAGATAATATAATAGATATGCCTTTTTCCTGGAAAACAATCAAAAAGCCTGTTGTGGCCTTGGCTCCCATGAGCGGAGTTACGGATATTGCCGCGCGCTCAGTTGCGAGAAAATGGGGCTCGGATATCACATTCAGCGAATTTATTTCCACTGACGCGCTATATTATAAGGTAAAAAGTTTAATCGGAAAAGATCCGTTATCGCTATCAGATAAAGAGATGCTTCACTGTGCTCAGGATGACGCCATATGGGCTGATGATAAGTCTTGCAGGCTCGCTGAATTTATAGAAGAAGAGCGGCCGTTTATTATCCAATTGTTCGGCCCGACACCGGAACATTTTTCCATTGCCGCAAAAATCTTGAAACACAGGTTTAATCCCGACGGGTTTGACATTAACTTCGGCTGTCCAGCCAGAAGCGTTATAAATAACGGCGCGGGCAGCTGCTTGTTTTTAAACCCTGAGGCTGCAAAGAAAATTGTTACTTTAGTAAAAGAAGCAGCTAATCTGCCGACATCTATTAAACTGCGCGCTTCATACAAGCATGTCACGGCTTTGGATTTTTTACAGGCCATTAAAGGCGCGCCTTTTGAAAACGTCACAGTGCACATGAGGACATACGAGCAAGTCCATCACGGCCAGCCTAATTGGGATATCGGCAAACAGGTAAAAGAATTTTTCAAAGATACGGACGTAACCGTGCTGATTAACGGCGGAATAGATTCCGGTGAAAAAGCAAAACAGGCTTTACAGCACACTGGTGCTGATGGTGTGATGGTCGCACAAAGCTCTCTCGGCAACCCGTTCATTTTTGCAGAAATCAAATCCGCTTTGGAAGGGAAGTTTAAGCCAGAAATAAATTTGCAGACACGAATCCAAACCATAATGGACCAGGCGCACCTTGTGTACCGATATAAGGGCGACAGAGGTATGCTTGAACTTAGAAAACACCTGCTTTGGTATTTTAAGGGTTTTCCGAATGCCTCTGAACTTCGCAAAGAATTAAGCCAGGTAAATAGTCTTGAACAGTTAGATGGTATCCTTAAAAATATTAGCATTTTGGCGTAAAAACCATCTCCGCCGACTGGCGGATTTACATATCCACAGTATCCCCTGCCTGTGAATTGCCTGAAATTAAGATTAAAACTACAATAAATATATCCACAGATACACTGATGGCACAGATAACACAGATTAGAAACATTAGTGTAATCAGCGATTATCTGCGTATCAGTGGTCTTAATAACAAATAATAATATGCCGGAAACTTCGATAATCCAAAGGGTGCCGCCGCAAAACTTAGAGGCTGAGAATTCGGTTCTCGGCTGCCTTATGCTTGATAAAGATGCGATTATTAAAATTGCGGATTTGATTAATGCCGATGATTTTTACGACAAGAGAAACCAAATTATCTACGAGGCCATTGTAGCGCTTTATGAAAAAAACACTTCAATTGATATTTTGACCGTCACCAACTGGCTGGAAGAACATAAAAAATTGGAAGCCGCCGGAGGAGTCAGTTTTCTGACTCAGCTGGTAAACGCGGTTCCCACCGCAGCGCACGTGACGCATTATGCCTTTATCGTAAGGAAAAAAGGCACCCTGCGTCGCTTAATTAATGCTGCCGGCGAAATTACCGGCCTGGCCTTTGAAGAAGAAGGAGAAATTGAGGATATTTTGGACCAGTCCGAGCAAAAGCTTTTCCATGTTTCCCAAAAGCAGTTAAAACAGAATTTCGTGCCGATTAATGCAGTGCTGCATTCCACGTTTGAAAGGATTGACGAGTTGCATCGCGACAAGGGTAAATTGCGCGGCGTGCCGTCGGGGTATATAGATTTGGACGCGCTGCTTGGCGGATTCCAAAAATCCGACCTTGTCATTTTGGCAGCCAGGCCGTCCATGGGAAAAACATCCTTGGCTTTGGACATAATGCGCCACATTGGAGTTAACCAAAAGGTTCCAGTCGGAATATTCTCTTTGGAAATGAGCAAGGACCAGTTGGTAGACAGGCTGCTTTCCGCGCAGAGCGATGTTAACCTTTGGAAAATCCGCACCGGACATTTGAACGACGAAGATTTTGAACGGATCGGCGAAGCCATGGGGCAGTTGTCCGAAGCGCCTATATTCATAGATGATGCCGCCGGCAGCAATATTATGGAAGTAAGGACTAAGGCTCGCAGGCTTCAGGCCGAACATAACATCGGCATGATCGTAGTCGACTACTTGCAGCTTATGGAAGGCCGCAGCACTGACAACCGCGTGCAGGAAGTCAGCGAAATTTCCCGTTCGCTAAAACTGCTGGCCCGCGAATTGAACGTACCGGTTATAGCCTTGTCCCAGTTGTCCCGCGGCGTGGAAAACAGGCCGGACAAAGTGCCGCAACTGGCAGACTTGCGCGAATCGGGATCTATTGAGCAGGACGCTGACGTGGTCATGTTTATTTACCGCGAAGACATGTATAAAGGCAAAGACGCGCGCAGGCCGCACATTGCGGAAATCCACATCAAAAAACATAGAAACGGCCCGACCGGGCAGGTAGATTTGTATTTCGACGCGGATAAGACCAGTTTCAGGAATTTGGACAAGACTTTTGATACATCCCCGCAGGCAGTGATGCAATCCTTAACGCCGGAACAACCGGCGTAATCAAAATAACAATTAAACAAGATAACAAAATAACATATTAAATTGTTATATTGCTATCTTGTTATCTTGAATTAATGTTAAAATTACCTCACTCTCTCCAACGTCTAATTAATGAACTTAACCGTCTCCCTGGCATTGGGCCCAAGACTGCCCAGCGCCTGGCTTTTTATTTGCTGAAAAAAGATAATATCGATATTTCCAACTTGTCGTCAGCTATCGCTAATATAAAGCAAGGAATTGTGTTTTGCTCGGTATGCGGCCTTATGTCAGAATCTGACCCGTGCAATATCGACAAAGACCCAAAGCGCGACCATAGTGTGGTTTGCGTAGTGGAAGAAACTTTGGACGCGCAGGCGCTGGATAAAACCGGAGAATATAACGGCGTGTTCCATATTTTGGGCGGCGTGCTGAACCCTTTGGAAGGCATCGGCCCGGAGCAGTTAAGTATCCAGAAGTTAGTGGATAGAATCAAGAATCATGAATCAGGAATTAAGGAAATAATAATTGCAACAAATCCTTCTTTAGAAGGTGAAACAACAGCTATGCACCTAGCTAAGTTGATAAGAGGAATTAATCAGGAAATCACTAAATCAGGAAATCAAGAAATTAAAGTTTCCCGTATTGCCCGCGGCCTGCCCATGGGCGGCGATTTGGAATACGCAGACGATATAACCTTAATGAGAGCGCTTGAAGGGCGAAGAGAATACTAGTTTATCAAACTAAATTGAAACAAAGGGCATCCTTGGTCTGACCAAGGATGCCCTTTGTAGCGTCCATGAATGGCTCAACCCTCGCCCTGTTTTATTGATTCTAACCAGTTCCCGGATTTCGAGCGATCGCTCGTTTTCCGGGAATGATATTTATATAAACAAAAAGCCAACCGTACGGTTGGCTTTTTAAATTCAGCGTATTATCAGCGTTGCTATCAGCGTTCAATCAGCGGTTTTAAGCTTTGGTGATTTCAACTTCAGTGTATTGCTGCCTGGAGCCGATTTTGCGGCGGTATTTGCTTTTGGCTTTGAATTTCAAGACATGGACTTTTTTGCCTTTGCCTTGCTTTAAGACCTTGCCTTCCACACTGGCGCCTGCAACATATGGCTTGCCAAGGGTGAAATCTTTATCATTGGAAGTAAAAAGGATTTTGTCGAATTTTACAACGCTTCCGACTTCACCGGCCAGTTTTTCAACCTGGATTTTATCACCGGTTTTGACTAAATATTGTTTGCTGCCGGTTTCAATTATTGCTGTCATAAATAGGTATTAGATATTAGGTTTTAGTTATTAGAATATATAGGTTAATTTATTTTATCAGATTTGGCTAAATCCGTCAACAAGAATAAAAAAAGGCGCCTTGGTCTCTGCCAAAACGCCTTATGGATGCTGTCCTTGGTAAAATCACGCGATGATTCTTTGTCATCTGAAATTTTTACACTGAAGAGCGGCTTTTCTTCTCTTGGCTGCGTTCAGAAAGCCTTTTATCTGATTGAGCCGATTAAGAATCTCTTGGTTGATTTTCGGGTTCGGATTGAACTCGTCTTCGATTGCTACAACCCGGACCTTGGTGCTGTATTGCAGGCAGATCAGGCCGTCTGTCTGGGTGGTCCAGCTATCCCCGACCTTGATGACCTGAAAAGCATGATGGCACCATCTGTGGTTACTACAATGGCTGATTGGGACCCTTCGGAAATAATGCCTAGGCAAAGAATCCACCCTTTCTAAAACCATGTATCCGAGAGTACTCCCAAAATTTACCACATCGCCAACATTGGTCATTACATTCCTCCTCTCTTGAAATTTAGAGCTGGTCCCAAAATCTCATTTCGCCTTAAAAGCAGGTTCTGAGACCAACTCTAGAATCATTCCTTGCTGTTTGCTAAAACATTTTCTGGAACGTGCGGATGTTTGCGCTTGTAAATTATTACTAAACTTAAGGCCAAAGATATCATCAAGACGAATAAAATAATTAGCGCGACCAGTTTGCCAAAACTTTGCAAGAAGACCGCGGTGAAGCCGAATACTGCTGAAATAGCATAAAGGATTAAAACAGCTTGCGGCTGGGTAAAGCCTATATCTAAAAGACGGTGATGCAAATGGCTTTTGTCGGCTTTAAACGGGCTCATCCCATACCATAATCTTCTGGTGATTGACCAGGCAACGTCCAGAATCGGGATACCCATTACCAGCAGCGCGGTGGCTATTTTCCCGCCAGTAATTACAGAAAGAGTTCCCAAAATGAAGCCCAAAAAGGTGCTGCCGCCTTCTCCCAAAAAAATGGATGCAGGATAAAAAGCGAAGATGAGATACCCGGCCAGGGTGCCGACAAAAATAATTGCCAAAGTGGCGGTTATGGGTTGGTTGATTTTCGGCGTAATGGATAAAAAGAATAAAGTCAGTCCGCCGATTAAAGATATTCCGGAGCAAAGCCCGTCAAGCCCGTCTAAAAACTTAGTGGTGAAAATCATGCCCATCATCCAAAGCCAAATGAAAATTGCGGAAAACGGAATTCCCAATACGGCAAAATCAAGGTTGACCGGATTGCCAAAAGGATTAGAGATGAATTTTATGCCAATGCCGATTCCTGAAAAAACAACTCCTAGCGAAGCCAAAGCCGGGAAAAGCCATAAAATTTTTGGCGGAAGATCGTATTTGTCGTCTATAATTCCGCCAATGGTTAAAATTAGTCCGCCAATAATCAGTCCTGCGAAAAATTTTTGCGGCACAACATTGAAATCAACATTTCCGAATTGAAGATATGTCAACGTGGAAATTAAAAACGCAAGGTATATGGCCAAGCCGCCTAAGAGCGGTATGGGTTGTTTGTGGATTTTCCTTTCAGACTTTGGAATGTCCAAAATACTGGCTTTAATTGCCAGGCGCTTTATAAGCGGAGTTAAAATTATGGCTAGAATAGCCGAAAGAGTGAAGAAGAGAAAATAGGACATGATAATAAATTAACCTAATTACTAATTGACCTAATTTCTAAACAAATCCCAATGACCAATGTAAAAAATATTTGAAATTAAGAAATTGGGAAATTAGATATCGTTTAGAGCTTAGAAATTAGGAATTAGAAATTTGTTTTACGCTTTGCATTTCTTTCATGGTCAGTCCGGTGTTTTCCCCTTTCCTGGCTTTGGGCGTGACCCAGAATTCCAGGTAGTATCCAAGCATTAGCCTAGTTTGGGCTTCTATAGCCGGAAGGCTGCCAAAAATTACCGAAGACAGCGGCACTAAAAACCACTGGAGATACATCATAATGCTCCTGCTGATGCCGTATTTTTTCGGCCGCGGCGGGAGCAAAATTAAGTTTATATATACGCTAAAAATCAAAAACAATGTGGCTATGGTCATTAAGGCTTTGGTTGCAAACGGCAGGTTGAAGGCCAGAACGCTGTTGTTGAATTCCGTTCCGCCCAAAAACAGCGGCATCCATCCCAAGGAAGAAATTAAAATGCTGGCCGCGGCCCAGTTGAAGTTCCCTTCAATATATTGCCAGAGCTTGTATAATTTGTCCCAAAACGGAGCCGGGCTTTCTAAAATTTGCGGCACCAAATGAGGATAATATTCCACGTTGTAAGCCCATCTTCTTTTTTGCTTATACTGGTTGACCATGGTTTGCCACGTGCTGTCTGCCAGGCAGGTATCCAAAGAAATCGGGATGAACAAAGGCACCACCTGGTAGTCTCCCTTGTAGTGCAAATAGCATTGCCAGTATATGTAACCGTCTTCATTGACGACGTCTTTTTTCCAAAATCCTACTTCTGTCAGGGCTTTTAGCGTCATGGTGTGCGAAGAAAAAGTACGCAGGCGGTCGGGGCGCGAGCTCTCGGTAAATTGCCAGAAGGAATTAGAGACCGAAACAACCCTAATTATAGCCGGGCTGTCCCAAATGTTGTTGTTGTAAATGGCGATTGGCTGGAAACTTTTTTGGTACGGATTGTCTGTCAGCAAAAATTCATACATGACCCTGGCAAAGTATTGGGGATGTACGATTGTGTCGCTGTCAAAATTGGAAACTAACACCTGCTCTATCCCTATGCCTAATTTTTGCAATTCCGGCAATACGGATTCTACAGCAAAACTCGCATTAGCGCTTTTGCCTTTAATTTCCCCTTCCAGTCCGTCCGGATGGGTTGTGATGAAAAACTTGTAGAAATTCTTTTCGAATTTTTCCCGGATTTTTTTAGCAATTTCCTGGGCGGCAATCCCCGCTCTTTCTTCGCTGGCTAAAATTACCATTAAATTTTCCTTGTCGTAGTTGCTCGCTGAAAGGGCGCTGAACGTGGAGTCGAGTACTTCAAAGCTTTCATCCATGAAAGGAATTAATATAAGATGGTAAAATGCCCGGTAGCCGGCTCCTGCCTTGCCTTTATTTTGCAGGCGGTTAATCCGTTCCAGCTCTTCCTTAAAAAAGTTTATTTCCAGCTTCTTTTTAGCTTGAAGCTTTTCACCGCTTAAAAATTCGCCGTACGATTTAAAATCAGACAGCTTTTTGACCATGTCGAGCCAGTCGATTTTGACGAAAAAAGTGAACTTCCTGTAGCTGGCAATTAAGTGAGCTGCGACATTAACGGCTTTTAAAACCCAATAAAGGTCAAAGCAGATAATAAAAACGGCTGCCCATACCGGCTGGCGGTAAGAGAGTGTAATGGCTCCAATAAAAACCAGCCAGAACTGCAATCCTGGCAACATCTCCCATAATCTTTCGCTGGTTGTACGTTTGCGGAACATATTTTAAAAATAACAATTAACAATTCACAATTGACGATTAACAGGAGTAATAGCAGTGAATTGCTAATCGTCAATTGTGAATTGTTTTGTCAGTTCACCCTGGCCAGCATTAAAATGCTTAACAGCAGCGCGGATTCCACGACGAAAGTTACCAGTAAAGCCAAGAGAGATAGAAACCTGCCACTTTTGTTTAATGCTTTAAAAAGAATAAAATTAACGGATAAAACTGCCAATCCGGCACCTGGGATTAAATATAAATTATTGCCTTTGTCATACCACTCGACACCGACCAGGATGTTATAGCGCAAAGCCAAAATCCTGTCCCCAGGGTGGATTTTGTAAAATACTAATAAAAATGTTATAATGTTTAAAAGCAAACAAACGATCCAGAGAAACCAAACATTTTCAAAAACGCGAAAAATTTTTTGGGTATTTAAGCCGTTTAACATCAAATAATAATTAATAGTGCTTAAATTATACAACAATAGCGGATTGTTTTCAAACGCTCGTTCGTTTTTAAGGATTCGCTAAACACCCTACTTTATGACGCAGAAACAAAAATTGTTCTTAATCGGCATAATATTTTTGGCCGTGTTTTTTAGATTTTACCAAATTAACATTATGCCTGGCGGACTATTCCCTGATGAAGCCGCCAACGGATTGGATATTAACTTAATGCAGCAAGGGCACTTACAGCCGTTTTACGAACGCGGGAACGGAAGGGAGGCCTTGTTCTTTTACATGCTTTGGGGCAGCGTTGAACTTTTTGGCAAAGGTCCGTGGCAACATCATATTGTTTCGGCTTTAGTAGGAGTTTTGTCGGTTTTAATTACTTTCTTTTTAACCAGAAGGTTGTTTTCCATGTTTAATGGCGAAGACAAAAACCGTTCCGTTAACATCGCTCTTTTGGCTTCATTTTTGATGGCTGTAAATTCCTGGTATGTGGTTTTGTCACGTACTGCTTTTCGCGCCAATCTTATTCCCCTCTTTTCCACCCTGACTTTGTATTTGCTGATTGCCAGTTTCCAGTCAAAAACTTTAAGAAATCGCATGATTTTGGCATTGCTTACCGGCGCGTCATTTGCCTTGGGTTTTTACACATACATCGCTTACCGCATAATGGCTCCTATTTTGTTTATGATAATAGCCTGGCCGCTGCTTGCCCAAATCAAGCAAAAACAATTCTGGAAAACTGCTTCTAGTTATAAATTACCTGTTATCAGTTTTATTATCGGTTTTGTAGTTTTTATTTATCCCATTGCGAAATATTTTTACACCCACCCTGGTTCATTTGTCGGCCGTAGCGGACAGGTTAGCGTATTTAACCCGGAGCTTAACCATGGCAATTTAATCGGTACAGTCGGGCAGGTTTTAAAGGAAAGCATGCTTGCCTACTTTACTAAAGGCGATTTGAATTGGCGGCATAACATTTCCGGATTCCCCTTCCTGTCGCAAATCATCAGCCCGTTTTTCGGTATCGGCTTGGTAATTGTCACTATTTTCGGCATTTGGTATTTTTTTGCGCCGAACAAAAGGAAGCATTTTTGGCCGTATTTCCTATTAACCGGATGGTTTTGGGGTATGTTGCTTCCTGTTATCACTACGGCAGAAGGAATTCCCCATGGGCTTAGGTCCATCGGCACAATCCCTGTCGTGTTTATAATAACCGCATGGGCGATTTATGAATTTTGCCGCATTGTGCTAAAAGCGCACCACGGAGTCTATACCAAATACCACATGGATGATTCAAGAAGATCCAGGCTAGTGCTGAACGCGTTTAAATTTGCAGCTGCGGCTTTTGTCTTGGCATTAATTTTGCAGACTTACTTTTTGTATTTTGTTTATGCGGCAAATTCTCCGGAAAATTTTTATTACTTCAGGTCAGACTTAACCAGAACCAGTAAATATCTTGTCCAAAATTGCGATAAGGAACATACTTATCTCGTGCTCGATAAATTCTCGGTGCAAACAACCGATTATTTAACCAGCAACTGGCATGGTGATTTCAGTGATCCTTGCAATGTGCCATACAACCAAGTTGACCCGGAAGATTCCTGGAAGCTCTCCAATTTAAAGCTTGGCGATAAAGTTATCTTTACCCAATCCAGCATTTTTGACATCAAGAAATTCAAGCAATACCATCCGCAAGCTCGTTTATTTCTCGAATACCGCAATAAATTCAACCAAGCCACAATGGCGGTGTATAAAATTGAATAACGGAACTCACCCTGCCCTTCTCTTTGGTAAAGAGAGGGAACATGCTAAGACGATGTGGTGATGATTATCATTTTAGCGTTTTAGTTGGTTCCTCCTCTTTAAAAAAGAGGAGGACAGGAGGAGTTAAGAATTTCCATGAGAATCTATAACAAGTCCCAAACAAAAGAAATACGAAAAACATTACGTAAAAGACTTACAGATGCGGAAAGGAAAATTTGGGGAATTGTAAGAAACAGGAAAATAAAGGGTTTAAAGTTTTTTAGGCAATACGGGGTTGGAAGGTATATCCTCGATTTTTATTGCCCTTCAATAAAGTTATGTATAGAGATCGATGGCGGACAGCATAATCTGGAAGTTGATAAGCTTTATGATAAGGAAAGAACTGAATACTTAAATAGCATAGGTGTCTATGTCATCCGTTTTTGGAATAATGATGTCTTGAATAATATTGAGGGTGTATACGAAGAAATCGTTAAAACAATCTAACAATTAAAAACATAACTAATTCAGAACTCCCTCTGTCTCCCTCTTTAGAAAAGAGGGAGAACATGCTAAGAAAGGTTAGCTGATAATTATTTACTAATCTTACTTAGTTGGTTCCTTCTCTTTGCTAAAGAGAAGGATAGGATGAGTTCAGTTTAATCCCATGAAGCACAAATATTGGATAATATTGATAATTGTAGTGGCGGCAATTGCCGCCGGCATAATTTACTATGCCAATTTGCCTTTTGCCGATTACAGTCCGATTTCCATCCATCATAAAACCAAAACCCAATCCTCTACCACAACTGCCAAAGAGGATTTAAAGGATTGGAAGACTTATAAAAATGACGAGTATGGATTTGAATTTCATTACCCAAAGTACTTATATTTAAAGGAACCCAAGGATTTAAAATTTCATTACTTTAATAAAGAGAGTTCGATGGTTGTAATTTTAGAGAACACTAAACTCGAGCTTTTACGTTCTGGCGGCTTGTTACCGGATAATGCTCAGCCTGGAGTTAATGTAGCAATGGACGGCTATGATATTATTATTGAAGTGCGCCCAAATCCCCAACGCTTATCATTAAGACAATGGGCAAACCAAAATATAGAAGGTGCTGATACAATTTCAGATTCTCAGCTTGCAGGTCTGCCAGCTCTTGAATATATATTTAGCGACGTGGGTGGGTATAATGGAATTTTATTTGAAAATAATAATTCAGTGTACGACATGATTATATCACCAGCATGTGAAGCTGATTGCGGCCAAAAAATATTTGACGAGCAGCAACAAGTTTATAAAGAAATCCTTTCCACCTTCAAATTTACCCAACCGCAAGTCGACACAAGCACATGGAAAACTTATAGAAATGAGGAGTATGGTTTTGAGTTTAAATATTCAGTTAACGAGTGTGGTAATTTGGATTATTGTGATCCTATCCAAATTTGCAACAACAGCGAACAATGCCCTGGGGTTTTACGTTTAGATTTCGGTGTAAATAATGACGGTCCGACAAATGCGAACTACTCTCTTGAAGTAGGTAAAGATAATGGTATTGACGCACTTAAAGATGTTAGACAAGATACTAATTTAAAAATTGTCGAAGAACAACAGGTCGCGACTAGCGGAGCAGTTTGGACAATTTTGCGTTTTAAAGATAAAACGTCTGCAAAAGAATCGTCTGTTGCCGTAACCAAACATAACAATCTTGATTTTACATTAAGTGGTGATTATGTCCCAATAGGAAGCCTTGTATTTATTAAGTAGTTTTTCAATTAACTCAAATTTAGCAGCATTAATACCCGCGCAGCAGATCCGCGATAAGATCTGTGTCGTATGAAAAAACACCTTCCTTTAATTTTGATCCTAATTTTAGGGACGGTTTTGAGGTTTTACAACAATACTTTAATTTCCCTCTGGCATGACGAGGCGTTTTCGGCATTGCTTATCAGGTACAGCTGGAGCGAGATGGTGTACCGCATTGGGCTGGATGTCCACCCGCCGATGTATTACGTATTTTTGAGGTTCTGGCATTATATTTTCGGCGATTCCCTGCTGTCCCTGCGCGGCATGTCTATATTTTTTGGCGTAGCTTCTATTTGGGCCGGCTATGCATTTGTCAAAGAAGCATTTAAAAACGAGAGAGCTGCGATTTGGGCCGCGGTTTTTATCGCCCTTAATCCGTTCCAGCTAAAATATGTAACCGAAGCAAGAATGTATACCATGGGCGCGTTTTTTGCCTTGCTTGCCGGGTATTTCTTAGTTAAAGCTTTGAACCAGCAAAAGCAGCTGCATGAGACCCGGGCTTTAAAAATACCCAACCTGCCTCAGGATATCAATTTAAAGCGCAATATGCTTTTAAACTATTTTGGATTCACTTTGTCCATGATAGTAATAATTTACACGCATTATTATTTGTTCTTTACCGCGGCAGCGTTAGGTTTTTATGGATTAGTTTACTTGTTTTCCCATCACAAGTGGGATTTTAGAAAATATATTTACATAATCGCATCTTACCTGGTTATTGGATTGTCTTTCCTTCCTTGGCTTAAGACTTTTTTGTTCCAATACCGCCAAGTGGGAGCCGGGTACTGGATTCCGCCAATCAACCGCTGGAGCATTCCCGCGACTTTGTGGGATATGCTTTTAGGCCTTGGCCGCGATACAGCCAAAACATCCACGCAATTTTGGCTTGCAGTAATTTTCCTGTTTTCAATTTACTTTATATATAAATTCGTCAGAAAAACCGATTTCTTCCACAAATGGCTTGTGGTTTTGGCAATAATTGCCCCATTTGGCGGAGCGGTTTTATTTGCCTTATTGGCCAAATTAAAAGGCAGCTCGTCATCGGTCTACATGGATAGATATTTTCTGTTTGCCAGCATATACTATTCAATTGCCTTAGCAGTATGGATGTCGCAATTAAAGAATAAGTTATTTGCTGCCGGCTTGTTTATAATTTATATCGTACTTAATCTGTTCACCTTTTCTTATTATTGGAGCCAGCTTAAAATACAAACTCGGCCTGGCATGGCTGGTGCGGCAAAATATCTGCAGGCCAATGTCGAGCCGGGGCAAAAATTATACGTCGGGACTTCTTTTGAATTTTTCAATTATAAATATTATAACAAGACTCCTGTCAGGCCTCAGCTTTTCACGGGCGGTGTGGCAGATGTGAAGAATATTTCCCATATAGCCGGTTCGGCGATTTTAACTAATGAAGATTTGGTGCCGGATTTTAAAGCCTCCACCAAGCCCGGCGACACCGTTTGGCTTTTGTGGACCAATGGATTTGGATCCAATAAGCCAGAGACGCCGAAAAATTGGGTGCAGGTTGATGAGAAAGGTTACGAAGATGTCCGCCCCTGGGTCGGCACCTGGATTGTGGTTACGGAGTATAAGGTGAATTAGGTTTTTTGTAGAAAATATAATTGGCTTATTTAAGCCCCGTAATACAACATTCGATATGGTTAGCAATATCAATATGCTGATATTACAACAAGACTTGGTTGTTATCAAAGCTGGGTAAAATAACAGAATCGAATGTTGATATACGGGGTATGCGGAATTGAATGGCTCAACCATCGGTTGAGGTATTCGTGGGGTATCAAAAAAGGGCATCCTTGATCAGATCAAGGATGCCCTTTGCAAGTATTATTTACATAACTAGATGATTTCAGTACCGATAAATTCTTTGTTGCTTAAAATTCTATCAAGGTTTTTTAAATTATTGCCGTTGGCGATTATTACTTTAAGATTATTTTCTTGCGCGTATTTTGCAGCAGTTGGGTCGAATGGCGTATTTATTCCAGGTGTCCACTTATTTCCTACAATCTTCCTGAATTCTTTCCAGGTAGTTTTTTTAATCGGCTGGGCATCATGATATTTTTTTGGATCTTTAGTATAAGCGTAATCTATATTGCTTAAATTAATGACTGTGCCTGCGCCGTACGTAGTCGCATATTTAACCGCAGCGCCGTCGGAACTTCTTCCGGGCTTCCAGCCACCGCCAACCAGGATTTTTTCTTTGAAATCGAATTTTACTTCCGGATTTTTTGTAATCTCTTTATTGGCTAGTTTGCCGAACATTAACTGGATAAGTTTCGCGTTAGTCCAGGTAATGTTGATTCCCATCCAGTCTAAGTCATCTGTAGATGGTTTGGTGATTTTAGACAAAGCGTCATTATAGTCGCGGCACAGCTTGCCGCCGCCTGAAATTATAATAAACCTATCGCCTTTTTTTACCCGGTCAGCGACAAGCTTTTTAAATTGTTTTAGAAATCCGGTATTTACTTCTCCCGGATTAATTAACGAGCCGCCTAAAGAAATGATAAAAGTTTTAGTCATAATAACGAATAATATTAACCAATCAACTAATGTAACGAATATTACTAATGACAACCAATGCTATCTTAGTATGAATTAGTTGTCATTAGTTATTATTAGTATGGATTCGTAGATTGGTTAATTATATTAGTGAATCTATTTAATACTTTCAATTGTTGTAGAAGCATTGTTTATTACGGTTTCTTTCGCGCATGGGGCATTTTTAATACAAACGTATCCCCTGTCGTTAATTCTCATGTCCAAATATTCGAGTTTTGCCTGGTCAGTGTCAGGGATTTCCGATAAAAGCAGCCTTGTTTTTTTTAATACATCGGCGGTATCCAGCTTGGTGTCGAATTTAATCTTATAACCGCTTTTCAGTTGCACTATCAAATCCGGATCCTTAATCGATTCTACTTTATAATATTCAATAGCCAACTTTGTGATATCCGGCAAATCTTTCTGGATTAAATTAATTGAGGAGATGGTTTCTTGCGGCATGGTAAAAGTGCCTGTGCCAGGTTCAATACCTCCGGCTATCTTGATTAAAATTAAATTTGATTCCGGCGTTGCGGACGCATCAAGTTTTTTGTAAAGCTTTCCGTCGTTGAATATAATAAAACTTCCATCTGGAGATTGCAGGACAAATCTCGGCATTCTTGAAGATATCTGGATTTCGAGTGAATTCGGAAACTTTTTGTTGATACTTTCTACTTTAAGCACCTCAGTATTCTTTTTCAGGATATATTTGCTAAGGCCTTGTTTAGACAACAGCAACAAGTTCGTTTGTGGCCAATACGGCTTGCTTTTTAAAAAATCACGGGTGGTATTTTCAATTGTTCCCTTGTTGTCGCTTCTAATACCAGTTATTTCAATTTGCTTGATTTTTAAAAAATTCGGGATATAAATTATATATCCCAAAGCTAAAATTATTATAACAAGCGCAGATTTCGTCCAAATAGAGCTTAAGCCAAACTTGTCCAGTATAGCGTCAAATTTCTTTTCCGGAATTTTCCTGGCGTTTCGTTTATACCCCCTGGCGTTTTCCAGCTGTTTTTTGAAAGTTTGGTTTTGGAAGCGGGACTTTTTATTTTGAGGTAACATGTAAATCTAGACAAATTACTTTATTGTGATACCAATATACGAAAGCATACGAATGGTACAAATAATACTAATCCTCTTGAAAGATTGTTCTTAGGATAATATTGGCATTATTAGTATCATATTATTGTTTCTTTATCACATCCTTGCCTACCAGCGGCCTTAGAACTTCCGGAATTACTATGCTCCCGTCTTTTTGCTGGTAATTTTCTAAAATAGCGATTAAAATGCGTGGGCTGGCTATAACAGTATTATTCAAGGTGTACGCGTATTTGGTTTTTCCTTCATGGTCGCGGTAGCGGATGTTCAGCCTTCTGGCCTGCCAGTCGGTCAAATTGGAATCACTGTGGGTTTCGCCATAATTTTTCCTGGCTGGCATCCAGGTTTCAATGTCATACATTTTATATTTCCCGGCGCCCATATCACCAGTGCAGATGTTCAAAACCCTATGCGGCAATTTTAAGTCCATGAGCATTTCCTGCGCGATTTCTCTCATCGATTCCAGCCACTTGTCGCTTTCCAAAATGTCAGCTTTGCAAATAACCACCTGCTCGACTTTCATGAATTCATGTATGCGATAAATGCCTTTGGTGTCTTTGCCATAACTGCCCACTTCACTCCTGAAGCATGGGCTTATCCCGCACATTTTTATCGGCAAATCTTTTTCATCCAAAATTTTATCCGCATGGTAAGCTAAAAGGCTTGGCTCGGAAGTTCCTGCCAAGTATTGGTTTTCCCTGGTATCATTGTCACTAAGCTTGCCGGGATTTCCGATTTGGTAAATCTCATCTTTTCCGAACGGAAAATGGCCGCTGCCAAAAAGGGCAAAGTCGCGGACTAAAACAGGAGTGGTGAAAAGATTAAAACTTTTCTCCTGCATTTTTTTAATAGCGTGCCAAATAAGCGCGTAGTGCAAAAGTACGGCCTCGTTCTTTAAGTAATACCCCCTAAAACCGGAAGTTTTTACGCCAGCTTCAGTATCTATAAGATCCAGTTCTTTGCCTAAAGTAATGTGGTCTTTGGGTTCAAAATCAAACTTGGTCGGGATTTGCGCGATTTTGTCCGTGTCTTTAGGGTCAACCTGCCCGAGTTGAGGGCTCCAGTAGCTCCACGGCACGTTTCCTTCGTCATTTTTTCCAATCGGAGTTTCCGGGCTTGGGATGTTCGGGGTAATTGCCATTAAGTCTTCGTATTCTTTCAAGACTTCCTTGAGTTGGGTTTTTAATTCATCCGATTTGGCGTCGACTTCCTTCATTTCCAAAAGCTTGACCTTCTTGTCTTCAGGAGAAAGTTTTGGGATTTCTTTTGAAACCTGGTTTTTTGTTGCTTGCAGAGATTCCAGTTCGGTCAAAAGGCTCCTGCGACGCTGGTCAACGTCGAGCAAATGGTCCAAATCCAGATCAATATTTTTATCAGTGATGGCTTTTTTTACCGCTTCCTGATTGTCGCGGATGAATTTAATGTCGAGCATATTTGTAGATTTTAGATTTACGATTTAAGATTTAAACTTAATATCAATTCTTTATCGAGCGGGAGAAAATTGTAGTCATCGAGTTCGCTGATGTTAATAAATTTTGCTTCCTGGACCTCGTCAATTAAATTCTGTTTGAGTTGGGAGGCATCTTCTGCCAAACATTCGTAAGAAATAAGAATGACTTGTGTTTTGTCCCCGTTTTTCTTTTCCCATACTTGGGATTTTACAATTGGTATCAACCTGGTAATTTTTACATCAAGTCCGGTTTCTTCTTTAACTTCCCTGATTAATGCTTGTTCCGGCGTCTCGCCAAACTCTATTTTTCCGCCGACTAATTCCCACATATCATGTGCACCTATTGTATCTTCGTCCTTACGTTTTGCTATCAAAACTTGGTTTTTAGTATTTCGGATCACCGCCAGGACCACGGGGGTTTGTTTATCCATAAACTTATAATAAATATTGTTTGATTTTTTCTGCAGCCGCCTTCCTATATCCAAGCATATTTTCTTCGTCTTCGGTTAAGTCGTAAAACCACTTGTTTAACTGCGGAATAAACAGGAGCGAGCGGTAGGGAAAATAGTCTTCCAGTTTTTCGTAAGGTTTTTCGGGGACTATTCCGGTAATTTCACCTGTCGCAATTTTAATATCATCTTTATCTAAAGCTAGTGCCAGAGCGACTTTCATTCTCGCTGCCCTGTCTTGGCTTTTTAAATCCTTCATCCGGTCAATTATTATATCCAAAATTTCTTTATCGGTTCTGGTAATTCCATCTATTCTTCTAGATTGCACACCGGGAAAGTTATTTAAAGCCGGGATTTCAAAACCAGCATCGTCGGCAAGAGTTGGTAATCCTGATTTTTCATAATAGAATTTTGCTTTAAGTGTTGCATTTTCCTCAAGCGTCATTCCTGTTTCTTCCGGCTCATCTGTTATGCCAACATCTTTTAACGTAACCAATTCCAGATTTGCATTTGATAGGAATTTTTTATAATGCCTGATTTTGCCTTCATTGCTAGTGCCGAGGAGTAATTTCATAAGTCAAATAGGACTGATAGGACTTATAAGTCATATTGGACCTATAAGTTTTTGGTATTTATTTTTCACTTTTCATTGGCGGGAAGATGACGGTTTCGCGGATAGGCTTGTCGGCCAAGAACGCAAATAGCCTTTGAGAAACGCCAAAACCGGCTGCCGGCGGCATGCCGTATTCCATGGCTTCCAAATAATCGTTGTCAATCATCTGCGCTTCTTTGTCCCCTGCTTCCCTTCTCTGCATCTGCTCCTCAAATCTGGCACGCTGGTCAACTGGGTCGTTAAGCTCGCCAAAACCTTTGCCGAGTTCTGTTCCATAAGCGATAATCTGTAAGCGCTGGACTATTTTGGGGTTCTTGGGATCTTTTTTTGCCAAAGGTTCCAGTTCCACCGGCTGGTCAATTAAGAACACGGGTTTGTCCAAAGGAATGGAAGACCTGACTGTTTTGAAAATCGTATCAATCAACTTGCCGCGATGGAAACCAGGATCGTATTTAATGTGGTTCTTATCGAGATACTTTCGTAAGTCGTCATTACTAGCGTCAGATAAATCTATGCCAGTTTGCTTTTTGAATAAATCAATATAGCTCACTCTTTCCCATTGTCCGCTCCAGTCGCATGTCATTCCGCGGCTTTGTATTTGCAGCGTGCCGAAAGTTTCTTTGATGATATATTGGTACATGTCTTGCAAAAATTGCATGAGTTTTTCAAAGTCGCCGTATGCCCAGTAAAATTCCATTTGGGTGTAATCTTGCAAATGTTCGGTATCGATTCCTTCATTGCGGAAAATTCGGCCAATTTCAAAAACCTTTTCAAATCCGGCAACAAGCATCTTTTT
The DNA here is from genome assembly GCA_013387205.1 of Patescibacteria group bacterium. Taxonomy (GTDB): domain Bacteria; phylum Patescibacteriota; class Doudnabacteria; order UBA920; family UBA920; genus AMAZON01. The sequence goes on along the minus strand of WARV01000008.1, from coordinate 132,848 downwards.
TAAGGGTAATTCAAGGCTTATCCTAAGGTAAAAATCGCGGTCTAGGGCATTGTGATGGGTTATAAACGGTTCTGCCTCGGCTCCGCCCGGAATCGGCTCTAAAACAGGCATTTCTAGCTCTAAAAAGCCCTTTTTAACCAAAAATTCCCTCATTGAGCCCCAAAATTTGGCAGATTTTACGAATAAATCTTTGACTTCGGGGTTAAGCAGTATATCCAGGTAGCGCTTTCTAAGCCTGGTTTCTTCATCGTTTAAACCGTAGTGTTCGCTTGGAAGCGGCAACAGGCTTTTAGCTAATAGTTTATAGTTTTTAGCCTGCAAAGTTTTTTCATTGGTTTTGGTGATGAATAAGCTGCCGGTCGCTTCAATAAAATCTCCAATATCAATATTTTCCAGCAAGAAATTAAACTGGTCATCGCCTATATTGTCGGATTTAAACAAGACTTGAATCTTGGCTGTGCCGTCTTCAATGTGCGCAAAAGCCAGTTTGCCCATGGTTCTTAGGCTGCGGATGCGGCCGACTAAAGTCACTGGTTCGGATTGTTGGCTGAGCTTGTCGAAGTCTTCAATTACTTCTTTATTTGAATGCGTGCGGGAAGTGCTGGACGGATACGGGTCCATACCAAGCTGCTTTATATTTTCAAGTTTTAATTTCCTGTGTTTGATGATGTCTTCTAGTCTTTCTGACATTTATGTAATCCTAATGCCCCGAATCAGCATCCGAATGCCCCAAATGAGTTCTTCCCTATTCGGGTCATTTGGATAATATTCGGATAATTCGGATTATTTTTATGCTTAAAGTATAACAAAAACAGCTCATTTAGCCAAATGAGCTGTTTAGTATTATCAAAGCTTATTCAATCGAAACTATTTCGTAATCAATTTCACCTGCCGGGGTTGCGACTTTGAACTTTTCGCCGATTTTACGGCCGAGTAATGACCTGCCGACAACTGATTCATTGGAAATTTTGCCTTCTTTCGGGTTGGCTTCGTTGCTGCCGACAATGGTATACTTTCTGTCTTGGCCGCCGGCCTTAACCGCAACGGTTGAACCAATGGTCACGCTGGAATGGTGCGTGGAAGTGGAAATGATTTCCGCGTTCTTTATGATATCTTCAATTTCCATGATCCTGCCTTCTATAAAACTCTGTTCTTCCCTGGCCTGCGCGTAATCTGCGTTTTCGGACAAGTCACCATGGGCAGCCGCCTCGCGGATGCGCTCAATGACTTCCTTGCGCTTTTCATTAATCAAGGTTTTTAATTCTTGGTTCAGTTTTTCCAGACCCTCCTGGGTCAGTAAATATTTTTTGGACATTATGATTGCATTTTGGCGAGTGTGTCAGCCAACGGCGTCATTCTGAGCCCGAATGCATCTGAGGGCGAAGAATCTCTTATTTTTATTGAGATCCTTCGGCTGCACTCAGGATGACGCCCGGTGATCAGATTGTCTCGATCGGATGCGCTCCTCGCAATGACAAGTTATTTATAAGCTAGCGTATATATTAATCTAGATTTATTTTTGTGTCAACTATTATAATACCCAGTAATTAACCAATCCCCAAATTATCGTGATGACAATGAAGATGGTTGTGATAAAAATGCCAATCTGGTTAGCTTCGCGCCATGCTTTATAGGAACTATAAAGCCAAAATGCTTGGGAAACCATGGCGGCGATAAGCCCGTATTGTGGAAGTTTAAAAGCGGTTAATGCGAATCCGAGAACAGTAAAAACAGTTAAGCATACTTGCACAATAGCATTAAAATTGATTTTTTTCATTTTAATTTTAATATCCAAGTATTGAGATAGTCACCATCGCGATGGTGACTATCAAATTATATATCAAGGTTCTTTACTGTTTTAGCGTGAGTCGTGATAAACCTTTTTCTAGGCGCGACTTCGTCGCCCATTAGGACTTCGAATATTTCGCTGATTTTTTCCGCATCTTTAATGTCTACTTTCAGCATAACGCGGTTTTCCGGATCCATGGTGGTTTCCCAAAGCTGTCCAGGGTTCATTTCTCCCAAACCTTTGTAGCGCTGGATAGTGTATTTAACCCCGTCCAAACTGCCGCCGGTGTTCTCTTCGCCTTGGGCGTCGGTTGTTTCTTCGCTTTCTTGGGTTTCACTAGCCTTTGCTTTGGTTTTTTTATCTTTAGATTCTTTCTTCTTTGCTTTGGCTTCAGAAATTAAATCCTTCAAAATTTCATCGCGTTCTTCATCGGTAAAAGCATATTGCGATTCTTTGCCGACACTAACTTTAAATAGCGGCGGCTGTGCAATATAAAGATGGCCGTTTTTGATGATATCCGGAAAATAGCGGTAGAACAAAGTTAAAAGCAGGGTCCTAATGTGTGCGCCGTCAACGTCAGCATCGGTCATGATAATGACGCGATGGTACCTGAGTTTTTCCATGTCCATGAGTTCGCCGACTCCAGTGCCGAATGCGATAACCAGGTTCTTGATTTCTTGGGACGACAGCATTTTGTCCAAACGCGCGCGTTCCACATTCAAAATTTTTCCACGCAAAGGCAAAATAGCCTGGAAGCGGCGGTCGCGTCCCTGCTTGGCGCTGCCTCCTGCGGAGTCTCCCTCAACAATATAGAGCTCGCATTTTGCCGGGTCTGACTCTGAGCAGTCAGCAAGTTTGCCCGGCAATGCCAATCCTTCCAAAACACCTTTTCTAATGACGCTGTCGCGGGCAGCTCTAGCAGCCAGCCTGGCCTTGGCAGCCAAAACGACTTTTTCAATTATTTTGCTGGTATCCTGCGGGTGCTCTTCAAAATAAATTTCCAATTCCTGGCCGACAACGGTTTCCACCGCGGTCCTGACTTCCGGGTTGCCGAGTTTTGCTTTGGTCTGGCCTTCGAATTGCGGGTTTGGCAGCTTAACCGAAATTATCGCGGTCAAGCCTTCGCGCATGTCCTCGCCTGTCAGTTTTTCAGACTCTTTGACGAAATTATTCTTAACCGCATAATTGTTTATGGACCTGGTCAATGCCGTCCTGAAACCGGTTACGTGCATTCCGCCTTCCGGGTTGTATTCGTTGTTCGCGTATGCCAAAATCCTTTCGTCATAATCGTCCGTATATTGCATGGCGATTTCCACCATTACGTCATTCACGGTTTTATTAATGTAGATAGGCGCGTTCTTGGTCTTTTTATTGCGGTTAATCTGTTTGATATAGCTAACGACTCCGCCTTCAAAATAATATTGGTAAGTTAAATTTTCCCTTTCATCGCTGATGATGAAGTGCAAGCCCTTGGTCAAATATGCCTGGCTGCGCAAGTGTTCTAAAACGGTTTTGAATTTGAATTCAGTAACTTCAAAAATAGATGGGTCTGGATAAAAAGTAATGGCAGTGCCGGTTTGGTCAGGGTCGTTCTTGTCCACCTTGCCTACGGGTTTTACTGCGCCTTGCGGCTTGCCAATTTTGTATTTTTGTTCGTAAACCTTACCGTCAAAACTTTTTACCCGGGCAATCATGTTGGTGGACAAAGCGTTAACAACGGCCGCGCCCACGCCATGAAGACCGCCGGATACTTTATACCCGGACGCATCACCGCCGAATTTGCCGCCAGCATGAAGAACGGTCAATACGGTTTCAAGAGCGGATTTTTTGGTAGCTTTGTGGACATCAACCGGAATACCGCGGCCATTGTCTATAACAGTACAGCCGCCGTCTTTTTGCAGAACCACTTCAATCTTATTGGCGTGTCCGGCCATGGCTTCGTCAACCGAGTTGTCGACAATTTCCCAAATAAGGTGGTGCAAACCGGTTTCCGAAGTGGAGCCAATGTACATACCGGGGCGCTTGCGCACCGGCTCTAATCCTTCAAGGACAGTAATGTTCTCCGCGGAATATCCGCTAGAAGGTTTTTTAACTTTTTCAGATGATTTTGCCATAAGTTATTAATCTAAAATCTTAAAATTAATAAGTATTTAAGAGTAAAATCTCAAAGAAAATATCCTGTAGAGATTCTCCTTAGGATATTGCATTAATAAGGGTTAAATTTTGCTATATTCTAGCGGACTTCAGCCTTTATCTCCTGCTGTAATTTTAGCACAATTTGACCCAAAATTCCAGTGACTTCTTCCTCTTTTAGGGTGCGCTCTAAGCTTTGGAATTCTAAGCGAATCCCTAGGTTTTTTAGCCCTTTTTTAGAAAGTTCTTCGTGGTATTTTTTGCTGGATTTTTCCGTTGCTAAAAACGGCGCTTCAAATAAGGTTATTGAAGTAATTAGTGGCGAAATGGGCTTTATCAACTCTTCAATTCGCGCCCATGTAACCGACTTTTCTATAATGATTGAAACGTCCCTGGAAATTTTCGGGAACTTGCTGTATGGCTTAAACAGAACGTCGCTTTTAAGCTTGTAAATTTTTTCCAGCTCCAATTTAACGAAAGCTACTTCTTCATCTATGTCAAAGTTTTTAATTATAGCTTCCTGGACCATTCCAATAAGCCCGACAGTCTGTCCGCCGGATTTGATTTCCATCCAAGGCTTATCTGTCTGCTGAAAAACGATATTTTGGATTCCCAGTTGCCTGAAATATTCCAAAACAGATGCCTTGAGCTTGCCTGCCAGCAATTCTATTGCATAGTTTTTGCCGTAAGTGACTGCAGTTAAAAGCGTGGGTTCGTTTTCAAAGCTTAAATACTGCCTGCCGATTTCAAATATTTTGAACTCTTCGAAATATTTTTGGTTCAAGCTGGCGTTTTTTAGCAAAGGGATCAATAAATGCCGTTTTAAGAAAGCCTGGTCCCTGCTTAACGGATTTTCCACGGCGATATAATCTTTGGGGTTCGCTCCGAATTTTATAATATCGTTTTCAGACACAAAATTATAATTCTGCGCCTCGGCAAATCCCAAGCGGGCCCAAAGCTCTTTGCTTTCCCGGATGTATTGGTTGAATAAATGATTATATTCAAAGGCAACCACGGGCGGAACCTGTAAGGGTTGCAGCTTAATGGAATTATATCCGGCAAGTTTCAAGACTTCTTCTGCCATATCCGCTTCGTTTTCCAGGTCTGTCCTCCACCATGGCGGAGTGGCTGACATGGTTTTGTTGCCGCTAACTTTAATTTGGAACCTTGAAAGAAGTTTTTTAATTTCATTGGCTTTAAAATTAGACCCGAGCAGTTTGTTTACACCTTCAGTGGTGAATTTAACCGCCTTTGAGGTTTTTTCCGGTAGCTTTGATATATTTATAGATTCAAGCTTTGCGCCGGCATAAGTTTGCAGCAAAGAAATAGCCCTGGCAATACCCATATCCGCCTGTTTTGGATGCAATTGTTTTTCGAACAAGTGGCTGCTGTCTGTCCTGATTCCTAATTTTCTTGATGTCTTCCTGACATTAATGCCGTTAAAATTCGCAGCCTCAAGGATTATGTCGAAAGTATTATCGTTAATTTCGCTGTTTAATCCGCCGATAATACCAGCCAAGGCCAAAGATTTGGCTTCGTCGGCAATTACCAGCATGCTAATGTCCAGTTCGTAATCTTTATGGTTTATGCCTGAAAATTTTTCTTGAGGTTTTGCTTTCCTGACAATTATGTTGCCGGTTACTTTTTTGGCGTTAAATGCATGCAAAGGCTGGCCAAGTTCAATCATTACATAGTTTGTGATATCAACTACGTTATTTAGCGGCCTGATACCGACAGCTTTTAATGTATCCTGGATAAATTTCGGGGATTCTTTAATTTGGATGCCGGACAGGCGCGCGCCAATGTATTTTGGGCACAAGGTTTTATCTAAGACAGATACTTTCCAGGTTTTAGAAGGATTTACCCGTGGCAGATTCAGTTTCGGTTCTTTGATTTTTGCATTCAAGATAGCGGCTATTTCCCTGGCCATTCCCAAATGGGAAAACAAGTCTGGCCTGTTAGCTGGCAGGGATGCTTCAAAAACCTGTTCGGATGCGGTTAAAACTTTGTTTAGGCTTATTCCTGTTTTGGTATTTTTATCCAAAAGCATTATTCCTTCTCCGGGTTTGTCTTCCAAACCAAGCTCAAAGGCCGCACAAATCATGCCTTGGCTTTCCACTCCCCTAATTTTGGCCTTTTGCAGGACGAAAGGCTCATGCGCTTCAGAGTGGATGTTTTGCGCGATTTTCGCTCCGGGTAGGGCCAGTGCGACCATGTCCCCTACGCCAAAATTAAAAGCGCCGCAAACTATGGGGTCATAAATTTTACCGCCAGCTTCCGCTTTAACAATTCTAAGCCTGTCAGCATTAGGGTGTTTGTTAATTTCCAAAACTTTTGCAGTAATTATCCCCGAAAAATCCCCGGATGCTTTTTCTTGCACGGTCATTTCCAAAGAATGCTCGGTAACTATCCGCGCAAGTTCCTGCGGACTGTGTTTGGTATTAACAAATTGTTTTAGGAGGTTGTACGATAATTTCATAAGACCGCTGATACGCAGATAATCGCTGATTACGCTGATTTCTGGTTGATTATTCTTTTAATTATTACCTTTCTTTTTATGAAAATTGCCAATAGTCCTAGTTGAATATTGTTTGTTTTTAAATAAACCATTATCTGATTGAAGTGTTTTCGATAGAATTCCTCTGCAACTTTAAGCTCTACTACGACTTTATTTTATATTAAAAAATCAATATAAAATTTTGCTATTAATTTGTCTTCATACATTAATCGGCAATATAATTCCCTTGAAAATTTCAAACCAAATTTTATCAGTTCTTCCGCAAATGCTTTTTGGAATTCCTTTTCTCTATAGCCGTATCCTAGCCGATTATATACATTATATAATGCACGGATTATCTTTTGGGTCAAATTTTGGTACAGGTATACATATTTATTGTGATTTGTAATCATCTGAGTCATCTGCGTTAATCAGCGTATCTGCGGTTTTAATATTCTCTGCATTCTTCCTGGTTGCATAAATATCCCGTTGTTCCTGGCTTTGGGTTATCAAGTATGGCCTTTAAGGTAAAGGTGCTAAACGTGCCGGAGACTTTGTATTCGTAATCTGCGCCCGTCTTCGGGTCTTTGGGGATTGCGGTAATGTATGCCGGCATTATGGCTGATTTATATTTTTCAACCGTAGGGAATACGTAAGCCTGGTCGCCCGCAACGTTTTTGTTGGAATAAAGAAGCAGTGCGGTTTGCAAGGATTCCAAATCAGCTTTTCTCTGGTCGTCGAAAATTGCCGCTTCTTCCACTGATTTATCCTTTAGGGCATCGCTGGCATGTTTTTTAATTAGCTGCCCGGCAACTTCGCTGTAAAAACTTAAAAGATAATCGCTGGCATCCGGGTTTGGCGCGTAGCTGTAAACGTACGGGTCTATATTAATAGGGTCTTTGGGGTTAACTGCAGTTTTAAAGTATAATTTAACAGAATCAACCATTTCAGAAAAGATTCCGGTCTTGGGATAAGATTTATTATCTGCATAATATTTTATCAGAGCAATGCCAATGTTTTTAATTGCAAGGCTTCTCTGGGTGTCTCGGTCCTGCTTGGCTTCGACGCTTTGGTCAAAGCTGTCAAGGTTTGTCTGCTGCGACGTGGTTGAAGTTTTGATACTGTCTAAACTGCTGGTAGCGCCTGGCTGGATCTCTCCAAAATGATAAACGGAATTAAGCACGCTTTGCAAGGTTTCCAAAGTCGGCGGATGCAGGCCTTTTTCAGTCATCAAATTGCCCAAGTCCTTAATTTGATCGTCAGTAAATTTTTTGTCAGGGTGGTTAATGTCATACCCGCCTTTAATGAAATCCGCATCTGAATATTTAGGATCGCCAGCGGTATGGGAATTAAGCGGACTAGTGCCGAATACGTGCGCTTCATCGCCGTCTGATAATCCGTCCTGGTCGGAATCCGGATTATTCGGGTCAGTTCCAAGTTTAAATTCATCTATATTAACCAGTCCGTCATGGTCAGGATCGGCATTGTCTCCGCATGTGGCCATGTCCTGGCAAGCTTCATTATTGAAATATTTTAATTGCCATTCTTTCGGCGTGGTAGATTTGGCGGCCGCATCTTCGCTTTTGCTTTGGTTTTCAGGATTTGGGATGTTTGCGGCCTTTTTATTTACAAATGCAAGATTATTCAACATTGCTTCTGTTTCTTTCTGTTTTTGAACCACCAGTTTATAATATGCGAAATATCCTGCCAAACCAAGGATTATCGAAGCAACGGAAATTATAATAATTTTTTTATATTTTTGTACCACTAAAATAAAAGCACTTTCGGTTTTGGCTTCTTTTTTAACGTCAGATTCGCTGATTTTTATGGATGGTTCAACCAATTTTTCTTCCACTTTCACCTTAGGCATGACGTTGAAAAACATGTATTCTTCTTTTTCCTGTGCTGTACCTTCACTTTTCGCACGCAAAGCTTCCAGCGGTATTCCCGAAGGGGTTTCGTCTGGATAATTTTTTTGTTCTTGTTTTTGTTCGTCCATAGAATGAACGTATTTAAAATTAATACTATTTAAAACTATATTGATTTATTTCAGCGTTTTATCAGCCACAAAGCGGCCCCTTTGGGGCGTTGCTATCCGCGATTTTTCCGCGGCTCTTAGAATTGGCTTAAAAATTGCAAATTATTTTCATGAAGCAGCCTGATGTCAGGAATTCCATGCTTCATTAAAGGGAATCTCATGGTGCCAAAACCAAAGGCGAATCCCTGGTATTTACCCGTCTGGTAGCCGGCGTGCTTGAAAACATTTTGATGGACCATGCCGCAGCCCAGCATTTCCACCCATTTTCCATCCTTAAAACGCGGGCTGGACATTGCCAATTCAGCTCCCGGTTCTACGAACGGGAAATATGTCGGCAAAATTTTTGTTTTTATATCAGACCCGAAATACTTTTTTAAGACGTAATCCAGCGTCCAGACCATGTTCGCGAAATTCACATCTTCCCCTACGACCAAGCCTTCCAGTTGGGTAAGCGTGTATTCGTGGGTGACATCTGTAGCCTCGTTCCTATAAACAGTTCCGGGAACAATAATGGCAAACGGCGGTTTGTGGGTTTTCATGAACCTGACTTGCACGGGCGAAGTATGCGTACGCATTACCAATTTTTTATGCGGGTCTTTGGTCTCGGGCCCTTTTATGTAAAAAGTATCTTGCATGTCGCGCGCCGGATGGTCATCTGGAAAGTTTAAAGCAACGAAATTATTATAATCGCTTTCTATTTCAGGGCCGTTTTCAACCGTAAAGCCCAAGGAAAGAAAGATATCTTCCAGGTCTTTTTGGGTTTTGCTTAAGGGGTGCAGCATCCCGGTCATTTCAGAAATTGGAGGTACTGTTAAATCGGCTTTTTCTGAACTTGACGCAGATTGTTTTTCCAAATTTAATATTGCGTTTTCAATTTCCTTTTTCAAAGAATTTAACAAAGGGCCTAGTTTTTGCCTTTGGGCCTGGTCTAAATTTACCAGTTCTTTAAAAGCCAAAGTTAAAAGCCCCTGCTTTCTACCCAGATACTTAACTTTCAAACTCTCAACATCAGTGATAGCTTTTATATCCTGCTCGAAAGATTGCTTGATTTGGTCAATGTTGATCATTAAAATAATCCTAATGCCCCGAATTACTATCCGAATGCCCCAAACGGTTCCCTTTTCGGGTCATTTGGATAAGATTCGGATAATTCGGATTATGTTATCAGACTTTAAGATTTAAGAATGCCTCTAAAAATATCAAAAATAGCGCTAAGCTTGCCTCAACCCACCAAAACAACAGCTTGTTTGCCAGTAATAAGAAGGATGCGATGATTAAAAGTGAAATCAGCAGAGCCTGCCTGAAGCTATTGTTTAAATTTATCACGAACAGGGCCGGGTTAAACCATTTCCTTATTAGCAGGCCGATTGTCGTGAAAATTCCTAAACTAAAAATGAACAAACTCAGATAAAAGAAACCGTGGGTTATCTTGCTGGCAGTAAAGGGATCGGTAAAATTGATTATTGATCCCAGTGAAAAACCCGCCAAGAGCGTGCTGATAATTATGTAAGCAACTTGTTGTTTTGGAGATTTCAACATATTTATTATACCATACTTCTACCTTCTACTAAATACTAAAAGTACTAAATATACTAAAAGCCTTAAAACCACCTTAATTGATATCATTACTGATATTAGATTTAGTATCTTTAGTATTATTTCGTATTTAGTAGAAGAATTAGTATTTAGTAGAGAGCTATTCTAGGTTTTCAAATTCGCAATGATGGTCGTGCAGCTTATCGTGTTCTTGTTTAAATAAATCGTACTTTATTGTGTATATAATCTTTTCAATGGTTTCTAAAAGATCGTTTTTAAGTTTTGCGATTTTTTCTTCAGGCGCCACTTCTTCCTGGACAAATTTATTTTCGTCCAAATACCAATAAGCCAAACCGCCCACCTTTTCATTCAGGTGCTCCTGAGCCGCCCATTGGTAAATATACAGTTGGTCTAAGTCGTCTTTGTCTGTTTTTTTTGGCACTTTTTCGCTTGTTTTATAGTCCAAAATCATTATCCTGCCGTCCTGGAGCAGGTCTGCCCTGTCGATTTTGCCGTTAAAGAAATACTTGTCAATTTTCATATTAAAGCTCTGCTCAATGAATTTTGGCGCTGGAATATTTTGCGAAGCGTAATCGTAAAATGTCCTGAGCATCTTTAATCCTCTCTTCCTGTACATTTCTTTTTGCGATTTGCTTTGGTACCATTCGTCAATCCAATTTTGATGGTAAAGCTGCTCTAAAAATTCACGGCTTCCAATTTCAATTTTGCCGGGCGTATTTCCAAATAAATCCTGCTGCTTGGAATTCAGCCTTTTTAAATAATCCTTTAAAAATTGTTCAAAGGTTAAATGGATGGTTTGTCCAAAGCTTAAATACCGATTGCCCTTGGTAGGGAATTTCAAATAATATCTATATTTATATTCAAGCGGGCAATTTTTAAATGCTTTGATTTTGGAAAAAGAAAAACTGTTTGGCAGCTGCTGGAAAACTATCTTTTGCGGCGCGGGTTTGGTGAAAATGACTTTTCCTGTGGCGGCGGATACTTTTTCGCTTGGCACCAGCTTAGCTTCAACTAAAAATTGCGAGGGTTTTTTTAAGGTTTTTCCGCCATAATCTTTGGCCCAGCTTAAATATAAATTCGTTTTAGCGCGGGTTAGTGAAACGTAAAATAACCTGCGCTCTTCCTGTAAGTGGAAGTCCCCTTCCGGCAAAATGTCTTTAACCAAACTTGTCGGAATTTCTATGGAATCCTTCCTGGCTCTGGTCGGAAACCTTTGGTCAACCATATTGATAATAAATACATGGGAAAATTCCAATCCTTTGGCCGCGTGCACAGTTAAAACCTTAAGGCTTTCCGGGCCCAGGTTCGGGTCGAATTTTATCTGTCCTTCGTCCCCTGCCTCCATTTCCAAATCCAGCAGATGGATAAAATAATGAATGCTTTTGTCTGCGCTTTCCTGTGTGAAATTTTCTATTTTTTTGTAAAATTGTTCGAGCAGTTCGCGGTTTTCCGCGTTTTCCAAATTCTGCGCCTGGAGTTTTTTTTGCAAATGCAGGTCTGAGACAATGTCGACAAAGCATTCGGTTGCGGATTTGCTTTGCGCCAAATCGGCATGCTTATGCAGGAAAGAAACAAACTTTTTTATGCTTGCTTTAGTCTCGCTACTCAAGGATGGGTCTAAATCCGCTACCTGCAAAATTTCATACAAAGACAAGGTTTTTTTGGCTGAGTTTTCCAGCATTGTGGAAATTTCATCAGGCTTAATCCCAAAATCAGCAAAACATAGCACCCTGTAAAGGCTGAATGAATCGTGGAAATTATCCAAAAGCTTGATATAAGCTATTAAGCTGGCGATTAGCGGCTTTTTGTAAAGCCCGGTATTGGCAACAAAGGTATGCGGGATGTTGTATGAAGAAAGTATGGGTAATAATTCGTCTGCCGCGGAGTTGCTGCGGATTAAAACGGCAAAATCGTTCCAAGTCGAATCCTTATTGTTTTCCTTCAATTCTAAGATTTTTTTTGCGACAGAATTCAGTTCGTCGCTTAAATCCTTGCCTTCTAAAACTTGAATTACCGCATCCGTTTTATTTGAAGATTTTAACCTCTTGTCGATTTTTAATTTAACTTCCAGCCTGTCCGGATTGTTTAATTGGATAAAATTATAAGCCAAATCCAAAATTTCCTGGCTGCTCCGGTAATTTTCCACCAAGGTAATTTGTTTTAGTTTGGGGTAATCTTCTTGGAATTTTAAGATATTGGAGACGCTGGCGCCGCGGAACTTATATATGGACTGGTCGTCATCGCCAACCACGGTTAAATTTCCATTGTTGCCAGACAGCATTTTTACCAGCTGGTACTGGGCGTAATTGGTATCCTGGAATTCATCCACCAAAATATATTTGAACTTGTTTTGGTAATACTCGAGGATCTTAGGGCGCTTTTTAAACAGTTCCAAAGTATAATTTATCAAATCCGCAAAATCCAGGAAATTGCCGTCCAAAAGCATTTTTTGGTAAGTGTGGTAAGCATTGGCTACTTCTTCCAGCCTGAAGATTTCAGTTTCATCCATGTCTTCAGTTGCAACAGGTTGTTCGATTAATGCAGTAGTTGTAGGGGAAGATCTTACCTTCCCGATTTTAGGGCGGATGAGATCCGCCCCTACATTTTTACTTTTCTTTTTCGAAGGTTGATCAGTCCCAAGCCTCAGGCTTTCAGCATGATTTAAATATTCTCCAGGAGTAATCAGCTCGTCTTTGCATTTGGAAAAATGTTTTAAAAGCGCAGAAATGAATTTTTTGGGGTTGCCCAGGGGCCTATAATAATCAAGATTAAACTTATTCAAATTATTATGCACCATTACCCATTGTTGGACGTCGGTTAGTATTTTAAAATCGCCCGGAAGGCCAATATCCAAGCCATGCTGCTCCAAAATTCTTTGGCAAAAGCTATGAAAAGTAGAAATCCACAAGTCGTGATAGCCCAAAGGCAATAAAATATCCACGCGTTCCTGCATTTCCCCGGCAGCTTTTTCCGTAAAAGTCAAAGCTAAAATTTCATCAGGCTTGGCCTGGCCTTGTTCAATTAAGTGCGCGATTTTTCTGGTGATTACTGTGGTTTTACCCGTGCCTGCCCCAGCCACAATCAAAAGCGGCCCATCTTTATGAACAACAGCCTCTTTTTGTTCTTTGTTTAAATTTTCAAGTAAGTCGCTATTCTTGACAAACGTCATAAAAGGGTGTACAATATAGTTACTAAATGGCTTCGGCCCGACCCCGCTTCGGCGGGGGTTAAAATTGCAAAGCTCAAGGCAGTAATGCTTTGAGGTTTTTTATTGTTTCAGAAAATTGGTTTTTATCCAAAGTGCCAATTTTATAGCCCAATCTTTTTGCGTCAATCAAACGAATTTGTGATAAAATTACTGAACTTTGCCTATCGCTAAACTTTATAATTTGATAGTATGGTGAATTCTTGAGCGCCGATGTTAACGGTGCTGCCCAAAAAATTTCATTATTGAATTTTCTAAATATTAAAACGGGCCTGAAACAATCTTCTCCTTTGCCGTCTTGCTCAAAACCGACATTTATACCAAAAGAACAATACCAGATTTCCCGTTCGTGATAATAAGGCCTAGGATTTGCAGTTGTGTATATTTTCTTTTTTATGTAACCAATTTTTAAAGTCTTTTTCCATTTTTGATTATTTTTGTCAATTTTGTCATTTTTTTAATTTTTGTCATTTCTAATGAAGTTTGTCCATTGCTTCCATAAGTCATTGCCTTCGTCTTTGTATTTGGACCAAAACTGGGATGGGGTTACTATTTCTATGTCTTGATATGCTTTTAGTTTTAGCAAGTCGTTATCGCTGGTAATTAAATAATCCGCTTCGGCTTCAACAGCACTTTCCAATATTTTGTTATCTTCAGGATCGTCAACTACATGAATTTGCCTACGGTTAACAACCCAATGGATTTTGCTAAATAAATCGTCTAATTGGTGCCTGTATTCGTCGTTATCTATCAATTGCGAGGAAATTAGCCTATTTTCACGCAATGTTTGCCTGTTGGCATAGGCCTGTAACTTTCCTTCCAAAACCTCGTCTATGATGCGTTTTTCAAAGGAGTAATCATCTTTAAATCCGTTAATCAGGACATTTGTGTCTAAAACAATTTTCATGTATTTTTCCTCTTCTCCTGGCAAGGAGAAGGTGGCCGCAGGCCGGATGAGGTCGAACTAGCGGTTGATTGTTAATTCTATTTTTTCTAATACACCTTCGAGGTTATTAGCAATATCGTAATTGTAAAATCTTAGTATCTGATAGCCTAGCTTTCTGGCAAAGTCTTCTTTTGCCTGGTCTTTATGCTTTATCTCATCATTTGTATGTTGGGAACCATCTAGCTCAATTAGAAGCTTCTTTTCAAAGCAGCTAAAGTCATAAATAAATGAGCCGATTACTGTCTGCCTTTTAAACTTATAACCATAAAACTTACTGCCCTTTAAGTGCATCCATAATTTCTTTTCCCAAGGTGTCTGGTTTTTTCTTAACTGCCTGGATAGTTTTACAAAATTTGGGTCTGTTGTCATGTTTCGACCTCATCTCCATCTCTTCTCCTGGCTAGGAGAAGAGGGCTAACAAACATGTAAATTTTAGGGTCGGTTTATTTCCTTCCGTTACGAATTGGCATTAAGAATTTTCTGGGGTTTTCATCAAGGTCAATGAAATAATCGGTCAGCTCTTTAATTTTTCCGCTGCACGATTTGCCAAATGCTAAGGTTTCCGTAAATTGCCCGGACATTTGCATGTATTCCAAAAGTGGAACATAATCGCCATCGCCGCTACACAACACCACGACATCCAGTTTATTCATTAACTTTACGATGTCCATAGCTATCCCTACGTCCCAATCGCCTTTTTGGTGGCCGCCGGCAAAGGTTTGCAGTTCTTTTCTTTTAACTTCAAAGCCAGCCTTTTCCAAAGCCTCAAAAAACGTGTGCTCTTCCGGCATGTTGGCTTCCACGACATAGGCAATAGCGCGGATAAGTTTGCGCCCTGCCACGGCCTCGTTTAAAACTTCATTAAATTTTACCCTGGCGTTGTAAATATTGCGTGCAGAATAATATAAATTCTGCACATCCACGAACACTCCGACTCTTTGGTCAGGATTTCTAATTGGCATAATGGTTCGAAACTTCGAAATTATTCGAATCTGCGAAATAACTTCGGAAAATTAATTTTTAAAAAATTTATCACCCTTTGAGGTTTTAAATATAAGCTTTGAAAATTAATTATTAATCCTAACTTTAAATTAAGTATTTTTAAATATCTTTGTGTTTGATAGTAATCTTCTTTGTTGATATTTATTGCTGTAAAAATAGATAAATCAGGTTGTGCGGGGTTTATTTTTGATAGTTAAGACGGATTTCGCGGCAAAATGGCTGAAATTATTATACCAATTTAAAACATTGCCACCAAATGAGGCAGTGCAGCGCATGGGCTATTTTAAGGAGCGCCCAAGTCCTGAAATACCCAGCCAAAATTAGTCGGATAATCGCATGTATTGTCAGAAGGGCTCATATTTGCCGCGTCTTCCAGTACTACAAGAATCACATAATGGTCTTTGCATATACTCGAAGGCCAGAGCAGTATTTCATAAAATCTGTTTAAATTATTGGCAAGAGGATCTTTTGGCAACGCCGAAACGAATGGCTCCATCTGCTGCTTGAAAGCCGCCGGCCAATCGCCGTTAACGGTAGATATGGGCCCTAAGGGGTATTTTGACTGGTTACTGTCGTAATATAAAGCCAGTGCTTTTGCGAGCTGAGCAGCGTCGGACTTTCTTTTTACGTCTCTGGCTTTTATCCTTGCGTTGTTCAAGGTCATAAGGAGCACTGATGCAAGCAGGCCTACAATAGCTATTACTACCAGCAACTCAATTAATGTAAATCCGGTAATGCTAATTTTGTCGTTTTTTTTCATAATCTTATGAAAATACCAACACGCATAGTTTAATCTAATAATTTTTGTGTTTCTATAACCGTTTCTTTGGCCTCTGGAGCTTCTTTGAGCTGTAATGTGGCAGCGTTTGTTATGCTGGTTTTGAGTTTGGCGAAATCGTTGCCGACAGTTGTGTAAGCGCTGCCTGCGTTTACTATATGTTTTCCTAAAATTTCCAAATTCCGCCCGAATTTTTCGCTTTCCTGTTTTATACCGGAAATCATCTTCATAATTTCTTGAGCTGCATCATTTATTTGCTGGCCGCGCAAAGACACAATAACAATGCGCATGTATGCAAATAAAGTGTTAGGACTTACCGGGATGACGTTTTGTTTGCGGCAATATGCCATGGTTTCCAAAGATTCCACAATCTCGCTATAAACTCCTTCGCTTGGCACATACATTAAGGCAAAGTCAAAAGTGTTCTCTTGCGGCAAAATATATTTTTTATGAATTTCGTCTATGCGCTTTTTTACGTCTTTAAGGAACGCTTTTTTCAAAGTCTCCGCAGTATCGTCGTCTTTAGCTTCTTTAAACATCCTGAAATTTTCCATGCTGAATTTGCTGTCGATGGGCAAAATTTTATTATCGATGGATACGTAAGCGTCTACGGTCTCGCCATTTTTGAATTTATACTGTATGCCATAAACTGATTTCGGCAAAGTTTCCGCAAGCAAGCTTTCCAGCATTTCTTCTCCAAAATTACCGCGGGCTTTTGGGCTGGCTAAGACTTCCGACAATCTGCGAATATCCGGTCCAATTTGAGTCATTTCTCCTAGTTTGCCCTGAAGTCCCGCAATCACTCTTGCCGCATTATCCAATCTTTCGTTAATGGCTTTATTCGTTTCGTTAATGCTCTGCTGCATGGAATCGCGGGTTTTGTCCGTGCCGCTTTTAATCTCTTTCATCCATTCCATCATTACCTTTAGGCTGTTATCATCTTGAGGTTTCTCTGCTTGCTTTTTTAAGTCTATCAAAAGATATGCCAAAACAGCCATACCTGCAAAGAGCACCGCTGATACCACATAAAGTATTGTATTTATCATGTTTTATTTGTTATTTCTATTAGATAAGACGTTAAAACCGTCTAGTATATTGTTGTTATTATTATATCAATTTTACGCATTTGTTGACAAATATTTGGCAGTAAAGACCCGGCTTTGTTTGAATTGTGAAATGTGGATTTGATTAATTTTTAATTGTATATTATAATATATCAGTTATTATCGCGGGATAGAGCAATTGGCAGCTCGCAAGGCTCATAACCTTGAGGTTCCCGGTTCGAGTCCGGGTCCCGCAACCAAGCTAGTTTTTCATCAATTATGGATATGGAAAACTGACTAGGTTAAAAACCTGAAAATCGTGACAGATTTTTACCCTCTGTCCGGAGGGTTTTAGTTTAAACAGCAATAAGCCGGAGTAGCTCAGTTAGTTAGAGCGTGGGACTCATAAGCCCAAGGTCGGCGGTGCAATTCCACCCTCCGGCACCAGACTTCGCTAAAGCTTCGTCTGGCCTTTGGCCATATCCTTTAGCAATATTTAGAGTTTAGAAATTAGGATTTAGAACTTAATATTTGGGGGCGTAGCTCAATTGGTTAGAGCACTCGCCTGTCACGCGAGAGGTTACGGGTTCGAGCCCCGCCGTCCCCGCCATTGTATACTTTCGGGCATTTTTGCCACCCCAAGGAGGGCATTAAACGGTTCATTTAGTTTTATTTGAGCCGTTTTTTGTTTGCTGATAATAAAGTTCGAGAAGATTTTTCGTATAAGGAAGTCTAAGTCCTGCATATTCTTAGTTTGTCTAATAACCACGGGCAGTTTAACTAAAAGTTCGAGAAACTGCGGATAATTTAAAATCGCCGTCTTTTTAGTGTGCAAAGCTGCTTTGAGTTTGGATATTTGCTCGGCCAGTTCTGTTAATTCTTTTTCTTTTGTGGCTAAATCGGCCTTAAATGATTCCCTTAGCGCTTGGTCATCTTCCTTTAGCAAGAAGTCTTTAATTTTAGATAGCCGCTTTTCACCCTCACGCTTGGAAGCCACTAAAACATCGTGCTGCTTTTTAACATCAGCCAGTCGCTCGGTAAAAACTTTGGCCGATTCCTTTTTATAATGCTCATAGGCTTTTGGGCTGCTAAATTGATTTTGCTCTAAATACTCGCAAGCCGAGTCCACAATAACTTTAGCCCTAACGGATTTGTCTTTTACCGGACAGCGGTCAGTTTCGCAACGAAAGTAAAAATAAGACTTGCCGACTTTGGGCTTGGTTGTAATTCCCGATGACATAATTTCGTTACATTCACCGCAAGTTACCAAACCCCGAAACAGGTCGGCTTTAATCTTATTAGGCGGATAGAATTTCTTGACCAAGCGAAACGCTTTGGACAGAGTGAGTTTGTTAATTTTTAAAAAGTCATCTACCGAAATAACAGGAACGAATTGGTATTTTTCGGTTAAATCCACAATGTTATCGCCACGTATAAGCACGCCAGTATAGGCTGGGTCTTTAAGAAAGTCCGAAACACGCTTTTTATCTATCCTGTAAAGTTTATGCTGGCCGTTGGGCTGCCGCAGCGAATAATTATGCGCGTGTAAAAAGTCCTTAATCTCGTCAATCGTTTTACCTTGTAGCCGTAATTGAAAGGCTTGCTTTATAAGAAGGAAATTATCGCCGTCCGGCCGCAGTAATTGATTTGCGTCCTTGTAATAGCCGTGTTTAACGCGGCCAAGATATTTACCCTCTTCAATGCTCCGTTTATTGCCTCGCAAAACATCGTCGCTCAACTTGTCCGAATACTGTTTAGACAGGACAAAAGAAATACCCAACATCATTTTGCCGGCCGTATCGTTTACAAAAACGTAACTGACAAACCTTAAATCTTTAATAAGTTCCTTGTCCAGCAAATCTATAATCTCACCGGCGTCTTTCATATTACGCGCCAGCCGGTCAGGATGCCACGCAATTACCCCCTCAAATTTTCCGCTTTTCATATCTTCCAACATCTGCCGAAACTTTGGCCGAATGTCCGGCTCTTTGGCCGATTCCGATTCGGTGATAACCGATATAATTTTTAAGTTTTCCTTTTCGGCTAATTGCTTACATTCAATAACTTGGTCAGATAGCGACCTGACCTGTTTTTCGGCGTTCTCCGTCGATTTTCTAGCGTATATGACATACCTGTAATTGCTAGTATCCCTTACTTGCTCATTTCTTTGGAACTTAGATGACAAAAGGCTGACTAAATCTTTAGTGGTCAAAAGGGGATTGCTGTTATTTGAGTTCGGGTTTTCAGCGTTGTCCATAAGTTAATTTTACTCGGATTGCTTTAATTTATCCAGAAAGAATAAACCAAATAGAAAAGCCCGACAAATCGTCGGACTTTCCTATTAAATTACTTTTTGCCAAAGTTTAATTACAAGTTTTTACAGCTGATTCAACCGCTTGTTCGCTGCAATAAAATGTCCCATCGCTTGTGATAACGGGGGTAACCTGCACTTTTTGGATATTACCCCATTTTGTAATGTCGTATGGGATATCAACTTCTTTTACAGTGGAATTGCTAGCAATAGCATTTACGTCAGGGAAGCTCGTATATTTTTCACCCGTTATATAAACCTGAAATTTATTCAACTCTGGACGCTGTGTATTCAAAGTGATTTTTATAGTGTCTTGGGTGGCGCAGGCACTCGTTAGATTAATTTTTGCATCAGTAACGCAGCTTAAAGTCCCGCCTGATAAATTATCACCTAAAACTTTTTCTGGCTCGACATTGTAAAAGTAAAAACTGATATCTTTCTGGAAATCTCCTGAATCAGGCCCACATATATGCAACTTAAATTTTTGGCCGTCTTTTTCGTATGTGCCGCCCCAATCGCCTCCGCATAAAGTCATATCTGCGGCTCCCAATTCGGCTACTTTATTCCATCCTAATTGTTTAAGTTGTTCTGCATAAAATGATTGAACGTTATCTCCATATGTTTCGTATCCAACAGAAGAAGTTCCGTCATTGTTTTTTTTGACAGCGGTTAATTTGGCTCCTGGGTAAATTAACGAATTGGAAGCTGCTAACTTTTTTCTGTTTATAACATTGGTTATGGCACCTAAATTTTGCGGTTGATTCAATGTGTAACCCCAAACAACAACACCCGCAATCACGGTTAAAATTATGATTGCAATTATCCCTTTATGCTTATACCATTTTCTGTTAACTGTCGGCATAGCAGAATTAGCATGACTTGGTTCAGGTCTTGGTGGCATATTATTGCCTATATTGTTTTCCATATTTTTGTTTCTTAAAGTTGTGTTATTTCGCTTATATTATAACACCTTTTTACCCTACCACCTAACTCACGGTTTCTGACTCCGTTGCTTTATCATCTTCCTTAATCATTCCGAAATTACGAAAGGCCTTTATTATTTGCTCCTCTTCGGCTTTGCTTATCGGTTCAGGTTCAGACTCAAAAAGCCCGCCAGCTTGAGCTTTAGTATCTTCAATTAACTGCTTTAGTTGCAGTCTTTGGCGCTCTAATTCATCTCTACTCACGAAATATCCCGCAACAGGGTCAGTGTGGCTAATTTGGTCAGGGAAGAATTTATCTAAAAGTTTAGCAAGCAACTTATCGTTTCCCTCAAGGATTTTAACAGCGAGAATATGCTTAGCGCCGTATCTGCCTTTTTGGATTTTGCGTTGCATACGTTCCTTCTTTAACCGGCCGTTCCAGAGGTCAGCAAAAAAGGCAGCGTCAGCCTGCTCTTGAAAAGCTGACTTTCTACCGCCGCCTTTATTTCCTACAGCGTATTTGTTGCCTACTGCCGCGCTCCTAATTTTGATTTTTCGCCGATTATATTTAAGTGTTTAGACTCTTGGTAGTAACTGTAAGTTCAAGTAGATTCAGCTTAATTATCCATAGAGGTATTTTGTCCGTCTTTATTACCTAAAGTTACAACTTGGCCGTCCGCGCCAACAACTTGGCCTGACCCAGCGCTGCTATCGCTATTCGCTGATGAATCGTTGCTGGATAAATGGTCTAATACGTCCGTAAAGTTATCTTTTTGTTTCGTGTCCATAAGAGTTTTGTTAATGGTTTATGGCTATATTATAACTTTTTTAGAGAATTACCGCCAGCGTTGGCTCGCGTATTCCTTGCTCAAATAGCTGTTTAATTTGGGTGTTTCATTCGGTAAGCGCGGCAAGATGCTGACAGACCAACTCCAAAGTTCGAGCGTGGTTTTTGGCTCGCCGCCATCAAAAACCACCAATAAATATTGGTGGTTTTTGATATATCCCTAAGCAAGTTAGGACTAAAAAAACCACAAAACCTCTTAGGAGAACTACAGTTATAAATTTATAATCGTAAATGTTTTTTATCGATTTTTTAGATTCGAACAGTGTCCGCTACATTTAATCAAAAGAGATAGATAATATCCAAGCCGTTATTTTTCCTTGTCGTTAAGCCATACTCTAAAGTTTTTAAAGATTACAAAAATATCTGAATGGCTAGTTATTTATTTTTCTTTACAAATCCGTCATTAATTTAGGAAAAGTTTTAGGAGGAAAATATATGGAAGCTGTAATTCGCAGACTACTACTTAAGTATCCAGTCGGTCCCAGAAGATTCAGTAACCTGTTAGCCAGGTTCTTTTTACCCACAGAATCATCAAATGCTGATAATTTCTTGCCAAAAACGCACGGAACCGTGGAGGTGCTGGTGCCGAATTACCTGTATAAACTTTGGTTCAGCGTTTGGGGTAACGTTGTGGACGCGCCGTTTCGCAGCTGCCAGCTCGACAACGCACAAGTTAGCGGAGACTTAAATATCTGTAGCGCAATATACCTAATTTTTTCCATTGAAAACAATGTTGCGCGGATTGACCTGTTTGAACCGTTACCTTGGTCCAAATGGGGTGTTATAAACGATGTTTGCCGGCAGTTCCGTGAAGTTTTCAAGAGAGGCAAAAAGAATCCTCTTCTGGCAGAGTGCGCTGAGCAGCAGTCTCCGCAAATTCTTTCCGGTGACTGGCAAGTTAGCCAGCTGGAAGTATGCAATAAAGATACTGGATTTCTTACGGCCATGACCTATCCTACCAGCATCGACACTAGTAAGGCTGACTACCCGAGCGTAGAAACAGGTCCTGCTCTCAAAGACGCGTTGGTCAAGCTTACCGACAAGGAGTACTTAACTAAGTTGGTTGTTAAGCCTGCGCAGAAAGAAACAGTTGGTGAGCGTGATAGGATATTGGTGGGTGGGGTACCCTTTTCCCTCACTTACATCCACGTAATCACCAGGTCTTGCAATCCAAAGATTGAGTTTCCTTCGACCTGCGCACTTAAGGAGTGGCGGGGAAAAGACAATGAGATTAAAATGGTTAAGCTGATCTTTTCACTATTGCCTCCTTTGTATAAAGATGTGCCAATAACACACTAACTACAGCTCAAAAGCGCCAATCCGTAAAAGTTATACGGGTAATGGCGCTTTTTTGTAAATAATAGTTTATGTCCCGCCATCAAAAACCAAAAACAAAACCGTCCTAATGTTTTGAGGACGGTTTTGCTACTCCGACAAGTCGGAGTGGAGAAGAACTAGGCGCGCTTCTTTTTCGCAGCGACTTTTTTCTTCTTTGCTGGCTTCTTTGCAGCTTTCTTCTTAGTAGCCATTGTACTAGTCTCCCTTAAAGCTCTACTAATTTTGGCAGAGCTTCTTAATTTTCTACTCTGTTTTATCCGCTTAAAGCGGCTGAGTAGTGAAAAAATTTTTTTCCGCAACCGAATTAATTTCGAATCCGCGTCACAAAATTTATTTTGAATTTCTGATTTTAAATATCTGTTTCAGTTTTATTCTCCGTTGTTTCTATTTTAATAGTAAAACTTTTCCAAATAATTGTCAAGAGATTTTCTGTCAGTTATGAGATGTTTTAGAAAATTTTTCTTTTTGATATTTTTCAATTTATTAATTTCAGAAAAAGTTTTTGATGAAGTAATATTTTTAATTTCATCAAAATGCTTTTGAATAGCTTTGGCAGTATTTTTTTCCAGCTTGAAATCCAAAATTAGAGCTAATCTCAAAGCGCGGATGATGCGCAAAGGATCTTCCCTGATTCTTTTTTTCGGGTTGCCGATAAATCTGATTACTTTGTTTTTTAAATCAGCAACGCCTTTGTGGAAATCTAATATATCTGTTAAATTATTGCTTAAATATAAGGAATTTATGGTAAAGTCGCGTCTTTTGCTATCCTGCTTGGCACTTTCAACAAAAACAACTTTCGGATACATTTGCTCTTTGTAAACCTCTTTTCTGAAGGTTGTAATATCGATTTCAGCGGAATTTTTTAATTGGATTTTTGATACGCCAAAATGCAAATGTTTTTCTGACCTGTATCGCTTGGCAGAAAAGTTTTGTTCTAGCAGATTCCATACTGTTTCCGGTTGCAGGTCTGTTGCAATGTCAAAATCACGCAGTTTGCGTTTTAATAAAATATCGCGAACAGTCCCTCCGGCAATATAAGTTTGGTTAGAGTTTTCCACAAGCATATTCAAAACCCGCATACCAAAATTGGTTAGCGGGTTTTTTTCTAAATTGATGTTGTGTTTGGTGATCATAATCATTAGCGCTTAATCAGCGGTTGCAGTAAGCCAGCGCGACATCAGCGTTACTCATTAAATACTCCTTCACCGGTAATTGGAGTTTTTCTGTGCGCGTGTTTTTTAGCGACATTCAGTCTTGCCAAACTTCTTTCGAGGGCTGCCGTGACTTGCGCGTGTTCCTGTGCGCTCAGCTTTGTCTCGGTCATGGCTTTCTTGGCCCGTTCAACGGCTTCCTTTGCCCGCTGCTCATCTATTTCGTAATGATGTTCAGCGGCATCTGCCAAAATCACTATTTGGTTGTTTGGTCTTACTTCCACAAACCCGCCGGTCACGTTCAAAAACAGCTCGCTATTGCCGGATTTAATCACAAGTTCTCCTGGAACAAGGTTGCCGACTAACGGAATATGGCCGGGCAAAATGGTAATTTGCCCCAAAGAAGTAGGACATGACAAACTGTCCGCCTCCTGGTCGGCGACAGTCTTTTCTGGAGTTACTAATTTGAAATAGAGTTTGCTCATAATTTAATTTAACAAGCTATTACTTGACCTGGTCAATGACGCCTTTCATGTAAAAAGCGCTTTCCGGCAAGTTGTCCATTTTGCCTTCCAAAATCATTTTAAAGCCTTTGACGGTTTCTTTAACCGGGACATATTCGCCTTTTCTGCCGGTAAAGACTTCGGCCACTGAGAAAGGCTGGGACAGGAAGTTTCTGATTTTTCTTGCGCGGGATACGGTAGTCTTGTCTTCTTCGGATAATTCTTCCATACCCAAAATGGCAATAATATCCTGCAAGTCCTTGTAGCGCTGCAAAGTTTGCTGCACGCCGCGGGCAACTTCATAGTGTTCCTGGCCGACTATGTTCGGATCCAAAATCGTAGATGTGGAATCCAGCGGGTCGACTGCCGGATAAATAGCCAATTCAGACAAAGCGCGTGAAAGCACCACGGTAGAATCTAAGTGGCCGAAAGTCGTGGCTGGAGCCGGGTCGGTTAAGTCGTCTGCCGGCACGTACACAGCCTGCACGGAAGTGATAGAACCTTCTTTTGTCGAGGTGATTCTTTCCTGCAACTCACCCATTTCAGAAGCCAGAGTAGGCTGGTAACCCACGGCAGACGGGATACGGCCCAAAAGGGCGGATACTTCAGACCCTGCCTGGGTAAAGCGGAAGATGTTGTCTACGAAAAGCAAAACGTCCTGGTGTTCTTCGTCGCGGAAAAATTCAGCCATGGAAAGGCCGGACAAAGCAACGCGAGCGCGGGCTCCCGGCGGTTCGTTCATTTGGCCGAACACCATTGCCAGTTTGTCCAAAACTTTAGAATCTTTCATTTCATGGTACAAGTCGTTCCCTTCGCGGGTTCTTTCCCCTACCCCTGCAAACACAGAGACTCCGCCATGAGCCTTGGCAATGTTGTTGATGAGCTCCTGGATAACAACTGTCTTACCCACACCGGCACCGCCGAACAACCCGACTTTACCGCCTTTCAAGATGGGACAGATAAGGTCTATAACCTTAATTCCAGTTTCCAAAATCTCAGTTTTAGTAGACTGGTCAACAAATTTCGGGGCTGGTTTGTGGATTGGGTAATATTTGGCGCTTGCTTCAGCCTTGAATTCCTGGCCGTCTACAGCTTCTCCGAGTACGTTAAAAATCCTGCCCAAAGTCTGTTTGCCGACTGGTACGGAAATTGGTTTTCCTGTATTTACGACTTCGGTATTTCTGACTAAACCGTCGGTAGTAGACATGGCCACAGTCCTTACCACGTTGTTCGGTAGCTGCTGCTGCACTTCCAAAACCAGGCGGCGGGTTTTATCGCCTTCTTTGACATTGACTTCGAGCGCATTGAAAATTTCCGGCAAACTGCCTTCAAATTTCACGTCGACCACTGGTCCGATAACTTGGTCAATTGTTCCTTTGTTCATAAGTTAATAGATTAAAGATTTAAAATTTTAAGTTTAAAAGTTTAATTAGCATTGTTAGATATATCCATTTCATTATCCTTGCACCACTGTTCAATTTCCGGGATAGACAAATGAAGAAGTGATTTTATAATATCTTCTGTTTTCTTGTATTCTTCCGTTTCTGGTTCGATTTCTTTTCCTGAAATTATTTGGTTGGCAATAATTTCGCCGCCATCCGGATCTAAAAGTATTGCAATCTTAGTAATAAGTTCGTCTTTGTTATGGCCGTTGTTATTTTCAAAAAATTCTTGTTCCATAAATTCCTTATTCCAAGGCGATTTTTCCGGCAGTGATTTCCGTAAGTTCGGTGGTAATTTTGCTTTGCCTTAATTGGTTATAAGTCAATGTCAGGTCGGAAATAATGTCAGATGCCGCGTCAGTGGCGTTTTTCATCATAATCATACGGGCGCTATGTTCGGATGCGTTGGCTTCGAGCATGGTCTGGTAAATCTGGCTTTCAATAATCCTGGGCAGCAAATGGTTGAATACTAATTTTGGGTTGGGTTCAAACAAATAGTTATATCCGTAACCGACAATTCCGCCGTCTTCGTTGTCATCTTCTGTTTTTCTTTTATGTGCTTTGGTGATAATGTCCTGCTCAAATGGCAAAAGCTGTTTTACTGTGGGAATCTGCTGTAGCGTAGAAACAAAGTGGCTGTAAATTATAACCACGCTTTTATATTTTCCAGTTTTATACAAATCGCTTATGAGTTTGGAAATAGGATAAACATCTTCCGGCTGAATTGTCCGTTCGTACTTTTCAAAATCTGCCGTTACAGAAAGCGCGTTTCTAACCGTAGCTTCTTTTCCCTTCTGCCCGTAAACAATCACTTCTGTTTCAAGGCCAGTTTCGCTAATTAAAGATTTAAGCTTGGGCAAGAGATTTGTGTTAAGGCTTCCAACAAAGCCCTTATTGCTGGAAATGAGCAATACAGCCATTTTTTGCGCTTTGGGATGGACTTTAAGCAACGCCGGGCTTAACTCCTGGGTTTTTGACAGGTTTTTAATGAGTTCCCAAGCCAAATCTGAATAAGTGCGCGAAGACAGTGCTGCGTTTTGCGCCCTGCGCATTTTGGCGCCCGAAACCAGCTGCATGGCGCGCGTAATTTTGCGCGTGCTCTGCACTGACTTTATTCTTCTTTTTATATCTATCATTCCGGCCATATAGTAGCGTTTAGTTTATAGCGTATAGCTTATGGTATTTATTTTACAGATTGCACAAACTGGGTTATCAATTCTTTTAACTTAGACTCTGTGTCGTCATTCAATTCTTTGGTTGCTTTAATGCTTTCCAAAACATCTTTACCATTGGCTTCCATGAATGAATATAATTTTTCTTCCGCATCGCGCACCTTTTCAACCGGAATTTCGTTAAAGTATCCGTTGTTGACTGCGTAAAGAATGGTAACTTCTCTTTCCAATGGCAGAGGCTGGAATTGCGGCTGTTTTAATACTTCAGTCAGCCTGCGTCCTAATTCCAATTGTTTCTTGGTGGCTTCGTCCAAGTCTGAACCGAAAGAAGCAAAAGCTTCCAATTCCCTGAATTGCGCCATGGCCAGCTTTAACTTGCCTGCCACTTTTTTCATGGCTTTGGTCTGGGCGTCGGACCCCACGCGAGACACGGACAGTCCAACGTTTAAAGCCGGTCTAATGCCTTTGTAGAACAAATCCGATTCCAAGAAAATTTGCCCGTCGGTAATGGAAATTACGTTGGTGGGAATGTAGGCAGAAATGTCCCCTGCCTGGGTTTCTATAATCGGCAAGGCAGTCAAAGATCCGCCGCCGAAATCCGGATTCAGCTTGGCAGCGCGCTCCAACAACCTGGAATGGAGATAAAACACGTCTCCCGGATAAGCTTCTCTTCCCGGAGGCCTGCGGAGCAGCAAAGAGATTTCGCGGTAAGCCACAGCCTGCTTGGATAAATCGTCGTAAATGACCAAAACATCTTTTCCTTTATCCATGAAATATTCGCCAATAGCGCATCCGGAATACGGGGCAATATAAGAAAGCGCTGCCGGTTCAGAAGACGAAGCGGAAACCACAATGGTATATTCCATAGCTCCGTATTTTTCCAGCTCAGACACAATTCTTGCCACTTTGCTTTCTTTTTGTCCTACAGCCACGTAAACACAAATCATGTCCTGGCCTTTTTGGTTGATAATTGCGTCAATAGCAATTGCGGTCTTTCCGGTTTGACGGTCGCCAATAATAAGTTCGCGCTGTCCGCGGCCGACTGGAATTAAGGCGTCAATAGTTTTAATACCGGTCTGTACCGGTTGTTTCACTTTTTGCCTGGTAATAACGCCGGGAGCGATTTTTTCTACCGGATAAAACCCATCTGCCTTAATCTCGCCTTTGCCGTCTTTTGGCCTGCCCAATGCATCAACGGTTCTGCCAATCAAATTTTCACCTACCGGCACGGACAAGATTCTTCCTGTAGGCTTAACTATGTCGCCAACTTTGATTTGGTGATAATCACCCAAAACAATGCTACCGACCATGTTTTCTTCAAGGTTCAAAGCCACGCCAAAAGTGCCATGCCCGAAATCAAGCATTTCCATGCTGGCGGCTTCTTTAAGTCCGCTAATGCGTGCCACGCCATCGCCGACTTCCAAAACCGTGCCGACTTTTTCAATTTTCACGTCAGGTGAAAAACCGGCGATCTTGTCTTTGAGTTGTTTTACGATTGTGTCAGAGTTTGCCATAAAATTAATTTAGATTAAAGTTTTATGATTTAAGTGATTGGTTTAAATTTTCAAGCTGTTTTTTTACGCTGGCGTCTATAAGCTGGTCGTCTACCCTTACCACCACTCCGCCTATCAGGTTTTCATCAATCTTAGTTTTAACTTCAACTTTGTTGCCGATTATCTTATTCAGTTCCTGTACTATTTCGTGCGATACTTCATGCGGCCTTGCTAAGGTTATTTCTGCTTCTTTAATCCCTTTATCTTTCAGCTGCAACGACCTAAATTCCTTTTCGATTTCCGGATATTTATCCAAGTCCCCGTTCTTTGCCAAAATCTTTACAAAATTGTCCATGATCAAATCGTGGTCCTTGGGGTTAGTTTCGCTTATGGCGTCAAAAAGGCTTTGAGCGTATTGTTGGGGAGAGATTTTCATTTACATAATCCTAATGCTCCGAATAGTTATCCGAATACCCCAAATGCTTTTCCCTTTTCGGGGCATTTGGATAGAATTCGGGTAATTCGGATTATATACTTTTTAATGATTCCTTAATCAATTCCTTATCTGTCTTATTGTCCAATTTTTGCCTTAAAATCTTTTCTGTAGCCGCAGTAACCATTTCCGCCACCTCAGACTTAATATCCCTGACTGCTTTCTGCTTTTCCGATTCAATCAAATCTTTGGCCTGCCTGATAATTTTATCCTGTTCCTGCTTGGTCTGTTCGGCTATCTGCTGCTTGGCTTTATTAGCCTCGCTTTCCGCTGCTGCGACTATCGTGGCCGCTTGGGCTTTAGTCTTGGAAATTTCGGCTTCGCGCCATTTGGTGAATTCATCCTTTTCTTTAGTTATCCTGTCGGCATCGCTTAACGATTTTTCAATTTTTTCTGTTCTTTCAGTAAGCTGTTTTGCCACTGGAATGAAGACAAATTTCCAAAGGACGGCCAAAATTATGCCGAAGTTAACCAGTTGGGCAATAAATAATTTCCAGTTAACGCCCAAAGTCGCCAAGGCGCCTCCGGAAGATTCCGTGTTTGCGGCTTCTTCTGCCGCGTGGGCAATTGGGATCAAGAGTTGAGAAATTTGATGGATATCGATTATCATAAAGAATTATTCTAATTGCTCTAATTATTCTAATTAACCTAAATAATGACTAATGATCCAATGTCTAATATTTGTGTAATTAGAAATTGGGATTTATTTAGAATAATTAGGAACAATTAGGTTAATTAGGTCAATTAAAAATTTGGGAATTAGTTATAAGCTCAAAGGAGAAATCTTCTCCCAAGAGTCTAAAACTAATTTTAGAGAATAAAGGTAACAACCAAAGCGTAAATAGCGATAGCTTCGGCGAAAGCCATGGACAAAAGCATCGGAACGAACAGCTTGTCGGCGGCTTCTGGGTTGCGTCCGATGGATTCAGCGGCCTTGCTGCCGATTTTGCCAATAGCCATGGCTGGAAAAATACCGCCAATAGCGATTGTAAAGGCTTTAGCTAATAAACCTGCAACTTCTGGTGACATTCTTCACCCTTTCTTTCCCGCTCAGTAGACTATTATCGTAATTGATTTTAGTTTAACGTCTCCTTGCGGGTATTAATTTGTCAATTACGTATCACGGATCACGATTCGCCAGCTGGCGGAAATTCGCAATTCGAAATTCGCAATTGAATAATTTTTAAACTGCCGGTGTTTGGTTTTCTTCGGCTTCGGCAAAAGATTCGTCATGTCCCGTTTCAGCGTGGCCATGGGTTTCTGCAGTAGCCATAGTCAAGTAAACCAGCGCCAACATGGAAAATACGACTGCCTGGATAAAGCCAACCAATAATTCCAAAGCCATAAACGGAAGAGGAATTAAAAATGGGATTAAGCCGGCCAACACGGTCAAAAGGACTTCTCCTGCGAAAATATTGCCCAAAAGCCTCAAAGAAAGCGAAACCATTTTTGCCACTTCGGAAACAATTTCAATTAAGCCTACGAAAAATTCAATAACCGCGGTTAAAATATTCACAGGCTTCATGCTTTTTATAGCCTGGTATAAATCCCCGAATTTAATGAATTTGTTTGCGTATTTAAAGAACCCAATGGTGACGATGCCTAAGAAATGGGAAGCTGTAACGGCTAAAACCGCCATAGAAAGGGTCATGTTCAAATCGGTATTAGCGGGACGGAAAATCGGGATAAATTCTGCGTGGCCGTTAACCATTTCCGTTATGCCAATGGATCCGATTCCAGGCAGCAAGCCCATCCAGTTTGAAACCAAAATAAACAAGAACAGGGAACCGACTAACGGCAAAAACCTGATGGTTTTTTTGCGGTCTTTTGTAACGTTATCGATATAACCCAGCAAAAATTCCAAAACACCCTCAAAAAAGTTAAGTATGCCTTTGGGGGCTTTTTTCAGCGGATAATATTTTTTTATTGCGGCGTTTATTATGAAAGCGAAGATAATAAAGCCGATAACGACAATGGTAGAATTTATGTAAGAGTTGGTTACCGGGAAAGAACCTATATAAAATATTGTTTCAGCAGCTAATGGTGGTATGGCAAGCATGAAAAATCTTTGTAAATTTAATTATTTTAATCTTTTTTTGAAATCTATCGCTCTTGTGCCTATTGAAATTGCGCTAATGCTTAGAGCCAGGATGAGCCCAAAAATCAAATACCAGGCATTATGCATCAGGTTATATTTTTTGCCAATTTCTATAAAGACGAACAACGGCAGGAAGATCATTATTGCGAACTCCAGCGCCGCATCGGCAAAAACGACCATGACAACTTTTCTCTTTTGCTTGAATTCTTTTTTTGCCGCTTCCTCTTGAGGGATTTGATTGGGGTCTTGCATAATATAACGGACTTAGTTTAACAAAAAATGCCGGGCTTGGCAAGACTGGCGGTTTTTGGCAGGCTTGACAAATTGCCAAAAAACGCTTTTTTGAGCATCTCGCAATACTTTTTGCTTAATCTTGCCTTTAATAGATCAATTAAAATTGATTTTTCGATAAAATATTCGCTATCTGACAATTTTAGGAATTCGTCAAAAGCGAAGTTGTATACTTTGACTTTTTCACCCGCATCCAGTTGTTGCTCGTGCGTTTTACGGCAGTCTTTAGCTAAAAATATGTATACATCATGGTCGGTTTTCCCGCCATTATTTATGGTTTTCCATAAGACGACCTTCTTTGGGGTAAGTCCTGTCTCTTCTTTTAATTCCCTTAAAGCGGCCGTTTTGGGGTTTTTGTCTTGCTTATCCATCCTGCCGCTTGGAAAACTATAAAACCAGCCTGTATTTGGCTGCTTTTGTTTAATGAGAACTATTTTATTTTTGAATGTAGGGATTATAACAACAGTCTTTTGCCTTTTTATTGCCTCAAACGTTTCAAGGCTTCCATCAAACATCTTTTGCTGCCATTGGTAAACGTCAAAAATAATTCCCTTAAAAACCCGTTTTGCGCCTTTAGGAATTTTCATAATTTCTGATAAAATGGAGCCGGCTGTCGGACTTGAACCGACCACCTGCGGTTTACGATACCGCTGCTCTACCAGATGAGCTAAGCCGGCGTAATGTTATATAAAGAACTTTTTTATTAATGGATTAATCCTGGTGATTATTTCATAATTTGTTGTTCCTGCGATTTCTGCCAATTCATCAGCCGTGATATTTTCCTTGCCCTGCCTTCCAATTAACACTACTTCGTCCCCGACTTTGGCTTGGCTTGCATCAGTTATGTCAATTGCCGTCATGTCCATGCTGATACGGCCTAAAACTTTGGCTCTTTTACCCCCAGCAAGAACACAAGCCTTGCCGGAAAGCGCCCTCCAGTATCCGTGCCAATAGCCAATCGGCAATATGGCAACCCGGGTTTTTCTTTTTAGTTCTTCCGTAAAATCATACCCGATTTTTTCGCCTTTTTCAAGGGTTTTTACTTCGCTGATAATTGTCTTCCAGGTTAAAACCGGTTTTAGCTGCAATTGTTTTTCCTTGCTGAGCTTAGTTTCTAAAGATGGCCACAAGCCATAAAGCCCGGCACCAACCCTGACCATGTCAAAGTGCGCGAAAGCATAATTTAACGTTCCGGCAGATGCCGAAGCATGGGCAATAATGTTTGGCTGGATTTTTTTTGCCAAAGCAACTGCTTTTTCAAATTGCTCAATCTGTTTTTGGGTTTGGCCTGACCAATCCGGGGCTTTGGCTGCCGCAAAATGCGTATAAACCCCCTGCAGCTTTATGTTCTTGGAATTTTTAATGATCGATAATGCTTTTGGCAGGTCTTTAAGCAAAAATCCCTGCCTGTGCATTCCAGTATCAATTTTCAAGTGGATGGTAATATCGCCTTTATGTTTTTTGGCCATTCCTAAATTTATAAAATCAGAAATAGTCAAAGCAATGCCGTGGTTGCCTGCCAAATCAAAATTTGCCGGGAGCGTATATCCCAAAACCAAAATCCGGTTATTTATTTTATGGCGCCTGAGCGTATGCGCTTCGGTTATGGAATCCACACCCAGCCAGTCAATGCCCAAATCGCTTAAGACGCGTGAAAAACCCATTAGTTCATGGCCGTACGCATTGGATTTAACCACGCCTAAAAGCTTGGTTTTTGTGTTAATAAGTTTTTTGAAGGTTAAAAAATTGTGACTGACCGCTTTCTTGTCAATTTCAATCCAAGTGCGGTATAAAATTTTGGGCATGATAAAAAAATACTTGTACTTATTATATCTTAAATTGGTGAAATTAAAAAGACCGGCAACCGGCCGGATCTTTTTAATTATACTCTTAGTGTTATCTTATGTTGCCAGTCAAACTTTTTTTAAAATTTGATTGGGATTGGGTATTTTTTAATTCATTCACTACATCAAAATATTCTTTTGGCGCTTCCAGCTGCTTGGCCTTTCCGTAATTGGAATAAACCATGTCAATTCTTATTTCGCCCGCAAAATCAATTTTTGAAATAAATTCATTGATTTTTTCATCCCTGGTTTTATCTTGGTTTTGGCTTGGCTTACTGCATTGCTCCGGCGTGCCGGGACAGGTTATGGGGATTTCAATTCCTGATGGTGTCAGCTTGCCAATTCCCGCTTTGTACATTCCCTGGTCTGTGCCAATGCAAAAAGTATATTCGAACGAACTGTATAATGTTTTGCCGTTCACTGTTTTCTTTTCGCCTTTTGGCGTATACCAGTATGTATTATAAAAATCCGTGCAATTGCCCGTAGCGCTTGGGGCAACAGGGACGACTGCAACATAAAACGGTGAAATATCCGTGGGAACGCCGTTGTTCGCTTCCGGGTAACCGCCCTTATCTTTATGGTAGCTTTCCAAGGCTGCCGATAACTGCCTGATGTCCGATATTTTTTTGGTGTCGCTGTTTTGCGTGGGCAGATTTGCCATGTCTGAATATTCCGTAGACGCCAGATTGGCAATAGACGCCACAGAAGGAGCACTGGTTACCAGATGGACTTTGTATAACTTAAAATCTTTTATGCCAATCCATGTTTCAAATTCCGAAATGTTGGTTTTATCAATTAAACTGTTTATGGCCGAATAGAGAGCGTTTCTATCCTCATCTTTTAGTTTATTTTCAGGATTTGTTTCTTTTTCGTTTAAAGCATTTATTATCTTATCCGCGTATTGCCTTATCGCGTCTTTTAAAGCCTGCTTGTCCAGGGAATTTTTAAAATGAAGGGTGTTAACGTCGCCGACTTTTTCCCTGCCGAGATATTTATCTATTTTAACCAATGTCGCGTTTTCCCAAATATTTGCTAATTCCTGCTTAAAACTTGGATTGAATATTTCATTAAACTTATCCAGGCCGTCTTTATTGCTTTTTGCCATTTCATCCTGAATCGCGCCTAAATCGATTTTTATCCAGTCATATTTTTTACCCTTGCTTACAGAATCCAAGATTTTGGACAAAAAAGGGTTATCGCCAACATTCAGGTAAAAATTTTTATTCAGCAGGATATATTCCGCTCCGGTGCTGATGCTGGTATTTCCGCTGCTGAACGAATATTGGAACTTTGAACTGGACTGCGTGTTATTCGGGTCTGTGGAATTTACGTATGAATCCCCTGCAAACGAGAGTTTTATGCCTTTTAAGGAAGCCAGATCTTTGTTATCGCTGGAAATTTTACCTTTATCCGCATATGCGTAAGTGAAATTGCTTTCAAAAATACTGCTTTTTTCAGATTTTACGAACTTATTCCAAATTTTTTCAGGAGAGTTATAGGCGTAAGTGTAATACGCATAGCCGCCGACTCCAATCATAGCCAGTAAAATAATGCTAGTCCAAAATTTTGGATTTTTGAAGATTGATTGTTTTTTGGAAATATTTAGTGCATGCTGCGGGAGGTTGGTTTGGACAGAAGCAGGTTTTGCAGCCATTTGCGGTTCTTCGTGTGGTAACTGAGCAGGCTTAACAGAATTTATACCATGCGCAACACCACCGGTATCGCCAAGGGTTCTTTTATAATATTGGTCGGGGGTCTGAGACGCGTGAGTTTTAATATCTTCGTCGCGGTTTGCCAAAGGCTTATTTTCTGAAGCTTTGACATACGCAAAACTATCCTCAACTGCATCGGCTTCCCAGCCAACATTGAGCAAATTTTGTTTTATTTCAAGATCGCTTAAGCCATGTTGTCGGGCCTCTTTTATGTATTTTACGACCTCATTTTCCATATTTGTTTGCTTGAAGTAGTCTCAAAATTCTGGAATATCGCCTTAAAAGCAGCTTTTCAAGACTACTTCTTTTTTAATTTCTAAATTTTAACTATTTTTTTAACTTTGAAATTTTGCGTTTCGTCTTTAAACCACTTTTCAAAATCATTCGGTTTGATGAAAATCTGCTTAATATGCATCCTGGCGCCGTTATTTTCGCCATTATTGTCTTTCTCTTCAAGCTTTAAAATATGGATGCCGTAGCGGCTGGCGGCAATTTTTGACTGGCCGGCAGACATGGAATCCAATGTTTCCTTAAGTTCAGGCAGGACACCGTTAATTTCAATAAAACCCAAATCGCCCTGAGTCATTTTTGTAGCGTCTTCCTGGGAGAATTTTGAAGCAATGTCTTCCATTGACTGGCCGCTTTCGATCTTTTTCATCAAGTCGTCAGCCAGCTTATACTGGTCGGAGTTAAGGTTTTTTTGGGCGTTAAACCACACCACTAAATTTGTCGCCAAAAGGTCAGGCCTTATGACATCGCTTTTGAACGACGCGGTATTTAGGCCATAGCTTTTCAAAAGATCTTCGAAGTTCTTCTTGCCTTCCAAGTCCGCAGACTTGGCTCTGACAGAATATTCGTCGTTAATTTCGCTGTCTTTTACGCTGACGTTATTGGTTTTCGCCAAAATGTTAATTTTTTCCTCATCAACCATTTTGTTTGCAATGGCTTCTTCCAGTCCGGTTTCGTCGTATTTCGTGCCTGATTTATCGTAAAATACCTTAGCTGAATCTAACCGGCTCAAAAAATTCTTCATGGTCAAAGGATGGTTATTGACCAGTGCCATTGGGAAAGGAAGTACTTTATAAATTTTTGCCTTTGTTTGCGTAATTTTGCCCTTGGACAGCCAAAAGCCTAAACCTGTTAGCCCTGCCAAAATTACTACAACTAAACTTATTGATACTATGTGCCACTTTTTAAGTTTTTTCATATCTTGTATTTAATTATTTATTGTCGTAAAAATATTCCCACCATTTTTGGATATTGCTTTTGCCTGATTTTTGGTTAGCACCGTCATCGCCAGGGCTAACCTGCGGATTTGAAAAATTATAAACTGTCTCACCGTCTTTTTTTAAGTTCAGCTGCTGCCTGGCTACCCTTTCCTTGAAACTTTGGGAATTCAGGTAAGAAAGCGACTGGTCGAGTTCCTGGTTCTTTTTATCCAACTGGTCTGCCTGCAGGGCCAGGCTTGTCTTTTCTTTTTCAATAGCCTTTTGGCTGGCCCATTGCTTGTATTTAATATTGCACAGGAATCCTAAAAATACAGCCAGTATTGCTAAAGTTATCTTTGATGATAGAAGGATTTTGCGATCCATAATTAGAATTGAACAAAATTGACATAATTGACAAAAATTATTCCATCGCAACAACTGAGTGAACGCTTTTATGTGTTGCTGCCTTTGCCGCTTTCCAAATTTTATCTTTAACTTTAGATGGCTGGCTGATGTTTTTGGCAATTATCATTTCCGACGATCCCGAAAATTGGACATGCAAATCGCCAAAACCGAACAAGGAGGAAAAAATACCTGATGTCGAATAGCTGATGTTACTGATTTTATCAAGATGAATTTCCACCACTTTCTTTTTAAACAAGCTTTTGTACTCCACCATCACAAATCTCTGGCTGGTAAGCAGGCAGACATTCAAAAGCCATAATAAGTACCTATGAATCCCAAAAATAAGAACAAGAGTTGTCCAAGCCAAAAGGATGTTTTTGTAATCAGCGACAAGTTCATACTTGATTAAGAAATACCAGGGAATATAAATAAAAACAAAAATCGCAAGGACCGGCTTGGCTAAAACCATTTCCGATTTCCTGAACATTTCGACCAGGTTTTCATTGTGGTGCAGGTCAAACTTAAACATAAAAATCGAATCTGCAAATGGAACGAATCAACGAATCTCTACGAACTACGAATATCGTTTTCGGGTCATTTGGATAAGATTCGGGTAATTCGGATTATATTTATTTAAATAACGAAAAACCAAACAATACCAAAACCATGGAAGCAATCATGATTATGGCCAAGACATACATTATCCGGTTTAAAACTTTCCTGTTTCTGAACATGTCTTTATTTTAGCATACTTTTTGGTAATATTATAAAACCCCTCATTTTATTGAGGTTGAATGGCTCAAGCCTAGGCTTGAGCCATTCGCTAAAATAACATTACACTTCTCGTCCGCCGCCGATTCCAGCGTATGGTTACGTCGGAGTTTATTTTGGAATCGCCTTGATTAAACCCAAAATTTTTGCTATTTTACAGCGGAAGGAGGAGTAACACTATAGATGGATAATTTAGGGCGAGCCACAGAGGAAGATACCGCACAGGCTTTAGAAGGAGCCGGCAAAACAAGCAGCGAACTTGCGGCTTTG
Organism: Patescibacteria group bacterium; assembly: GCA_013387205.1. Taxonomy (GTDB): domain Bacteria; phylum Patescibacteriota; class Doudnabacteria; order UBA920; family UBA920; genus AMAZON01. The sequence goes on along the minus strand of WARV01000008.1, from coordinate 95,588 downwards.
GCAAAACGTGATATCTGGGAACAACCCAGAATCGATCCGGTGGATTTCCGGAACGCGCGACGGGATCTCCGCCAGGAAGGACACAGCAACCGCAGCAGCTAGGTTTTTAAAACAAATCTAAGTGAGGAAACTATGACTTTGAAGGAAATAGCTAAGTATTTGCATGATGAATGTCATGGGTTAGAACCAGGCGGATCAAAAAATTTCACAATCAATCCGCCCATAGACCCACTTTTCGATCACCCAATCCTTCAGATCGAACTCGCAATGCCCCAAAAAGATCTGTCATTAGCCTTTTGCAATAACGTTATCACAATCGCACGGCTAAATCCTGAATAATAAAAACTTCAGCGCGCCTCAACCGAATGGGTCTGAGGCGCGCTTCTTTTGTCTTATTTTTTAAGCACAGCGAGGAAGGCTTCCTGCGGTATATCTACTTTCCCGATTTTTTTCATTCTCTTTTTGCCTTTTTTCTGTTTGTTCAAAAGTTTCATTTTACGGGTGACGTCGCCACCATACAAGTAGCCGGTAACGTCTTTTCTCAAGGCTGAAATGGTTTCGCGCGCAATGACTTTTCCGCCGATTGCAGCCTGAAGCGCGATTTCAAACTGGTGGCGCGGAATCAATTTCTTTAATTTTTCAATCAGTTCTTTCCCTTCCACATGCGCGACGCTGCGATGCATAATCGCTGCCAATGCCGGAACAGGCTCGCCTGCGACCAAAACATCAACTTTGACCAAATCCCCAATTCTTTCTTCGATAAAATCGTAATTTAAAGAAGCATAACCAGAAGACACGCTCTTTAACTTATCATAAAAATCCAAAATAATATTAGCCAAAGGCATTTCAAAATGCATATCCACCCTGTCTTTGCCGATGTATTTAATGTCTTTAGATATCGCCCTGCGCTGCGTGGCAATTTCCATAATCGGGCCAATGTAATCGGACGGGGTTAAAATATTTACCATCATCCACGGCTCGTACAGTTCTTTTATGACTGATGGGTCTGGGAATTCTGCCGGGTTATGGATATAAATTTCCGTATTATCGGTTTTTACTACGCGGTAAGCCACAGATGGTGCAGTGAGTACCAAATCCAAATCATACTCGCGGCTAAGACGCTCCTGCACAATATCCATGTGTAGAAGCCCTAAAAAGCCAGTCCTGAATCCAAAGCCGATTGAAGGGATGTTTATAGGTTCAAATTCCAAAGCTGAATCTGAAAGCTTTAATTTTTCCATTGCGTCGCGAAGCAGCGGATAGTCGTCTCCTGAAACCGGGAAAATTGTCGCGTAAACCATTGGTTTAATCTGCTTGTATCCTGGAAGCGGCAATGCTTCCTGGCGAATTTCCCAAAGCGTGACTGTGTCCCCGACCCTGGCTTTGCTTACATCCCGCAATCCCGTGACAATATACCCGACTTCTCCGGTTTTCAATTGTCCGCTTTTTTCCATTTTTGGATGGAAATACCCGACCTCAAGGCTCTCTGCCTGGGTTTCGCTACCGAGCATATATATTTTTTCGCGCGGAAAAAGCTGTCCGTCCATAATCCTGACAAAGACGATAACTCCGCGGTGAATATCGTAAACCGAATCGAAAATCAAAGCTCTTAAAGCTTTGCTGCTTTCGCCTTTTGGCGGAGCAACGCGTTCCACCACGGCATCTAAAATTCCTTCCACGCCTTCGCCGGTTTTTCCCGAAGCATATAAAATTTCGTTATCAGTAAATCCAAAGGCCGCTTTTAATTCTTCCGCGGTTTTTTTCTTGTCGGAATTCGGCAGGTCAATTTTATTGACAACCGGAATCAAGGTTAAATCGTGCTCTAAGGCTAGATACACGTTAGCCAAAGTCTGGGCTTCGATTCCTTGGGTGCTGTCTACAACTAAAATTGCGCCTTCGCAGCAGGCTAAAGAGCGCGAAACTTCATATGTAAAGTCCACATGGCCCGGTGTGTCGATTAAATTTAAGATATAAGATTTAGGATTTAAGGTTTGGGAATTTGGATCTTGGATTTTATTTGGAATTTTATATTCCATCCTAACGGGTTGCAATTTGATGGTAATACCGCGTTCGCGCTCAAGATCCATTTGGTCAAGTATCTGGTCTTTCATTTCACGTTTGGATACCGTATTGGTAATTTCTAAAAGCCGGTCAGCTAAAGTGGACTTGCCGTGGTCAATATGAGCGATTATGCAAAAATTCCTGATGTTACTTAGTTCCATAAATATTATCTGTTTATTACGATGAACAACGGTTCAACCTCTCTAGCCTTTCAGGCTATCTCTCCTGCTAGGAGAGAAAATAATGAAGAATCTATGCAAAAATTCCTGATATTGTTTAATTCCATATTCATTAAATATACAGTAATTTGCGAAAGAAATCCAGCATATATTTGGCCTCAGTCAGTTTTAAAAGCTTTCCTGTAAGCATATAGCAGATACCGCCGAAAATACTGGCCAAGCCGGATTGGATTAAAATCCCGACAACAGTCCTGGTGTCAACAAAAGGCGCCAGAAAGTAAATGGATGCATAGCTGACCAAGCCCATAACAATACTGGAAATAATTATCTTTGTTACGGAACTGGACAAGTTTTGGTCGAACTCTTTTAAGGTTTCAATATTTTCCTCGCCGAGCGAATCCTTCAAATGGTGCCTTAGGACAATAAACAATAAAATCGCGCTTACGATGCTGGAAATCACAAATGCCGCCGTAATCCCGGCTACTCCATACTTGTATCCTAATATTACGGAGAAAATAATATTTAAGAAAATGGCAAACAAGTTGATGTAAACCGGAACTTTTGTATTTTGTCTGGCGTAAAAAGCCCTGGAAAGGACCGTCGTAAGGCTTTGACTGAACAGGGAAAAGCTGAAAATTCCCAGCACGTTAAAGGTCCTAATGGTATCTTCCCAGTTGAAATTCCCGGCTCCTAAAATAAGCCTGACAATATACGCCCTCATCAATAGCATTAAAATCGATATTGGGATAATGAAAAATAGAACTTGCTGTATTGTTTGGGATATTGATTTTGTAAAAGCCCTGTCATTTTTAAGCGCAAAAAATTCAGAAAGTACCGGAAACGAAGCCAGGGCCAATGAGTAGGCAAAAATACTAACGGGAACTGATTCTAAATTGTAAGCCTGGTTTAACGCGGATATGGAACCTGCAATCAGTTTTGACCCGATCATTGTACCAAGCAGCAGCGTGACATTCGCCAAATCGAACGTAAAAATCCTTGGTACGTAAAGTTTCCAAATCCTGACGACGTAATTATCCTTAAAGTTTAAAATAGGCTTTATGGAAAATCCAATCTGGCTTGTGCTGATCCATTGGATGAGCATCTGGACAATTGCACCCAGTACCACCCCGTACCCCAAGCCCATTACGCCAAAACGAGGATATAAAAATATTACCCCGAAGATAATTCCCAGATTGTAAAATATCGGCGCAATACTCGCAACAAGGAATTTTTTCTGTGCGTTCAAAATTCCGCCGAAGATTGTGGATGCCGCAAAAATTACCGGAGAGAGCAAAAACAACCTGGTTAAATTCAACGTGTAGCTGTAATATTCCTGGTTAAAACCGGGGACTAATTTTTGTGTTAAGTAACCCGAAAACAAAAATAAAATAAGGCAAATGCCGGAAATCCCCAAAAGGACCAAATTAAGGATGGACGCCGCGATTTCATCGGTCTTCTTTTTGTCTTTGGTTAAAATTTCCGTATAAACCGGAATAAAAGCAACGGCAAGCGTGTTTAATATGAATAAGTTTGTCACGAAATCAGGGATCCTGAACGCCGCGAAATAAGAATCCAGAATTTGGTTTTGCCCGAAGGTCGATGCAAACAGCCTCTCGCGGTAAATAGCCAAAAACTTTGTCAGCAGCGTAAAAAAGCCTATTATGAACGCGGCTTTGGATATTGAAAAATTCGCTTCGATGTTTTTAATCCTGTTTAGCATTATTTTGAAGAGTTATTTTGAATTTAATACCAGGCCCAACAAGTAGTCTTTATTTAAAATAATTTCCGTATTTAATTTATTCTGATTAATTTCCGCGTCGCTGAAATTTTTCCATGCAATAGACCTGTCCGGAAAATCCAGTTCGTAACTTAAGCTTTGGTCAATAGCGCCAGCCTGCTTTTGGATTAATAAGCTATAATGGTCAATATCTTTAATTTTAAAAGGCAGCCGGTAAGACAATTTTGCAGTTTTGGTTTCCCCGCCTTCCACGTTCAGCCAATTGCCGAAATATGTTTTGCCCGACTCGGTTCCAATGAGCATTCCGGAAACCAAATCCTTAACCGAGTTTTTTTCCCACTCATGGACATCAGCGTCAGTTTTGTAAGCCTTATCAGCCGCGTTATCCAAATTTTTATAATCAAACCCTAAATTACTGATTAAAGTCGATCCTTTAGGCACATAAATCCTTATAAAACTGTTATTGTTAGTGTCTTCCAGTTTCGGCAAACTATTGGTCCTGGTAATCTGCAGTTCGTTGACAATATACCCCTCGCTATCTATCGTGCTTTTCAAATTTATCTGCTGGTTAGTATATAAATCGGTTTTTGTGCCGCCCAGGTTGCTACTGACTACTGAAAGGAAGTCCCTGTCCGTGCCGAAAATTTGCCCTGCCCAATGGTATTCTTCCAGCTTTTTTTGCAACAAAGGATTCCTTGAGTATGCAAGAATCTGCTTGCCGTTCAGGTTTTTTTGCAAAACCTCCAGTACCGCAGGATAATCCTGCGGTTTTAGGTTGCTGATTTTCTGCAAGAAAACCGGGACAAAGTCAGCAAGAACCTGTTTTGGAGTATTTTGCCTGTATTCATCAGCGGATGTCGCAATCTGGGTTTGTTCAATGAAATTATCAGAATCAAGGCTTACCCCATGCGCGGGCAAATTTACCGGTCCGGTAATTTTCAGCATATCGACAATCAAAGAAGGAGTCATTGCAATAACCGTATCAGGCGTCTCCCCGCCTTCTTTTTCATAAAAACCAATTATTTTTTTTGCGGAAAATGAAAAATCAGAGAACCAATTCGCATCCCTTAAAAACCACCGGCCATTCACCGCCAGCAGCGGGTTTGGCGGCATGATTTTTTCTTCAAGCTGCCCGTCTAAATCATAAATGCTGCTGATTTTAATTTTTTCCATAACCCCGTTAGACACCTGGATGTCGCCGAACGTGCCCATAAATCCGCCCGTTGCCCGCAGTTCGTTGTTGTTTTCAAAAAGCATCAGTATCCGCTGTTTTCCCATGGATAAGTTCTTTATTATTGAAAACATGTCCCTGGTATTGCTTAAAGACAATTTTAAAGCATTGACGCCGGATTCCAATTCAAGAAAATTTGGCTGCTGATTTTTAGGAATTGAAGAAAGGTTGATTGTTTTTAAAAGCGAACCTGCCGTTTCCAGGTTTTGTCCTACAATTGACAATGAGTTATCCAGAGACTCAAAAACTTCAGGAACGGGGCGATCGGAAGATATTCCCGTGGCGTTAAATTTAAGGCTGGAGATATCCTGGTAAGCCGAAGTGAGCATTGCCCCGCTCTGGGAAACCAGCGAAGCTGCCTTTAAGAGATTCTCCGCGTCTTTTTTTTGCGGGAAAAGGCCAAGTATTAAGTTAATTGAATTTTCTGCGCCGGAAAGCTGTTTCTGGCCGTCTTTATAAGCATTATATGCTCTTATAAAACTGTCTTCAGCTGAACCGATGTTTTGCTTTTCCAGAGATTTTTTTGCGCCTAACATGTATTTATTGCCGATTGCCGTAATCCCAAGCACGCTCTGTTTTATTTCCAACCCCTTGGCGACAATTTTAAAAGACTGCAGTCCTAAGATGCTCACTATCAAAACAAAAGTGAAGACAGCTAATGTTTTAAAATATTCGGGCTGAGCTAATATTTTAATTCTTTTCAAGAAAAATTGTTTTGTCCTAAAAACTTCGTTTTTAGAAAAAATGATTGCCAAAGACGAAAACTTTATAATAGCGTTCCCGATAAAATAACAAAATTCGTAAATCGATTTGAAAATTTTTAATAATGCTGAAACAAAAAAACTCCGCATGCTAAAAACACTCGCAGGTTTCAGCTTGCTTTCAGCACTTACCGAAATCGACAAGTTTTGGTGGATATGGAGCCTGAATTTTTTCTGGTTTTTCCCCATTTTTTTTATCTGGCTGGTGATTGTTTTGCAATATTTAATAAAATCCCTACTGCCGACAAATTTAACAGCAAGGCGGTGCTGCCATAACTGAAAAATGGCAGCGGAATGCCGGTTAGCGGCAAAATCTTGACCATCGCGCCAATATTAATCAAGGCTTGTGCTGTAATCCATATGGTAATCCCGAAAGCAGTTAGGCGTCCAAAATCATCAGGAGCGTTTTTCGCAATAGAAAAGCCTTTGACGGCAAAAATTACGAACAAAAGCAGCAACAGCACCACGCGAATGAATCCTAATTCCTCTGCAATTACCGCGAATATTGAATCGCCCATGACTTCAGGAAGATAGTTGTATTTCTGCCTGGACAAGCCGTATCCGTAGCCCCACAATTGCCCGGCGCCAATCGCTAAAAGAGCCTGGTTGATATGGTAACTGATCCCTTGCGGGTCAATGGCCGGATTAATGAAAGAGGTTATCCTTCTTGCCCTATATGGCTCAAATTTTACCAAAGCGAGAAGCCCTAAAATTCCCGCCAAAATAGTCCATAAAAAGTATTGCCAATCAATACCGGCGACAAAAAGCATGGAAACAGACACGGCAATTAGAACCAGCATTGTACCCATATCCGGCTGCCAAATAATAAGGCCGGCAAACAGGCCAATAATAACCAAAGACGGCAGTACGCCATATGCAAAATCATTCAAATCTTTATGTTTTTTATCTATCCACGAAGCCAGGTAAAATATAATAGCTAACTTGGCAATTTCTGAAGGTTGGAAAGTCACAAAGCCTAAATTTAGCCATCTGGCCGCACCTCCCGCAGAAGAACCGAATGAACTAAGCTTAACTGCTGCCAAAAGGGCAAGGGAAATTACGATAATCCAAGGAAGCCATTTTTGCCAATAATGATAATCTAATTTATAACAGATATACATGCCGACAAGCCCGATAAGCACTCCATTGGCCAGCTGATGCGTTATGTAGTAAGTAGTATTACCGAATTTTTTGTACGATTCTACAGTCGACGCGGAATACAAAGCAGCCAAGCCGAAAGCCAAGAGAGCACCTACTATCAATAAAAGCGCATAGTCAATTTTAATTTGGTTTTTTTTAGACATTGATTAGAATTAAAATTATTCTAATTGCTCTAATTATTCTAATTAACCTAAATAAATCCCAATCTCTAATTTTTAAAAATCTTTATGCATTATTTAGAATAATTAGGAACAATTAGGTTAATTAGGTCAATTTTTAAATTTTTCAACGAAAAATTTAAACTGCTCTCCCCTATCTTTATAATTCTTGAACATCCCAAAAGACGCGCAGGCCGGGCTTAACAAAACAACATCTCCCGCTTTTGCTACGGAAGCAATCTGTCCAAAAATTTCTTGCATTGATTCAGCGCCTTGCAAAATTTGCGCCTCTATTTTTCCGCTGGAATTTATTGCATCCAAAATCCTGCCGGATTCCAGGCCTATAAGCACCAAACATTTGATATTTTTCGATTCGACAATAGTTTTGCCAAGCTCTGTAAAATCAGAATTCTTGGACGAACCGCCTAAGATAACAATCTCCGGTTCGCTGAAAGACTTGATTGCGGCAATAGCTGTTTCCGGAGTGGTGGAAAATGAATCGTTGTAATATTTTACGCCGTTTTTCTCATCAACAAATTCCAGGCGGTGTTCTAAGCCTTTAAAAGCTAAAGCCCCTGTTTTTACGGTATCCAAGCTGCATCCGGCAGAAATAGCCGCAGTAGCGGCAGCACAGACGTTTTCCCAATTATGCTCACCCCTAAGCTGTAAATCTTTGGCTTCAACGAATGGCTCATCCGGGGATGAGCCATTGTTTTTCAAGTAAAATGCCCCGTCTTTAACATAGCAATCTACACCGGACTTGCCCCGGGCGCTGAAATACCTCTTTTGTCCGGCTCCGTTATTGCCAATTTTAACCGAACTTTCGTAATCCATGTTTATAACCGAATAATCTTCTACGGATTGGAATTTAACGATTGATTCTTTTGCCTGGCAATATTCTTCAACGTCTTTATGGTAATCAAGATGTTCCTGGGTGACCATTAATACAACACCGATGTGTGGGCTCCTATCCAAGTCCTGCAGCTGGAAACTGGAAAGCTCGTAAACCACCCAATCATCCTTTGTTAAATTATCCAAAAAATCCAAAGGCTGTTCCTTACCGATATTTCCAGTTAAATAAACTTGAAATTCGAAATTCGAAATTCGAAATTGCAACTTTAATATTTCCGATATTAAAGTCGATGTTGTCCCTTTCCCTTTTGTTCCGGTCACGCCTATTATTTTACAGGGGCAATGCTCAAAAAACCATTTGGTCTGGGAAGTAATCACAACATCTGACCTTTGACCTTTGACCTTTGACAATGGGATGCCTGGACTGCGGAAAATTATATCAAATCCGGCCAATTCTTTGTAGCAATCAGGACCAAAAATAAAATTGATATCCAGAGATTTTATCAAACTCTGCCGGTCCTTATCCCATTTATCCCATATCTTTTCATCAAACAACACGGGTTTTATGCCGTGTTTCAGTAAATACCTGGTTATAGCCTGGCCTTCTAAGCCAAACCCCAAAACCGCAACAAGTTTTCCTTGCAATTCTTTTAAATTCATCTGGTTATCTGTGTCTATTGCATCAATATTCTTGAATTAATTTTACCATATTTTTGGTGATTAACAAAATCCTCAGCGTTTTATAAACAAAAAGCATCCCGGCTCAAAAAGCCGGGATGCTCATAGTAAAGTTAACTGATATTATCACACCTTTCTTAACGCATATCCTGGCAATGTGTTGGTAATTTTTCCTTCTGCAACCACAGCCTTTCCGTTTACGAACACATACTCGATGCCGCGGCTGAACTGGTAAGGATTTTCATAAGTTGCCATGTCGGCCAAATTATTTTGGTCAAACAAAACCAAGTCAGCAAAATTCCCGATTTTAATCTCGCCTCTTTTTTTCAAGCCGATTTTTTTAGCCGGTCCGGATGTTAATTTTTTTATGGCTTGCTGCATGCTTAGGCCCCGTTTGACTGCGAGGTTAATGAATTTTGGAGCTGTGCCAAAGCATCTCGGATGGACTAACTTATTCGAAACATTCTCAGAAAATCCCGCGCCGTCAGTGGCCGCAAAAGCCAAAGGATGAACAATTAAATCACCAACCTGGTCCATGCTCAAATTCTGTTCAAAAACCAAAACCTCGCTGCCCCCGTTCTGGATAAGATGCAAAACCGCCTGTTCGCTGGAAGTTTCCAAATTTTTTGCAATCTGCCCGATGGTCTTGCCCATAAAATTAAGCCTATTTGCAGTCGAGGCAACCATCATTGAAGGGAATTTTGAAAAAGAATTATTCAAATGCGTCAATATTTTGTTTTTTTGGACCGGATCGGCAAAGTTCTTGAGCATCATGGCGCGCCCGCCTTCAATCGCCCATTTCGGCAAATAGGAATAAAGCACCTGCCAGACTGTATCGTAAGGATAAGAGTCAAAATGCACGTTAATCCCTTTGTGGTATGCGGTATCCAAATGCCCCAAAACATCCTGCATCTTTGGCCAGTTGTTTTCGTATTTGACTTTGAGATGGGAAATTTTTAAATTGACCTCGGAACTCCTCGCAATATCCAGCGCTTCATCCAAAGCTTCCAAGATTTCCGATCCTTCGCTCCTTAAATGCACGGAAAACAATGAATCTTTCTTCTTTAAAATTTTTGCCAGTTCAAAAAGTTCCAGCTCGGAAATAATTATTTCATGGGCGTAAGACAACCCGCTGGAAAGCCCAAAAGCCCCGGACTCCAAGCTTTCAATTAAGACTTTCTTCAAAGCTTCCATTTCCTGCTTTTCCAGCCCCCTAATCTGGTCGCCGACAACACCTCTTCTTAAAGTGGAGTAGCCGACAAGGCTTGCGATGTTGCAGGCAAATTTTTGTTTGGCCAGGGTTTCAATATATTCGCTGAACGATTGCCAGTTTATATTTACGGCTTCCAAATTATGCCATTTTTGGATGGAATTTAGCGCGTCATGGCTTAAAAGCGGCGCCAAGCTTGCCCCACAGTTGCCAATTAAGACAGTCGTGAACCCTTGGGTTATCAGGCTGCTTAAATTCGGGTTGTCAAAAATCTGCCAGTAACTGTCGCTGTGGTTCTGAATATCAATAAAACCAGGTGCTAAAATTTTCCCAGTGGCATCAATTATTTTTTCCGCGCCAGTATCGATTTTGTCGTCAATATTTACTATCTGGTCGCCTTGAATTGCAACATCGGCAATTCTTGCCGTGTCGCTGATGCCGTCGATAACCTTAGCGTTCTTGATAAGTAAGGAATACATATGTGGCAAAACTTAAAGTGTAAAAATCAAAATTAAAAATGACAAAGTAAAATGTAAAGTTATAATACCTGTTTAATTTTAGATTTTACACTGTCATTTTACATTTTGATATTTAAATTTTTAATTTGTTTTATCCTACGAAATATATCACAATTCCGATTATCCCCATGACCGCGGAAATTATCCAAAAACGCATGGTGATTTTTGCTTCAGGCCAGCCCAAAGCCTGGAAATGATGGTGAATTGGCGAAGATAAAAATAATTTTCTTTTAAATGTTTTTTTCCAAAATAGTTGAAGGAAAATGGACAGAGCTTCAACCATGAAAATAAAACCTATGAATGCCAGAATAAAAACCGAATTGGTCAAAAAAGCGACTATTGCCAATAGCACGCCAAGCCCCATAGAACCAGTATCGCCCATGAAAAACCTTGCAGGATGGACGTTAAACCATAAAAATGCCAGCAAAGCTCCGCACACCACCCCGATTAAGCTTGCCAAATCGATCTTGCCCTGCAAGATGGCTATTAGGCCATACAAAAAGAAAGCTATCATTAAAATTCCGCCTGCCAAACCGTCCAAGCCATCTGTTTCGTTTACGGCAAAACTCGTAGATACCACGGCTAAAATGAAAAACGGAATGTAAAACCAGCCGAAATCAATATTTCCCAAAAAAGGAACATACACTACGCTAAAACCAAGCTTAAAATAAAACCACCACGCTCCTATCATGGCGACCGCTAAATACAAAAACAGCTTGAACCTGAACCTTAAACCTCTTCCATTATGCCCTCTTTTTTTTATGTCCAGCCAGTCATCCAAAAGGCCGACCAAGGATGCGCCGATAAGCGCCCCCATAGGCAAAAGAGTTTCTTTCCTGCTTAAAAAATTCAATTTGCTGAACACGTCAATTTTAAACCAGCTTCCCAAAATCCAGAACAAAACCAGCAAGGCAACCGGAGTTCCCCACACCAAAATTCCGCCCATGGTCGGCGTCCCTTCTTTAGACAAATGCAATTTTGAAAATAATGGGGTTGTCCCGTCATTCCTGATTTGTTTTCCGAGCTTGTATTTATATAAAAATGAGGTTAAAAGAGGGGTGCAGCCCAATGCGAACACGAAACCGAAAGAAGTCAAAATTAAAATTTTTGCGAGATCCGCATTTTGCATAGCAGTATTTGTACCAGGTTCTTGTTAGAGCTGGTCTCATAACGTGGTTTTCAGGCGAAATTTCAGAATTTCGAGCAGATTGGCAGAAATAAATTTTAAGGTTTAGCTAAAGCTAAGTCGAGAAATTTTTTCTGACAAGATGCCAAAATTCTGAAATTGCAGCCAAAATGAGGTTTTGAGACCAGCTCTAAATAATTTACTTAATTATACCATTTTGCTGTTATTAGGACAAATGCGGGTAAGATTTTAGATGTCATCTTAACCCGAAACTTTCAATAATCTGCCTTTCCAGCTCCAAAGTATCTTTTTCACGGTTAGGGCTTCCTAAAATTTCTAAAATAATCTTATGCCCGTTTATGTTGAGTTTGCTTATCATTGCTCCCTGGGCTGTTTCCGTAAAACCGGTTTTAACAGCTTCGATTTCCGGATATCTCGTAATTAGCTTATTTGTTGCCGAGGTTTTATAAATTCTGCCGGATTGCGAAGAAAAACTGTAATCTGTTTTTTTCCCTAAATTCGCAAATGCTGCCAGTTTTTGGGTTTGCAAAACTAAAATTTTCAAATCATTGGCCGTGGAATAATTTAAGCCGCTATCAAAACCAAGCGGATTGCTGAATTTGGTATTTTCCATGTTTAAAAACGCGGCTTTTTCATTCATTAAATCGATAAAATCTTTTCCCGTTGCCTGTTTTGCCAGTATGGACAGTACCTGAGCCGAGTCATTATTCGACCCGATTATCATGGAATTAAACAAATCCCAAATTAACACCTTATCACTTGCCTGTAAATGAAGTACTGGGGCAATATTAATAAGCGTTTTGTCCGGAATTTCCGCCAAAGCGCCAAAATCCAAAGTCTCGTAAGAAACAAGCCCGGTCATGAGCTTGGTTAAACTGGCTATCGGCATCTTCATGTCAGGATTTTTTTCGCCTAAAACATATCCGGAATCCATATCAAAAGCCAAAACGCTTTTTGCGCCGATATCATTAAAATCAAGTTCTTTTATTTTTTTGTATTCCGGCTGGCTGTCCTGGGCTTGGCCACCCCTTATCATGGTTGACGCACCTAAAACGGAAGGAGTGAGCGGGATAGATGCGGCTCTTTTCGCACTGGTTTGGGTCTGCAAGCTTGTGGCTGGCCCAAAAAACAACAAGCCGATAATTTGAGCCTGTAAAGCCAGAGCCGGTATTAAAATCCACCACCAATTTTTCTTTGATATTTTAATTTTAGCCATCAATCCCCTGTTGATTTTCGTTTTTTAATTGAGGTTTTATTTACATTTTTATTACGGAAATTCTATTAAAATTATATCGCAATTAATCACATTGACAAAGCTATTTATTGTGGATAAAATGGTTAGTAGCGATTCTAATCTCCGAATACATCCCGCCGTCGCTAAAGCCATGGCGGGCAAGGCCGAATTATCCGAATGAACTAAAAAAAGAGTTCGGAAATAGGGTGTATTCGGATCGGAGTAAACAAATGTCTGAAATAACAATAACAGAACAAAATTTTGAGTCTGAAGTATTAAATTCCCCTCTTCCGGTGATGGTGGATTTTTGGGCAGTCTGGTGCGGACCTTGCAAGGTTTTAGGGCCGATTGTGGACGAGCTTGCAACCGAGTATGAAGGAAAATTAAAAGTCGGGAAAGTCAACGTGGATGAAAACAACATGCTCGCTTCAAGGTTCAACATTATGAGCATCCCGACACTGAAATTCTTTAAAGACGGGAAAATGGTTGGCGAGCTCATTGGCGCAGCGCCGAAATCCACAGTAGAAGCTGAAATTAAAAAATATCTCTAAATCAGGTATCTTAAATGGCTCAACCGATGGTTGAGCCATTTAATTTTCCTTGTAATTTAAAACTTATGCGATTCGCCGGGATTTAAGACCTTTTTTCCGTCGGTGTTGTTATCGTTATTTTTTTGCGATTGCTCATTTTGCCTATCTTGTTCGTTTACTGCCTGACTGTTTGATTGGACAGTTTTATGGGAATCATTTGAGTCAAAAATCCGCCCTAGCATCTTTTTATCCTGGTCTCTTTTGTCTTTTTGCAGGCTAGCGACAGTATCCCAAATCGGGTTTTCTTTTTTTACATGGTGGTTGCTTGGGGTTTTATGGTGGGGCTTATAATGGGAAGAATGGCTTGAATGGCCATGGCTTGCATGGGGCTTGTGCGGTTTATGCGTCCTATTTTCACTTCTAAATAACGGCGATCTCGTTTCCCTCTGTTGGGCATTATGGTTTTCCTGGTAAGCAACAACCGGGTTGGTTTTTTCCGGAAAATTATTTTCAGATACGGTTTTTTCCGGTTGTTGGACTATTAATGGAGCTGCGGAACTTTGCACGGCTTCTTGTTTATTTTCTACAGGTTTAGGCGCCACTTCAATCGGATTGGCAAAAATTACCGGCTGCGGCTGGATAACATTGCCAATTTCCTGGCTTGTTTGTTCCGGCGCGGGATTAATTTCGGCTTTTTGGATATTTTCGGGCTTTATAGGAGCCGCTATTACTTGCGGCTCTTGATTAGGTGCGCTAACAGATTCTTCAGCAGCTTCGCCAATGAGCATGGCGGATTCCTGGTGGAATTCAGCGCCCATCCAGCGTGATATCTTATCTTCTACTTCGTGGACAGGGTTAGTATACCTTTCCCTTGAAACTTTAATGACTTTTTCCGAATTGCCAGTCACGAAATCCGGGCTTGGCGGCAAGGTGATGGCTGAAAAAGGCTCGCTCGCCACGCCATTGATCATCAATTTCAAAATTATATTATACTTTGGCAGGTTAACCATATCTATCGCTTCAAAAACCGGCTCAAATTCCTTGACCAAGATTTCCGCATCTTCTGCGCCAATCCTATAAACAACCATCGTGCCGACGTTGCCCAAAATTGCGTCTTTAACTTTAGTATTGCGCTCGTGTACAAGCTGGCCCATATACTGGTGCCCGACAACCAGGTTTAAACGGTATTTGCGGGCTTCGGACAAAATTGTCGCAAAACTTTCCGTGGCGAAATTCTGGAACTCGTCCACATACAAATAGAAATCTTTTCTTTCGTGCTCGGGAATGTCCGTGCGGGACATGGCTGCCAGCTGCAATTTGGTAACCACCATGGCGCCAAGCAAAGCAGAGTTGTCTTCACCGACTTTTCCTTTGGACAAATCCATGATCAAAATTTTCTGCTTGTCCATTATCTCCCTAAGGTCAATAGTGCTTTTCGGCTGGCCGACAATATTGCGGATAATCGCGGACGACAAAAACTGCCCGACTTTGTTTTGGATTGGCGCAATGGCTTCGGTGCGGTATTTTTCGTTATAGTTCGCGAATTCATCGGTCCAAAATGCCCTGACCATCGGGTCTTTAATATTATCAACGATTTTTTTGCGGTATTTTTTATCTACGTACATCCTGGTAATTCCAAGAAGAGTATTGCCTGGACTGTCGAGCAGCGCCAAAATAGTGTTATTCAAGATATATTCCATCCTGGCAGACCATAAGTTGGCCCAAATTTTCGTAAACACGCCCATAAGGCCGGAAGCCACCAAGTGCTTATATTTGGCGTCAACCGCTTCTAAAATATTGAAAGCCAGCGGGTATTCCATGTCGGCCGGATTGAAATACACCACGTCGTTTACCCTGTTATTCGGGACGCAATTTAGGATTCTCTGCACCGAATCACCGTGAGGGTCCAAAAATGCCACGCCATGCCCGTTGCGGATATCCTGGATGACCATGTTTTCCATCATGGTCGTTTTGCCCATGCCGGTTTTACCGATTAAATACATATGCCTTCTGCGGTCGTCGGTTTTAATGCCAAAAGGCACCTCCTTATTGCGGAAGTTGGTTTTGGCAAACACGGTAATTTCTTCTCTGCCTGTCTGGCTCATATATTTTTACCTTTGATGGACGCCTCTTGGGGATTCCCCAAAGGCGTCCATCAACAATATCAAAAAATTAAAAATTAGAAATAGGCAAATTGGTAGGCGGCTGGGTCTTTTTGCTTTCCGTTTTTTCGACAGAAGCCAAAATCTGCCTGAGTTCGCTGGTAATCGGGAAATGGTAAAGCGTGGCCAGCTCCTCAGTATTTAAGACGAACATGGGCAGGCCCAAATGGATATCGCGGTTTTTATAGCCTTTGAAAATAAATCGCTTTCTTTTCTTAATTTTATAATCCAAATATGGTTTTTCTAAAGTTGGCGAAAAAACATATTCGCCCCCGGTCCAAGTATTTGAAACGTCAGGCCTGAGCTTATTTGTCAAGGTAGATCCCAAAAAGCGATAAGAACCGATAATGATACCTTTTTTCGCGGGATCGAATTTGTCTTTTGGCGCAATATATAAATGCCTGATTTTAGTTTTATATCCCGGTTTTCCCATTTTCCTTTGCACTAAAGTTACGCGCTCTTTTTCTACGTCAGTCATGCTCATCCAGTTATTCCTTGGCTTGTTTTCATCGTGTCCATGGTCGTGCCCATGCCCGCCATGGCCCAAACTGGCAAACCAATCCAAAGGAGTAAGCAAAATATCAACGAAACTCTTATGATGCGGGATTTCCTCGCCGGTCAGCTCTTTAGCTTTACGTTCAGAAGCCGGTTTCCAGTCATTGTCCGCTATTGTCTGGATTATAATCTGCACGCCATAAAATTCATGAGGTTGCATTATGCTTAAAGATTCAAAGTGCGCCTGCAACGGGTCTATAATTTTTTCTTCGGATGCCGGATGTTCAAAATCCCGGTAAGTCTTTAAAGGCAAAGTAAAGTTTTCTTCCAGCTTCCATTCCGTACCCCAAATGTCAAAATCCGTCGTAGTATCCGGATCAAACTGGATATTCTCCATATAATCGGCCACCTCTGTAATTTCCGCGTTCGGGTATTGCGCGTAAAAAGAGGCTTGAACCAAATCCTTAGTCTGTTTCGGCAGCCTGATTATGAAAGATATTTTTCCTCCCATGCTGACAAGTTCCAAACTATACCACAACTGCACCCTGCCTTCTACGTAAATTTGCGCAAATGTCAATCCTGAATGCAAAGAATGCAGCTGGGCAAAAATATTTTCTACGGCCAGGGTGCTGGTCAGGTTATCTTTTGGAACTTTTATATTGAAAAAAATCCATTCTATGCCGTGGACATACTGGTGCTCAATTTCCTTGCGGTACATCTTATACAGGATATAGATTATCATCCAAACGACAAAGACCCATCCGCCCTTGGCGAAAAAAAGAGCGGATGTTTGGAATATGGTTATGAAATTAGGAAAAATTCCTTCAAACACGTAATTTATATTTTTGTATCAAGTAGGGGGTTTGCCTTCAGAATTAGCCTGAAAAGCTGCTTTTCAAGACTACTTCTTGACTGTTTTAAAATTATTGCACGCCGTCTTGCAAGGCGTAAAGGTTCTTTCCGATTTTCTTAAAAATTTTCTTGTTTGATAAGCCGACTAAAATGGTATTTTTCTTGACCATGCGCCTCTTTAAGACATCTTCAATAATTTTGTCGCGAGTCAAAGGCTGCCCTGCTTGCTTTAAGATTTCAATGATCACGTCCGCGACCACGCCCGGCTTGTAACCCCATTCAGACAGGGCGTATATACCCCTTCCGATAAGGATAAAACGGGAATCTTTGATTAATTCGTTATGGACAGTTTCTTTAAATGCAGTTCTGTTGTCGAATTTGGCTTTGTTGATCATTTCGGTGATTGCGGAATAGTGTTCCGGCTTGCCATGGTATTTCATGACCAGATAAGCTTTGTCGCCGACATCTTTCGGGTTGATTTCTTTCCAGTTAGACAATCCCCAATGCCCGTAAACGTTCTTTTCAATATGGACAGTCAGTTCCAAAAAATTCAAAATGATTTTATCGCTCAATTCAGCCTGGTTTTGCTGGTAAAAATCAGTCTGCTTGAAATGCGCCAAAAATTCTTCCGAAGGGAGCGGCTTGGTACTGGAAGACAAAATCTGCTTGCTTTCACCGGTGAAAGTATGCAGCAAATTTTCATTGAATAAAACCGTTACCCAGCTTTTCTTGTAGTTATCATGGATAAAATTATCCAATTCTTCAATTAAATGCAGCAAAAATACAATCGCATTTTTCTCTTCTTCGTCCTTGATATTCAAATACAACAGCAAGTTTTCCTCGGCAATAATCCTGCCGTGTTCGGCAAAAATATTGAGCAAAAATTCTTTTGTCTTGGAAAAAGGTTCCAGTTTTATGCTGGACTTACGCAAATTTTTCATCAAATCTTTTTCAATCTGGCGCACGCGTTCCCTGGTTAAATTCTGTTCAGCTCCAATGGCGGCCAAGGTTTTGGTTTCTTTGCCTTCAAGGCCATACCTATGCATTAAAATTTGTTTGTCGCGTTCCTTTAAGCTAGCCAAAATTTCCCTGACTATTTCAGCAGGCTTGAATTGCGTAAGAGATTCGCTTTGTTTAGTATGGATAATTGTATCAAGAATTCCCATAAAATTTGAAACTAATGACTAATAATCGATAACTGAAGAAAATTATTATCTGAAACTTTCAGTTACAAATTATTAATAATTCGTTAATTTCACTTAGTATATCATAAACCAATATACTTGTCAAATACACTAAAAAACCCCCTTTTTAGGGGGTTTTTGACATTATGCTTTTTTTGTTTTCCAATTTTGCCATAAAACCAAAACTGGACTTGCAATGAATATCGAAGAGTATGTTCCAACAATAATTCCGATGAATAAGGCAAAAACAAAATACCTAATCGTTTCTCCGCCGAACAGTAACAAGGCCAGAAGGACGAACAACACGGTCAAGCTGGTATTTAAAGACCTGACTATAGTCTGGCTGATGCTATGGTTGACGACGAACTCAATGCTTTCACCCGCGTAAACTTTTAAGTTTTCCCTAATCCTGTCAAAAACCACAATCGTATCGTGGACTGAGAATCCCAAGACCGTGAGCATTGCAGTAACGAACAAGCTGTCCACTTCAACGCCTTTGAAATGGCCGAGGATGGAAAAAATTCCCAATACGAACAGCAAGTCATGCAGCAAAGCAATAACAGCAGACCAACCGAACCTCCAGGATGTCACCGGTTTGGCTACGCGTCTGAAAGCATACGCAATGTAAATCACAATCCCGAGCGAAACTATAACTAACTGGTATACCGCATTCTTTTTCAGCTCCTTTCCGACAATCGGACCAATGGAATCAAGCCTGATCTCCTTAAAATCTCCTACTTGGGTTTTTATGTTATTCAGCATCAAATCATGCTTTTCTTTGTCCAATCCTTCGGTTTTTATGATTATGGTGTTGTTTTCCGCAGTTTGCAGCTGGAAGTTCCCTATCCCCGACTGGCTTACCGATTCACGGACTTTGCTTATGTCGTAAGCCTTGCTGAATTGGATTTCCGCTAGCGTACCGCCTTTAAAATCTATCCCCAGCTTAAGGCCGTAAACTGAAAGTGAAACAATCCCGAAAAGCAAGATAATCCCGGAAACCGCGAACCATAGTTTGTAATATTTTAATGTTTGGAACATAGTATTTAAATTTCTAATTGACCTAATTGTTCTAATTATTCTAAATAATGTCTAATGCCTAATTTCTAAAGCCAAAACTTGATTTCTTTGGTTATTGGGATTTATTTAGGTCAACTAGGTTAATTAGAATAACTAGGTTAATTTATATTGTTGTTACAGGTTCTTGATTCGTATTCGGAGCATCTTTCTTTTCTGGTTTTAACTTGCTTACTCCAAACAGCCACGGATGGGTCATAATGTTATTGCCAACAAACAGCCTCAGGAAAGTCCTGGTGACGGTTATGGCCGTAAACATGGAGATTAAAATACCAATCCCCAGCGTAACTGCAAAACCTTTAATGGACGGGCTGCCGAAAATATAAAGGATGGCGGTAGTAATTAAGCTGGAAACGTTTGAATCACGGATGGACAGCCAGGCTCTGGCAAAACCGTCATCAACGGCTTTGTGGATTTCTTTGCCTGCCCTTATTTCTTCTTTTACGCGCTCGAAAATAAGAATGTTGGCGTCAACTGCCATACCGATGGACAAAATGAAACCAGCGATGCCTGCCAAGGTTAGAGTAACCGGAGATAATCCTTTCAGGAACATCAATAAGATATAACTCAAGAGCGCCAAAATGCCAAACCAAAAATTCACAGTAAGTCCAAGGAAGAAGAAAAATCCCACAAGCAAAACTGCGGTAAACGAAATGCCGATTTTAAATACTGCCAAAGAAACCACGGCGTAAATTAGCAAAGCGATAACTGCCAAAAAACCCGGGAAACGGTAATACATAATCATGAACAAGGCAATCATGATAAGACCAATAAGTCCCGCTATGATGGATTTCTGGACAGATTCTTTTCCTAGCGTGGCGCCAACGTTCTGCTGCGAAATCAACTTTATAGGAACCGGAAGGGCTCCACTGTTGAGTCTGGTGGCCAAATCTTTGGCCTGCTGGGTCGTAAAGTTTCCGGTAATTATCGCAGTGCCGTCAGTAATCGGATTTTGCACGACCGGAGCGCTCAAAATTTGTCCGTCCAAAAAGATGGCAACCTGCTTGCCCACATTTGCTGTCGTGATATCAGAGAATAATTTTTTTCCTTCGTCGTTAAATTCCAGCCTGACCACTATTTCGTTGTTAAGTCCCTTTCCCTGCTGAAAATCCACACTGGCTTTCTTGAGCTGTTTGCCGGACAAGCCGGTTGGAATCCATTGGGAATTCGGGTCAATGACAACTTCGCCCTTGTTATTAGGCTTAAGTTCTGGCGGGTTCGGGTTCTGTGTCCTGAATTCCAAAAACGGAGTCTGGCCTATTTGGTTAATGGCTTCGTTGACGTCCTTAATGCCAGGCAATTCAACGATAATACGGTCAGTCCCTGTAACTTGCACCAGGGGTTCGCTGACTCCAAAGCTGTTAACCCTGCGCTCAACCGTATCACGGATAGCGTTTAGAGCGTCAGCTTTATCGCTGTCTTTAATATCCTTAAAATCAGCCTGGTAAACCAAGTGCGATCCGCCCTGAAGGTCCAATCCTAAATGGATTCTAAAGCTTTGGGAATATTTTATTTTGAGTTTATTTAAGTCGATTTTGCTGCCTTGCGGTAAAGCTATCCATACAGCTGAGGCGGCTAACACTAAAATGCCTAAAAATGAGAGGAGGAGCTTAATTTTCGGTTTCATTTATGCCTAATTGTTAGTTAATAAGTCTTATCCATTATAGTAAAATTTGAAGGTATTGGCAATACCCAAAATATGATACTAATATACTAATTTTGAATACTAATGATACCAATAATACTAATACTTATAGAAGATTACCCTTAGATAATATTCGTATTTATTAGTATCATTAGCATGTATTCGTAAATTGGTATCACATATTAGCGTATTTCCAATCTCATACCCTCATCCGTCCAATTATACAAAGATTCCATGTCAGTATAGGAAACGTTTATACAGCCATGGCTGAAAGGTTTGCCGAAATTTTTGTTTCACTTGGAAGCCCTTTCAAGCCTGTCGTTTATCGCAAAGCCCAAACTTTCAGCTTCTGGTTTTGGGCAAATGATAATATCTACGCCCTGGTCATCAAGAAACCTTAAGCCTCTATAAACATTTTGCGCCAATTGTCTTAAATTATCCCAATTTCCCCAATTATAGTTTGCGGCAGCACCTGTTTTAATTTTCCAGTTTTTAGGCAGCATGACCCCTACCCGCTTTCCTTGTTTTTGATAAAGTGAAATTTCCCTTTTAAGGCTTTCGGGGTCACCTTTGGTTAAAATCAATTTCGCTTTTGGAGCATAATGCCTAAAATGCATACCCGGCGAAGCCATGTTGGTTTTGGGTTTCACGATCGATTTGCTGGCAATCTTTACTTTACCCAAAACTTTTTCCAATTCTTCTTTCGTAATGCCTCCCGGCCTTAAAATTACAGGCACCTTGCCAGTTAAATCCAATACGGTCGATTCCACGCCGACTTTTGTTTGTCCGCCATCGATTATCGCATCAATTTTTCCTGATAAATCTGACAATACGTGCTTAGCGTCTGTCGGACTGGTTTTGCCAAATAAGTTTGCGCTAGGTGCGGCAATCGGCACGCCACTTAATTTAATAAGCCGCCTGGCAATTTTATCGCTTGGCATCCTAATAGAGACTTTTTCACTCCCGGCTGTCAAAATATCGGGTACAATTTTGGATTTTTCGAGCAAAACGGTTATCGGTCCCGGCATGAAATTTGTATAAACAATCCAAAAATCCTCAGGAAGATTCCCGACCAAAGATTCTATCATTTCAAGCGAATCCACATGGGAAATAATCGGGTCCCATTTTGGGCGCCTTTTCGCCTTAAAAATCTTAGCGACCGCTTTTTTATCCAAGGCATTGGCACCGAGCCCGTAAACCGTTTCCGTTGGGAACGCAACAAGCCCTCCGGCTTTAATTATTTTTGCCGCTTTAATCATGTCTTGCTTGTTGTTTTTAAATTTCTTTGTGTTCATTCATTGATTAACCAATCAACTAATGTAACGAATATTACCAATGACAACTAATGCGTACTAAGGTAGTATTAGTTGTCATTAGTTATTATTAGTATGGATTTGTAGATTGGTTATATGATTAGTTATTTTTTTAACCATTCATTAATACTATCTAAATCTCTCTTAAGCCAGGCGTCGTTGGAAATAATTTTTTCCAAAACCTGCTTTATGGTCCTGTTAGCCGAAGGAGTCGGGTACTTTTTAAAGAATTGTTCAATTTCATCCGCTTTCTCTTTTGAAACAAAACTATCCATCGGGTGGATAAACCTTACTATTAAGTGGCCGCTGCCGAATTTATCAGCAAGATTTTTCCAATTCTTTTTAACGTAAGATAGCACAGCGTTCCTGCCGGCAGGATTAAAGAATCCCGAACCTATTATAAACGGCGTATCCTGGATCCTGACTTTGCCGGACATGGCGAAATCAAAGACCTTAGCCAGGATTTTTTCATCAGCAAAAAATGCCATGTTCCTGCCTAGCCTGTCCTGCTCTTCATGCATAGGTTCGGCCTCGTACCTTTTTTTCATCTCTAAAAATTCTTTATTGGAACCGTTTTCCGCCACCATCCTATAGACGATTCCGCGCAAATCCGCAGGTATGTTTTTTTTGCCCCAAAACATTTTAAGAGATTTGGTTTTTATATCCTTGTCGCCAAAGTGTCCTAAATTGACCAAGACCAGGCTGCGCAATAACGTAGTCGTATGGTCTTCGTGCTTTTTAGCAACCCACCCCACGCGTTCGGCTATTTTTTTAAGCATCTTGCGGCTGAATTCATTGAATTTCTTCCTGGCATCCGTCTCAAACAGCAAAGAGTCCAGCGTCCTTAGACAAGAAATAATTTCTGTCCATACCGTATAATCATTTTCATCTTCATAACTTTTTAAAAGTTCCAAAAGCGCGACAGTCGGCATTTGCCCGGCTTCGACTAACGCAAAAGCATCGCTTAAAATTCCCAATCGGTCAGCAGCAGGAAGTTTTTTTGCCTTTATTGGCTGCGACAATCCTTCAAGCAGGTTTTCAGGATATTTTGTCCTGAAAAATCCGGTTTGTCCGGCATTAAATTTTATCCATTTCAAATTTTCCGGCAATTTAATCGCCTGCGATTTTGATGCCAAAATTATTTTATCCTGATTCATGTCTTTATCTGATGAAAGGCTGACAGGAATTTGCCACACAGTATTGTCTTTGGAAGTTTTTAGCGAAAGCGGGCTGCTGTAAAATCTTTTTTGGCTCAAGTTCAAAATTTTTCCTCCGTCAGCTACGCTAACCAAAGGATAACCGGCCCTGCTCGTCCAATTTTGCATTATTTTTCCTACTGGCTTGCCGGAAACTTCTTCAAAAGATTTCCATAAATCAGATGTTATTGCATTGCCGAACTGGTGTTTTTTCAGGTAATGACCCAGTCCTCTCCGGAAAGTTTCCGCGCCTAAATATTCTGCCAGCATGCGGATGACGGCCGAGCCTTTGGCATAGCTGACTTCATCAAAAATTTCTCCAATTTCGTCCGGATGATGCACCTCAATTTCAATTGGATGCGTGTGTTCCAACGAATCCAAATCCAAGGCCCTGGCGAATCTTCCGCCGACATACTGCGTCCACATGTTCCATTTCGGAAACATATGGTCAACTGCCAGATATTCCATGTATGACGCAAAGCCTTCGTTCAGCCACAAATCTGTCCACCAATCCATTGTCACTAAATTACCGAACCACTGGTGAGCCAGCTCATGAGCTACGACAATCGCCACCCATTCTTTATTAGCGGTTGAAGAACGTTCTTCATCAACAAGCAGGGCGGATTCGCGGTAAGTAACAGCTCCCCAGTTTTCCATTGCCGCGGATTCAAAATCCGGGATAGCAATTAAATCCATTACCGGCAACGGATACGGAATGCCAAAATAATTATTGTAAAACTCCAGTGATTTTACCGCGCATCCAAGCGCGAATTTCGCCTGATGCTTTTTCCCCGGTGTTGTAAAAACCCTGACCACAACCCCGTCTTTGGTTTTGCTTTCTATCCATTCGAATTCCCCGACAATGAAGGCCAAAAGGTAAGTTGACATTTTCGGGGTCGAAGCGAACTTAACCGACTTTAGCCCATTGGTATGTTCTACGACTTCAGTTTCAATCGTGTTGGATATTGCGGTTGTGAAGCTTGGAATCATTAAAGTTACGTCGAAAATCGCTTTTTGCGCTGGTTCGTCAAAACAAGGAAAGGCGCGCCTGGCATCAGTCGCTTCAAACTGCGTAGTAGCCATGTGTCTTTCCTTGCCTTTATGGTGGTATTTGCTCCGGTAAAATCCGCGCATTTTGTCATTTAAAATGCCTTTGAATTTTAATTTCAATTCCCCTGCCCCTTTGGGCAGTTTATCTGCAAAAGAAAAAATAATCGTCTCCGCCTTTTCGTCGTATTTGATATTCTTAACTCTTATCCCTTTACTCTTAACTCTAAATACTGCCGATTCTATTTCCAATTCTTTGGAGTGGAGAGTAATTTCATTTACTGATTTATCCAATGTTAAAAAGATCGTTTCTTCTCCTTCAAACAAAAAATTCTCCAAATCCGGCTTGAGCATTATCTCATACCGTTCTGGTCTGACATGAATTGGTAATTTGACGTGGTTTTTCTTCTTCATTTTCATCTATTCCTTAATGATCTTTTTAAGTTTTTCAAAATCTTTCTTTATCTCATCGCGCAATTTTGGCGAATACAGAGGCGCAGCCGGATGGTAAGCGATTAAATATTTGCGCCCGCCTTTTTCAATTATCTTGCCATGGTCTTTGGCTATAAAGCATTTTTCTTTTAAAACCGCCAAGCAGGCAGTATTGCCAAGCAATACGATAATTTTTGGTTCAATAATTGCAATCTGTTCGTTTAAATGCGTCCTGCCATGCTCGATATCTGACGGCTTAGGGGTAATATAAATTGGCAAATATTTGACGGGACTGGTTATAAAAACATCTTCTTCCTTTAAACCCGCCTCATTAATAAGCGACCTGAGCAGCTTCCCTGCCCTACCAATAAAAGGACGGCCTGTGGCCGCTTCTTTTTTTCCCGGAGCTTCACCGATAAACATTATATCCGCATCCGGATTTCCTTCTCCTGGAACCGCCATGCCAACCTTATCGATTTTGCAAATTTTGCATTTTTCAATTTCTTTGGCTATTTTGCCCAGTTCCAGCTGTTTTTGCTGCTTAGTTAATTTCTTTCCCATGATGAATTAGGCATTAGCTTCCAAGTTTTTTATGGCAATCAAAATATTTCTTACCGCTGCCGCAGAGGCATTCCGGATTGCTGTTAAAAAAATTCTTATTAGTCAGCATTAAATTACTTGGCATCTTATCTAAATCGAACCAGGCAACCTCATCACACTTATCCGGCTCTATAATTTTCGGTTCACCTTTATATGCCTTTGCTTTTAATGCCAAAGTAACATAATGTTTGTTTTCGGTTTCGTAAATATCATTTGTTACCCCAACTAATTCAATATCCTCAATATCTAATCCTGATTCTTCTTTGGTTTCTCTTTTAGCGCCATCTAAAAAACTTTCTTTAAATTCCAAATGCCCTCCTGGAGGACACCAGGTGTTTGATGAATGCGATCCAATTCTATGCATTAACAGTATCTGATTTTTATCATTGATTATATATACCCCAAACCCTACTTTCGGTCTAAACTCTTTATTGAATTCCATGATTTAATCCTTTAACTGGTAAAGCTTGTTAAAAATTTCTTTCCTGAGCCATAGCTTAGGAGTTTCACCTAAATTTGATTCGAATTTCGCACCGATTATCCTTTTCAGCATTTCTTTAATTTTATCGCTTTCGGCGTAAATGTAATTCTTTCCTTCGCTGATACTAGGGCAGCTAAAGAACCAGTGTTCCTGGTTAAAGCTGGTTAAAGCGTCTTTAATTACGCTTTGATGGTTTTTTGTAAATTGACTGCCGTCCCATAATTCAATTTGCCCTATAACAACAACAAACCCTAAGTTGGATATATCTTGTACTTTCGTATCCCTAACAATAGATTGGTAAGGGTCATCAATAACCTGGTCCTCCTGTTGGTCAAAATAGCGCCTAACCCAATCGCCGCCAAGACTCATGCTGCTTTGGAGCCCTGCAAAAGCTGCCTTGTCCCTGTCGGTAGTTACACTGGCATTGAAATTTAAAGTATTTGAGACGATTGCCGTAGCCAAAAGGTTAGAATTAATGGCACTGATCTGTTTTTCTTTTCCCTGTTTTACGTATTCCTCCCAGATTAACGTTGCGCAAGACCCTACCGGCTCTATGACAGCTTTATTCCCGATGCTCTTTTTCCAAAAATCCGCAAAGTTAAAGTGGTGGTCATATATCTTAATAATCCTGTTTTGATTTAAAAACATCGGAAAATGGCTCGCCTCGGAAACATCGACTAATATAAAATCTACATCCAAATATTTTAATTCAGTTGAGTAATTCAATCCCCAACTTTTTATTTCCGGGCTCACGCTGTGGTTTAAAGGACCGGCCAAAACCGCTTCTGCGTCTTCTCCTTCCAAAATTAATAAATCCCTTAATGCTAAAGCCGAGGCTAAAGCGTCTATATCAACATAATTCTTACCTGAAGTAATTATTATTTTAGACATAGTTTTATTTTTTAATGTTTGGCTATATATAAATATAATTGATTACGTGGTCTTTTACGTAATTTTAGTTTCATCTTCAGACAAAAAATCAAACCTAGGAACCATTTTGCCGTCAACTTCCACGTTTTCCAAAAACATCTTAGCCGGCCTGACCCACAAGCCCCGCTCGCCATATTGAGCCTCATAAACAACACAATCTTCCAAAGTCTCTGAATGCTTGGCAACGCCGATTACTTTGTAATTATTCCCTTTAAAATGTTTATATAACCCTTTTTTGATTTCCATAATTACTTTAATTATACCATAAATTTACCAAATACAAGGGGCATCCTTGCCTGAAAGCAAGGATGCCCCTTGATAAAACATAATTAAAGATTTATTTAGCTTCTTCCTTTGGAGCTTCGTGATTGTGGTCATGGCCTTCATGGCTATGGTCATGTCCATGAGGGTGCTGTTTCTGTTGCTCCTTTTCCAGTTCTTCAATTTTCTTGTTGACTTTTCCGCTGTATTCTTTTATCTTCTCATTGCCATTTACCAAAAACTCTGCCAGTGCTTCCGGTGAAATTTTCGTTTCTATAGCCAAAGCCATAAGCAATGCGGAATTGGTGTATAATGCGCGGTCCATTTGCTGTTGCTGCATATACAGCTCGTAAATCAACTTTTCTGTTTTTGACGGTTCTTTCTTTAAGTAATCGTTTGCCATAATTAACTTTCTTTGACTGATATTTTAATGATTAATTAAACTTGATATTCAATCCCTAACTTTGTGGATGCCTGTTTAATCCAATTTTCCATTCTGCTGACTTTGGCTACCAAAACAGTTACTTCCTGATACATGTCTTTTGATTGTTTAGCATAGGCATCGACAGAGTTTTTGAGCATATTCAAATCTTCTTTACTTGCTAATTTATCAAACAATTCTTGTTTTGTTTGATCTATGTAATCAAAAACTGGTTGGAAATTTACGTCTTGCATATATTTTTATTTAATGCCTATTTATGACTATAAACTAAGCCAAGACTTATGTCAATCCTGCATCATAAACGGCTAAAACCTAATATTTAGCCGTTTTTTGAAGGTTGCTTTCTGTCATTGCGAGCCTGGAGCGCATCCAACAGACGAAGCAATCTTAACCTTAGGGTGGACTGCTTCGCTCAGATGCCCCAAAGGGACCTCTTTGAGGCATTCGCTCGCAATGACATTGATACAATTCGCAGCTTCGTAGGGATTCGCCCCGAAGGGGCCCCGTTGGGGTAGGTTCGTCCAATTCGTAGATTCAATTGTTATTTTACCGGCTGCTTTTCTTTTACTTCTACGTTAATGTTCAGCACTCTGGCTTCCGGAAAACCGTTAAAATCCGTTGCCGAAGCCAATGTATAAGCGCCAATATTCTCTGCGTAAAGCAAATCATCAATCTGCAAATCTTCGGGCAATTCATCGGCCAGAGAAATGGTATCAAAAGCATCGCAAGTCGGACCGAAAGTCGCGCAAACCTTTAATTCTCCGTCCTTAAAAGCATGCAAAGGATACAGTTGATGGTCGTAAACCTGGCCGGAAAAAGTGTGGTAAACTCCGTCGTCCAAGTAATAACAAGTCTTGCCGTCGCGCACTGCTTTGCCTATTATTTTTGTAACCAATGTACAAGCAGTGGCCACCATAAACCTGCCAGGTTCGGCAATAACCTGGATATTGTCTTTGCCGAACAGCCTTTTAATTTCCGAATTCAGTTTTTTGGCCAGCATGGCAAAAGATTTCACGTCCGGCGAATACTTAACTGGAAAACCGCCGCCAATGTCCAAAACTTTTTTCTTTTTGCCTTCTTTGTCGGTAAAACCTATTTCAATACCACGCAGCTCAGCTTCTTTAAAAATGTTATGTGACAAATTCAACGCTTGCACGTAATTGTCAAAATTATTGCACTGGCTGCCTACGTGGAAACTAATCCCTTCCACGCCAAGGCCCATATTCGCTGCCTCGGAAATCAAATCCGCCGCTTCCGAAGGATGCGCGCCAAATTTAGATGATAATTCTACCATGGAGCCCGTGTTTGGCACCCGAATGCGCAAAATTAATCCCACGTCAGGCGCGTGCTGTTTAATCTTTTTTAATTCTTCAAGATTATCAAACGTGACTAAAATTTTATACTGGTTCAGCTTGGCCAAAACCTTGGCCGGTTTAATGGTGTTGGCGTAAATAACCTTGTCCCAAATGAAATCTTGCCTTTCCTTATCCGGCCAGCCTTCAATATGCTTATGGACCAGCTTGAATTCGTAAATCGATGCCACGTCAAAGCTGGATCCCATGTTGAACATGGTCTTGATTATTTCCGGATTAGAGTTAGCCTTTACCGCGAAATACGGCTGGACATCAGGAAGTTTTTCCCTGAACTCTTTAAAATTATTTCTTATTATTTCGTGGTCAATAACGAACAAGGGAGTTCCATGCTCTTTGGCCATCTTTTGCAAAAATTCTTTTTGTTGGTTGGTCATCTTAGGCTTGACTATAAATAAAAATAATGATAAATTATTTGGTCAAGGGGGAACTAAATGAAAGTTCTAATACTGGTAATAATGGGCATTTCCGTAGCGGTGGCTGATGCCTTTTTAAAAAAGGCCGCGAACGATTCCGCTTCATTGCGGCACGGATTGAGCCACTGGCTTATTCCGCCGTCTATCGTGCTTTACACCATCCAAATGATTTTGTTCGTTTACATGTTCAGGGAGCGATGGGAATTGGGCAGGTTATGCATAATGCAGATGGTTTCTTATACCATTTGCGTTATGCTTATCGGTTGGCTGTATTTCGGCGATACGATTCAGCCCGTTCACATTGCGGGAACCGCCCTGGCCTTAATCGGGATTATGCTGATAAACCAGTAATTACATACACGACGAGAGAGCCGCTTAAAGCTCTCTCGTCGCTTTATTTTTAATCGATGAACTGGAAATTCTCGTATTGCCACGGATCCTCAGGATTGCCTGAAGCGCACGGATTTTCTTTAAAGAAGACCTGGCGGTTTTTCATAGGGGTCCAGTCAGATGGCGTAGAAATAAATTCGCCCAAATACGGTTTGGCAATATCCAGTACAAAATCGTGCGGCAAATCATCCGGTATGCAAATGCCTTTCTTCGGGTTTTCTATCATCCACAAAATAGCACCCATTATCCCTGCGGCTACCTGCAAAGTCGTGGCATTCTGGCCGGGAGCCAACTTGCGGGCTTCCTCGATTGATAAATTGCTGCCGGTCCACCAGGAATTGTATTCGTGGCCCATGAGCAATGCACCTAAGATATCCGCACCGGACGTTATTTCGTCTTCCAAAATCCTGACTTTTGATTGCATTTCATAATTCCTGCCGCGCAATTCGCAGATGCTGGACAAAGTCTCGTGGCAAGGCATATAAGCATAGTGGACTGTCGGACGGTAAAGTGCTTTTCTCCCTTTATAATCCTCATCAGATGTGCCTTTTGTAGCATCAAAAGGTTCGCCATCCCAAACAGTCAATCTGTCAGAAAGGCCGAACGCTTCGCCGTGGCGGATGACCATACCGACAATTTCTTCGTCCGGAATCCAGGACCTGACCCAGGTGTTCATGCCCATCTGCGCCAAAAAGATTTGGTTCTTGGGACCGAACGGCGGCACATGCGCCAACGCGGGAAGTTCTTTCTCATGAGAACCCCATCCCATTTCTGCTGGAGCAGTTCCTTCTTCACGAAGGCCTTCTACACTCCAGGTGCCGACGAATTCATCAACCTCTTTCGGCTTGTTTGTGATTTGCGTATCACGCTCGCTGCAATGGATGACTTTTACTTTTAATTTTTGCGCTAACTTATTAAACGCCCTGTCTTTAATGAATTGCTCTAATTCATCTTTATCCTGGCCGGTTGCTTTACCGTCGGAAATCTTTCTGTTGGCAATATCAATTAAACCCTGTTTGACGAAATGGGAAATTAATCCAGGATTCGCGCCATGGTCAACCACTGCTGTTGTGGCATCTTTCCAGTCTTTGGACATTTCTCTCAGTTTCATCTGCCTGAAATAAAGTGATTTTTCGAAAGGAGAATCCGTGAATAAGCCTTTTATGGAGTCCCAAACTTCCACAGAGGTGTTAACGTATAAAACATTGTGGTCGTGGCACCAGCCGATTATATCATTGGCACCAATGTTCCAGGCCAAATCAATTAACAATCCGCCGTCATCCACATATTTGGAAAGTTCGCTGTCCAAATTTTCTGGAGTGATGCGGTTACGGACAAAATTTATGCCTTTGTCGGTAAATGGTTTTAACGCCGCGGCCTTGTCTTCAAAATCCATGATGGTAATGTTAGACAAAGGCGTATCCAATTTTTCTAACAAAATTGGCAACGTGCACTGTGAAACCGACCCGTAGCCGATTATCAAAATTTTGTGGTCAAATTGTTTTTTTGCCATTTTTAAATTTTCATCCTCGTCGTCATTGCGAGCGAATGCATCTGACTTGTCCGCCGTAGCTTTAGCGAAGGTGGAGCAAAGCAATCTTAACGCCTTTAGGCGTCATCCTGAACCCGAATGCATCTGAGGGTGAAGGATCTCTAAAATAGATTGCCACGTCGCCCTGCGGGCTCCTCGCAATGACAAAATTAAATTATGTAATTATTTTAAACGCATTTTAAAAATTCCACAAGTGTTTTTACTTGTGGCTAACTGATTAAAATTTTGATTTTGACTGACAAAAAAAAGTTTGATGATCTAAAATTTTAATTTTTCTACATCAATATTTTTCAACTAATATTTCAAAATGCCATAAATAGCATTGTTTTTGTGTTAAAAATCTTGATTTATCCTTATTTAAGATAACTTTTGTCGTTACATACTATTGACAATTATCACAGTATATGCTATAATGTTAATCAAATCTTTACGGAGGCTTTGTATGCTAAAGAATGTCCTGAAAATGGCGCTTCTATTGGTCTTATTAGACCTTGTTTTTTTCTGACCGAACCCTTCATTGGGTTAAAGGGCAACCACCTACCAAATAGCACGGCTTCATTCTTGAGGCTGTGTGGAATCGCTCTCATTGTGGCGTTTTTCCAGGTGTTGTTGAGACCCTTATGGAAACGCAAGGTTAATACGTAAGAAAGTGACCGCTATGTCACCAACGAAAAACGGCCAGGTTAGGGTACTATCCCCTTCCGGCCGTTTTATTTATGACTTAAATTTTATCCGCCAACTTTTGCTTGGTGCTTGGCTCCGGTCCCTTTGGCCATATTCATCTGATGCTCAGGCGTGTTTAAAAGCCCGCACTTTTTAAACTTTTTTCCGCTGCCGCATGGGCAAGGATCATTGCGGCCGATGTTTTCAAGTTTTGGATCGGCTAATGCTTGTCCTGCTGTCATTGATGCGACTCCTGATTGGTTAGTCACCAATTCCACCTGCGGGGTCGGCTGCGGTTGGACCTGGACATTAACATGCAAAATGCTATAAACGATTTGCTTATTTATTTCCGAGAGTAACCTTTGGAACATGGAATAACCTTCTTTTTTGTATTCCACTAACGGATCGCGCTGGCCGTAGCCGCGAAGGCGGACGCTGTCGCGCAAATGGTCCATGGTGTCCAAATGCTCCATCCAAAGCATATCCAAAGCCTGAAGCGCGATAAACCTTTGCGCGCCTGTAAAAATTTCCTGGCCCATTTCCTTTTCTTTCTGCTCAAAAAAATCTGCAGCAGCTTTAAAAAGCGTATCGGTTATGGCGAATTCTTCATCAGCAGCGTTAGCCTTGGCTTCTTTGACTTTAGCCACGACTTCAGGAGTTACCGGCAAAATCTGATTTGCGGCATCCAGCAGTTCTTTAAAAGAATCCTTTTTATTGCCATGCTCATCAACCATATTCATATGTAAGGCGGCTATTTCCCCTATTTCGGTTTTAAGCAAATCCAAAATTTCGTCTTTCAAAACAAAATCTTTGCTTTCCGGCGTGCCTTCCAGATATTTCCTGCGGCGCTTGTAAATTATGTTGCGCTGATGGTTAAGCACGTCGTCAAATTCCAAAACGTGTTTTCTGGTGTCAAAGTTCAGGCCCTCGATTTTCTTTTGCGCAGACTCGATGGATTTGGAAATCATCCCGTTTTCAATCGGCTGGTCATCAGGAAGGCCCAGTGATGTCATCATTCTTTTAAGCTGTTCCATCCTTTGCTCGCCTGCAAAAAGGCGCATCAAATCATCTTCCATGCTGATATAGAACTGCGAAGAACCCGGGTCGCCCTGGCGTCCGGCGCGCCCCCTTAACTGGTTGTCTATGCGGCGCGATTCATGGCGTTCGGTTCCTAAAATATGCAAACCGCCCGCAGCTTTAACAGCTTTGGCTTCTTCATGGTCAACCGGGTTGCCTCCAAGCAGAATATCCACGCCTCGTCCGGCGATATTAGTTGCCAAAGTAATGGAGCCAAACCTGCCGGCCTGGGAAATTATCTGGGCTTCCCTTTCATGGTTCTTGGCGTTCAAAATCTCGAATTTCAGCCCTTCTTTTTTCAAATATTCAGCCAATAATTCGTTTTTTGCAATGCTTACAGTACCAATCAAAACCGGTTGGCCCTTTTTGTTGCGTTCTTTAATTTCTTTGGCAATGGCGGTAAATTTGGCATCTTCGGTTTTATAAACCACATCAGCCGCATCTTTCCTTACCATCTCCTTGTTAGTCGGAATCGCCTCGACGGTCAACCTGTAAATTTTGAAAAATTCTTCTTCTTCGGTTTTGGCCGTTCCAGTCATACCCGAAAGTTTGGCGTAGAGCCTGAATAAATTTTGGAAAGTGATAGTGGCCAAAGTCCGGCTTTCCTGCTGGATTTTGACATTCTCTTTGGCTTCAATAGCCTGGTGCAAGCCTTCGCTATACCTGCGGCCGAACATTAACCTGCCAGTGAATTCATCGACAATGATAATTTCGCCTTCCCTGACCACGTAGTCGCGGTCATTTTTAAACAAGGTTTTGGCGCGCAAGGCTTGTTCTATGTGATGGATGGTAGTCACGCCTTTGGAAGTATCGTATATATTAGGCACCTTTAAAATCTTTTCGATTTTAGTGATGCCGTCATCGGTCAGGCTGGCCGCTTTATGTTTTTCGTCAACGGAATAATGCGGCCCGTCATTTAACTGTTCGACAATAGCTGCGAACTGGTAATATTTGTCTGTTGGGTCCGTATCCGGACTGCTGATTATTAAAGGCGTCCTGGCTTCATCAATCAAAATACTATCGACTTCGTCCACAATGGTAAAGAACAAGTCGCGCTGGACCATTTGGCTGGCGTGCTGGACCATGTTGTCGCGCAGATAATCAAAGCCGAATTCGTTATTGGTACCATAAGTAATATCTGCGTCGTAAGCCTGCCGGCGGTTAACTGGCCTCATATGTTTAACATCCATGACCAAACCCTCGGTTTCGCTTTCTAATTTTTCCAATTCGTCGGCTTCCGGTTTATATGAAGGGTCGTACAGGAAAGATGCTTCGTGTTGGATGGAAGCGACTGTCAAACCTAAATAATGATAGACCGGGCCCATTAAGGACGCTTGCCACCTGGCCAAATAATCGTTGACAGTGACTAAATGCGCGCCTTTGCCGGCTAAGGCAAACAACACCAAAGGCAAAGTTGCAGTTAAAGTTTTGCCTTCACCGGTTTTCATTTCCGCGATTTTGCCGTTGCTTAATACAAACCCTCCGGCAATTTGGACATCGTAATGGAATTGCCCAATAGTTCTTTTGGCAGATTCGCGGGTTAACGCGAAAACCCTTGGTGACACCTCTTTCAGCAACTTAAAAATTTCTTCATTTGACTGAAGTTTTGAAATTTGTAATTTGAAATTTGATATTTCCTCTCTTATCTGTTCCTGGCTTAATTTGGCAACCTCTTCCTTATAACCGTTAACAGCTGCTAATTCTTTGCCGTATCTTTCAAGAGGGCTTTTTTCGCCAGAAAATATTTTTGAAAAAAATGACATAAATATGGGTAATTTTCGATTAATCAACAAAATTTTACTAATACATTATATCAGAAAAAACGCATAGATGAAACCCGGATTAAATTCTGTATTTAAACTGACCCATCCCGAGTCAAGACCGGAATCCAGAATGATGATAAAAACGGCTAAAAGCCTTGGGCTTGCCGAAAGGCTAAATCCTAATATTCCTAGGATTTAGCCATTAAAAATTGCAAATAAACCCACCTATTACGTCAATTAAAACATGGGGATTATATTTATGGGCAGGGCAATTGTAATTATCTTTTTAACAATTACGCTTTTGGCATTTTTTATGTCGTGGTTTTATAAATGGCAAAATAAAAAGCAACAATCTAGCCAGACAAATCAGTCTTACACAACCACTGGACCAGCTTCTCCTAACACTCTGCGCGGTTTAAATAAATAAAGAAATAAAAAATCCCGAGGTATTATCTCGGGATTTTTATAAATAAATTATTTTCTTCTGTTGGAGATTTTTTTGTCTTTGGCTTTGATTAACTGTTCTTTGACCTTGGGAATTGCCAAATCCATCGCTTCGTGGAAATCCGCACCCCTGCTTTCCGCGTAAAACTTGGGTGGGTTAATGGAAATTTCGACCCTGAACAAATCGCCGGATTTATGCTTTTTATCAACCTGCAGTTCAACAAAAACTTTTTCGTTATTTTTTAAAAATTTGGAAAGATGGTCCTCAATTTTTTCATCAATAAAATCCCTAATGGCGTCCGTTATCGTAGTATTTGTCGCTTTGATGTTTAAATTCATGCCTCTGGTCTCCTGGCGGATCATCTTTTCTATTTATTCCTGATCCAATTAGTTTGTTTCATTTATTATACTAGGTTTAAAATTAATTCTCAATTTTTACTTCTTCTTTTGCGAATCCAACCAAAACCGGCTCAACATCAAGCATTATTCCCGTCTTACTAAAAACCGTTTCTCTCACTAAGGCCACCAAATCCAAAATATCCCCAGCTTTTGCCTTTCCTGATTTATTCAAGACTACCAAAGGCTGAGTGTGATTTATTGCTACATGGTCGTTTTTTGCATCTTTTAAACTGCATACATCAATTAAATACGCGGCAGGGATTTTGACAAAGCCTCTTTCTTCCCTGGCTTTTTTTTGCAGGTTATCCAGCGCCTGAGTTCCGAATTGTTTTTCTATCTGTATGGACAAATTGTCGAATTCTTGTCTGCTGATAACTGGATTTTTAAAAAACGATCCGGCATTGCCATTTATTCCGCCATCCGGGAATGGAAATTTGTTATCGCGGATTTCAATAATCGCCTGCCTTATTTCCCCAAGCCCAGGGTTTTTGCCTTCAAATTTTTCGGCTAAATCGCGGTAACTTAAATTCGGCCGTGGAATTTTTGACAGGCTGATAATTATATCAAGAATAACAAATTTTCCCTTGTATCCGCCATTAAAAATACTGCTCCTATAAGAGAACTCGCAGTTTTTATTGCTGATAATTTCAATTTCTTCATTTGCCAGATTAAACACGGTTACCGCATCTACAACCTGGCTGGCTTCCTGGCCGTAAGCGCCGACATTTTGCACTACAAAAGCTCCGGCTTTGCCAGGGATATGGGAAAGGTTTTCTATCCCCCACCAATTATTATCAACGCAATATTCCACTAGCTTGTCCCAATTCTCTCCTGCCGCTACTTTTAGTCTTACTGTTTTTCCGTCTTCAAAAACTTTTTCAACCCCCTTCACTTCAATTAGCACCACCAACCCGTTAAATCCTTCATCGCTAATCAAGACATTGCTTCCCCCGCCAAGAATGAATATTGGAAGATTATTAGCTAAGGCAAAATTTCTCGCTTCTCTTAGGCCTTTAAAATCTGAAACAACACAAAAATACTTGGCCAATCCGCCAATCTTAAAAGTTGTATACGGGGCTAATAAAACATCTTTTTGTATTTCCATCCTACAACAACTCCTTCAGTTCATAAGCAAGCTTATTGAACGCCCCGACCGCCATAACCACCAACACATCTCCGGCTTTTGCCTCTTTTTTCAGGATATCCAGCGCCTGTTCCTTGTTTTTAATCAACCTAACTGGATTTTTAGACTGTATAGCCTCAACTACTTCCTGGCCGG
The DNA here is from genome assembly GCA_013387205.1 of Patescibacteria group bacterium. Taxonomy (GTDB): domain Bacteria; phylum Patescibacteriota; class Doudnabacteria; order UBA920; family UBA920; genus AMAZON01. The sequence goes on along the minus strand of WARV01000008.1, from coordinate 58,663 downwards.
TTATTGTCGCATCTTGAACTTTTTCCCTGGCTGGATAAATTTCGGAAATCAAAACCTCATCAGCTGAATTAAAAGATTTGGCCAAATCTTTTAAAGTCGCTTTTGTCCTGCTAAAAGTGTGCGGCTCAAAAACAGCCCAGATTTTCGCCTTGCTAAACTTTAACCTGGCGGCATCCAGTGTTTCCTTTACAGCAGTCGGATGATGGGCATAATCATCTATCAGCGTAATGCCGTTTTTAATGCCAACAATTTCAAACCTTCTCTTTAATCCTGTAAAAGACAGTAAACTCAATGCCAATTGGTCAGGCTGGAAACCCAGCGCCCGAAGCGTAGAAATTGCAGCCAAAGAATTATACACGTTAATTTTACCCGGAAGCTGGATTTTATAATTCTCCGTTAATCCCAAAGTCTTGCCCAAAATATCCTTGGAAAATTTATTTGTGATTTCAAAATCCGTATATTCTCCGTACTCAATCTTTTCAACCTTAAAATCCGCTTCGTTTTCTATGCCAAAACTTATAGAACTAACCTCGCTTTTATGGACAAGCCTGGAAAGGTTCGGATCGTCCGCGTTATAGACAATCAATCCATCTTCAGGCAAATTGGAGATTAGCTGCTCGAATTCCTGCTCCAATGCCTCCAAATTTTCAAAAATATCCGGATGGTCGTATTCCAGGTTGGTCAAAACTAAAATGTCTGGCTTATAATAATGGAATTTCGGTGTCGGGTCGTCGAATTCGGATTTATATTCGTCGCCTTCAAAGACAATATAATGGCCGTCACCCTCATGGAAATTGGAATTTAAATTATTTAAAACCGCGCCGGTAAAAAACGAGCCGTTATCCAAATCTTTAAGCAAGTACCCTAAAAGGCCCGACGTTGTTGATTTGCCATGGGTTCCGGTTACCACAATCCTAATTTTATCCTTATTTAAATAATAAAGCAGCTCGGCAAAAGAAACGTGCGGCAAACCGTTGTCCACGACATATTTAATTTCAGGATTCCCCATCCCTTCACCGGCTGAAAGAACATACAAATCTGCCTGGAATTTTTTTGCATTTTCTTCGCCATAGCCCGCGGTGTAATTTATCTTATATCCATCCAGCACTTCTTTTGCGGGCGAATAAATCTCTTTGGAATCGCTGCCGGAGACTTCAAAACCCATGGATTTTGCCAAGCCTGCCGCGGCAGACATTCCAATTCCGCCAATGCCGATAAAATAAATTTTGTTAACTTGGTCTAGATTTATCATGTTTGTTGTTTTATGGGAACCTGCGTTGCCTTCTTTTTCTTTTCCGTTAATTCTAAAATTTTTGGGATATTATCCTGCGCGGTTTTTCTTCCCAATTCAAGAAGCTGTTGGTTTAATTTTTCAATATTTTTTAGGCGGAACTTGGTGATGTTCGGCGAAATCATTAAATCGCATTCCAATATTTTGCTGTAATCTTTTTTATTGGCTTCGATGGCAATATCCATGCTCTTATTCAAAATTTTCAGCATCCCCGGTTTTTCTTCTAAATCGTAATCATCAGGATCTGGCAATATGGCATCCAAAGCTTTTTCCAGATAATCAATCAGGAAAGCTTTTTTAAATATATTGAATATTTTTTTCAAAGCAATCTGCCTGTTGGTAAACAGGTGTTTTGTCCCTCTCATATTTATGCCAATGGTAATGTCCATGCCGGCGTCTTTTACTACGTCTACCGGGATTATACTGAGTAAACCTCCGTCTATCAGCGTCATACCTCCCCACCTGACCGGCTCGCACAAGGCTGGCAACGAACATGATATCCTGGCTGCCCTTGCAATATCGCCCATCGACATGACAACTTGCTTGCCGCTTTCCAAATCTGCCGCCACAAATCCCATTAAAGGCTTAACATCCTCAAACCTTAAACCATTGGTAAAAGTCCTGAATTGTTCTTCAATTTTATCTAAATTGTACAAGCCGCCTTTTCCTCTTTTTAAGTACGAAAAGAAGGTTTTTTTATCAAGTGTAAAAATCGTGTTTTTTAACTCCTGCATTTGGCCGCAGGCATACGCCGCAGCTACCACGCTGCCGCCGCTGCATGCGGCGATATAATCAACTTTAATACCAGCCTCATCCAAGGCTTCTAGAAAGCCAATATAAAACACCAGTCTGCTTCCAGACCCGCTTAAAGCTACCCCGATTGTCGGCTTGTTGTTGTCCATATCTTATTTTTTTAAAATTACCTCTTCCGTAATGATTGATGCTATTTTCTTGCCGGAATCTTTCGGCATTATTTGCCCTATATTTTTCTTTAGCGCTTTTTGCAGATCAGGCTCAAACAAAAGTTTTCTGACAATCATTACGAGCCTTTTCGGAGTAAGCTTGTTTTGCGGCACGACTATTGCCGCATTCTGCTGCATCATTAATAGCGCGTTCATTTCCTGGTGCGAATCGGGCATGGGAACTATTATACTAATTTTTTTCAAATTTGACAATTCAGTAATCGTCGACAAACCTGCCCTTGAAAGCACTATATCAGATGCGGCAAAAGCCTCTCCGACATTCGAAATAAATTCAAACGGATGGTAATTCTCAGATTTAAAACCGCTTGGCTTATTCTTTCCTGTCGCGTGTATAACCTGTACTGTTTTGGTTAATTCAGGCAAGGACTCAAGCAGTATTTTATTGATACCCGCTGCCCCCGTGCCCCCGCCAATTACGAAAAGGGTTGGAAAATCATTCTTTAATCCAAAAGATTTTATTGCCTTTTCCTTAACCGCCTCCGCCAACCTATGACGAAAAGGGTTACCTGTCCAATATATCTTGTCTTTTTTCTTCTTTTTATAGAATAGCCCGAGACCGGACGAAAAATCTGTTAACGAATCCTCAAAAGTTACGGTTATTTTTGAAACAGCATGCTGGCACAAAGTATTGGCAAGGCTCGGCACAATATCCTGCTGGTGGATTACCGAAGGAATACCTAAAAACTTGGCAGCCCAAATCAGAGGCACCTGGACAAAACTTCCGGTGCCAAAAACGCAATCCGGCTTGAATTCTTTTAAGATTTTTACGGATTGCCAAAATCCGCCAAGCACCAAAAACGGGCTTGCCAAATTCGCCAGGCTAAAATACCTTCTAAATTTGCCCGCGGAAATACTCTTAAACTCCATACAGGAACCTTCAGCCATCTGCCGTTCCGGCCCGGTCTTGGTTCCGATAAATAAAAAACTGGCCTTAGGGTGGTTTATTTTAATTTCTTCGGCGACGGCAAGCAGCGGTGATACTGACCCTCCGGTGCCTCCGCCTACAAGAATTATGCGCATAATGATACTAATGAGATTTTGAGATCACTTCCTAGCTAAATATATTATATTTCATTTAAGGCTTTTTGATAAATATTCAGGGTCTGCTTTGCTGTTTCTTCCCAATTGAATTTTTGGCCCTGAGTAAAACTAAACGTTTGCATTTGGGCGTGGAATTTTTCATCACTCACCAAAAGGCTGATTTTCTCCGCGATATCATCAGGATCCAAGGGATTAAAATATATAGCCGCCTTATCATAAATTTCATTAAACACGTCAATGTTGGAAACAACCAATGGCAGCCCGAATTTCATGGCTTCAACCCCCGGCAGGCCAAACCCTTCATGCATCGATGCCGATACGAACGCGTGCGCGCCCTTATACAATGCCGCCAAATCTTCGTCTTCCAAATAATCCGTGAAAACCAAGTGGTCTTTAAACTTTATGTCCATGGCTTTGTATTTTATTTCCGGATAATGCGGGTCGGGCTTGCCGGCAAAAACTAAATCAATGTCAAATTTGTATTTTTTCAAAAGTACGTCAAAACCTCTGGCAAGGTTAATGACATTTTTTTTGCGCTCTAAGACGCCGACAAACAACAAATAAGGCTTGTCTAGCAAATACTTTTTCTTGACCTGGCTTATCCTGCTTTCAGAAATATCGGTTTTAACGGACGCGCCTTCGTAAACCACATCAATTTTTTCCAAAGGTATTTGCAAATATTTTGATATGTCATTTTTTGAATATTCTGAAACGGTTATTACCCTGGCTGCTTTCTTAGACGCGTTGCCAATGACTTTTTTATACGCCAAGAAATGCGGCAAGCGGCTTTTTTTCGCTCCGCCAATCTTGTGATGCACTACGTCATGGATTGTCACTATAAAAGGGCGGTCATACATTATCGGGACATTAAAATTCATGAAATGGACCAAATCCAGGTTTTCCTTATTAAGCACTCTCCAAAACTTAATCTGTTCCATTAAAGAATAATGCCTAATATTGGCTGGAATAATTGTTGCGTTGCTGAATTGCTCAAATTGTTTTATATCGCCTTCGTCAGAATTTTTAGGGTTTACAAATAACTTGTAATAGTTTATTTTGTCTGTTCTTAGGATATTTTTTGCCAATTCCAAAGAGTAGCGCCCTATGCCGCCATGCCGATTGCCTAACATTCTAAGGTCTAGTCCAATAATCATAAATATTTTTACTACTAATCTTTCTACTAAATACTAATTAATACTAAAGGTACTAAATATCATCCAAATATACTTAATTGATATCACTGCTGGTATATTACTTTAGTATATTTAGTACATATTAGTATTTAGTAGAGACTATTCAACCCTTCCAAAATCTGCCCTGCAAATTTATCCCAATTATATTCCTTAACCAAATTCAGTCCTTTTTGGACTAGTTGACCCGACAATTCCTCATCAGATAAAATTTGCTCTAAAGCCAAAGCCATACTGTTTGGGTCATAAGGATTAATCAACAAAGAACTATCTTTTACTACTTCCGGCAGAGCTGAAACCTGGGATACTACAGTAGGCACTCCGCACGCCATTGCCTCAAGAGGCTGAAAACCAAAACCTTCGTAAAACGAAGGATAAACTAAGCCCCGAGAAAGCTTGATAATTGCCGGTTTGTCTTCTTCTTTAATGTAACCCAAATATTTAATTTTCTTTGCTTTGCGGCTTTTTCTGATTTGATTAAACAAACCCCCGTTTTTCCAACCTTTCTTTCCGGCAATGACTAAATTTACAGGATGGTCCAATAATTCAAACGCTTTTATCACTCCTGATAAATTTTTCCTTGGTTCAATGGTGTTTAAAAACAAAATATAATCGCCTGGCAAGCCGTAAATATTCCTCACTTCCCTTAATTTTTCATCTGGTATTTCTGTATTAAAATGTTTATGGTCAATCCCAGAATGTACAACGTGAATTTTATTTTCCGGCAAATTGAAATGCTTCATTAAATCATATTTAGTGAAATCCGATACGGCGAATATCAAGTCAGCCCTATTAAAAGCCTGTTTGTACCTTAAAAGCTTGTGCCAAAGGTTCCTTTTTGCATCATAATATTCAGGCGTTACAATCGGCGATAAGTCGTGGACAGTTAAAACTAGTTTCACATTAGGATTGATGTTAAACTGGTTCAAATTCGGCATGAACAGGCAGTCAGTCGGTCCGGATAATTTTTCCATATCAACCAGCTTTGCCATCAGCATCAAGTTTAAAACTTTATTCGGAAAACTGGTCTTTACAATCTTCGAATTAATAAAATGCAAATCCGGCAAGCTGGCTTTTTTCCAGGAATTATAATACAGCGTATATGTATTTTTCTTATCAATTGTCAGCAAATGTTCCAAAAGGTTCAAAGTGTAGTTTTCCACGCCCGAAACATTCCCGCTCGACAAGCTTCGTAAATCAATGGTTATTTTCATTCGATTCTTTTAATCTCATTAAGAATACCCTGCGCTTAGACAGCTCTTCGTTAACTGTTTTTTTATCCAGGCCCAGACGCATGGGAGAAACCAAACAATCTTCGATTTCGCTGAACGAATAAGGCTTTACCGTAAAGCCCAAATTCTCAAAAAAATCTTCGGCGTGTTTCGGGGTCTCAAAATAATTTTTTGAAATTTCCCTACCGACTAACTTGGAAAATTTTGCATTATCGGTTTTATGTGATTCGGGCACGTCGGCCAAAGTTTGTGTGTCTGATGTAAGCCAATAACCGCCATATTTATTGAGTACAGATATTACATTTTTTGCCACTTTGGTTTTCTCATCAAAGTCCAAATAACGCAACAACCCTTCGGTAATCACACAAACGTGCTCATTCGGTTTGAAATGGCTAGCAGCTTGTGCCAAACCTCCCGGTTCTATGGCATTGCCATGTTCGATGAATAAACGCCCGTCTAATGCAATATTTTTGTGATGTAAAACTTTTCTTACTATGTCATTTTTAAGGTCAATCATTTCCGGCAAATCCGTTTCGACAAAAACATCACAATCCTGACTGGAAAGCTCCATTCCACGCGGCGATAAACCGGATGCTAACTCTAAAATTTGTCTCTGACCGTTTAACTTTGTAAGTTTATTAATTAACTTGTATCTAGCTTCGAATTGGACGGCTACCGGCCTGGCGCTTAACATACCGTCTTTTTCCAATCGCAAAAAAGCCGGGTTATCATTTTTTAGTTCTGAATAAATTTCATTGGAAAATGGGATATCGGTAAAAGTCCTGCCATAAGCCACAGACCAAGCGGTAGGGCTTATTTTGTTATAGATATTTTCTGAAGATTCAAACCTTTCTTTCATTGAGATTATTTTTATTTATGAATTCCAATAATTTTTCCTTAAATGAATTTTTGCCGAACTTTTTAGCGTGAACCGTTAAATTTTCTTGGGAATATTTATCCGGGTTCCATGAAAGAATTATCTGTTTGATTTTTTCCTTATCGTAAGTTTCAAATAATTCCCCTGTTACTCCGGGAACTACAGTTTCCAAAGAACCTCCTTTGGCAAGAGCGATAGTTGCCGTGCCGCAGCTGGCCGCTTCTATGGGAATTAGCCCTAAATCTTCGAGCTGCGGGAAAATTAAACCTTTTGCTCCGCTGTATTCATCCCTAAGTTGTTCGTCGCTAATCCTGCCTAAAAATTTGATATTTGGCTTGGCAATGGATTGCAAATAATCTTCCTGGCGTCCTGTCCCCGCTACGTGCAAAGGCAAGCCGATCTCGTTAAATATCTCAACAATTAAATTATTCTTTTTGTGCGCTTGCAGGCGTCCGGCAATAAGGAAATAATCCTTTTTTGATGTCATTGCGAGAAGTGCATCCGATCGCAGGTCCGCCGTAGCTTCAGCGAAGGTGGACGAAGCAATCTCTTGGTTTGATCTAACAGATTGCTTCGGCTGCACTCGCAATGACGATGACGGGGCGATTGGATGCCAAAAATTTGTATCAACCGGCGGGTAAATTATTACGCTGTCACGATGGTAATATTGGGAAATCCTATTTTGGACTTCTTTGGAGTTGGCAATAAAAAAATTGATTTTTTGCGCCTTTTTAAAATCCCACTTTTTCATTAATTTAAGCAGCCAATTTACCAAAGGCTTTAAAAATTTCGGCACTTCTTGCGACACATAATCTTTATCTACCCATAAAAACCTGGTAGGCGTGTGGCAATAGCAGATATGGATGCAATTTTTCGGCGTCTTGATATTCTTAATCCAGCTTGAGCTGGAAGAAATTACCACATCGTACCCGGACAAATCCAAGGACGAAACAGCAAGAGGAATAAATGGCAAAAGGTACTGCAACTTGGGAATGAAATTGTATAACACCTGAAGCCATGATGTCCTAATATCCCAGCCGGCAAAATCACCCTTTAACTTCCGGTCTAAAACCAAAGTAAAAATCGGGGCTTCCGGAAACATCTCGTGTAATTCTGCAATTACCCTTTCCGCTCCGCCTAATTGAGTAAACGAATCATGTGCTAAAGCAACCCTCATTAATGTAATCCTAATGCCCCGAATTAACATCCGAATTATCCGAATGCATCTTATTTTATTTGGGGCATTTGGATAAATATTTCGGGTAATTCGGATTATATATTAATAATCTTCCCTGGCTTTGCTGCCGAAAAAGATAAGCCAAAAGCTTTTTGCCAAAATTTTCAAATCCAGCCATAGGCTCCAGTTTTCAATATAAAACGTGTTGAGCTTGATTTCTTCCTCAAACGGCAAATCCGGCCAGGAACTTTGCGCTATTTGCGACATACCAAAAATTCCGGGCTTTATTGAAAACATCCTGCGGTAGCGGTTTCTGTACCGATCAACTTCATCCAAAACGTGGGCTCTTGGGCCAACCATGCTCATATCGCCTTTAAGCACGTTCCAAAATTGCGGAATTTCGTCGAGCTTGGTTTTACGCAAAAACTTTCCAACCTTGGTAACTCTTGGGTCATCTTTGATTTTCAAGAACGGTCCGCTTGCCCCGCCGCGGCTGTTGACTTTCCAAAGCTCCTGCCTGACTTTTTCCGCTCCATCGCCGCCATACATTGCGCCTACGCTTAAGTGGCTGTACATGCTCCTAAATTTGTAAAACGGAAAATCCCTGCCGCAGCCGCCGCGCAAAGCGGAATAAATCACCTTGCCTTCACTGTCGATTTTAATGGCAATATAGATAATTAAAAACAGCGGACTGGTTATAACCAGGCAAATTGTTGATGCTGTAATATCCAAAATCCTTTTGGCGACTTTTCCCCAGCCGTCCAGCGGAGTATTTTTCAGGCTGATTACCGGAACGCCTTTTAAGTTGTAAGTTTCTATCGAATTTCTCTGGACTTCAAAAAGGTTCGGCACGAAACTGAACTGCAAGCCTTTATTCCGGGCAAATTGGACTAGTCTCAAGTTTATTTCGTCTCCCAGCCCTGGATTAGCCTGTAAAATTTCGTCGATTTTTTTATTGTCGTATAAATTTTGCAGCTTTTCAAAAATACTTTCCGAATATTCCAACTCGCTGGTTATTTCGTATCCGTATTTTTTATTTTTATAAACCTGTTCAATTACCGAAATGTTTCCGCTTTCGCTATTTATAACAACCAATTTATGCAGGCCGATGTTTTGGTAGAACAAAAGCTGCTGGACTAATTTTAATGCAAGGCGGCCGGCTACCACGAACAAAATTCCCAACCCCCAGGTGGCTAAAATTATGAACCTGGAAGGGAAAATTGTCTGGTTAAAGAAGAATAAGAGCATGACAATCAAAAGCCCCAGGGAAATTCCGATGACAATTTTGGAAAACTCGTCGGAAAACTTTCTTGTCCCTCTTAAGTTATACAAGCCTAGCACAGCGAAAATAAGAATCAAAATAGGGGCAAGCTTGTAAACGGTACTGACAAAATCGCCCAAATTCAGCTGGTAGATAATGGGTCCGATAAAATTTATTGACCTTTGCCTAATAAAAAACGATACCACACCGGCGGCTATTATCATTAAGCCGTCCATTGGTATGGTCACCAAGTTAAAAATAAGCTCCGCTTTCTTCATATAAAATATTATATCAATTTTAACTGCTTTTTTCCAGCTTATACTTGACAATTTTGATAATATCTGATAGAATATTGAAGCTTTAAGCAAATCGAATAATCAATCCAATGTAAAAATTGGGTAGGAAAGTCCGAACACTTGTTTGATAGCCTCTATAGAGTTATCAAAAAGGGTAGCGGGTAATTCCCGTCCACCGCAAGGTGCGAGATGCGAACAGAAACGTCCGATGCCGAAAGGCTAGGAGATCCAAGCAATTGGATCGTCTTGGTAGCAATGCCAAGGTGAAACGGCTAAACTCTTACTTGAGTGCAAAGCCAAGTTAGGTAGGCTGCTTGACCCTTAGAGCAATTTAAGGGCTAGACAGATGATTATTTAGAAACAGAATTCGGCTTATGAGTTTGCTTAAAGCACTAAAAAACTCCGGAAATTCCGGAGTTTTTTAGTTTTAATTTTTGCCTTAAGTAAGCCAAAACGAATGGCTCAACCGTAGGCTCAAGCCATTCGCCAGATGCATCAAGGGGCATCCTGTATCTGATACAGGATGCCCCTTGATAAACTATTTCCTATTGCCTATTCACTATTAACTATTTAATCTCAAACACCACTGTCATTTGGGCTGTTATGTCCTGCGTGCCCGGCTCAATATTTGGAGAAATGGATTTTTGCGCAATTCCGGCTCCGCCCATGCCATAAGCCACATCCGCCATTGGTACCGGGTATCCGCCCATGTTGGATTCGGAAACGCTAACCACTTTACCCAAGGTCAACCCTGCTACCCTGGCCATCTCCTGGGCTTTTTGCTTGGCTCTTTCAATCGCATTTTCCCTGGCTTTTTCTTTTAAGTTATCCGGATCATCAAAACTCAAAGACACGCCGTTTACTTCGTTGGCGCCATTATTTGTCGCGCCATCTATTATTTTGCCCAAAGCTTCAGTGGATTTATCAACTCCCCTGACTTTTATGCTGACGGTCTGGTTTGCCTGATATCCGGTAATATTATTTTTTCCGTTGCGGTAATCGTATTGAGGATAAATATTAAAATTGGATGTTGAAATATCCTCTTTGTTAATCCCTTGCTGCTTAACGAAATCGATTATCTGATTGATTTTTTTGCTGTTTTGGTCCTGCACTTCAGCAGCAGTCGTGCCTTGGGTTATAACGCCCAAATTGACCACAGCCAAATCGGGCACTGCCTTAACCTTTCCCTCTGCGGAAATGGAAATGGTTTTTTGCGGTTCCTTGCTTTCCTTGGCCTGCTTTGATATTTGGAAAGCTTTATCGCCAATATAAACTACCATGACTAATATTAAAAAGATGCCGAGTAACCAAATAAGCGCCCTTGGAAACGTATTGTTTTGTGAGTCCATATTATTTTTTAATTTTTAATTCTTACTTAATTATACGATATTTAGTGAAAAAGGTAACGCGCGGTTATCAACATTAAATTTTGTAATATCTTAAGATTAAACTTATGAAAATTGCGGTAAATATCTTGATGCAAAACAAAAGACCACCCAATGACGGGTGGTCTGATAGTAAAATTAACGTTTCGCCCACTGTGGTGCGCGGCGGGCTCTTTTTAAGCCTGGTTTCTTTCTTTCTTTTTGCCTGTCATCGCGGGTAAGATATCCGTTCTTCTTTAAAACTTTCCTGACTTCGGGAGAGATCCTGCTTAAAGCCAAAGAAATTCCGTGGCGCAAAGCCTGCGCTTGCGAGTGCGGGCCGCCGCCGTTTACGCTGCAAACAAAATGATAGTGGTTAACCAAACCGGTTACCTCAAAAGGCCTGTTTACTTCATTTTGGTAAATGGTATAGCCAAAGTAAGTAGCGAATGGCTTCTTGTTTACAATGCTTTCGCCTTTTCCGGAAAACAATCTGACATTGGCAATGGAAGTTTTTCTCCTGCCTGTGGCAAAAACGTATTCGCCTTTTGGCAAATGCTGTACCTCTGCCGTTTTGGCAGCTTCCGCTTTGGGCTCTGCCGCCTTTTTGGCATGAGCCGCAGCAGGCTTAGCCGCAGTTTTCCTGGGCGCTCTGGGCTTGGTAGTCTTTTTAGTTGTAGTAGTCTTAGTTGGCATCTTAATAAACCTGTGACCTTTGACATGTGACATTTGACTGTTTTCTGTCAAAGGTTAAATGTCAAATGTTAAATGTTATAATGTTTCGTCTATCTTATAATTATGTTCTGTACCTTTGACTAATTTCATTCTAGAAACAAGTGTCTTCCTGAACTTAATGTCGTCAAGCATGTTATAAACCGCTTTCCTCAAAACCTGGTCCGGGTGCTTAAGAAACTCGGTCTTCAAAGTAGAGCTTTTTAAGCCGCCCAAGTAGCCGGAGTGCCTGTAGTACATCTTCTGTTCCATTTTCTTGCCGGTAAATTTGAGCTTGTCTACATTTACGGCTACGACAAAATCACCCATGTCCATATGAGGCGTAAAATTCCTCTTATGCTTGCCCCTGAGCAAATTGGCGATTTTAGATGCCACCCTGCCCATGGTTTGGGAAGATGCATCAATCTGATACCAGACGCGTTTGACTGTCTTTGGTAATGTAATTTTCTGTGATTGCATAATTATTAATCCTAATCCCCCGAATCAGCATCCGAATGCCCCAAATGAGTTCTTCCCTATTCGGGTCATTTGGATAATATTCGGATAATTCGGATTATGTTACTCTACTAATTCCAAAATTACTTTTGACTTTCCTTCATGCGGATTATTCAGCTTAATCATCCTGGTATAACCGCCTTTTCTTTCCTTATACTTAGGCCCTAAAACTTCCAAAGCTTTTTTCGTGGCCATGGTGCTCAGCCTGGAAAGCAACAATCTCCTGCTATACAAGGAATTATCTTTAGCTTGGGTTATGGCTTTTTCCAGATACGGCTTTACGGCCCTGGCATTAGCATAAGAAGTCTCAATCTTCTCGTAAAGAATTGCCGAGGATGCAAGTGTTCTGAGTAATTTTCTCCTATGGTCAGTTCCTTTGCCTATTTTTTTCTTCTTTTGATGGCGCATAAATTAATTGATCATACTTTAAATAATTAAATACCCTGTATTAGCTCCTCAGCTCGGAAATTTAATTAATTAAATTTCCGAGCTGAGGAGCTAATAAAATTGAACATAATTTTGCTGCAATATTTTTGTCATTTTTGTCAATTATGTCAATTTTGTCATTGTTTTATTGTCTGCCAAGGAAATCGTAAATTTCCTTGATGGTTTTATCGCCTAAACCGGAAAGGCTGCCGATTTCTTCGTTGCTGAGTTTCTGCAAAGCCGCGATTGAAGTAACCCCGTTCTTGGACAAGGCGTTTTTCGCCCTAGTCGAAAGAGTAGAATTTTCAATTTCATTCTCGGCAGAAGCGATTACCGGAACCATTTCTTCAGCAACGGCAATTTCAGTTTCAACCGGAGTTTCGATTTTACCAAAATCATTGGAGAACATCATGGTAAAGTGGTCAACCAAGATATGGGCTGCAATATCAACCGCTTCCTGTCCATCCATTGTACCGTCAGTTTCCATGAAGATTTCCAGCTTGTCAAAGTTGGTCAATTGGCCGACACGTACATTAGAAACATCAAAGTGCACAGATTTCAACGGAGTAAATATCGCGTCCAAGGCAATCATGCCGACTTCCAGCTTCTGGTTTTCCCTGGCTTCAACCGGCAAGTATCCCCTGCCCTGCTCTACAACCAATTCCATATCCAGTTCCGCATTCTTGTTGTCCAAAGTCGCAATGTGCAAATCCTTGCTGATAATTTGGACCTGGTCGATTTCTTTTATATCGGCCGCGGTAACGGTTTTTTCACCCTTAACCTTTAAGGATAATCTAACCGGTTCAGCGCTAAAGCTTTTGATCCTCAACTGCTTGAGGTTCAAAATAATCTGGATTACGTCTTCTTTAACATGCGGAATAGTGGAAAATTCGTGGTCGACAAATTTAATTTTTACAGCCGTAACCGCAGCTCCGGGCATGGAAGAAAGCAACACGCGCCTCATGGCATTACCAATAGTAACGCCGTAGCCGGGATATAACGGCTCCAGAATTAAGCTGTATTTATTATTGCCTAAATCTTGTACTTTTGAGTGATTAGGAAGTGGAATAGCTTCCATAAAATTTGCCTCCAAAAATAATTATTAATGCGCTTAGCGCTTTTTTTATGTCCTGCTGTAGTGTTCAACTATCAGCTGGGTGTTGATTGTATTGCCAATCATTTCCGGTTCTGGGGATGTCAGGACTTTTCCGGACAGCTTGGAAGAATTAAGTTCCAGCCATTCCTGGGTTTGGAAGTTCTTGATTTTTTCCTTGATCTTTTCTATATACTTGGATTTCTGCTTAACTTCCCTGATTGCAATCGTATCGCCAACTTTTACGGAATAAGAAGGGATATTAACCTTCTTGCCATTGACTTCAAAGAAACCGTGGCCAACTAACTGCCTGGCCTGAGCCCTGGTTTCCGCAAAACCCAAGCGGAAAACCACGCTATCCAGCCTCAGTTCTAAGAGTTTGAGCAAATTATCACCGGTAACTCCGGCCTGTTTTAGGGCCTTGTTGAAATATTTTTCGAATTGGCGTTCTAATACGCCGTAAGTGATTTTGGCTTTTTGCTTTTCCCTGAGCTGCATCCCGTATTCAGAAAGCCTGACCCTGTTTTGGCCGTGCTGTCCCGGGGGAAAGTTTCTCTTCTGCAAAATCTTTGCGTCTTTTGCAGTAAAAGCCATTCCGAGCCTTCTGGCTTTTTTTACTTTTGGACCTGTGTATCTCATAATCATTTGAGCATTTAAGCATTTAAGCATGCGAACATGCATTAATGTTTAAATGTTTATATGTTTAAATGTTTATATAATTATACTCTTCTCGGCTTCTTCGGCCTGACTCCTCCGTGAGGAATCGGGGTTTGGTCTTTAATGGAAATAACATTCAAGCCAGAACCCTGCAAAGCCCTTACTGCCGATTCCCTGCCGGATCCAATGCCTTTAATGAATACATCAACTTCAGACAACCCTCTTTCCTTAATTCTTGCCAAAGCGTCATCCATGGTCTTTTGGCCGGCATAAGGAGTGGATTTCTTTGATCCCTTAAAACCGATTTTTCCAGCACTGCTCCAAATCAGGACATTGCCTGACATGTCAGTGACTGAAACGATGGTGTTGTTGTAAGTGGAGTTGATGTAAATCTTTCCCTTAGTGACCTTGGCCTTGGATTTCTTCTTCTTACCTGACTTGATCTTAGCCGCAGCTTCGGTGGCTTCCGCCGCCGGCGCAGGAGCAGCCTCGATTGGAGTCGCGATATTTGGTTGTGTGGTTTCTTCCGCCATAATGTAATATTAATCCTAATACCCCGAATTACCATCCGAATGCCCCAAATGGCTTCTCCCTTTTTCGGGTCATTTGGTCCGCCAGCTGGCGGATTATTCGGATAATTCGGATTATGTTATGTTTTTTCTGAAGCTGCTTTACGGCCGCTTCCGGCAGTTTTACGGACATTACCCCTTCTGGTTCTGGAGTTGGTTTTTGTCCTTTGGCCGCGGACCGGCAAACCTCTAATATGCCTTATCCCGCGGTAAGCGCTGATTTCTTTAAGCCTCTTGATGTTCAATAAAATCTGCTGCCTTAACTCGCCTTCTACTTTGAAGTTTTTTTCAATGTATTCGCGGATCCTGTTCAGTTCTTCTTCCGACAAGTCCTTGGTTCTCTTATTCGGATCCACATTGGTCGCCGCCAAAATCTTTTTGGACAGAGTAAAGCCTATCCCGTATATAACCGGCAAAGCAGCTTCTATTCTTTTTTCGTTAGGAATGTTTATCCCTGCGATACGTGCCATAAAATTAAGTTAATAAAATTTTAATGTTTATAAAACCTTGAAGTTCGTATTGCTAAAAGTTGCGTTGTTGTATTCTTTGTAACTTTACAAACTTTTTGGCTTTTCGCCTGCAGACAAGGCGTTAGCCTTGGCGCTGCTTATGCTTTGGATTTTCGCAAATAATGTAAATCCTGCCGAATCTTTTAACAACTTTGCACTTCTTGCACATTGGTTTAACACTTGCCCTGACTTTCATAGATATAATCCTAATTCCCCGAATTACCATCCGAATGCCCAAATGAGTCCTATTTCGGGTCATTTGGATTATATTCGGATAATTCGGATTATATTACTTATCTCATTCTTCTTGTAATTCTGCCTTTTGATAAATCATAAGGAGTCATTTCAATAATAACCCTGTCGCCAGGCAGAACCTTTATCATATTCACTCTCATTTTTCCGGATAGATGGCCCACAACAACCTGACCTGAATCCAGCTGGACACGAAAAATAGCATTAGGCAAATTTTCAATGACTTTGCCCTCAAGTTCGATGACATCTTTCTTATTTTTACCGGACTTTCCTAAGTCTTGATTACTGTATATCAAATTGTCTATTTAAATGATTTGCTGTAATTCTACACAATAATTTAAAAAAAGTCAAATACAACAATATTATTAAACTTGGCCTAAATAAGCCACTTTAATAATTACTGACTATTTTGAACGTTAAATTTCCCCAGTGTTACGCCAATTCTATTGGCAAATCTGGGAAAATTTTTCTGCCAGGAAGGCGCCAGTGTAATATCTATTTTATTAATTTCCGCTTTTGAAGATAAAAATTCATTAACCTGGTCCTGGCTTTTTCCAGCCAATTCTTCATTTAACCCGTCCAAATTGACGTTTAAGACTGCCTGGCCTTCATAATGGACAAAAAGAACCGCAAGTTCATTGCTCAAGTCAATGCTTTTAATTTTGTAGCTAAGCTGGTTATCGCTTATGTCTTCCAAACTTTTGTTTGTAGCCAAAGTTTGCTTAATACGGTCGCCAGCCAGCTTAAATAAATCTTGCTTGTTAATTGCCAGCGCGGTTATTTTGGCTTTAAGCACAGCTTCAAAGTTTGGACTATTAGTACCCGACGGCTTATCCGTAGAAAACTGCTCAGGTTCTATAATATAAGCTTTGTCAGGGATAACCAAGTTTTGCTGCGAAAGTTTTTGCTGCTCTTGGCTTATCAACGCATCGCCCAAGCTTTTTTGGGAATTGGAAATATCCAAATCGGATACAAAAGACAAGTACCTCGATGTCCCGCCGGTTACGGAAGTCGCTGTTTTGGCATATAAAAACTGGGGCTTGCTGCCAAATACCTGGTTAGATATTTCCATTCTGGTCCCCGCGGGAACATTTGAGCTGTCACCGCCTTCTGCCGCCTCAACTTCGACGGGAGCCGCCAAAGAATTTTCGTCAATTTCTTTTGTTTTGGCGTTCTTGTAAAGGGTCGGTTTTAACTGGTTCACATCGCTCGTTAAGACGTAATTTTTGCTTCCGACAGTTAAAGTCGTAGTGTTAGCCTTCAAATTCAGCGGCTGTCTGGTGAAATTATAAATATATACCGTTCCAACAGCTTTATTTCCAACTTCTTTTTTACCCTGGCTTTGGAATTTTTGGGTAACATCCAATTCGTCCGTGACTTTGGTAGCCGGCAACAAAAGTTTTGATGTATCCGGATTTTTTACATTGGTGCTTATTGTAACTTCCATATCCCTTGTAACAGCTTCAGTTTTTGGATATACGACAACCGTGGCTTTAGGAAGAACGAAGAAAACCACAACAGCGGTCCCGGCCAGCAGCACCAAAATTAACATTATGGATATAATCCAATTTTTTCCTGATGGTTTTTTTCCATCAGATTTATAAGACTGTTCTATCTCCCTGGGAAAAAATGCCTGGCTCATTGACACCTTAGGCACGGAAATTTTAATCTTGCCTTTTGCAGGTTCGGATTTTTGCCCAAACTGGCTTGGTTTATTAAATGATTGCGGGATAGCCCCAGGCTCTTCTTCCAACCCGTATTTTTCCTGTTCTTCAACGACTTCTTCCGGCACGAAAACCCGCTCTTCTTTTTTCTTATGCGTTTCCTGTTTTTTTACTGAAGCATCTTCTACTTTTTGCGGTTGTATTTTCTCAGGCTTGGCGGCAACTTTTACATCAGAAATGCCCTTGCTAGTTACCTGTTTCGGTAAAAACTTTAATTGGAACCCGGCTTCTTTGGCATACATCTGGCCCCGTTCATCCATTGTCAAAATATAAACCTCCTTTTTCAGCAAATCTACCTGTTTTTTCAGAAGCCTTAAATTTATGCTGTCATTGAATAAAAAACACCTTTTTGGGCATACCAAAACCAGCTTGTCCGCTTTCTGTTTTTTGATGCGGGCAGTTATTTTGGCAACATCATCTTCTAGGTTGATATAAATACTGGGAACCATAACAAACATGAGGTTAAAAACTGTTTTCAACCTTATTTTATGCTTATTTTGTTAATAAAGCAATAGCAAATGAAATGACAAAAATAAAAAAATGACAAAATTGACATAAATAAACTGCAGTAATATTTGTGTCAATTTTTTAAATTATGACAATTTTGTCAATCAAGACGATTAAGCTTTAAAGTTATATCAAATTTTTATATTTTAACCGCTTATTAAACGATATCACTTTACTATTTTCTACCTGCGGCTGGTCAAAAGGGTCCACTTTCCTAAGCAGTGAAGAATAAACCGCGTATAACTGCCAAAAAGCCATAAGGTTGCCTATCTCATTTTCAGAAAAACCGGAAATGGAAAGATGCGCTGCCGGTATGCTGTTGATTTTTGCATCCTCCAAGGTACCGTGCAATTCGCTGTCCATTGAAACTTCCAAAGGAATATTATTCAGGTCAAAAAGCGCGTGGTTTTTTATCTGAACGCTGTGGATTGCGGCTGGCATGGAATTCTGCGTCGGATATAGGAAACTATCGGTTCCCACAAAAAACCCGGCAATATTTTTTTTGCCGCCAAAAAACCTTTGGTTGGTATGGTGTTGCGATTCCGGCGCTTCGTGCGCAAAATATGTTTGCCCCATTCCATTTTTCCCAAAACTTTCATGGCAAAGCTGCACAATTATATTGCTCATGTAAAAAAGGTTATGGGAATAAAAAGGCATAAAGACATCCACAAATCCTTTTTGTTCCAATTGCCAAAAAACTGAAGCAGCCTTAAACGCCAAATTATCAACATCGTACATCTGATAAAACTTACCGGCGCCATCAAATAATTTTTTGATATTTAAACCTACCAAAGCCGCCGGCAGCAGAGTAATTTCCGTAACTCCGTTGAACCTGCCTCCAATTGCAGGATGCGGCACGACATCGGCATTCATTTTTTTCGCAATTTCCCACAAAGCACTGTCCCTGCCGGCAATAAACAGCAATGGAAAATCAGCAAACTGGGCCAAAGCTTCGAGCAAAGTAACAGTTTCCCCGGATTTGCTGATTGGGATAACTAGGGTATCTTTAGGGTTCAGTTCTTTTTTTAAACGATTGATGTAATCCGGATCTGTAGTGTTCAAGAAATAAGCTTTTTTGTCCGTTAGTTCAATCAAGGCATTATAAACGCCATAAAAGCTGTTAATGCTTCCGCCATGTCCGATAACTAAAATATTTTTGTAATTTTTATACTTCCCGGCCATTTGCTCCAACAAATCAAACTGCGGCTTGTAAGTTAAAAACAAAGGCTTTTCTTTTGGCAATATTGCCTTATCCAAACCTTCTGGACTTGGACAATTAAAAAAATCCAATTTCATATGACCACAGATCTTAACGCGGATCTGCTGCGCGGATTTTAATGCCCCAAAGGGGCCCCTTTGGGGCTGATTATTTTGTTTTATTTTCTATAAACTACTTACTACAAACTATAAACTATTCTATAGTTGCTTTTATGCGGCGGATACCTGCACTGGACGCTTCTTCTTTTTGTATCTTGAATTTTCCTATCACCCCGGTATGTTCGACGTGCGGGCCGCCGCAAAGTTCGCGGGATACCACTTCGCCCGTATTGGTGTCGGCAATTGTATAAACGGATACTGTGTCAGAATATTTCTCGCCGAACACCCCAATGGCGTTTAATTTTCTAGCCTCTTCAATAGGCATAATGTCTTTTTTAACCTGCAAATCTTGGCTAATCCATCCGTTAACCAAAGCTTCAACGCTCAATTTTTCCTCTTCGGTCATTTTTTGAGGATGTGTAAAATCGAACCTGGTGCGCTCTTCGGTGATGTTGCTCCCCTTTTGCCAGACATGCTCTCCAAGCACTTGCCTTAACGCTGCGTTCATCAAGTGCGTAGCAGTATGATATTTCACGATTTTTTCGCTATTGCCGCCAAGCCCGCCTTTAAACTGACCGGCACTGGCGGTGCGGGATAATTCCTGGTGCTTTTTGAATTCAGTTTCAAATTCTTCCTTATTGATTTTTTGCCCAATCGCTTCCGCCATCTCCTTGGTCAGCTCCCATGGAAAACCGAATGATTGATACAAATCAAAAGCTTCCTTGCCTGTCAGTCCGCCTGATTCTTGATTCTTGATTCTTGATTCTAATTGTTTAAGTCCTTTTTCGAGCGTTAAGCCGAATTTTTTCTGCTCTGCTTCTATTACTTCAAAAATCCTATTGCTGTCTCTGACAATTCCCGGATACGCATCGCCATAAATCGCCATAACTTGGCCAATAAGCGCCTTGAGCCAATGGTTTTGCAGATTCAAAAGCTTGCCGTAAACCATACTGCGCCGCAGGAGCCTTCTTAAAACATAACCCCTGTCTTTATTAGACGGCTCGACACCGTCGGCAACAATAAAAACTGATGCGCGAATGTGGTCTAAGATTATCCTGGCTTTGCGGATTTCATCGTTAGACATTACTTCCTGGCCCAAAGACAAAACATCGAACAATGGCTTAAAGATTTCTGTGTCATAAACAGATTTTTGTCCGTTTAAAACTGCCAAGGTCCTGTCCAAACCCATCCCAGTATCCACGTTTTGCTGTTTTAAGGGAACAAGCTTGCCATCCGGCTGTTTTTCAAACTGCATAAACACGTCATTCCAAATTTCCACCCAACGCTTGTCTTCTTTAGTCTCCTGGAAATTTGCCGGAGCCGGCGTGCCATCGTCTATCCAATAAAACATTTCCGTGTCAGGTCCGCATGGCCCGGTGTTTCCCGCTATCCACCAGTTATCTTCTTTCGGCAAATACGCGATTCTTTCTTCCTTAACGCCTAACGACTTCCAAATGCCGGCGGCTTCTTCATCGCGCGGAGCATCCTGGTCTCCGGCAAAAACTGAAAACGCCAAACGCTCCAGCGGCAAATTCAAACCATCTTTGCTTGTCAAAAATTCAAAGCTCCAGGAAATCGCCTCTTTCTTGAAATAATCCCCAAAGCTCCAGTTTCCAAGCATCTCAAAAAAGGTCAGATGGGTATTATCCCCAACTTCGTCAATATCGCCGGTCCTGATGCACTTTTGCACGTTTGTCACCCTTTTTCCGCCCGGATGCTGCTGCCCTAAAAGATAAGGAACCAAAGGATGCATTCCCGCTGTGGTAAACAAAACTGAAGAATCGTTTTCCGGCACCAAAGACGCCGAAGGGATAACGGTATGGCCTTTGGATTTGAAGAATTCGAGATATTTAGTTCGCAGTTGCTGTGCTGTTATTTTAGACATGGTATAATTATTCCTAATTATTCTAATTGCTCTAATTATTCTAAATAATGTCTAATTTTAGAAATTAGGAATTGGGATTTGTTTAGAATAATTAGGTTAATTTATTTTGTAACTTCCTGCAATGCCTTGTCCATTTGCGGGTCGCGATTGTTAGTAATATCATCATCAGACAGTTTAACTTCGACATCCGGATTCAAACCGTCCTTATTCAAGTTCTTTCCGTTTGGCGTAATCCATTTTGCGACAGTTACTTTAACCGCACTGCCCCCGCGCAAGTCCACCAATTCCTGTACGCTTCCCTTACCGAAGCTTTTTTCCCCGATTAACTCAGCAATTTTATAATCCTGCAAAGCACCGGACAAAATTTCCGACGCCGAAGCGCTGCCACCGTTAATCAGCACCACGGTTTTAATTCCCGAAAGCCTTGTATGTCCGTTTGCCGTATACTGTTGGGACCCGTCCTGGCTCCTGGCTTCTGTAACAACAACCTTGCCCAAGGGAACCCAATTGGAAGCCAAATCAACCGCAGTCTGCAGATACCCGCCCGGGTTATTGCGCAAATCCACAACCAATCCGTTAATATTCTTTGTCAGTACGTCATTTACCGCCTGGTCGAACAAAGGCTTGGTATCATCACCAAAACGGGAAATTGTAATAACTGCAATTTTCTTGCCGTTCACATCTTTAACCTGCCACTTTACGCTTTTAACTTGAATTTGCGCCCTGGTAACCTTGACGTCAAACGGCTTGTTTTTTCCTTCACGGAAAATAGTCAAAGTAACATCCGTGCCTTTTTGCCCGCGGATGTGGCTAACCGCTTCTTCCACTGACCAATCGGCCGTAGACTTTCCATCAACCTGAAGGATAATATCTTTCGGCTGGATTCCTGCTTTCTTTGCCGGACTGTCATCAATCGGAGCAATAACAACAATATTACCATCCTTCTTGCCGATCTCCGCACCAATTCCGTCAAACGAACCTTTTAAATCTGTCTTAAAGCTTTCTAAATCTTTCGGTTCAAAAAAGTCAGTGTACGGGTCTCCTGTTGCAGCCACTGCACCCTTAACTGCGCCATACAAAATTTTCTGCTGGTCGACCGGCTTGTCTATATATTTTTCGTTAATCACGTTAATCGCGTCCCACAATAGCTGGTAATCTACTGTTTTTGGCTGGTCAGCCTGGTTGACTATCTTAAATTCCTTTGGGACAAAAGTGTAGCCTTTTTTACCGGTCTGAAAGCCGAAAACATACCCTACTAAAATCGCAACCAACACTATTATAGTGGTTGATTTTAAAGGATTTCTTAAAGTCTTTCTTTCCGGTGCTGAATTTGTACCGCCTGGATTCTGTTCAATGTCCATAATTAAAGTAAGAAGATAATAATAATTAATTTAATAATACCACAAAAATAATCACATTGACAAAAATGACAAAAACGACGTAAATGACAAAATTATTGGGCCAATTATTTATGTCAATTCTGTCATTTTTTTAATTTTTGTCATTTCTATTTGCTTACCCTTGCCTCTTTCCTGGGTAAATTGATTACTATTAAAACCAACATCCTTAAATAAATCCCCGCCCAAACTATCCAATTAAAGAAAAACGGATACTTTTTTGCGTAATGCTTACTGTAAAAAGTCCACATGGCGTCATGAAACCACTTTAAAGCCTTAAAAGGAATTTTTTTTGATGATTCGCCTTTGTAATGGTAAATAAAAGTTTTCGGATGATACCAAACCTTAAAACCAGCTTCCTTGCAGCGCCAGCACCAATCCAAATCTTCGCCATACATAAAAAATGTTTCATCCAAAAGCCCGATTTTATCAATCACCGATTTTCTGACAAGCATAAAAGCGCCGACCACGCTATCAACTTCCATTTCCTGGTTTTCATCTATATCGCTGTAATTGTAATTGGTATTATTTTTCAAAAACAACCGCGAAAAACTGTTCCAAGGGTTTGGAAATCTTCTTCTGCATGCTAAATCCAATTTTCCGTCAGCTTTGATAAGTTTGCATCCGCTAATTCCGACATCTTGCCGCTTTTCCATAAAATCAAGCATGGTTTCCAGCGTATCCGGTTCCAATTTCGTGTCAGGATTTAAAATTAAGATATGCCTGCCCGCGGCTTTTTTTATGCCGATGTTATTTCCAGCCGCAAAACCGGAATTAGTATTTTTAATTAAACACAATTGCGGATTGCGGATTGCGGATTCGTTAACATTCAATTCGTAATCCGTAATCCGTAATTTATCAATCTGATCTTCAACCCATTCAACCGTGCCGTCGTTCGAACCGTTGTCGACAATAATTACTTCGCCGCTATATCCATCACCGGAGCCGTCCCAACAGATGCCGGTTTGCTGCTTAATACTCGGCAAAAGCACCTTCAAATGCTCTTTGGATTTGTAGGAAAGGATAATTATTGATATATCCATATTATTGACTTCTGGCTTAATTACGTGTTAAATTATGTTGAACGCAAATCCTGTGAACGGAGGAAATATGATCGTAGACCACACCAGTTCTGGCGCACCAGTCAGAACAGCAGATCCCGGCGAGTTAATCATGTTTCATGAAAGCTCTGGCGTGAATTGGAAAAGTTCCCACTTTTCATCAATCAACCACCAGCAGCACCCGAAAGAATGCCTAATTATCTCCGATGGAACCAAAGTTTGGTTCCAAGGTAGCCTTTATACCTTTTGCGAAGACAGGGGTAAGGCGGATGGGGAAACAACGATATCACCCGAACTCCTTACCAACGGCGATCTCTTGCAAGTCGACGGAGAACTTTTCAATCCCGCAAAAAACTGGTAACAACTCGGCCGAAAGATGCCATCCTTAGCGCCGCCTTGATTTCAAATCTTGGTGGCGCTATTTAATTTTTACTTCTGTTTGTAAAAATCACGGCCGCGATTTTTACAAACTAGGATATTTTTCCGCTTCTGCCACATTTTGGGAAACAGCTTAAACATATTGGGAACGACTTTGAAGGTGCTAATTTCAAACAACAGCATATAACAAGCCATGAAAAATTCGCGGATAAAAAATTGCGGATAAAACCACGAGGAATTTTTCAAATACATGAAAATGTGGTTTTGGTAGTTAAGCTGGCGGATGCGGGGCGGAATTTGCCTGTGGAATTTAATGTAGGAAAAAACTTTTTTGTATCCGCCAGGATGCGAACCCGACCCTCTGCCATGATGTGCAATCGCAGCTGGTTGAAACATGCATTTCCACCCGCCATTGCTCATCCTCCAGGCCAAATCCACGTCTTCCCAGTAAGAATGAAAATCCTCGTCGAAGTATTCATACTTAATACCACCTCCCTCCACTAATGTGGAGTACTCCTCCTTTACAGGAGGGGTGGCTGCGTTAGCAGCCGGGGTGGTAGAAATTTTTGATAACTTAGTTGATTCCAAAGCCGCTCTTCTATACATGGCTCCGGCAGCGGATACTGCCTGAACAACGGCTAAATCGTCGTATTGGCCGTTGTCAGTCTCGTGCTGCCCGCGGTCACGCGCTGCGCCGGATTTATAAATAACAACGCCGGTAGAATCGATAATATTGGTTTTTTGCACTTTTGTAGTGGAAGATATTATCTTCCCTTCATCTGGGCGGATGGGATCCGCCCCTACAAAATTACATTTCAACAACTTCCCTGTAACCGCGCCTACTTTTTCATCATCAAACGCTTTTAGCATCTCTTCAATATAATTCGGCTCCATTACCAAGTCGGGATTGACCAGCTGGAAGAATTCCGGATCATACTTTTCAAAAACCAGGTTATGCCCTTTTGCAAAACCGATATTGTAACCGGGATCGATTATTTTAACCTGGGGAAATTTTTCTGCGAGCAATTCTTTTGAACCATCTTCGTTGCCTGCAATAACTGCCACTACTTCAATATCCTTAAAAGTCTGGTTAAATACAGCGTTAAAAACCGGTTCAATGAATCGGCGGTTGTTATAGATTACTTGGACAACTGTTACTTTTGGCATAAAAATTTTAGTGTTTTTTTGTTCCACCCCAGATTAAATCCGGGATCCATATCTGGATAATAATCAAAGCGTAGATTCCGGGTAGCCCTCGCTACGCTTGTAGCTCCCGGAATGACATTTGAGGATGTCATTTTTTCAAATCGCGGTACCTAGTTATGATAATCCCAGAAAGCCCCAAACTGATGAAACTATACATTAAGACTTTGTCATTAAATAGTGTTACGTCAAACAGGCCATACGCCAAAAGCCACAAAAAAGTCAGCGCGGAAACTATTACGAAAAACATATAAAAATTATCCTGGTCGCGGAATCTCACCATAAAATCCCAAACTGTTTTAAAATATTTCCACCAGAACCACAAGAATGCCGCTAAGCCAAAAACCCCCAATTCGACTAAAACGTTTAGATATAAATTATGCGCTGTAACGTATTTTTGGGGAAGGTTGTATCGCTTGTTATTAACCTGGCTCAGTTCCGAAAATGTCTTTTGGTTTGTATCGCTTGATATTGAGACTAAGAAATTGCCAAAACCCACGCCCACAGGATGGCTGACCGCGTATCTGATACTGTGCTTCCAAATTTCTATTCTGGCCTGATTGGAATCCTCGCTGACGTCATACATTGTCTTGGCCCGGTCCAAAAAGTTTTCCTTAAAGCTCCTAACGCGCATAAAATCAAATGCTTTGTTAAATGCCGGGGCCATAGCAAAAAACAAAAGGATCATAGCCAAAGACCAAAAAATCTTTTCCGCGATAGGCCTGAAATAATTTTTTGTTATCATGAAAATCGTCGCCAAAAAAGGAGCGGCCATGCCGGCCCACACGCCGCGCGTGCCGGAAAGGATTACCGCAAGACCGGTTGTCCTGACAACGGTCCAAAGCATATACCTGTCCCTTTTCGCGTAAAAATAAGTTAAGGACAAAAGGAATGAAATTAAAAATACCGAGATGACCGCGAAAGAATGCGAATCCGGCATTATGCTGAACATGCGCAATTCCCTGGCGCCATTATAAGAAAACCAGGAGTTGGAATATAACAAAACGCTTGCCAGGTTTTGGCCGTAATATAACTTTGAAATGAAGCTGGCCCAGTAAACCCAAAACGTATCAAAGCTGGTGAAAAATGTCGAAATGAGCTGGATGTAACCTACAAGCACAATGGTGCCTAAAGAAATTATTGCGAACCTGACCGCGCTGATTATCTGCTCTTTTGTTTTTATGGTATTTACCAAAACTACATATATAAAATAAGCATTCAAAATAAACATTAGCTGCTTAAGGCTTGGTACGGCAAATTTAGAAAACGGGACCAAAATAACCGCAATAAAGAAAAACAAGCCCAATGCCTTATCCCAAGGCATAAAGTAAATTTCTGACCATATTTTTCTTAGGTTAATCTTTTTCTCTTTTCGGTAAAACCTGATAGTAAACCTGAAAAACCAAACAAGAAAAATAAATGCAAACCAAATTCTCCAAATTGAAAGCGTGTCAAAACGCTGGTTCGGTATTGCCAGATAAAATGGGATAGAAACAATCAGGAACATCAAAGAATAGAATTCCGGGAAAATTGCGATATATAAAAGCCCTAAAATCAGGACAATCCAGACAGCCCAAGGCTGCAGTATTCCAAAAATCACAAGCAATATGGTAAGCGCCTGCCATACGTATAATAATGACATGGCGGCTTTTGGCCAGGAAAATATTTTATTTTCGTCAGTTAAAAACATAAATACAATGAGCAAAAATTAAAAAAATTAAATAAATGACAAAAATGACGCTCCGGCGTCATCCTGAGCGAGTGCATCCGAGCGAAGGATCTCTTAAACTACAAAAGGAGATTCCTCGGCTGCACTCGGAATGACGCCTGTATGAAGGTTAATTTATGTCATTTCCGTCAATTTTGTCATTACTTCCAGGGTTTCTTTTGCACACTTATTCCAGCTGAAACTTTCAAGCCTCTTTTGCCCCAAGTCTTTTAAGCAGTCTGACATGGACTTGTCCAACAAAACACACTTAATGGCGTTTTTTATCTCTTTTGTATCATGAGGATCAAAATAAACAGCAGCTTCCCCCGCCACTTCCGGCATGCTGGAAACTTTTGATGCGGCAACCGGCACTTTTGCGTCAAACGCTTCCAAAATCTGCATGCCGAAACCTTCATAGAAACTTGGCAAAACTAATAAATCGGCTTTGCGCATAATCGCCAAACGGTCTTCGTCTGATACATGGTTTAAATAAGCAACCAAATCCTTATTTTCATCAATCTTCTTTAAAATACTTTCAAATTTCCACCCGAGTCTGCCGACCACCACCAGCCTGTGCGGCAATTCCGGATTTTCCTGTTTTAATTCCTTAAAAGCGTCAATCAGCCCTTCCAAATTCTTCCTTGGTTGTAAGGTCGATAAAAATAAAATAAATTTTTCCGGTAGTGGCGATTTTAATCCGTAATCCGTAATCCGTAATCCGTAATTGTTATTCTCATACCCATGATGCACTACACCAACCTTTTTATCATCTACGCGATAATATTTAACCAAATCATTCTTAGTCGCCTCAGAAACCGCAATTATTTTTCTCGCATTCCTGGTTGCAAATTTTGTCGACCATTTTAAGAAGCTGCGGTTAAACCAGGTAAAAGTATCCGGATAAAACAGCCAGGCTAAATCATGGATTGTCACAACGCTGTTTTTCGGGTGTAACAAAGGCAGCGCGGAAGCTGGAATAAATAAAACATCAACCGGATTAAAAACCATTTCCAAAGACAGCCTGACCTGCGTCCAGAAAATCGGAAACGGCATTACTTTTATAGAAAAGTTTTTTGGCAAATTCAAAAACCAGCTTTCCGGTTTGGTTCGCAAATATAAAATATATTGGTTTTTTTGGTCTATTTCGGCTAGGTGCAGAATGAGCTGCTTGGCATAATGCTCAACCCCGGTCTTCTGGCCAAGATTAGCCCTTTCTGCTTCAATTCCAATCTTCATCCCTGTAGAATTTCTTTGCAATTGTTCGCTGTATTTTACCGACAACGAAAGCTATTGCAATTAAAAAAATGTTGATATCCCTATAGGCCGACCTATTATTTACCGCTTACAACAGGAGGTTTGCAAAGAAGCTCTACAGGGTCATTTACTTTTTGATAATACTCCTTAATTATAACCTAAAAAAAGCGTAAAGAAAACGGCCATTTGGCCGCGTTAAAAAACCACATAATCGATATTTTATAAGCAAGAAGACTACCGCTTCACAGCCTCGCCCAAAACCTTTGCCTGTGTCTGGGTGCTATGCTTGGCCACGCTCAAAGATGTCAAATCTTCCTGAAGCTTTGACATATTAGCAGACCACATAATTATCCCTACCGATATCACCGCCGCAACCGCAACAAAAATCATAGGCCAAAAGCTGTCTAATATTTGATTGTTTTTTGTTTCCTTAGATTTCATATATTAATTAAATTATAACACACTTTTTGGAAAATTTCTAATTAACCTACCCAGAACTCATCCTGTCCTTCTCTTTAGCAAAGAGAAGGAACAAACTAAGGAAGACCTGATTGTTATCAATCAGCTAACCTTTCTTGGCAGGTTCTCCCTCTTTACTAAAGAGGGAGACAGAGGGAGTTAGTAATTAGAGCAATTAGGTCAATTCCCCGCTCTCTCTTCTGAATAACCCTTTTATCACCACAATATCATCTTTCCCTATGAACCTGGTGATCGTTAGCATTGCCATATAAACCGCTGCGCCTGCCGCCAAAGTAATCAACAAACTCATATCCCTTATCGGCCACAATACCAAGCCCATCACCAAAGCCGCAAACGCGGGTTTAAAAACCGAGCCCCAAAATTTGAAATCTGTAATATTTTTCCTGACAAAATAAAAATAAAAAATTCCCTGCAAGCTTTCGCTTAAAACAGTCATAACCGCCGCAGCCTGAATGCCAAAACGCGGAATTAACAGCAAATTTCCCACAATATTAACAACCACATTAGTTCCGGTAATAATTAACGCTTTCCTGGTTAACTGCGATATCACCAAAGAGTTCACCGGAATATAAATAAACAGCAGAGCTGGCGCCCAAATTAAAATCGCCAAAGCTTGCGCGCCGGGCAAAAATTCCCGCGACGCGGTTACCAAAATAATTAATTTCTGTGCCAAAATAGTGCCGCCTACGGCCATTGGAAGCGCGAACATCAACATTAATCTTGTATATTTTTCCAAACTGTCTTTTATTTCGAGTATGGCATTTTTCGCCATCAAGCCAGTAAAAAACGGGAACAATGTAAACGAAACTACGGACGGGAAAAAACCAAGCAAATCGTAAATCTTATAAGCGGCCGTGTAATATCCGGTTTCCTGGTAGCCTTTTAAAAAAGTCAAAATGACCACGTCTATGCGGTTGTAAATCGCGCTAAAACCCACCAGCAAAACAAACGGCCAGGCATTATTGATAATGCTCCAAATTAGCTCAAAATGAATATGCTTTAAGGAAGATAATACTTTAGGCGCAGGCAAATGCTTTAAAACAAAAACCCTGTATAAAGCCAAATCCAGTAAACCAAAAATCAGCTGGATGCTGGCCAAGAATACAATCCCTTTATGGAAAATAATTGCCAGGGCAATCACACTGACATTTACCAGGGAGTTTAAAAAATTTATAAAGGCAACTTTGCGCAAGTCTTGTCTCGCGCTCATTACAGACAAAAACGGATAAGTTAAAGCATTAGCGACCATACCAAGGCCAGCCAAGGCAATGCCTTGTAAGACCTGAGGGTCGAAATGCCGGAAATATGCAATAGATATTAATAGCGCGTAGAGAAAAAATGAAACTGCGGACTCAAAGGCTAAAAATTGCCGGAAATAATTCTCCGTCTCTTCCGGCTTTTCGCTCATCTTTTTTATAATGAACTGCTGGATGCCAAAATCCACCACAGTGGAAAACATCAGCACGTACGAAAGAATAAACTGGTATTGTCCGGAATTATACGGTCCCAAGTATCTAAAAAGATTTCGATACGCCAAAAACAGCAGCACCATGGCAAAAACCCTGGACAACGACAGCCAAAATATGTTTTTTGATACAGCCTTGCTCATTGCTGTTTAATTATATCAGAATTATCCAATACCTTAAAACAAGAGGACACCTTGCATCATCCGCCGGCTGGCGGAGCAAGATACCACCTTGATGGTCACCATCCGGATGGTGACCATCAAGGTGGTACAGGACAAATTAGACAGATAAGATAAAGAGCGGGCGATGAAACGCCCGCTCTTGCTTGCTACTTACTATATACCACTTGTTACTTATTTACCACATCCCCTTTCGCATACGCGTCAACTTCGTCTTGGGGCAAAGTCTTGATGTTTTTTATGTTATACTTCCTCGCCTTGAACGCTTTGGCTGTGAGCGGTCTTAACTGTCCTTTACTGACTAAATATACTGTACCGTCTTTAGCGCCTTTAACCAAAGTGTTATCTTTCGGCGGAATTGAAATACCATCATACCATTCGTAAGCCATGCTCTGGCCAAAAGTGTAATCTGGAGTTATACCGCGCTGCTTAGCTACAAAACTGGAAATCGGATGTTTGCTTCCTTCCTTAAACATATACAGCTGGCCGGTCTCGGCAACTTTAAAGAATGTTTTATCTTTAGGCGTGGCGTAAGCACCGACCGTCAAAGACGTAACTTCGTCCGGACTCAAGCTGACTACATCTTTAACTTTAAACCCGCGGTTTTTGAATAACTCCGCGGTCACCGGCCGCTTTAAGCCTTTATCAACCAAATATACAGTCCCTTTATCCGTTGACTTGATTAAAGTGTTGTCGAGCGGCGGCACAAAACCCTGTTTTTCATACGTAGTAATTTCATCATCGGGCACTGGCGTAACCTGTTTGGCTGCAATCTTTCTCTGCTTGAAAGTATACTCGCTGAAAAGTTTTATCCTGCCGCCATCAACCAAATATATTGCCGGATTAGTTACTCCTCGGATAATTGTCCCGTCTTTTGGCGGCAAAACATTTCCAGTATCGAACAACGAAGCTTCGCTGCTTGAAACTTCCAAAGCCTGGGTTGGATTAAGTCCCCTCTGCGAAATTACAAAACTTGATGCCGGGTGCTTTATATTATTAATAAACACGTAAGTCTTACTGTTATCTGTAGTTTTTACAATAGTGTCGTCTTTCGGCCCGAACACTTTATCTGTCGGATAGCTGTCGTATTCGTTAGGCGAGATGGTGATTTTCGATGCCAAGTTCAAATTGCGCGCCTTGGCCACAAAATCCGGAACCAGCTGCTTGGTGCCGTTTTGGATGATATAAGTTTTTATATCCCCTGCCAAAGACAAAAGCGTGCCGTTCGGGTACCTGAACCAGGAATTAAAAAATCTCCAAAAATTATAATTGCCGTTAAACACGTGCGGAGTAAAACGGTATAAAGCTGCGGTAGCCCGGTTCATTATTGTAATTGTCTGGCTGGGTGACACGCCGTCAAACCCGCCCATGGTGTTATCTAAAGTAACAACATCCCCGACTCTGGATATATGCCCGTCAATTTGCGGGCCGCGGCCGCCGTCAGTATTGAAAGATTTCATTAAAGATTTGGCAGCGCCCAAATAGCGGTTGCCGTCTGAGTCGAAATTGCCGAATAATTGGTAATAAAACCCGGGAAACAAATTACCGCACCCGGTCGCGTCCGGGCAATCAAAACCCATGGCCCTATCCAAAGCTTTCTGCATTTTGTCCGGAGAAGAATCCTGATGGCCGGTAATAAGGCTCTGCTCTTTGTTTAAAGTCACAATGATTACCTGCGGGTTAAGGCCGCTTTGTATGGACGCGTCCCAAATAAGCTCGGCTGCCGTCCTCATCCGCCCCAAATTAGGCCTTGGATCTTCCAGTCCTTGCTTAAGCATGGTTATGTCCGGCTCTTTTAATTTGGCGATGAAATCCGGACTGGTATTGGCAAGAATCGAGCCCTTAACTTCCAAAAATTTCTGTACGCCTTCCGGCCCGCCGAAAGTCTGGGTATCGGAAAATATCTTGTCGTCAATAATCTTATTCGGGTCAAACCCAGTTTCAATGCCTTGAGCCAAAGACAGTATAGGCTGCGCGAGTAAAATAGTTATTAATGCCGCTAAAAATAATTTTTGTGTTTTCATAGACTGCAAATTTCTAATTAACCTAATTGACCTAATTAGTCTAATCAAATCCTAATACCTAATTTTTAATTTTGGATTTGGGTATTGTGATTTATTTAGAGCCTGCCCCGTGCCTGACACGGGGTCAATTAGAGCAATTAGAATAATTAGGTTAATTTATCTTAAATACGTTTCTCCTTTTGGAAATCCGGCTATGTCTTTATCCGGCAAGACCAATACCGGAAAGATATTTAAACCTTTTTGCACGTAAAAAGCATAATTAATCGCATGCAGCGCATCCCCCACTACCCAATACACTGTTTTATTCCTGGCAGTTTTCACCAGCGTGCCTTCTGAAGGCGGCAAAAAAGATCCAGTGACCCATGAATTCAATTCTGAAAAGCTGACCGTGTTAATATTCGAAAAACTCAACTGCCTTTGCTTGAATACGTTGTAAGTAATAGGAAGCTTTTGTCCTTTGGACATATAAAAAACAGTCGGGTTATTCTCGATTTTCACCAGCGTGCCGTCTTTTGGCGTGACATAAGGGCCATCCGGCATGTTAGCCAGCGCGTCTGGCGTCACAGGCTTAATATAGGCATTGGAAAACTGCTGGTTTAGGACAAAAGTCGATACCAGCCTTTTTTGCCCGCCGGAAATCTGATACACGGCATTATTACTATCCATTTTAACTAAATCTCCCTCGTTTAACGCAATTGCCACAGTCTGGCTTTCCAAACTTTTTTTGACGTTAATCCGGCCCGCGCCAAGCATTCCTTTACAGGACACCCCCTTGCATTGGCTTATGTTCAAATTATCTATCGGGTCGGCCGTGGAGAGGATTTTGTCCCGAATTTGCACGTTGGTAAATTCCGGATGCAAAGATTTTATCAAAGCAGCCTGGCCGACCACGAAAGGCACGGCCAAAGAAGTTCCGGAAGCGTATGCGTATGAATTCGGCGCCGGCTTTTTGGTTAAAGGGTCGTAATTGATGGTAGAAAGGATCCTTTTTCCTGGTGCGGCAACGTCTATGCAATTTTTCCCGTAGTTCGCGAATTCCGGTTTTAAATCATTGCTGTCAGTAGCTGTCACGCCAATTACCATATTCTGGTTGTTGTCGTCGCAAATCGGGTAAACCGGCTCGTCGTCGAGGCTAATGCCTTGCGACGAAGTATCATTGCCGGCTGCGGAAACGATTACCGCGCCTTTTTCGAACGCGTAAGAAATTGCGTTGGCCAATGTCGTATCGTGCCCGAATCCGACCCCGCCCACGCTTAAATTTATGAATTTTGCGCCGTTATCTACTGCCCAGACAATCGCTTCGGAAATCAAAGCCGATTCGCCCTTGCCGCGGTCATCTAAAGCTTTAAGAGGCATCAAGCTTGTCATCCAGTTGGTCCCGGTTATGCCGAGCCCGTTATTGGCAGTGGCGCCCAAAACTCCGGCAACCAGCGTGCCATGCCCGTTATTGTCGGAATTGACCCGTCCGGTTATTTTCTGGCGGCTGACAAAATCAAAACCTTCAACAAAATTTATTGCCTGCAAATCTTCGTGAGTTTCGTCTATGCCGGTATCAATTACCGCAACAATGTTGTTATACGACCCCGTTGTTTTTTCCCAAACCTGGTTGAATCCGGTTTTGGCAAGTCCCCATTGCTTGTCCGTGTCTTCTGCGCGGGATGTAAATCCGGGATCGTTGACATAAACATCCGCAACGTTCAACGGCTTTTCTTCTTCCAGATATTCAAACTGGCCATTTAATTCTTTTTCAATTTCGCTTTTGGCAAAAGGCGATTTTAGCGCGTATATATTCTTAAAATTATCATCATACGAAAACTCAAAAAGCCGCTGTGTTTTGTCTGCCACGTAATCCAACACTTTTGGATTGGCATTTGAGGACAACTTGATTATATAATCTTTCGGTGACGGAGAACTTGCCGATGCAGCTAAAGGAAAAACAGACAAGACAAAAAAACCAATCGATACTATCGACAGCAATGCCTGATATTTGTGTCTAGATTTTTTCCTTATTTCTTTTTCCACTATATTTTTATTGACAAAAATGACAAAAACGACGGAAATGACAAAATATTAACTGCAGATTATTTATGTCAATCTTGTCATTTTTTTAATTTTTGTCATTACTATTGTATTTTCCGCACCACAAATTAAATCGGATCTGTATTATTTCCAAAAGCATTTTAATCATTCCGGAGAGCTTAACATGGCTGGCTCCGTCGTTAACCCAAGTAACCGGTGCTTCTTTTATTTTAAAACCCTGCTTTCTGGCTAAAGCCAGAATCTCTACGTCAAAAGCCCAGCGGAAAATTGTCTGTTTGGGAAAAATGGCTTCGGTTGATTTTGCGGAAAAAGCCTTAAAGCCGCATTGGGTATCAGTGACGCCGACTGGTACCACGGTATGCACAATCAGCCTGAAAATTCCGCCCAAAGTATCCCTGAGAAAATTCTGCTTAACATCTAAATGCGAACCTTCTATGCGCCTGGAGCCGACCACAATATCAAAACCCTGGTCGAAAAATGGCAGCATTTTGCCAATTTCATCAATTTTGGTGGAATTATCCGCATCCAAAAATACGCGTACATCGCCGTTTGCATGCAGCATGCCGTCTTTTGTCACCCAGCCTTTGCCATGATTTTCATGATGGTCAATTAAATGCAGGTTTTTTATTTTATCCATCTGCGCCCTGACAACTCCTGCGGTGTTGTCTTTTGAGCCATCATTAACCACCAAAATCTCGTAATCGTAATTTTGTTTCGATAAATATTCGCCTACGGCAAGCAAAGTTTTGGCAATGCGTTGCTCTTCGTTATAGGCGGGAATAACCACGGATAATTTTTTCATATTTTTGTCTTGACCCCACACCAATTACCATTTAATATCGTGCGTATTGAATACTCACCGATTATAATTAGTCTTGATATATATCAAAACCTGGTGAAAATTGGTGTGCGGGGTAAATTAGTTTCCATTATTATATCATAATTGATGTTTTAATGCGAATTTTTATCGTCATTGCGAGCGAATCCACTACTCCTCAGGCGTCATTCTGAGCGTAGCGAAGAATCTCTTAAACAGATTGCTTCACCATGATATTTAAAAGCTATAAAATATCAGGGTTCGCAATGACAGCAAACAAGCAATGTCATTGCGAGGGAGTGCCTCAAAGAGGCCCCTTTGGGGCATCCGACCGAAGCAATCTTATCATGGTACAAAGATTACCACGTCGCCCTGCGGGCTCCTCGTAATGACAACTTGATCCTATTTCGCATTATATATAATATAACGACAAATTTGCTGTTTTGTAACACAGGATTGATTAACAAAGACATAAATGGTATTATATTGCTACTCAAACGGGATGTGCGACAGGTCCTAAAAATTTCTGTCGTTCCGCTTAACAGCGGCAAAACAAGAAAGAGGAAAGGCAATATGGTTAACCTGAGCCTTTTGACGCACCCGATAATTCCTCCGAAATTCGAGGAACGGTTTTACCAGGAAACACTCGATCAGTTCCGTGAGTTGCGCTTCCGCATTGTCCCAAACCAGCAAAAGGGCATAATCCTAGGTAAAAAACTCCTGCCGACCAGAGAGTTGGAAACTGAGATGGTTATAAGCCCATCCCAGATTTATGGAACGTTCGATCAGCTAACAAGCTGGAACAGGCCTTTGGTCAATGACAAGATCGATATCTTGCCTATAAGTGAAATGATTTCGCAAGTGACCATCACTGTGCGCAGTGGAATCACCAACAGTGCTTGTGAGATTAAAATTTCCGACGGCAAGGTTACGTACGGCGGAAACGACAAGTACAGTTGGATGATTTATGATATTTATTCCAACTGCTGCTTTGGAAGGAACGTTCTCACTTTCTGCGACATGGCAACGAGGTTCTGCTTGATGGCCAGTATTTACCGGAAAGCGACCAAAGTCATCCAGGAGGTGAAAACCCACCACAACTTTGGCGGCGCGTGCCGCGAAGCCGAAAACCTGCAAACGATTGCGAGAGGCCATCAACTGCTATATAGCAACTGATTCGGGAACCAAAAAAACGCCGCTTTCTCACATTCACAGTGAGAAAGCGGCGGTATTTATTACGGCATATCTTTAGCCGCTCGTTAAAACATGGCATTTGGTACAAAACCTGTATAGAAAAGGCTTCCCCAAAACGCCACCATGAAGCGGGTTATGGGGATTAGCCGGCACCCTGAAATCTGCCGGCTCAATTTTTCCACCGCACTCCTGAGGCTTGCCGTTTTCCATATACAAAATCTTACATCTTTCTTCTTTGGTGTTACCCATCAACATCCTCCTTTTATATTTTGGTTTCTTAAGATAAGGCAGCTGAAACTTTATTGCTAATCTGATTCCAGGAAGTCTTAATAATGGTTTCAAGGTCACTATGCTTGAGTTCGTATCCGAGAATTTGTTTTAGCTTTGTATTATCCGCAACCGTGATTACAGAATCACCGGCCCTTCGCGCGCCGATTTCCATGGGAATAATTTTATTTAAAACTTCTGATGCCGCATTTATGACTTCTTTAACGCTGCTGCCGCGGCCTGTGCCGATGTTGATTATATTAAAATTATCCATTCCGTCAATTTTTTCCAAAGCAGCAACGTGCGCTTTGGCAATATCCAAGACATGCACGTAGTCCCTAATGCATGTGCCGTCAAAAGTTTTATAATCGCCGCCATACACTTGCAGGTGCGGTCTTATGCCCTTGGCAACTTCTAATACTATTGGGATTAAATGCGATTCGTGTGTTGGAATAATAGACCCGTCAAAATCACAGCCACAGGCATTGAAATACCTGAAAATTATCGCTTTCAGCCCGGCGTATTTCGTGTAATACTTTATGGCTTTTTCCGCCAAAAGTTTGGTATAGCCGTATGGATTATTCGGCCTGGCCGGGGAATTTTCCGTAATCGGCATTTTTTCCTGCTCCCCATAAACTGCTGCGGTGGAAGAAAAAATTATTTTTTTTACGCCAGCCTCGTTCATGGCGACCAGCAGCTTTTCCGTGTTACCCACATTGTTTTCAAAATATTTTTCCGGCTCCCTGACAGACTCTTCAACCTCGATGCTGGCCGCCATGTGGACGACCGCACTAATGCGATGCGCGGCAAAAATATCGCGCAACAAATTCACATCTTTCAAATCTCCTTCAATAAAACTCGCGCCTGCCGGAATATTCTCTTTTTTCCCGGTGCTTAAGTTATCCAAAATCACTACTTCGTATCCGTGCTCTAATAATTGCCTGACAAGGTGTGAACCAATATACCCTGCCCCGCCGGTCACCAAAATTTTTCCTTTTTCAGAAACCTGTTCAGCCATGTCTCCCAAAACCATCTGCTGCTTAAAAACCACATCCGGTTTTTGCAGCAACTCGTTATATTTTTCAACTGTCAGCACTACTACTGCAGGCTTTTCGTTAAAATTCAAAAGCAACCCACCTCCCCTGCTTTGCGTTTCATTAATTAAATCATTGAGATAATTATTGTCCATTTTTGAATTTAGGATTTAAGATATAAGATTTAGGAATAAACTAAATATTTATAAAAATTCCACAGCAATATGAATATTATGCTGTGGTTTGTTTTGGTTTTTGATAGGTCTAAAGCCTAAAATTTTCTCTAACTTTATAATAACATCAATTAAAAATAATGCAAGCTTTTTTCTGTGTATTGACAAACACCTATAAACCGTCTATAATATACGTAGAATACATACGAAAAAGCACCTCTTAAGGTTTCGTCCTTAAGCGGTGCTTTTTCCTTTATATTCCAGTTTTCCCTTCAGATTATCCATAAATACAATCTTTTCTTTAGCGGACTTCTTAAGCAAGGAGGAACAGGTCTTTACATAAGGGCTTATTACTAATTTTAATTTTTCCTGTTCATATAAATATTTAACTAACGAATAGAAATCTCCGTCACTAGTAACTATTAACGCCTGGTCGTAATTTTTTAAATCTATCATTGCTTGCAAAACCAAATCAGCATCTACATTCCCTTTAATTTTACCGTCCTTGTCAGGCAGGGTGGGTTTGAATATTAACACGTAACCATACTTTTGTAGCTGGGCATACAAGTCTTGGTTTTGCTGCATGTAGCCGATAAATAGATACGCCACTTTTACATGATATTTTTCTTGTAAATATATTCTGAATTTTTTAAAATCTAAATCCCACCCCAAGCTTTTAATCCCCAGGTTTAGATTCTGGCTATCTACGAATGCAAAATTTGTTTCTTTTGTATACATTTTATTTTGTTGGTATAAATAATTTTCTCATAATTCATTAAGAACGTCAAAGTTCAGATAGTAATTATTGTCAATGACCATCTTTTACACCACCGTCCCATCCCGGAATCCCGAAGAGCATCCGATGGGTTATCCGGGATCCAGATGCACATAAAAATAAACGGCAAAATCGTAGATTTCCTAGGATTTAGCCGTTTAAATTTCTTATAATACCCTCACCTAACCTCTCCTAAGACACGGGAGAGATCTGCAGAGTTTCCCTCCTATTCAAAGGAGGGATTAAGGGAGATTAAAATACCATAAAAGGGCATTCCGATAAATCGGAATGCCCTTTGTTTTTTGTTCTTAATTCTGTATTCCAAATTCAGAATTCAAAATTCTATTTTAGGTAAAGATCAAAGTCATTAAATACTTTCTCTTTTTAATCAACGCAAAGGCTGATGTGAGTAATCCGCCGAAGGCCAAAGCCATAGTATCTGCGCCGGTCCTTGGGGCAATGAACGCTCCCTTAACCTGCGGGGTGTTGATGTTTATAGTTACGGTATTTCCGTAAGTGTTGGTCATCACGTAATTCAAGTTCTCGGCCAAATGGTATTTAATCCTGACCTTGAAACTCCTTTGCACGCTGCCGCCCTGCGGAACCGTAATCCCCGGGAAGCTGATAACGTTTCCGGAAATCGTACCGCCGCCGTTGTCAGCCAAATCCGCGTAAGGCAGGACCTGGGACAAATCATCGGAAATGACAAAGTTGTTGGCAGGAGCGTTACCGTTATTAAAAACAGTCAAAGTGTAAGTGATATATTCTTCCCTATTAGCCGGTATTGTAGTCGCATCGACATTCTTAGTGTCATTGAACGCGCGCTTGCTGTAAGTCAAATTGACATTACTGCCGGCCACGCCGCTAATGAATACCCAAGCGCTATCCTGCACAGAGTTGGTATTGTCTCCCGAAGCGACTGCGATATTCTGGATGCTCGCGCCCGAAGCGCCATTCACCCTGGCCTGATAAACTACGCGCTTTTGCTGTCCAGTGAACAAGCTTCCCAAATACAAAGCGTTGCCATTCCAAGTTGCCTGGCTGCCATCCACATAAGTGGAATTGGTCCAAGACAAACCGCCGTTGTTGCTGCTGTCAGTCAGCTTAACATTATTCACAACCTGGTTGCCAATGTTGGTCACGACAACTTCGTATTCCACAATATCGCCGTTATTGGCAGTAATGCTTTCCTGGAAAGTGCCGCCATTGATATTCCTGACCAATTTCCTGATTCCTAATTGCCTAAATTCAGCGGAAGGAACCGGAGTGGTTTGATTGGAGTAGTAATAATAGGTATTGTTGTACGTATTGGTTGTAGTTGTAGTTGTATTGCAGGAATTATTGACGCAATTATTGCTGGTGTTATTGTAGTAGTAATAATTGCTCGGAGGGATAATCGGTGGGATTACGCTGGTTGAGACATAAACATTCGCACTGGCGTTTTGCGAAGCCGCGTTGCTGGCTGAAACAGTGGCAACATTCAAGATATTCCCGTTGTCAATATTCACAGTACCGCTGTAAGTTATGGTCACGCTTTCTCCTTTGGCCAAAGTGCCCAAAGAAATCCCGCTTGCGCCGAACGTTCCGCCAAAACCGCTTCTTGATACTGTTAATCCTGTTATGTTGCCAATCGGGTTGCTGTCATTAACGAAAACATTAGTAGCATCCGCGTTTCCTACGTTAGAAACAACAATCTGGTATTTTACAGTATCGCCTTTGGTTGCGGAAACAGAAGAGCTAAAGCCGGTATTTTTGGTAACATTCATCACCTGCTTGGTAATGGTCATAGATGGCTGGCCGGGCTGTATAAAAGTAACAGTAACAACTGCCTGGTCATAAGGAGTGTTAATGGCGTTATCAGCAGAAGCCGAAGCCGTGTTTATGACAGATCCGCTATTGATTAAAACTTTTGCCCTATAGGTAAACACTACCGGAGTCTGCCCAACCTGGCTGATAATAATGCCGCCAGAGGTTAGCCCCGGAGCATGGACTGCGCCGTCCTGGGTTAAAGTTCCGTCAACGTAAGCGATTCCGGAATTGCTAGTATCGGTTACTTTAACGTTTTGTAACACTACATTAGTCGCAGCCGATACCTTAATGCGGTATTCCACTATGTCATTCTGGTTGGCGAAAGCTGTATGGCTGAAATCCCCGCCGCTTGTCACATTCCTGACTTCTTTGGAAATCTGCAATACGCCTTTTTGTACTACGGGCTGGCTAACCTGCACGTAACATGTGGCGGTTTTGCTGCCACTTGTTACCACAGCTGTCTTGCTGCCGCTGGTAGCGAATTTTGAAGAAAAGCTGTTTCCAACCCCGCTTGAAGGATATCCTTCAACCGCAGACCAGGAATACGAGCCATTGCCGCCTGTAGCGGAAAAATTGGCTGTCTGGTTAATATCAACAGAAGGAGTTAAAGTGGTACAAACCAAATTCTGCTCAATCGGCGGGCTCACCTGCACGTAACAATTTGCCGTCTGCCCGTCGCTGCTGGCTACAGTTACGGTCTTACTGCCACTGGACGCGTATTGCGTAGAGAAAGAACCGCCGGCTCCGGACGCCGGGCTGCCGCCGTTGGCTATCCAGGTATAACTTCCCTTGCCGCCGGTTGCCGAAAAGAGGGCTGATTGGTTTACATTTACAGTCTGGCTAGAAGGAGAACAAACTAAAGTCTGGGACGGGGGGGTTTTTACATGCACATTACAAATGGCTGTCTGGCCATCAGTGCTTTTAACAGTCACAACTTTGTCGCCCGCGCTGAAATACGTGGTATGGAAACCACTACTTCCGTTCGGGAAAGAATTTACGCCTTCCGGAGCGGTAAAGGTATAAGGACTAGTTCCACCATTAGCAGTAAAGAACACGATTGTGCCTATGTCAGTTGTCTGGTTTTCTGGAGTACAGGTTAAAGTAGGTACCGGAGCCGCGCAGTTCCTTACGGTAAAGCTGACAGACTTTTTCACGCCGTCAATGTTGGCTTCCTTGACCCAGGAACCAATGTCTTTGCTGTACCAGCCGCTGCCATAAGCAGACCAGAAGCCGTTGGCGTCCAGGTAAAAACCGTAGTCCGTGTTAATTTCGCCAGTCGGCTGGCCGTTGAAGAAAGAAGACCACAAGATTTTCTTGCCGGCCAAAGCTGGAGAAGAAGTGATGGTGTACTGCGGGATGTCGCCCACGCAATAATCAGTCTTGTTGGTAGTCAGGGTGTAGCTGACAGGAGGCGTGACGACACAGTTTAAAGTGGGCACGTTTAAATCATACCTGGCCAGTTCCGTATGCTGGCCATTGGTAGTATCGTACAAAATATAGCGAAAAGTATCGCCCGGGGTCAGCCAAGGAGTGTCGCTGCTGCTGTTGGGAAAGCCGGCAGGGCCGGTTATGCTGTTAACCGGAGAACTGGTGGTAATATCCTGGACAGTAACTTCCACAATAGAGACATTGGAAGCGTTGGTCCAGCTCACAGTACCATCCCTCAAACACTGCGCGCCAATCTGGTTGCCGGCTTGGGCAGTGATAGTGTTTTTGCCGGCAGGCGGAACAGCGCAGCTCAAATTGCCGGTCGTGACATTGGCGGTTTTGTCCTGGATATTATCGCCCCTGAAAGTAAAAATGTAAGAATCGTTCGGCTTAAGCCAAGGCGTGTCAGAAGTGCCGTTTGGAGCAGAAGCCAACAATTGTTCAAAATTATCATTCACGTCTTTTACGTAAACGCGCGGGTTAGTGACATTTTCCGAAGACCAGGTAACGCTGCCGTTAAGCAAGCACTGTCCGTTGACCTGCGAGCCGACTTGGGCGCTAATGTTTGCGGTCGGCTGGACTTGCTTGGCAACGACTTTAACCCTAAAGTGCACGAAGCGCAAATATTGGTAGCAGGCGTGCATGTCGCCCAAAGAAAAAGAATTATCGCCGATGTTCAATCCGCTCTGGATTGCGTTTGGATTGCCGCGTTCGTAGACGGCTCCGCTATTCGGGATAACCTGCAAAGCTTCATTGGAAGCGGTATGTATGCCAAAAGCGCCGTTTACGGTAGCAGCGTTCTGCGAAGTGACAGTCACGCTAATGGTATGTTCCGGTTCAAAGGTGCCGTCGACTGTAGTATTCAAATAAATTCCGCGTGCGGTAGTTTGTTCTGGGTCTAAGTTTTCCGCAGCGCCGTTGTGCACGTAAACAACAACGTCTAATTCATCGCCAGCTTGGGCATTGGCGCCTGAATTATACACGCTCTGGTAGCCTTGGATTTCCTGGCCATTACGCAAAACCCTGGCCATCATGGTCGGGTAATCAGTACAGCCGCTTCCGGAAAAATCTATTTGATAGACATTAAATGCCGGATGAGTCGGAGGGTTTGAGCAGCTTTCGGCCTGGGTTATATCAATCTTTCTTGGCGCCAAAGCTAACAAAGCAAGTACTGCAAAAGCGGCCAGAAAAGCTGTCTTTATAGAGATTTTTGAAAACATTTGGTTCATATATTATATTTTAATGACCTACTATTATACGCCTTTTTCCCCTCTTTGTCAAGGCTAATTTACTAAAAAATCCTTAAAACAAGGCTAATTTAATAATTTCTCGCATTAATAAGATATATTATTATAGCTGATTTTTGAGATTTGTGAAATGCAATTAATTACCTGTCATTGCGAGGAGGAGTGCCTCAAAGAGGCTCCTTTGGGGCATCCGACTTGTCCGACGTAGCTTTAGCGAAGGGGGAAGTAATCTTTCCCTGCTTAGATTGCCACGCAATTTAAGCCAATCCGCCAGCTGGCGGACCTTAAATCGCTCGCAATGACACTAAAAAAATTTAGATTTTTTATATTTTTATCGTATTTATAACATCCCTCGTTAAATTCCGCTTAATTCTGATGATTTTGACGGATTTTAACCAGAGATCTTAATTTTTCCTTAAAGGTATGAGAGGGATGGGAGAATAGCTTTTGGCTAATCCCCCACCCCTTCGCCGATTAAACGCTAGAAGCGAACCTTAAAGCCGAAGGCTTTGGTACGTGTCCTAGGATCGATAAATACTGATGGCGTGATTGTTGTTGCGCTCGATCCCATTATTTGTCCGGGGCCTATTGGTGTTTTGGTCGGTGTTACTTTTTCTTCGTGACCGCATGGCGCGACGTGCGCTGCATACGTGATGCCGCATACAGCTCCGCCAGCGACCGCTGCTCCCAGAATCCAAGGCCAAACCTTGTGCTTGCATTCCGGACATTCCGGCTTTGGCGGCGGCGTAACTACTGGAGGCGGTACTATTGGAGTTGGCGGCGGAATAACAACTTTAGGCGGAACAACAGGTGGAAGTTCCTTATACATCAAATCACCGTAACATTCCACTTGCTGCTTGCCAATGGTCACGCGTGCGAGGACCCGATAAGGTCCGCCGGGAGCGCCGAGATCTGACCCGAACACTTCAACATTCATTACATTTCGAGTCATAAGCCTGGCATCCAGGTACCAATCTACCGAAGAGTATGGACTTGTAAAATCCATCTTAATCGGCGTACTGTCGCTGAATACCGAAAGCTTGAAAGCTGCGCTATCTGTCCTGCTGGACAGGACAGACTTGTCTTGGGAGATCTTACAGCCGAATCCTGGGATTGGCTG
Source organism: Patescibacteria group bacterium (assembly GCA_013387205.1). GTDB lineage: Bacteria > Patescibacteriota > Doudnabacteria > UBA920 > UBA920 > AMAZON01. Next base: position 14,731 of record WARV01000008.1, on the reverse strand, counting down.
CACTTCCGTCTTCGTCACATCAAAGCGATGCGACTGGTACGGAACAAACGGATTTCCCCAGCATGCAAAGCCTTGTGCTACCCACATTCCCGCTTTTGGCAAGAACATGGCCACTGCTTTGGCGTCGCGCCATTCCGGGTCAGGAACGTAATGCACTTTGGCTGCGTGAGACCTGCCGCCGAGCATCAATTCCCAATACTGGGCCCACTCGGACACCACAACTTCTTTGCAGTACCCGGCATATTCTCCAGTTAAGCCGTCAATGCAGTTCTCGAGAACAGTCTTCCACTCATCTTTAATTTCCGCCGGATAGCTTGTTTGATCAATCCGGGAATTGATGAGCGGCAAAAACCGCTTGAGGTCAGATATCTGCGTGATGCGGTTCTCGCTGGTCTGCTTTTCCCGATTCAAAATCGGGTCAACATTCCAGCGATGGAACACGCGCCAGTCACCTGGCTCAAGGACTAATGCCGGGTCGTTGATAATGGTAACTTCGTCCGGTTTAAACAGCCTTCTGGTGACAGTCGCTGTTGCCGCGTCTGGCTTGTACAACAAAACCAACGCTTCTTGCTCCTGCCTAGTTGGCAATTGCCCGTAATCTGCACGAAACCTGTCGGCGTTCGGGCCGGTCAGGATCATTTGCAGGGCGCTGATCATATGTTCGTCGTCGACGACCGATTTCTCAGTCGGCAAAGGCTGGAAAAGCCTGACGCCGGCAACCGTGATGGTTTTTTCCCGCGGCTTCTGCATTTCCTGCAGAAGCTGGGTTGAAGATTTCTCCACAGGAAGCTGAAACAGCGTCTCCTGTCCGAAAACCGTACCTGCGGCGAGAATAGCAGCCATCACCGCAAAAAACATCGCGTTCATAGCGTTCTTCATAACTTGAATTCCTCCTTAGAATTCGTCACTCGTCTTTTCGACCGTATTTTTTGCCGCCTTTCGGAGGCATCTACCGGCCGAATAGCCGAGTAGAATAGTATTCGTTATAAGCTAATGAATACGATCTACTCAGCAAAGAATTAACCTAATTATTCTAATTACTCTAATTGACCTAAATAATGTCTAAGTCCCAATACCCAATTACGACCAGATTTTGGGGTTTAGTCATTAGGATTTATTTAGAATAATTAGAAATAATTAGGTTAATTAGGTCAATTCTATTTTACTTATTTTCTACCTGTGTCATTTGTCCGTACACGACCAATCTCTTGGCAGTAGTACCGACTGGCCAGCAAGTGGATAAAGCCACGACTGACTGGCCCGCGTTCCTGAATTGAGCCTGGTCTTTGGCATCGTACTGCTGCCTGCCGACAACCACGTAATGATATATCACGTCTTTGCCGGATTTGTTTACTACAGTGATTTTAAATGAAGTGTTATCTGCCAAATCGCCAAGTTTGGAAAATACTTTATTGTAATTTCCTTTTGCCCATGCGTAGTTGCTGGAGTGTCCGGAAATGTAAGCAGTGCCGATTTGCCCCGGCATGGCAGTGCCAGGATAATGCACCACGCCGCTCTTTAAATCCTGCTCAAAGTTTTTAGGGTCGCTTGACCAGATAATCGGCACATTTACTCCAAGGTCAGGAATTTCCAACCTGCCCGGAATGGAAGTGTTCACGTCAGATTCGCTTAGCATGACCGGGTCAACGTTTCCGTTAGCGGCAACATTGGCATTGACATTGCCAGACTGTGCCGGTTGGCTGCCAAAACTTCTGTATGCGCCCATGCTGTTGTTGATGCCGACATTTGTCCCTGCAACCTGGCCGTTTTTTTGCAATTGGCTTAAAGCCAGCCTGTTCATAATGACTTCCATGTCAAAGTATTTGCTGATGATATTTTTTTGGTTCTCATTAAGCTTTCCGCCGGTAAGCGGGTTTATCCCCTGGGCCAGCGCTTCGCTGTCAGCCATGCCAAGTCCCAAAGTATCGTAAGATTTAGGGTTTAAATTCAAAAGATATTTTTGGAAGTTAGACAAGCCATTGCCGGAATTATCAGCGTCAGGATTCAGCACTTCCGGATCTGAAACATCAAAGTAAAAGCCGCTTATCCAGTTCTGGTAACCAACCATACTCTTGCTTTCAAGCTGCTTAATGGCGCTTTGCTGCGGAGTTTCCGCTTTCGGTTTTATGTTGAAGATTTTTGAAAAATCGGTTTTGGTGAAGAAAAAGAAATACAAAAATATGCCGATGGAAAAAACCGCAACGTAAGGAGCGATGTTTTTCAAAAATTTTACAAACTTAGAACCGCCGGGGTTTTGGTTTAACAAATTTGCATCATTCATATGGCCGGTCGGCGGAATTTTGCCAGAGCCTGTTAAAGCAGCAATATTTTTAGTTAAATCTTTTTGCACGGGCCTGGCTTCGCTTAAACCCGCAACGTGTGGAATATTTTCAGGAGTATGGCTGTCTAAAACAGGCAAATCTTTTACGGGTAAATTGCCGGCAGCATTGGAAAATCCCGGAACATGTCCGCTACTGTCCTTATCGCTGACAACCGGCAAAGCGCCTTCCGCAATGCTAGATTCAGGCAAGCCAAAAATCTGCGCGATTTCCGCGGTTGCAATCGGATACTTTTTTTCAGTTTTTTTGAGGCTGTGGTCGGACATAGTTTTGATAGTTTTGTTGGGGATTTATGGGTAAAGAATAATCATTTAACTGCTTATCTTAGCATAATTTTATAGATTTGTCAAGAGCATAGGATAAATGCTAAAATACCTTATGAATAAGGCCAAACAAGCATTTTGGCCATTGGTCGGCCAATGCGAGAAAGCCGCCATTACCTTAAAAGCGCTATTAATGATAATGACATACCCTAATGGAGAACATTAACCCGTTAAACGACGAAGCCGGCATTTCTGTCACAGCCCCGGCTGCCACTTTTCCTAAAATACTCAAGCTTGAATCCCTGGCAATTATTTTGCTGCTATTTTTGATTTTCAAAATCGCCATTTCTTTGCTTTTTAAGCCTGTACCGAATTCTTTCGCTTCAGATTTGACTCCGGAAAATATTCTGAGCGCGATAAACAAAGAGCGCACCATGCGGAATTTAGCCGCCTTAAATACGAATTTTAAACTGTCGTCAGCCGCGCAAAGCAAGGCCGACGACATGATTGCCAGGCACTACTTTAGCCATATCGATCCTGAAGGAAATTATATTTGGGATAAAATTGTAGCTGCGGGGTATTCGCCGTATTTGCAGCTCGGCGAAAATTTGGCCATTGAATTTTCAAGCACAGAAAGTTTGGTTTCCGCCTGGATGAACAGCCCGACCCACCGCGCCAACATTTTGCAGGAAGGTTTTAAAGACCAAGGAATGGGTTTGGACTTTGGCAATTCGTCTTTGGAACAATACCATTCAGCTATTGTAAATACTTTTGGCGCTTTGCTTGTTAAGGCGCAAAAAACCACTCCCCCGCCGCCTGCTCCGACCCCAAAACCAGCTCCACAGCCTGCGCCAAAGCCAGCAACTCCAGCGGCAAAACCCGCGCCAATTTCCACACCCACCCCCGCTCCTGTGCAAATTGCCGATGCAAAGCCTGCAGCTACCCAAAATTCTACGTCTTCAGCTAGTTTAAAACCGCGAGACAGCCTGGAGCAAAATTCCACACAGGCCAAAAGCCCAACTACAACTGCAACCGCCAAAGCTTCAACGGCCGATACCACTCAAAGTAATAATACGTTTAAAACCTCTGCTGATGCCGTTATACCGCAAAATTTAATCGATGAAGCCCAGGGAAAAAACAGCCTTAACCGTTATTTTGTTTTGGGATTAGGGATTGTCGTGCTTTATTTCCTTTTGGCTGACGCGAAAGTAGTCCTGCAAAAAAAACTTGCGAACTTCGACCGCAAAATAAACAACATTACAATACTTATTATTTCTTTGATTGTAATTGCATTGATGTATTTCGCCTGAGTTATGATTTAAGATGTATGATATAAGATATAAGAATTTACAAAACTACCCGAGAGCTTAGCCTTCGGGTAGTTTTTTTAATCTATCAAATTTTGATTTGAACCTAATATACGCAAGCGTCAAGCAACTGGGCTTTAAAATTCGTCACATTAAAAAGCATGAATCCTATCAGCAAAGAAACGGCCAAAATTTCAAAAAAAGCCAGTTTGGTCAAAGCCCTATCCAAATAATAGTGGAAAATTCCCCAAAACAAATTGTAACAGACCGTCCAAAATGCGGCTGCCGTATAAAAATTAAACCCCCAGTAAACCAAAATAAAATACCCAATATGGGCCATTATTAAAGATATCGCCAAGGTAATTAAAATGTTTTTAAAGCTATTCATTTTGTGCTGGACAAGCGCCTGGTAAATCAGCAAAAAAGTAAAACTGAACGTGCCTAAAACGAGCAGCTCGGAGCCAAGGCAATATCTTCTTACCAAAGAGATTGACGCGGCGAACAAAATTGCCGACGTATAAATTTTTACGACAGTTGAGATTACGAATATGTCGCTATCGACTACTTCTTTCTGCCTGGAAAATGTTTCTTTGAAAAACCAATAGATGGCAATTAACGCCAAAGATGACAGCAGAATAAACGCCTGTTGCAGTTTAACGTTGCCGAAATTCACGTATAAAAGCGCGATGGTCGCCCAGTAGGCGAAGCCGGGAATTATAAACGACACCAAAAGCCGCTTTAGGTATTTCCAGGTATGGATGTGGCTCACCCTGTCAAAAACAGCGCTTATGGTTATTTTGGCCATCCTAACCAGGCGATGCTGCACGTTTTCGTGCCTGAGCATCGCCCTTTTCAAAGCGCCGGGATTTTTAAAATGCAGATCGAATAAAATTGCCATGAACAAAAGCAAAAAGCCATAAATCCAAAATGCCGTATTCAAATAAATGGAAACCTGGTTTAAATTCAAAATCACAGCAAGCAATTCAAAGCCGCCAAAAACCGCCGTGCCAACCATTACCGCTGATATAATTTTTTGAGTTTTAAGTGTCATATATTTTCTACTAAATACGAAATAATACTAAATATACTAAAGCTATACACCAGCAATGATATCATTAAAGCATTCTTTGATATTTTTAGTATATTTAGTACTTTTAGTATTTAGTAGAGAATGTTTTTTTCTCGCGATTTCGTTTGCCTTAAACAAAGACTCAAACGTTCCTGCGTCCACCCATTCTCCATTGACTATATCTACTTTAATATCGCCCTGCTTTAAATACCAATTGTGCAATTCCGTAATTTCTAATTCGCCTCTAGCCGAAGGCTTGGCCTGCTCGGCAACCTCTACCACGCGATTATCATATAAATACAAGCCAGTGATGGCATAGTTGGACAAATATTCCTTCGGTTTTTCCTCAATCTTCACAGCCTTCATATTTTCGTCAAACTTTACCACTCCAAAACGCTCCGGATCTTCAACTTCCTTGGCGAACAGGTGCGCGCCGCTTTTGAAATTCCTGATGGTTTCGGAAAAATCATCTTCAAAAATATTATCCCCTAAAATCATGCACACGCTGTCGTTGTCGATAAAATCCGCGCCAATTAAAAAAGCCTGCGCCAGCCCTTCCGGCTTGTCCTGGATTTCATACGTAAACCTGGCGCCAAAATCCTTGCCGCTTCCAAGCAGTTTCATGTAATCGCCTGGGTGGTCCGGCGCAATGATGATTAAAATATCCTTAATACCTGCCTTAAGCAGAGTTTCTACCGGATACATAATCATCGGTTTGTTATAAACCGGCAAAAGCTGCTTGCTGGTTACTTTGGTCAGCGGGCTAAGCCTGGTGCCGCTCCCTCCGGAAAGAATTATCCCTTTCATAAATTTATAATCTTATTAGTCATATTTGTCCTATAAGTCCTATATGTCTTATGAGACAGTTGATAAATATTCTTTAAGGGCTTCTTGCCAAGGGCGCAATGGCGGAAACTTGGTATTCAGCAAAAGCGCTTTTTTTGGCCTTTGGGCTTTCCTTGGGAATTCATCTGAGGAAACAGGCACCACATTAACAGGAATTTTCTTTATGGAAAATATTTCCTGGGCCAAATTATACCAGCTTGCGGAGCCCTGGTTGGTAATATGGTAAATTCCGTAAGGATACCTGTCTTCAATCATCCTCTCCACGGCCGTAGCCAAATCCGGCGCGTAGGTAATGCTGTTAGTTTCGTCTGACACCGCCTTAATGTCATACTCGGCATCTTTAAGCGCCAGCATTAAATCAATAAAGCTTTTTTTGCTTAATTCGCTTTCTCCTTTTGGCCCAAACAATACCGATGTCCTTATGATATAAAATTTCTTTGCATGCTTTTCTACCTCTTTTTCCCCTTCTGCTTTGGAAGCGCCGTAAACGGAAATCGGGCGGGGTTCGTCATTTTCGGCATATTCTTCCTGGCCGCCGTCAAATACGTAGTTGGTTGAAAAATGCACGAGCGTAATATCTAATTTCGATGCAATCTTTGCCAAATTCCCAACAGCTTCCTTATTAAGCTTAAAAGCGGCATCTGGTTTTATTTCCGCACCGTCCACATCGTTAAAAGCGGCGCAATTTATTATGACTGAGGGTAGAGGGTTCAAATTCCGGATTTTAGCTGCCAATTCATCATATTTAGTAACATCGCAATCATCCCTGTCCCATCCGACAGGATTTTTAAGAATTTTCACGAATTGTCCGCCAAGCATTCCCTTGGCCCCCAGCACTAAAATATTTTCCATAGTTTTTATTACTACGAAAAATGACGGCCGTCATTTTTCGTAGTAACCCTTATTTTTTTGAATATTGCTGTTGATAATATTCTTGATATTCTCCGGACTTGATTCTCTTCCACCAAACTTGGTTTTGTTTATACCAGTCGACCGTAGCTTTCAGCCATTGTTCAAATTCGAATTCTGGCTGCCAGCCAAGCTCGTTTTTGATTTTCGATGCGTCAATGGCGTATTTTACGTCATGACCCGGCCTGTCGCCGACAAATTCCATCATGTCTTCCGACACTCCCAAAAACGCGCAGATCATTTTGGCAACATCTAAGTTTGTATATTCCTTGTGCTGGCTGCCGACCAAATAAGTTTCCCCTGCCTTGCCGCCTTGCAACACTAAGTCTATCGCGCGGCAATGGTCTTTAACATGCAGCCAATCCCTCACCTGGTTACCAGGCTTGTATAAAGGAATTTTTTTGCCTTCCAAAATATTAGTGATAGCCAGCGGGATGAATTTTTCCGGAAAATGGTAAGGCCCGAAATTATTGGAACAGTTCGTGATGGTAATTGGAAGTCCGTATGTTGTAAAGTAAGCTCGGACCAAATGATCGCTCGCAGCTTTGCTGGCCGCGTAAGGACTGCGCGGGTTATAAGGGCTAGTTTCAGTCCACTGCTCGTTTGATTCCAAAGGAATCTGTCCGAATACTTCATCGGTTGAGACATGATGGAATTTTTTTATCCCATTTTTGAGGGCGGCTTTAAGCAGCACGTGCGTGCCCAAAATATTGGTACGGATAAATTCATCCGGCCCGGTGATGGAACGGTCAACATGGCTTTCTGCAGCAAAATGGACAATGGTATCAATTCCATTTATTGCTTTTTCGACTGCTTCTTCGTCGCAGATATCAACTTTTATAAAGGATATTTTATCTTTGACAGGTTCCAGGTTTTCCAAATTGCCGGCATAAGTCAGCTTATCCAAAACAGTAATTTTATCTTCCGGATGCTTTTCCAGCCAATAGTGGACAAAGTTGGATCCGATAAACCCCGCCCCTCCGGTAATAAGAATTTTCATGATTTGATACTTGCAATTTTAATAATCACATTGCGATAACTTTCTAGTCAAAGGAGGGGCGGGACAAGCCCCGCCCTGCATAAATCTAAAATTTTCATTTTCTATTCTTTAGATGTTTTTTCAAATAATAAAAAGCGGCAACCGTATCGCTTCCTACAAGCCCGTCTCCGTGCAGCATATTTTCTATTTCATCTATAGTTTTAAACTCCATTGTCATGTCAACTTCCCCTCCTTCGCGCTGGTGCTGGCCTTCCGACAAATCTTCCGCCAGATAAACTGACAAGTCGGCGTTATTCAAAGATGTATTGCTGGCAAAATTTGCAATCAGCGTCCATTTGCCTGCTGAATAACCCGTTTCTTCTTTCAATTCCTTTTTGGCATTTCCCAAAATATCATCCGTTTCGCAACTGCCTGCCGGAAAACTCCAAATCCTTTGCCGCAGCGGATGGCGGTATTGGCTGACCATTAAAATTTTCTCGCCGTCAAAAGGAATTGCAAAGACTCCAGGTTTAGTTTCTACAGTAAAGTAATGTTTTTTATATCCGCTGTAATGGATAATTTCGTCATCAATAACGGCAAACCAAGGATTCTCATGAGCTTTTGTGCTCGATAATACTTTCCAATCTTCTTTATCCATAAATTTTTATCCGTTTTTAATTGACCAATCGAAATTAATTTCCTTATCGTCAAAACCAATCCTGCATTCGTCTTCCGGGTCATAATGCTCGGTGGTGTGATAAAACAACACCGCCGGCTTGTTGCCCAAAACCTGGTAGCCATGTGCTACGCCTTTGGGGATTAGCACGAGTTTCGGATCGTCTTCGCCCATAATAATTACCTGCGTTTGCTTGAAGGTCTTGCTGTCCTGCCTGGTATCATATAAAACTGTCCTGACCTGTCCGGAGACAATCAACCATAAATCATCCTGCTTTTTGTGCCAGTGAAAAGCTTTAATAAACCCTGGATGGGCCAAAGACATTGACGACTGCCCGAATTTTTCGAGCATTCCGTCGCTGTCGCGCAAAATTTCCCTAAAATACCCGTCTTCGGTCAAATGAGTTTTCAGCTGCTTAATTTCTACCCCTTGAATCATATTTTTGGTTTTAATGATTATTTTGTAGCGAGCACTCCCGGGGCAATTGTCAGGCTAATGTTTTTATTATCCCTAACGACGTTGAATACCGCCTTATCGCCGGGCTTGTAATTTTGTAAAATTTCTTCCAATTGGTTGCTTTCGTCAATTTTGGAATTATCAACAGAAACTATCACATCCCCTGCAAGCAGGCCGGCCTTTTGCGATGCCGACCCGGCGGCCGCTTCATAAACATACGCGCCCTGGGCAAGGTTTAAAGTTTTCGCTTCAATAGGAAAGAGCGTCTTATATTTAAAGCCGAACGCCGGCCTTTGGACAATGCCTTTATTGCCCAAATACTTGCTGACGAAGGCCTTGGCAACATCGCTGGAAATTATTTTCGATCCATCCCAAATGCCTACAACCTGCCCGTCCATATTAGCCACGGCTTCACCGTTAGACAACTGTCCCACGGCCTGCGCGGCAAAAGCCCTGGCCGGAAAGTCTGACAACTGCTGCAAAAAACCTGACTCATTCTGCCTTGTGGTGACGAAACTGTTTTGAAACTGCACAGATCGGTCCAAAACAGAATTTATTATAAATATTATTTTTTGCCCGGTAACCAGGCTTTTAGAATCCCCGATGTTTGCCACTTGGACATTTTTCAAATCGGTTTTTATAATCGCCAAATTACTTGCCGGATCCAAGGCGATATTTTTAACAGCACCTGTGGTGCCGTCTTCCAGTTTAACTAAAAGATTCTCAGGCTTTATGGAGCCGAGAACGGTTTTTGTTGTCAAAAACAATCCGTCGCCGGTTAAGTTAACCGCCGCTCCAACCTGGCTTAGCTGGTTGCCGTTTTGCTCCATTACCAGACTCAGTTTGGATTTGGTGGAATCAATTGTCTGGATGGCGTCGCCGGTATCGCTAATCCTAACCTCCTGCCGGGTATTGATGACTATGGGCGCTTGCGGGCTTATGAGCTTTAAGCGGTTTAATGCCGGCAGTGTTGAAATTTTTGCCGCCAGGAACCTGCCAAAAAACACGTTCATTAAAAGAGATAAAACTACACAAAGCAGAATAATTTTTGCCAAAGAACTTTTTGTCATAAGATCAAAATATTGTTAAATTTTAAGCTGCAATCTTCCAGGGAGTTGAAACCATTACCAGGCTTACGCAAACCAATGCCAAAATCAAATGGAACTGGAATTTTTTAAAGCTTAGTGTCTGGAAAAAATAATAATAATTAAGCATTAAACACAAATAAAACACCACGAACAAAAGCAGGGCCAGGGCGGAATAATGGAAAGGCAGGAAACTTAAAGCCCAAAAAACTTCGGTGGTGTAAAGGCCCATGGTGACGGAGGCTGCTGTTTTTATCTTGCCCGGCTGGGGGATGAATTCAAAAAATGTCCTGGAAATTATTGTCGAAGACAAGAAAATCCCTGACAAGTATAGCAAATTTACATAGGGCTTGAAAAACGGCGGAATATAAAGAGCCGCGCCTAAGATAGCGACAAACATACCGAAAGCCGTGAGTATTGTTTCGTTTATCTGCACGTTTTCCGAATAATTGCCAATGGCATATTCAAACAAGGCAACGACGAAAACACTGGCTACTAAAAAAAGGCTTCTTAAGCCCACCGTCGGCATGACCAAAAAAATCCCGAACCCGCTAATCAGCAGCATCAGCAGCTTAATAAGCATCCAAAAATTATACTTTTGTATGGTTTTTAAATACCAATAATTATATAGCAGCACTAAGATAAGATAAACCAAAAAGACCGGAACTAAAATTCTGAAAATCGGGTCAGGATTGGAAAATTCGCGCAACAGCACCAAAAAAGCTATCCCGATTACCAATGATATTACATTATGATATTTTTGCATCGCGTCGGTTAAAAAGTAAAAAGCCTAAAGATATTAATACTAAAACAAAGCTTGTGATGGAATTCAACCTGAACATGCCAATAAAAGTGCTGTCCACTCTTAAAAATTCCAGGCAAAACCTTAATATATTATACAATAAAAGATATATAAAGAAAAGCCGTCCCGGCCTTGCCCCTAAGTAACCGCTTTGGCCCATCTTTTTTTCGTATCTCAATAAGAAAAACAAAATTATGGCATTACCAAGAGCTTCGTATAAAAAGAGAGGATGAAAATAGTTGCTTTGAGATAAATTTTCCGGTCTGAAGCCTATTGGCACGAACATTTTCCAAGGCAAATTCGTTGGATAACCGAACGCTTCGTAATTAAACATATTACCGAATCTGCCGATAATCTGGCCGAGTAGAAGGGATGGCGCGAGCCAGTCAAAAAGATTTAAGATTTTAGATTTAAGATTTAAGATTTCATGGCAAATAATTATCGAGGTTACGCCGCCGATTAAAGCGCCGTAAATTGAAAGGCCGCCTTTCCAGACCTGTAGAATTTGCAAAGGATGATGTAAATAAAAACCAAAACTGGAAAACACGTGATACACCCGCGCGCCGAGAAATCCCCCGATAATTGTCCAAAAAATTATATTTTCCGCATCCTTATTTTCAATTCCGTAAACCATTCTGCGTTTCATCGCCAAATAATAAGCCGCTAAAATAGCGACCACTATTGTTATCCCATAATACCTGATTGTAACAGGGCCCAAACTAAAATATTGAGGAAGGATTACTCTACCTGAAAAGACTGATGACAGAAATAATGCCAAAAGAATAGAAAACACTAGAACAATTATTATCTGCTGATTATTTTTCATAGGCTGCGAATTTCTAATTAACCTAATTGACCTAATTTCCGCCAGCTGGCGGACTAAACAATTCCCAATTTCTAATTTCTAATACTAACTCCCTCTGTCTCCATGATAAAGAGGGAGAACATGCTAAGAAAGATTATAGCCTTGCTAAGCTGGTTCCTTCTCTTTGCTAAAGAGAAGGACAGGATGAGTTAATAATAATTTAGAGCAATTAGGTCAATTTATTTTAGCCAAGGCTAAAATAAAGCTGCTTGATGTTTTACTCCGGTCCTGGGAACAGGCTCTGATATTTTTACCGTCACTTCTTTCATTTTAAAGAAGTCGCGGAACAGCAATTTTTGGTTTTTAAGCCCGTATTCGTAAACTTGTTTGGTTATTCTCACGTCATCCAGACAATATTTTTTCAGCAAATCCATGCGCCCGTTTTTAAAATAGAGCAATGCTTCTTTTCCAGAACCTGACTTGCCTGTCCCTAAAGTCGCCTGGGCGACATCTTCTAGTTTTATCCTGTGTCCCAAAGTTTTTTCAATTTCTTCCAGCAAGTCCAAATAAGGCACCTGGCTTATGTCAAAATTCAAATATGGCTGGATAACCTGGAAGTCAAAATCTTTTATATTATAGCCTATTATCTGGTCAGCGGTTTGCAAGATCGGCGCCAGCTTTGGCAATTCCGCTTCTTCGTAAGATGAATACTTCCCTGTCGAATAATCGTAAATGCAGCACACGGAAACTTTGAGCAAATGGTTTTTTCCCCGCCCCCCGACCTCCGCGAATTCTTTTTGCGTCTCTAAGTCCAAAACTATTTTTTTCAGATTAGCCATGTATTATGTAAATTTTTGTTTAATGATTCAGGTTAATTATAAAAGTTTTTGGGTAAAATGACAAAATAAATCCAAATTTACAGATATTATCCAGATATACAGATAACTACAAATTCACTTAGTAAACATCTGTAGATATCTGTAGATTCGGATAATATCTGTAAATTTGGATTATATTAAAATACCCAATAAACATAGACATCTGAACACCTCAACCGACGGTTGAGCCATTCCATTCGCAAAACCCAAAAGAAAAACCCCTGTCTGCCAGTATCAAACAGGGGGCGCCTAAAGCTTTAAGGTTTCGCTCGCCACTACTCCCTTTTGCCCATTAATGCATTACTGGATGGGTAAGGCTTGCGCCTTAGCGATATTGTCATGCAACGATTGAAAGGTTTCCCTGTCTGGCCTTCGGGCAGACACAAGGACCCTGAATGGCTAATATCTTTTGGCTCGCCTACCTAAAAAATCAACCATCAGGAGACCGTTACTCCAACCCCATCCTGCTTACGCCGTAAGCAAACGGCTTATCGCTCAGATGCGATTTCCCGACGCAGTGTATTTTTTTAAATGGTTTTCTTAATAGAACTTCCTCCCTTTTGTATATTTCGCGAAATTCGCTTACCTAAAGCATATATCACTCTTAACAAACTTGCAATAAAAATTTGGCAAAACCAAAAAAATCTGGTAAAATGTATGTAAATTCTTAACTCTTCGCCGTGCCGACTGTTTATCGGTTAAACCTATCTTCAAAGCTTTTTAGATAGGCATACGGCAAAAATATATGCAACGAACTCTAGCTTTAGAAACGCCAAAACTTACTGGACAAACCATAACTGTAGAAGGATGGGTCAACTCCCGCCGTGACCACGGAGGAGTTATTTTTATTGATTTAAGGGACCATACAGGGCTAATCCAGCTGGCAATCCACCCGGAAAACAAGGAAGCTTTTGCTGCGGCTGACAAGTGCCGCGATGAATTCGTGATAAAAGCCGCTGGCCAGGTTGTTGAAAGGTCAAAAGAAACCGTAAATCCAAACTTACCGACCGGAACAGTGGAAATTTTGACTACTGATATCACCCTGCTGAACTCTTCCAAACCATTACCGTTCCAAATCGCTTACGCTGACGAAAACGTCAATGAGGACTTGCGCTTAAAGTTCCGCTTTTTGGATTTGCGCCGTGACAAAATGCAAAACATGCTCAAAAAGCGCCACGAAATGATAAAGATGATTCGAGAATACATGGACGAGCACGGTTTTATAGAAATTACCACTCCAATTTTGACTTCGTCTTCGCCCGAAGGCGCGCGCGACTTTTTGGTACCGTCCCGTTTGCATCCTGGAAAATTTTACGCGCTGCCGCAGGCTCCGCAGCAATTCAAACAGCTGCTTATGGTCGGTGGCGTGCCCAGATACTATCAAGTTGCTCCATGCTTTAGGGACGAAGACCCGCGCGCAGACAGAAGCCCGGGAGAATTTTACCAATTGGATTTGGAAATCGCCTTCGCCCAAAAAGACGAAGACGTGTTTACTGTCATGGAGCCTTTGTTCGTTAAACTGACCGAAGAATTTGCCGGCAAAAAAGTTTTGCAAAAGCCATTCCCCCGCTTGCCTTTCTTGGAAGCCATGGACAAATACGGTTCTGACAGGCCGGATTTAAGGTTTAGCATGGAAATGGCAAATTTAACCGAAGATCTAAAGAATACCCAATTCTCGGTTTTTGGAAACGCGATAAAAAACGGTGGTGTAATAAAAGCCATTTGCTGCCAGGGCGGCGCCAAGTTGACCCGCAGCCAAATTGACGAATTGACCGAAATGGTCAGAAAAGAAGGCGCCGGCGGGCTGGCTTACATTGTTTTGGATGAAGGCGGCATGCGCTCGCCTATCTTAAAATTCTTAAGCGAAGATGAAACCAAGGCCATAATCACCAAAACCAAAGCTGATAAAGGCGACATTATTTTCTTTGGCGCTGACAGCAAAGATTTGGTCAATAAAGTTTTGGGCAAATTGCGCAACCAGCTTGGTGATACGTTTGGATTAAAAGATCCGAATGTTATTGCCTGGGCCTGGATTACCGATTTCCCGATGTATGAATATAACGATAAGGAAAAGAAGATAGACTTCATGCACAACCCGTTTTCCATGCCGCAAGGCGGACTCGAGGCTTTAAACACCAAAGATCCCTTGGATATCAGAGCTTATCAGTACGATATTATCGCCAACGGTTTGGAACTATCCTCAGGCGCCATTAGGAATTACAACCCCGAAATAATGTATAAAGCTTTTGAGATTGTCGGCTACCCCAAAGAAGTCGTGGACAAGAAATTCGGAGCCATGATCCGCGCTTTTGAATAT
>WARV01000007.1 GCA_013387205.1 Patescibacteria group bacterium | reverse complement strand
CACGGCCGTCAATTTTTGGGTAATTCATTAAGTTGACTTTGGATAAAACAAAACAGCCACCAACAATTGTTGGTGGCTGTTTTAATAATCTTTAATATGAACCCCGTGGTTGCAACCCCTTCTGTCCACGAATTTGCAAAGGTTGGACCAACCTGGAATCTTCTTTAATATTCCTTGTTCCAGAACTTGTTGAAACACCCAAAACTTGCGGCTGAAGACCAATCCTTGAAAAGCCGGCATTGTTTCCAGCATATAACAAATCATTGGTTAAACCGTTAGTTACATCCGGGACAATAGTCAAGTAATCACTCAACGCATTTTCATTATAATTACCCAAATCTTTAGCATAATTCGCATATCCTTCAGAAACCACCTGCTTAACACTGTCTGCGGGTGCAACTAAGCCGTCACATGTTGGAATAGTCGCTGATTCATATTTTTGATATACATTTTCCAGTTCGGCATTAGCTTGATCCAAATCCTGCTGGGTTCTTTGAATATCGAGTTCGTCAACTTCTATCCCCACATCTTGCGAATCTTTCAATCTTTTTAATAAATTTGTTCTGTCCTGAATTTTATCATTAATAGCCTGAAATTCTAAATTTATCGCAATTTGCTGCGATTCATCTTTGCAATTACCGCGAGGGGCTTTATAGCCATCACCTTTTTCAACTTCTAACCGTGCCGCTTCCTGTCCCGCGGCTTTTACTTGGTCAGCCTGGCTTATAGCCATAGTTTGCAAAAAAAACTTATCGTTTTGCGATGCGCCAACTTTGGCCATATCTGAGTAAAAATTCTGGGATGTTAATGATATGGTATTTGGATTAAAACCCAAATTATCCTGGGCTTTTTTCGATATAGCAGGCGATACTGTATTTTTATTTTTTTGCGGGTTGGTTATGATAGAATAAACCGCAAACTGGTCCTTTGAAGACGGCGCGGCTTGCCTAACTGCTTGCTTTGTATAAACCAGGTCCGATACTGAATTCGTATATTTCTGGAAATCCGTTATTTTAAATTTATTTGTGGTATTCTTTACCAAATCACCGCTGTTCTTTCTTGTTAAGGCGGTTAATTGCTGCGTGGTTTTAGTGCTCCAATAACCACGTTGCGACTGCCTAAGCTGTTTACTTAGTTCATCACGGCGAGCGTCAATTGTGTTTTTCATCTTGGTTAAATCATCCAACATCGCTTGTACTTTTTGCCCTCCAATGACGGTAGCGGGAGCTGCCGCCCTTAAAGTGTTAATTTCTGCTTCCACACAATTCTGAGTACCATTTAACGCTTGGAGTGAATTGGCAACCACCTGCTGTTCTTGCGCCGGATTCATTATCAAATTCGCGCCTACTGTAGATTGCCAATAATTCGCATCCTTAAAATTATTTAACGATGTCAAAAATTGGCTCTGCATGCATTTTACTGTCTGGACTGCAGACATACCTACCCTAACCGTGCTTAAAGTCTGGTTGACTTTTTTTGAAACGCTATTAATTACACTGCTAACATCACTCCCAAAAAATGAACCAATGGTCGAAATCAACCCTCCAATACCCCCCATTTGCAAATCATCATCACTAACCAGGCTGCTCTGGACAAGTTTATCTTGCGTCGGTACTTCGCTGAAAGCCTCCACCGGCGATATTTGAAAGACGACAAAAGCTATAAAAACCCAGATTGATAGTATTATTTTGATGTTTCTTTGTATTTTCATTGTATTTAAATATTTGCTTTAGAAACTAAAATTTGTCTCTAATTTCTGAATTTCTCCGGCTTCTAATTGCTGATACTTTAAAAAACTTTGGAAAGCTTCTGCTTCAGGCTGCGGGTTTGTTTGGGCTGACGGTAAAAATTTTAACATATCTGCGGCGGCATGGTAGCGTAACATCTTATACTGATGATACTTTTCAAAAGAAACCGGCACTGTCATTTCAGATAAAGAGCTTGCGATTGAATCTATTTTTTGATGCTCTTGTTTGCCAATACTGTCATCATGGGCTTCCAGAGCCTGTTCAAAACTAAAGTTATTAAAATAATCCTGTTCAATGGATTTAGAACTGCTGATATAATCAGATACGGATTGTTGCGTATCAGGCACTATATGCAATGATTTTTCTGTTAACAAAATATCTTGTGTATCAGCTCCTAATACCAACCCTTCATCGCCAACCTTCGATAGGCTTCCATCTTCATTAATAACGCTGGGGCCCGACGGTTGGGTACTTGCTCCGGCCACCATTGGCATGGCATCTTCCGCCGGAGGCACATATGCGTAATACCGCGGCCTATCCTGCGAAACAACCAGGACGTTTTTTCCCTTAAACGAAAACAAGGACGGATTTTTTAAAAAAGTAATACCGAGCAAGGCCAAAGCAACCACAGCCACTAATTTAAAATGGCCGAAATCAAGGTGGTTGTTTTTTATTGTTTGATTTATTAGTGCGTTATCTTGATTCATATATTTAAAAATTAATTCAAACTTGACCCCACCGTATGTAAGAGCGGCGGGCAAGGCGGAATTGGCGTAGCCAACCCGAGCATGCTTGTCCCAACGTGCATTGGGGTCATAGGAAAATACCGATAAAAATTAGTAACGCCAAATGTAAAAACTCCGGGATTCGGGCCCGCCACGGAAACTATCAGGCCACATGCCAGCGTTGGCGTATAAATATCAAACACTCCGGGAAGGAAAACTCCACCAACCGGAATATCTATCGGCAGTGCCATTGCTTTTTTAGGCATAACCAAAAAATTCCCGGCAATTGCCATAACGGTTAAACATAACGCTGTATAAATTTTTGTTTTTTTGTTTTTCATAAATTTTTATTGCGATGCCGCCTGGACTTGGTTCGTTTGCAAAATAAATTTCTTGCATGCGGCCTTAAACGGCGAACCGTCTTTTATCTTGTCGCACACGCTGCCGTTATTATTAATAAGAGCAAAAGAATAATAACAAGAATCTTTGGTAGCTTTAGCCTCGTCACCGGCGAAGTCAGGAAGCTTCTCGCACAAGTCCGGACGATTAGCCACAACTCCAATGTTAGCCTGGCATTCTATTTTTTTACTTGCATCCGCGCTGCCTGAAAAAACATTCTGGCACAATTGCAAATCTTTTTTCTTAACCGCTATTCTCATAAAGCAATCATTCCTGTATTGCGTATTATCCAATTTCCTGCAGTTGGAAAATGGATCATTCGCATCCCCTTCGAAGCTGCCAAAACAAGCACTCTTCCATTTTTCATCCTGCACGCTGTCGCACAAGGAAACCTTACCTTCCGTAATTGCCTGGTACATCACGCATCCATCTCTTCCTCCAACACTGGCATCTTCCGTGCACCCGCCGGACGAATTATCCAACTGGAAGCTCGGAGACTCGGTATCGGCTTTTGCAGAGATTGTATTTACCTCCCCTGCCAGTAAATCATTCCCGGTTTTGAAAGAATCAAAGTGGGTTTTGTTGACTGAAAATATTTCCTTGTCAGATAAATTTAACAGTGCTACCGCTTCTTGGGTTACCAATCTTTTTATTCCGTTTTCTATCTTGTATATTTTTTTGGAATTACTGAGCTTGATATACAAAGCATCCGGATAAGCACCCAACTCCTGTTCAGAAATTGTCCTCACGTCTTTCCATTTAAATTTGTATGATAAAAATATTTTTGACGAAGCAAGCGGAATTTTATTTCCATTACTGTTTACGTAAAAAACTGTTGGGTTGCTGCCGGTTTTAACTAACTTTGCAGGAGCATTATTTTGGGCAGTTGCCTGCGGTGACAACATGAATAAAAGCAGCACAACAGAAATGCCTCCTGGTAATATTATTAATTTAAAAAAATTTTTATGTCTTGCCATATGTTATTTTTACCGTTTTGAAAAACATCCGGACAAACAGAAACAAGCTTGGGCCAAATGGGCCAAAACTTAAAGAAATACTAAGCAATTTGTATTTTTCTTTTGGTTTCTTGTTTGCTTTCCTAAACTTCTATATCTATTATAGCACACTTTGGAAAATTTTGCAATAGGCAAAATTTTTTTTCTCATGGTATGATAATTCTATGAAAAAACATTCCGCAAAAATAATTTTCTTGATGGTAATTGCACTGTTGGTATCTGCGTCATGCAGTAAGGAGCCGACGTCTCCTATGTCCCCTACCAAGCAAGAACAAAATTATAATTACGGCACCAGGCTGAAGGTTGGAAGCAAAATTATTTTGGTTGAGGTCGCTAAAACTTCCGACGAAATGAAGCAAGGATTGTCGGGCCGTGAAAAACTTTCAGACAACCAGGGCATGCTGTTTGATTTCGGCCAAGGCGCCAGCCAGACGCCGGGCTTTTGGATGAAGGATATGAATTTCAGTCTGGACTTTATTTGGATAAAAGATAAAAAAATTATCGGCATAACTCCCAACGTCCCAGCCCCAGGCAAAAATCTAAAACCCTTCGACAAGCTCAGGGCAGGTTCTGAAATTAAAAATCTAAAATTATACTACCCTCCTTCCAGTGTTGACAGCGTTCTTGAAATCAACGCCGGATGGACAGAAAAAAACCACATCACCAATGGTGATGTGGTAGATCTTGAAGAATGAAATCCGCTTCGCGAAATTAAGAAATTCGGTTAGTTAATTCAATCCATTGTTCAATAGTCAGCTCCTGCGGCCGGGCCTGGGAACTGATTTTTAAATCCGCTAAGATTTTCTTCACATCGTCTTTGGACAACAGCAGATTATTCTCCAAAGTGTTATGGATCTGCTTCCGCTTGCCGGCAAAACACGCTTTCAGAATTTTGAAAAATCTTTTTTCATCCGCAACTTCATATTCGGGTTTTTCGTATGGCGAAATTTTCAAAACCGCACTGTCGACTTTCGGCGCCGGATAAAAACTTTTTGCCGGTACTATTTTTAAAATCTTCGGCTGGCCGAATAACTGGACCGAAATAGCCAGGATGCTTAAATCCCCTGCTTTGGCCACCACGTTCTGCGCGACTTCTTTTTGTGTCAGGACGATAATCGATGATGGTTTAAATTTGGCCGCGAGTAACGTCTGTAAAATTTTCCCGGTAATGTAGTATGGGATGTTGGCAACGACTTTGTAGGACTTACAGCCCTGCTCGTTGAAAAATTTTTGGAAATCATATTCCAAAGCGTCGGCAAGCTCATAGCGGAAATTTTTATGTTCCTTTTTAATGGATTTGAGCAGAGGCAGAAACTTTGGATCCTTCTCAATACTCAAAACTAGTTTGGCGCGATCCAATAATAACCTGGTCAAGTTGCCAATCCCGGGGCCGATTTCCAGAATGCAATCGTCTTTGGTTATTCCGGCTTCGTCGACTATGTCCTGCAAAATAATTTCATCAACCAAAAAATTCTGCCCGTAAGTGAAATTGGGTTTGAGGTTATACTTTTGAAGTAAATTCTTTACATAATCAATGCTCATAAAAATAGTTATTAATTTCCATTAAATCTCTCTACTAAATACTAAAAGGTACTAAATATACTAAAAATATATAAGTATACTTAATTGTTATCAATGCTAGTATTTGTTTTAGTATATTTAGTATTATTTCGTATTTAGTAGAGAATCTTAGAAGTCTAATTCTTCATACTCATTACCCCCGCTACTATCATCATCATGATAATACGACTCATTTAATGCGCGGCCGCGGTATTTAATTTTATCTTTGGGCAAAGCCCGCAAGATCCTGGAAGGCTGGTTGTACTGGAAGCTGCCAAAAGACCTCCTCCGCTTGGCGTAAGTCAAAAACAGATTGCGCCTGGCACGAGTCAGGCCCACATAAGCCAGCCTGACTTCTTCGGAAAGCTCGCTTGGGTCAAGCAGGCTCCGGGAATGCGGCAAAACCCCCTCTTCAAGCCCGACCAGAAACACATTGTCGAATTCCAAACCCTTGGCCGAGTGCAGAGTCATAAGCGTAACCGCGTCCTTGCTTTCGTTCATTTCGTCAATTTCCGTAATCAGCGCCACCTCTTCCAAAAACTTGACCAAAGCGTCCTGCCAGGGCATGCCTTTGTATTTTTCCGTGACATTGAACAATTCTTCCACGTTCTCCCATCTGGCTTCGCCCGTTTCCGTCCCGTCCCTCAGCCACTGCTCAAAATTCGTGCGCTTAACGATTAACCTCAGCAGGCTGGTCAAATCCTCTTCCGGATCTAAAGATGAAAACCTGTCGAGCAGATCGAAAAAGCTATCCACTGCATTGCCAATCTTGGGACCAAATTTCACCTCCGAAAGTTTTACGCGGAAATTCTGCAAACCCAAAGCATTTTCCTGCCCGCTTTCTTTAGCCAAGCTTTCCTTCATCGCCAAATCGCGGATAATGGAAAATGTCTTGTCGCCTATCCCGCGGGACGGCTCGTTTATCACGCGTTTTAAGCTGACCAGGTCGCGATAATTCGAAGTCAAACGCAAATACGCCAACATGTCCTTAATTTCCTTGCGCTCGTAAAATTTTACGCCGCCGACAATCTGGTACGGGATACCGCTTTCAATGAACACTTCTTCCAAAGCCCTGGACTGCGAGTGGGTGCGGAACAAAACCGCAAACTGGGCAAGCGGGCCGTGGTCTTTGGGCAGCTGCGGCAAAAAAGCGCTGATCTTGGGCTGCTTCCCGCCAAACGAATTCCTTTTGGCTTTTCTCAAAAAATGGTCCAAGATGGAAAAACCTCCAAGCTCGTCTTCGGGCTCGTAATTTATTTCCTCTTCCTTTGTCCCGGTTGCCAGGTTGATAATTTTTTTGGCCACGAACTCCGCTTCTAAAGTTTCGTCTTCCAGCTCTTCTACATTAATTTTTTGCCCGGCTTCGTTTTCCGTCCACAAAGTTTTGGGTTTCTGCTCCGCGTTCAGCTCAATGACTTTTTGCGCCGCAGCTAAAATATTTTTGGTGGAGCGGTAATTCTGCTCGAGCTTGATGACTTTGCTTTCCGGAAAATCCTGCTCAAAATTCAAAATATTGCGGATATTACTGCCCCTAAAGCCGTAAATGCTTTGCGCGTCATCGCCGACTACAAACAAATTATGGGTTTGTTCGGCCAATAAAAACAAAAAGACATATTGCGCGTGGTTGGTATCCTGGTATTCATCCACCAAAATATATTTGAACATCTGGCGGTATTTTTCCAATACACGCGGAAAATTTTGGAAAATCTTGACTGTCAGCATCAGCAAGTCGTCGAAATCAACGGCATTCTGCCTGACCAGGTAATCCTGGTACCTGACATAAACTTCCTGGACCAAATTATGCAAATCGGCATCAAGGCCGGTATTAAGCTCGCTCGGAGCCTGTAAAACGTTTTTGGCTTTGGAAATCATGGCCTTAAAAAACGAAGGGCTCCAGCGCTTATCAATATGGAGGTCCTGAATTATTTCCCTGATGATTTTACCCTGGTCGTCAGTATCATATATAGTAAAACTTCTGGTATATCCCAAGGATTGAATTTCCTGCCTTAAAATCCTGGCACAGATAGAATGAAAAGTTCCCATATATGGAACCGAGCAGGGTTTTCCCGCAAGGATTTTCTTGACCCTGTCCTGCATTTCCTTGGCCGCCTTGTTGGTAAAAGTCAAAGCCAAAATATGGTCTGGCTTAATAAAACCCTTGTCGCACAAATAGGCAATGCGGTAGGCCAAAGCCCGGGTTTTGCCGCTGCCTGCCCCGGCCAAAACCAAAACCGGCCCCAAGGGGGCTGTAACAGCCAGTCTTTGCATGTCGTTCAAAGTAGATAGGTCCATAGAAATAACGTTTGCACAAGTAATTATAACATAGGTAAAAATTTCAAATATCAAATCACAAGTTCCAAATAAATCCTAATACCTAATTTCCAACAATTGCAGCTTTTGATCATTGAATGTTGGTAATTTTAGGCATTGTTTGACATTTGTTATTTGGAATTTGATATTTAGTTAAATCTGGCTTTATAAAGCCATAATTTACAATTTTTCCCTTAAAATAAGGATAAAATCAGCAATTGTGGATTAAAGTCTTGCTATATACCCTTAAGGCTTGTAAACTACAATAAGATAAATAAATTCCGTGCTTGTTAAAAACCAAAAAATTAGGGTTTAACAAGGCAAAGGGAGACTATTAATAATCTATGGTAATTTCAAGCTTAAAGTTTGGGCTTATTTTGTAGGGTATTTTTTGTTCGCCCATCCTTTGAGTTTTTTTATCCAAGCACTATTTTTTACCTGACAAAGCTTTCAGATAAAATCAGGGTAAAATAACAAAGATTGGCTATTTATAACTCCGAGCCGATTAAAAATAGTGCCTGGATTTATTACGATTTTTAAAAACTGCCATAGGTTACCACCCCCAAAGCTCACATGTAACGGTTATAGCTTACTTGGGTAAGGGAGCAAATATTAAAACGATTAAATTCTGGCAATCTAAAATCAAGGCTATTGCCGCAAAGATTGCCTTTATCGCACAATATTATACAAAAAAGTTTTTCTTTAAGCTCAGGGCCAGGGCACCGCAATTGAAGAAGGTGCATTTAAACGCATTTCCGGCCATCCATTTTAAAGCTATGGATGGGTATGATTATTCTTTGAAGTTTTCCAGCGAACTTCTGGTTTTATCTATTGCCATTATAACCGCCTTGCTCAATTTTTATTTCTTTTCCGGAAACCAGGTAAAATCCTATAGCGACGGCAGCTTGGCAGCCAAATTCTTGAGTTACCATCCCGGACTGAACGAAAAGCTTTACGCTAAAAACACCAGCATCATAACGACAGTTGCTGACGGGAACTTTATCTTTGCCCAAGCCCAAGCCGAAGATTTTGCCGGCCTGGACACGCAAAATATCAACGCCGCCGAAGAAGACAGCCAGAATTACGTGATCAGCGACGGAGCCCTGGTTAAACCCAGCCCCGACAGCATCCAGAGCTTGCTTGATAAGCAAATCAAAATCTACGAAACCAAGCCGGGCGATACCTTAAAATCCATTGCTGCTGCAAACGGCATTTCCACAAAGACCATCATGTGGGCAAACAAGCTCACCAGCGAACAGATTAAGCCAGGCTGGCAGTTGGTTATTTTGCCGGTTGACGGAGTGCTCCATAAAGCTTCCAGCAATGACACGTTGCCAGACGTGGCAAAGAAATACTCAGCTGACATTGCCAAGATAATGAGCTATAACATGCTGGAAAGCGAAGAAGATATAGAGCCGGGCCAATTGTTAATTGTGCCTGGCGGCACAATGCCGGCTCCCCCAACGCCCAAGCCTGTAAAGCCAAAAGCTAAAGCAGGAAAACCGGGAACCACTGAACCGACTTACCACTACGACGGCACCGGCCATATTTTCCCGTGGGGCTACTGCACCTGGTATGTCGCGACCAGAGTCCATGTGCCATGGGGCGGCAATGCTAAGAACTGGCTGGCTAATGCTAAAAGCTTTGGCGCGGTTATTTCCAGCGAGCCGGCTGTTGGCGCAATTGTAGTGACGAATGACAACCGCAAATATGGGCACGTCGCTTTGGTTGAAAAAGTGGAAGACGACAGGTTCCTGATTTCGGAAATGAACTATAAAGGCAAAGGCATAATCAGCCAGCGCTGGATAAGCACTGATAACAGGACAGTCCGCGGATTTATTTACCACTAATAATTAGAATATAGAAGATAGAATATAGGGCCCTATCCTTCGCGAAGGATAGGGTTTATCTTTCTGTTACGCATATCACTGTACTAGTACGCTAGTACAAGAAACATCAATATTTATTGGTATTTTAAATGGCTCAACCTACGGTTGAGCCATTCATCAGATAATACAAGGGGTATCCTTGATTAGATCAAGGATACCCCTTGTTAATTACTACTAGATTCTATATTCTAGATTCTTAATTCTTATCTAATCACCTGCCCCTGGCTATAGCCCTGGTCTCCCGGCAGATCGGACGTAGACAAGTTATCGGCTGACTGCTCAACTGTTTGCTTGGTAAAAACATCCTTAGCTGAAAGCTTGATATCCTTAACCAAAGCCGGCGACTGCCCGACCTGGGGCAAAGAAGGGTTCAGCCTAACGCTAAATTCCAGGGCCCGGCTCTGGCTGAATTTGCCGGTGTGCGCCGCGAGGCTACCAAAGTTCCAGGTCAGTTTCCCGGTTGAAAAATCATATTCCGCTTTAGAGCTCTCCGCCATATTAAAGCTTTTATCCACGAATCCGCCTGCACCCAAAGGGATAAACGCTGTCAAAACGCCATCGCTGTAATCGTTGGTAGAATTAGTTAAAGAGATAACAACTTTGTACTGCGTTGGCTTGCCTACCTGCGGCGGCAGACTGCCGCTTGAAAAAATAACTCCATCCGCAATCGACAGCGGACTGGAAACTTTCAAAGACAGCTCATTGCCCGGAAAATAAGTATCAAACTCGTTGGACTTTATTTTGATGCTGGAAACTACAGCCAAATTTTTGGAAGAATCGCGCGTGGCGGGATTTTTCAGCTGCAAAGTAAAACTTAATTCCCCTGACTCGTTAGGCAAAAGGCTTTCCAACTTGCTGACCGAAGAAGCGTTCCATAATATGGTGTTGTTATTCACCTGCCCGCCGTCTGCCTGGATGGAAGAAAGATCAACCGCTTTGGAATCTATGGTAGCCAAGATATTCACGCCGGTTGCGGCTGTGGCAGTATTATTCTGGTATTTAACCTTAAAAGTAAGGCTGTCGCCAGGATTGACCACGCCGGAAGTGTTGTTATTATCCAGTTCCTGGGTGACCAAAAGCGGCAAGCTGGATATGGCCGTGGTAAAACTAGACATGCTTTGGGTGAAATATTCCCCCGTTTGCCCCAGCACCAGAAACTGCGCGGTAGCGGTTTTGGATTCTCCCGGACTTGCCGATTTAAAGCTTCCCTGGATCTGGATATTACCCTCTCCGCCTTTGGCCAGCGAACTTATATTCCAGGTGTTATTATCCTGGTCCGGTTGCGGCTCTGCCGAAGCGTATGAGAACCCTTCCGGATAAGAAACTTTAATGCGCGCGTTTTTTATGTCATCGCTGGAATTATTCTGGTACTTCAAGTTATAGATTATCAGCTGGGAATTATTGGTCTGGGTCGGGCCTGACAATTCCAGCAAAACATCGGAAGCCACCAATCTTATGGTATATTCTTCCTGCTTGGCAAACGTGGAATTAAAATTACTGAGACTGTAAGTCAGTTTGGCGGCAAGCTTTTTTGAATCGTTAATCTGGCCTGTGGCTTTGGCCTTGACGATTATCACCACGTTTTGCCCTGGAATTAAATCTTTAAGGCTAAATAAGCTGCCGGAAAGGTTTTCCGCTTTGGGTACGCTACTGATATAAGACACGCCATCCGGGTAAACCAGTTCCAATTGGGTATTGACCAGTTTTTGACTGTCGTTGTTTTCTACTTTAATCCTGTAAACCACGTCGCCGCCGCTGGCTATGGTCTGGGGCGCGTCAATACTGACTTTAACGTTGGCTTCAGTCGGTTTTGGCTGCGGCTGTTTCCTGAACGCAAAAAAAGACAAAATAGCGATAATTGCCAGGCCGACAACAATGGCCCAGGCGTAAAACTTATTGGCTTTATAAAACTGGCTAAGGCTGAAACCGGCAGAAACTTTTTCTGCCGCTGGTTCTTCCTGCGACAGCTGGTCCCGAAGTTCGGAATTTAGAATCGGCTGGTCAATTTGTTTTTTGGTAAAGCCTGGTTCGTTATTATCTAAGTTCCCTGGCTCCATATTTTGGTTTTCCATAAGAAATAAATTACTTGTCCACTAATTCACGAATTTACACGAATCACACTAAATACCATCTTAGTGATATTAGTGATGATTAGTGTGTTCGTGGATAACATTATTATACCACAATTCACTCGCTTAGGAATTGTTCTGACCTGACATCCCTTTCCAACTGGTACCTGATGAAACTGGACAGTAATTCCTGCAATTCATCAGCATTTTTTACTAAGTCTTGATAATTATTGAAGACATTTGGCAATTCGCTAAAGGCTGCCTTTTTTAAAATCGCAAAAACTTCGAAAGTTTTAAGATCCACATGCTTATAATCTGCCGCGCTTTCTTCAAATAAAAACCCGCCCCGAGAGTTGCTGAAGCCGATATTAATAATGTCATCACCCGGAATTTCAAAGTGGATGCCTAAGCCCAAGCAATCCAAAAAATCGGACTTATACTTGGCCAGGCCCAATTGCAAAAGACGTTCGTTTGCGGAATTTGAGTCTAAAAAGCCAAAAAAACTTTCAGATAAATTATATAGCTGCTCGTTTTTATGCTCGTCGGCAGTAAATTTTATCAGCAGTTCAATAGCATAAAAAGCGATTTTAGCTGCTAGCAAGCTTTCCCTGATATGGGAAAAAGTTTTTACTGTTTCCGCCCTGATAATTTTTGGCAGTGCGGAAGATTTGGTCGTGGTGATTTTGGACAAAAACAAAGCCTGCAAGGCATACTGCAGCTTGCTTTTCGGCAGTTTGGTGGATTTAGCCAGTCCCCGAATTTTACCGGCTTCTTTGGTAAACAATGTCAAAATCTCATCCCCTTCGCCAAAGGGCTGCTTCTTGAGAATTATCGCTAAGTAATTATTCTCTCTAGCCATAAATCCGTATATTAATTATGCCTTGTGGCTAGAAAATTCCTAATTGACCTAATTGTACTAATTATTATTAACTCATCCTGTCCTTCTCTTTAGAAAAGAGAAGGAACCAACAAAGCAAGGCTATAATCTAGCTTAGCATGTTCTCCCTCTTTTCTAAAGAGGGAGACAGAGGGAGTTAGTATTAGGAATTGGGATTTGGGAATTGTTTAGTCCGCCAGCTGGCGGAAATTAGATTAATTAGAATAATTAGAAATTCCTCAAACCTATTTGTGAATAATATTTGCTAAATTTTCACTAAGCCTAACCATAGGGTCCTGCCGTCAACTTCGCTTTGGACTTCAAAATCAACTTCCACTTCCAAGTTCCTGCTTATTTGGCTGATGAATGTTTTTTTCCGGTCAACCATGGTCGTTAAAATTTCTTCCAGCTCCTGATCCTGGGTGTTGTAATAGACGTCAACCAATTCCCCGACTTTCAAACTGCTCTTTTTGCGCAAATCCTGAATCTGCCTTTCCATAACCCTAGCTAATCCTTCAATTCTCAATTCCGGAGTAATGATCAAGTCCAAATAAAAGTTCGAGATATTACCCAAGCCCTGCAAGACCGCTGATTTTTCCGGCCTGGTGTCTTTATCGAGCAATTTAAAGTCAATTTCTTTGACGTTCAACTCTTCCATTATCAACTGGTTTAGTTCCGGCGAAAGCTGGTTATCTTTTTGCTTCAATGCAAAAGCCGCGGCGCGCAAAGGCTGCCTTACGGGCATTGAAGAATTTTTCCTTAAAGCCAATCC
Source organism: Patescibacteria group bacterium (assembly GCA_013387205.1). Classification (GTDB taxonomy): domain Bacteria; phylum Patescibacteriota; class Doudnabacteria; order UBA920; family UBA920; genus AMAZON01. The sequence goes on along the minus strand of WARV01000007.1, from coordinate 44,353 downwards.
CATACTAACAGCTTCGCGGACAACTTCCATCTCGCCCAGCGCTTTTTCATCAACAGATATTGCCGACCAGTCTGTCCAGGTTTCCAAATGTACGGATTCTTTGCCAGTAATATCTCTAAAAATAAAATCTGACAAGAACGGCATAAAGGGCGCCAAAAGTTTTGAAACTTCGGCGAGCGCGAAACCTAAAACCGACAAAGCGGCTTTGGACGATTCGTTATTTTCCTTAATGCGGTCGCGGCTGCGCCTGACATACCACGTGGACAAGTCGTTGATGAAATCAACTAATATCCTTGTTGCGCGGACAGTGTTGTAGGAATCCAAATCTGACGTGACTTGTTTTGCTGTTTGTGCCAGCTTAGATATAACCCACTTATCAAGAACGTTGTCCAGCTTTAAGTCAACAAACTTGATGTTTACTGCTTGTTTTTCGTACATGCGGTAAAAACTCCAGACGTTGTACAAAAGCAAGTTAACCTTGCGGTTTATTTCCTGCACGCCTTTTTCGCTGAAATTGACGTCGTCGGCGTTCATGACCGGGCTGGACAGCAAATAAAAACGGATGGCGTCTATGCCATATTTTTCAATTAATATCCACGGATCAGGAAAATTATTTTTGGACTTGGACATCTTGCTGCCGTCTTCGGCCAAGATATTTCCTGTAGTGACCACGTTTTTAAACGGCGCGCGGTCAAAAACAATAGCCGAGATGACATGCATGACGTAAAACCAGGCCCTGGTTTGGGCAATGTATTCAGCCACGAAATCCGCGGTCTTCCTTTGCTCGAACAATTCCTTATTCTCGAACGGGTAATGCAGTTCGGCAAAAGGCATGGAAGCGGATTCCACCCAGCAATCCACGACTTCCGGCACGCGGTTCATTTGTGAGCCGCACTTTTCACATCTCAGCTTAATCTGGTCAATGTAAGGCTTGTGGAGATCAATATTATCGGAATCTTGAATTATGAATTTTGAATCCTGGCTTAATTCTAAATTCTTAATTCTTAATTCTGCGACCGGATATACTTCTAAGAAGTTAATCGATTTTTTTATAAGCTCTTCTACAGAGCCGATGCACATAGTATGCTTGCAATCGGCCGCGCTGCACTTCCAAAACGGCAGCGGCGTGGCCCAATAGCGGTTGCGGGAAATGTTCCAGTCCGGCGCACTCTCCATGCTCTTGTCAAAGCGGCCCATCTTTAAATGTTCGGGATACCATTCAATCTGCTGCTGGTTTAATTCCCTTAAGCGCGGCTTAATTTTTTGGATGTCAATAAACCAGGCAGGCAAAGCGTTATAGAAAAGCGGCGTGCCGCAGCGGTAGCAGTGCGGGTAAGAGTGCAGATAATGTTCGGTTTTATAGACCAAGCCTTTGTCTTTTAGCTCTGCCAATACGATTTTGTCCGCATCTTTAAAAAACTTGCCGCGCAAATTTTCCGGCGCCATGTCCATATACTGGCCTTTGTGGTCGAGCATGTCTATGCGGGGCAGACCTTTTTCCTTGGCCAGCTGATAATCTTCTTCCCCGTACATGGCAGCGTTGTGAACAATGCCGGTACCATCTGTTGTCGTGACGAAATCTGCCAGATAAATTTTATGCGCCCGGCCTTCGGGGTTCGGGATAACTCCTGGATACAGCGGTTCGTACTGAAGTCCCTCTAAAGAACGCGCGGAAAACTCAGCTATTATCTCATATTGTCCTTCCAGAATAGATAAACGATCCTTTGCTAGAATGTAGCGCTCTGGCTGCTTGTCCTCTGTAGCTTCAGCGGAGGAGGATTCGACTAAAACATAAGAAATATCCGGGCCGATGTTCAATGAAGTATTACCCGGCAAAGTCCAAGGCGTAGTCGTCCAGGCTAAGGCGTAAGTCTTGTCGTTGGTTAAATCGTTGACAATGCGCTGCTTTGGCAGCATTTTAAATTTGGCGTAAACGGATTCTTCGGTAATATCGCGATAGGAATTATCCATGGCCACTTCAAAATTGGAAATCGGCGTTTCACAGCGCGAGCAATAAAGCAAAACCTTGCGGTCTTCGTAAATAAGCCCCTTGTCCCAGGTTTGCTTTAAAGCCCACCACACGCTTTCCATATAAGTGGTGTCCATGGTTTTGTAGGAATTATCAAATTCCACCCAGCGGCCCATGCGGCGCACGGTCTTGCCCCACTCGGAAGCAAAATTCAAAACATTGTCGCGGCAAACTTTATTGAACCTTCCCACCCCTACTTCTTCAATCTGCTTTTTTCCGGAAATTTTCAAATTCTGTTCAACGATATTTTCTATGGGCAGGCCGTGGCAATCCCAGCCCCAGCGGCGGCGCACGAAATGGCCTTTCATGGTTTGGTAGCGCGGAATGGCATCTTTAATCGTGGATGCCAAAATATGCCCGTAGTGAGGAAGGCCGGTGGCAAACGGGGGGCCATCATAAAAAATGTAAGGCTCTTTGTCCTTATTCTGCTCCAAAGATTTTTCGAAAATATGGCTCTCGTCCCAAAACTTTAAAATTTCCTGCTCCAGCTTGTTAAAATCCGGCGCGCCGTTATTCTTTTCGGTATTCTTTTGTTGTGTCTGGTTATTTTCTGCCATAAATTTTTAAGTCGTTAATTCCAATAATTCTATCAAAATTCCATCGGGATCTTTTAAAAAAGCATAGCGCAAGCCACTGGCTCCAATTAAAATTTCTGTTGCAAATTCCACTCCCCGTTTTTTTAGTTCCTTATATGATATTTCCATATCAGCTACGCCTAAACCAAAATGTTTTACTCCTTGGACAGCTAGGTCATCTTTCAAATTTTTTCTGTAGAGAGGCAGGCTTTGGGAATGAGTTGACTGAAAAATTTCTAAAATCAAATTCTTTAATTTCAAATGCTTAAATTTAACGTTCAAATCTTCTTTTTCAAAAGTTCCCAATTCATCAAATCCGAACACCTCTTTATACCAGGATGAGGATTTTTCCAAATCACGAACCGATATTGCAATATGATGAAATTGATAATCCATAAATCATTTTATTAAGCCTACGAGCAGAACTGCTTATTTAACGGCTAAATCCTAATAAATCTACGTTTTAGCCGTTGTTTTTTAAAGGTTTTTCTCTGTCATTGCGAGCCTGGAGCGCATCCGACAGGCGAAGCAATCTATTCCTAGTTAAGATTGCTTCGTCGGCAGTTAAAGCACTGCCTCCTCGCAATGACATAGTTTCAGCGATACATCTGCGTTGCTATCCGCGTGCAATCCGCGATTTTACATTTCTTCCGGCGCTTCTATGCCGAGCAAGTATAATCCATTCTTTATTACCTGCGCGGTGGCGGTGATTAAATTTAAGCGGAATGATTGTAATTGAGGATCTTTTTCCTGCAAGACCGGAGATGATTCGTAGAATGAATTAAAAGCCTGGGACAGTTCGAACAAGTAATTACACAGAAGATTAGGCAAAAAGTCCTGAGAGACTTGTTTTAATACTTGCGGGAATTGGTATAATTTACGAAGAACAAAAAGTTCGTTTTGATTCAATACCACCTCCCCCGCCTTATCGGCGGGTACTCCTCCTATATTAGGAGGAGAGACTGCAGTTCTCCCCTCCTTGAAAAGGAGGGGTGTCCCGACAAGTCGGGACGGGGTGGTATTTGACTTTCGAAGTATTCCGAAAATTCTCGCATGCGCATACTGCATGTACGGACCGGTATTGCCTTCAAACGACAACGCGTTTTCCCAGGTAAAAGTAATTTCTGTTTTGCGGTTATGAGACAAATCGAAATACTTAATTGCTGCCAAAGCCACCAGCTTAGCAATGGCTTCCTTATTTTCAAGTTCCGGATTTTTTTCATTGATAATTTCTAAAGCTTCCTTATTCGCTTCTTCAATCCAGGCTTTCAAGTTAACAGTCGTGCCTTTCCTGGTAGATATCGCTCCTTCGGGCAGGCTCATGAACCCGAAATCCACATGCAGGCTGTCTTGCGCAGCCTTATAACCAAAAAGCTCCATTACTTTGAACATTTGCTTAAAGTGATGACTCTGGCGGTTATCAACCACGTAAATATTTTTGTAAAAATCAAATTCGCCTTTGCGAAAAATATAAGTGGCTAAATCGCGCAAAAGATAAGTGGTTCCGCCATCGGACTTTACCAAAATCGCCCGACCCAAACCAAAGCTTTCCAAATCAACGTAAGATTCGCCTGTCTCGCCTGTCGTAATCAAACCTTTGGCATTCAAGCCTTCCAAAACCGCGGGCATTTTGTCTTCGTAAAAACTCTCGCCCAAATTATGGTTAAACGGCAAAACATCCAGCCACGAGCGGTATTTGTCAAAATCTTCCAGCGACTCTTTAACAAACCACTGCCACAATTCCCGATTTTCCGTATCGCCTTTTTCAAGACTCACAAACTCTTCCTTGCCCTTGTCGCGCAAAGATGGGTCCTGCTCTATATTATTAGACATTTCCACATACAGCTTGTTCAGTTCGACAATCGGATCTTTTTCTATATTTTCTCTCTTGCCGCCGTTCTTGAGAAATTCCTTAAAGGCAAAAATCAAAATGCCGAACTGCACGCCCCAGTCGCCAATATGCGTATCGGAAATAGTCTTATAGCCTTGGGACTTAAGCACCCTTAAAATGCTGTCACCAATGACTGCGCTGCGCAAATGCCCGACGTGAGGCGGCTTGGCCACGTTGTTCTGGAAATATTCCACGACCATGGTTTTGCCGTTACCCCTTTGTGACGACCCGAAACCGTCTTTTTCCAAAAGTATCCTGGATAAATTAGCAAGCAAGGTTTTTTGCGACAGTCGGAAATTAATAAAGCCAGCTGCGGCGTAAATTTCGCTAAAGACTTCCTGCTGGTCTAAGTTTTTCAACTCGTCTGCAAACTGTACCGCCACTTCCTGAGGATTGCGTTTAAGCTGCTTGGCCAAAACCAAAGCCGCATTGGTCGCAAAGTCGCCAAAGTTAAGATCTGGCTGGATAATTTCAGTTCTGACGTTTTGCACGTTAAAACCCAAGTTTTCCGCTGCTTCAGAAAAAATATCCAATATGTATTTTTGGGATGTTTCACTGTCCATAAATATACTATATTATAGCATAAAACCGCGGAAAAAGTGAAACACCTTAGGCGCAACTACTCACTGTCATTGCGAGGTCCAATATTATTAGCGTTAAAATATTGGACCGTTGCAATCTATTTAGAGATCCTTCACCTTTCATTAGCAATTGAAAGGCTCAGGATGACGCCCAAAGACAGATTGCTTCGGAATCAGATGAAGCCCTGATTCCTCGCAATGACATAGGGTAGATGAGCAGTTGCCCTTGGGCAAAATAACATAAATGCCATATTGCTATTTTGTCCTTGATCGGCAAAAATGTTAAAATATAGGTAATTATGAAGACACTCGTAAAAAACTCGCGCGCCAGTTACGACTACGATATTAAAGATAGTTTTATTGCGGGGATGGTACTATCCGGACCGGAAGTAAAATCCACCAAATCCGGCAATGTTTCCTTAACCGGCAGTTATGTTTCAGTCAGCCCGTCCGGCGCTTTTTTGGTAAACGCGCATATTGGCCATTACAAATACGCGCCGAATGAATCTTACGACCCTACCCGCAGCCGAAAACTTTTACTGACCAAGCGCGAGCTGGGCCAAATGGCTGGCAAGGAAAAAGGCTTGGTTATTATCCCTTTAGAAATTTTTACTACGCCCAAAGGACTGGTTAAAATTAAAATCGGCCTGGGCAAAGCGCGCAAAAAAATCGACAAGCGGGAATACATAAAAAAGAAGGAAGCGAAAAAAGAGATTAGAAAATTAACCTAATTCTTGCCAGCTGGCGGACTAATCACCCAAACCACCCAGAACTCATCCTGTCCTTCTCTTTAGAAAAGAGAAGGGACATACTAAGAAAGATTTGTAAATGATTAACAGATAAACTATCTTAGTATGTTCTCCCTCTTTATCTAAAGAGGGAGACAGAGGGAGTTCGCGATAGAATAATTTAAAATAAAAATGAAAATCAAGAAAGATATCATCTACATAACGGTGATCATCATCCTTATCGGCCTACTGGGGCAGTTTTATTATTCCTACAAATACAAACCGGAAGGACAAAGGCAGGTTAAAGTCTATTACAACCAAGATCGCGAGCTGAATAAAGAAATTACCAACCTGACCAGGGAGGCCGACAAGTTTGTTTATTTTGCGATTTACACTTTCACCCGCACTGACATTAAAGACGCGCTGCTCGCTGCCAAATACCGCGGGCTGAAAGTTGTCGGGATAATGGACAGGAACCAGGACAAAGGAACACAGCAGCAGACAAAAATTTTCCAGGAACTCAAGGACGCCGGCATTCCGGTTTACGAACAGGACCATTTGGCCATTATGCACATAAAAGCCATTGTAACTGACAAAGGTTATGCCAGCGGGTCTTTCAACTGGACCTCGGCGGCAACCAACTTAAACGACGAAGTCTTGGAAGTCGGCCATGACGAATCTATCCGCAGCCAATACCAGGCTGTTTTGGAAGAATTATTTAATAGATACGGTAAATAAGTACCAAATAACAAATGACAAATTTCCCGCCTGCCAAGGCCTGTTGTTAAGTATCAAATAGGCTTAGTGAATCATGATGGTAATCAAGGTTAATCTAAACTTACAAGAAAAGGCTATGGCGGGCAGGAAAATAAAGTCTGAAAGTCAAATTTTCAATAACCAACTATTGCATTTTTTAGATATTTAAATTGGTCATTTGGTATTTGTTATTTGAGATTTAAATTAATTTTCCTCATTTTTATCCGTCATTTTAACATAGTGTGGTATAATAATAATATGAACGAAATATATAAATCTGACGTCTTTTTCTTTATTACTTCCATAGCGGTAATAGTAATATCCGCCTTATTGGTCGTGCTGATAATATATTTGATTAAAGTTTTTAGGGACATAAAATATATTTCCAACAAGGCCAAGACCGAAGCCGACCTAATTAGCCAGGACATTTCGGAATTAAGGAAAAACGTCAAAGATAGCGGAACCTGGTTCAAACATTTTAGCAAATTTCTCACCAATTTATATAAAAAACGTAAATAACGAAAGGAAAATTTTATGGCAAACGAGAAAAAAAAGGGTATGGGCAAGGGAGCTAAAGCCGGACTGGGACTTGCTGCTTTGGCGGCAGCCGCAGCAGGCGCTTACTATTTTTACGGAAAAGACGGAGCCAAGCACAGGAAGCAGCTGAAGCAATGGGCTGTTAAGGCCAAAGCCGAAGTTATTGATAGAATGAAAAACCTGAAAGTAGTTACCGAAGCCACTTATAACAAAATCGTGGCTGAAGTTGTGGAAAAATATCGGACCGTAAAAAATATAGATCCGGAAGAAGTAAAAGCACTGGCCGAAGAATTGAAAGGCTACTGGAAACATATTTCCAAAATGATGCAAGAGCAATCTAAAAAACCCGCAAAGAAAAAAACCGCTCCGCGCACACCCAAAGCAAAAAAATAGTTCTAAAAGAGACTAAAAATGCGCATCCGCAACGAAACAACTCTTTACTTCATTAGGCACGGACAAACCCAAAGCAACAAAAAACACATCCGGCAAGGGATACAAATTGACGATTACCTGGACACCCAGGGCGTTTTGCAGACGCAAGAACTCGTAAATATCATCCAAAACCTGAATTTAGACGTACTGTTTACTTCGTATTTGCATAGGGCTGAAGAAACCGCCGCGTTAATCAACAGCAAACTAAAAGAACCCATCCCGGTCATGCACGACTTCCGCCTGAGAGAAAGGGATTTCGGCTCGCTTACCGGCCACACCCAGGATTACTGGGACAAAATGCTTCCCAAACACAGAGAACTGGAACAAATGCAAACATATGATTACCGGCCTTTTGGCGGAGAATCGGTTGACCAGGTCAGGCAACGCGCTTTCAGCTCAATTTTGGACATTATCCAAAACCAAAGCAACCAAAATATCGGGATAATCACCCACAATGGCGTTATTAGGCTGCTCTTATTCCATTTCCCGGACATTCCAAGAATTTATCGCGCAATAGATACGGACAAAGACATTGCCAATGCTGATATTTACGAATGGATTATAACTCCTGGAAAAATTGATAACCTAAAATCGTTACTAAAGTAGAATCAAAAATTTAGAATCTAGAATCAAGGAATAACCTCCCTTAATCCCTCCTATGACTAGAAGAGAGGCACCTTAGCAGCCCCCCTTGCAGAGGGGAAGTTGGGAGGGGTTATAATGATACCACAAATGGCTCAACCGTACGGTTGAGCCATTTGTTTTGCCTTACTTTATTATATCCGATATTGCCGAGTTATTTTTTATCACCTGGATAACATCGTTAATTGGAATTGAAAAACTCACGTTCCTGCGGTCAACGGCAGCCGCGGCATTAAGCCCGACCACTTTGCCGTTCGTGTCAAAAAGCGGGCCGCCGGAATCGCCGGGGTAAAGCTGCGCGGTTGATTGGATGGTATTTTCCAATTTCTGCGATTCTTCATTGTCACCGTTGGCAACTATATCCTTGTGCAGCGCTTTAACCTGGCCTTCGGAAACGACATTTTGGAATTCGCCAAAAGCATTGCCAATGCTTAAAATATCCTGCCCGACTTTTACGCCGGAAGAATCGCCCAAAACCAGGGCCGGGTACCCGTACCCGTCAATTTTCATTACTGCCACGTCCTTATTAGGATCGCGGTAAATTACGCTGGCGTCTTTTTGCGTGCCGTCGGAAAGCGTAACTTTATAAGCACCCTCGACATCGGACACCACGTGCTTGTTGGTAATTATATAGCCGCCGGAATTTACGAAAAAACCGGTGCCCGCACTGACCCTAATGTAATCCATCTGCGGTTTTTTAGAAAAATTAAAAGAAAAATTCAAGCCTGGGATTAAAGGCGTGCCGGAGCTCGAGCCGTAATCCGGGCTGAAATTTTTCGATTCGCTCTTATAGCCGAAAACAGAAACCACGCCAGGAGCAACCCTGTCTACCGCGTTTGAAGACTGTTGGTTTAGGTCCGATCCTGCCAGTGTGTATGAGCCGTTTTGCTTGTCCATATTCACTGAAAACTTCGGACGCAGCGTTTTATCAATGCCATCCTGGACGTATTGGCTGGCGCGGTTTGCCAAACCCAAACCCCCGGCCATGACCAAGACCAGTGCTGTAAAATACAAAGATTTCTTAAAATATCCTGAAAACATAGATTTTTAAATAGATTTCTTTTAGATCATTTCCAACCCCTTAGGTAATATTTGATGGAAAAGCAGGCCAAAAGTTACAGCAAAAACCCCCAAAATTATTTTGGGGGTTTTTGCTGTAATAAATTTTAGTAATTATTAAAGAAGTTTTAAATAATCCAAACCCAAATAACCTGCGGATACATCTGTAAGCTAGCCACTGCGCAAATGTTCCCTGAATTCCGGCAAAGGCATTAACACCACTTCAATATGTTCGTTATCAAAAATAACCGGCTCTGCCACCTTTTCGCAATCCGTAACCACAAAATTGCTTCTGATGTTTTCGTCATAAGCCGTGTGGAAAGTTTGCCCGATGAACTTAAAATTTCCTTTATACCCGGTTTCTTCCAAAAGCTCCCGCTTTGCCGCCTCAAGCGGCGTTTCGCCTTCGTCGATATACCCGCCTGGCAATTCCAGCAAAATTTTCTCCTGCGCCTGCCTGAACTGCCTGGCCAAAATAACTTTACCATCCTTTGTCATGGCAAAAATACTGGCTGTCCTGCCGGTATCTATAATATCATAATCATCCGTCTTGCCGTTAGGAAGCATAAAAGTCTTCCTCTTAACCTTCCTATACCCAGCCTCATACGGCACCTCCCCTACTTTTTTCCATTCTTGTATCATATTGTCTAATGATAACAAAAAAAGATTATTTTGAAAAATTCTCTTAAATAGAAACGGCGGCATGAGGAATTCATGCCACCGTTACCACTGTCTTATGTAGCAGATTCGATTTCTGCTACGGCAGATGGAAATGCTTGTTGAGATGACAACGCGCGTTGCCTTTTGCGTTTTTTTGGCGCCGCCAAATAACAATAAATGATGAAAGCGTTGGTCACACGCCAGAGGCCATTATCACCCTTTACAACCATCCCGCTGAATTGGTGTTGTTTGTTATGGAGAAATGTATACAGCGAAAATGTTGCTTCCTCGTGGCCATATACTAGCCCAAAGGGATCACAAGGCCCCCAATGCCCCTGTTTCTGGCACGCATTGACTACTATCGTCGCGCCTTCATTCATCTTCTCGTTGGTGTAGTTGGTATTGATGTCGGGTAACCCCGGTATGTCAAATGCGCCGACAAAATTCAGCGTATTTGAGACATCGATATCCAACGGGGAAATCGGAAAATCCTCATCGTCATCAAGAACTCTCGGAACCAAAAACGACTTATTCATTTACCCTCCTTTTATAGATGTCTTCCTGTAACGTTAAATAATACCAAAATCCCCTTGCATTTACAAGGGGTTGTTTTATCTACATTTTAATTACTCCTCTATATTTGACGGCCGTCAAATATAGAGGGATAAAAAGCATCTTCCTTCCACTAGCAGACAAGTAGCAAGTCCTCTGAAAAAGCGGATTACATAAATAAATATTTAACCAATACGATTAAAATTTCCAAAGCTATTAAAACAGAGAAAATCTTGACGTTGTATTTTGCAAGCCATTCAGGCAGGTAAATATCGAAATTAGGCTTGCGGTCATCGGTATATTTTTCCGCAACTTTGGTAATCGGACACTTCCATCCGTTAGCGGCAATAACAACACATTCAAAACCTAAAAGCAAAGCAGGAACCCAAAACCAACCATCAAACCTGCCCATGTAAGCAAAGTAAAAAGCCAGGAAATTGGACGCTGCCATTACCACCCATATGGAAGTATGGAATGTTTTTAAAAATTTGAGCATATACAACTAGACGGTTTTATCCAGTTTAAATTTAAACACTAAAGGGGCCAGAGAGCACAATCCCCAACCCTAAAAATATTGCTGAAAAAATTCCGAGTTTTAACAGTTGTTTGTTTTCCATAAGTTAAGTTAATTCTTTAATTTGAAAGTTCTCAAAACAGATAATCCACATAATGTCATTCCCGCGAAGGCGGGAATCTAAAATCTATCAACGCATAGATTCCGGGCAGATCTCCGCTTCGCTTCGTGGCTCCCGGAATGACAAATGACGAGATTTTAAAATTTCATCATTATTAATTATTTTATTGCGTTTTTAATTTTCCAAGATGCAAGACTGAGGCAGATAAAAATAAAATCGACAAAACCAGAGAAGAAACCAAGCTGCCTATGTCAGTAGTTCCGCCAAAAATCGGCTTTACCAGTTCGCTAAGGCTTAAAGAAAATATCAATGTAAATCCTAAAATGAACATTGCCGGGGAAAGCAAATAACCTATTACTTTTTCCTTTAGCAGATAATAAGCCAAAATCAAAAATGCCGGCATTATAAAGCAAAGGTCTAAAATGTAAATGGAATATAAAGATTCAATCCGGTTATGCGTGCGCATTAAAGGAAGAAGCGCGGATATCCAGAGCGGATAAAAAACTACTGGCTGAAAGATTGCCACGATTAACGAGAAAACGCGGACGCGGTTTGAAAGCCCTGCTTTTTGCAATAATTCTTTGCTGATGTTAAACGAGCCGTAAACCATAGCCCAAAATGAGAGGGCAAAAATTGCCATGTAAAGCAAATAATATGCGTTATACGCCCGTTCAATTACATAAATTCCATAAGCGTAAAAGAAGTAGCCAAGCAGGCCAAGCGCGACAATGTGTTTTTTCGTGCTCCCCTGTTTGGAAAACAAAGCCAGTAAAAATAAGATGATGCCCGCGGCTAAGCTCATTAAATCCTGGCCAAACGCTCCGGAAATTAAATTAGCACCGACAACTTCGTTATAAATTGAAGCTTTGGATGAAATTCCGGCAAGCGATGCGATTATGGATAACACAGCGACCAGCACCCATAAAATTTTGTTTGCTTTTAAATTGTTGAGCATTTTTATCTTGCCCCGTAATACAACATTCGATATGGTCAGTAAAATCAAAATTTGATAATAGTCTGAGCCTAGTTGTTTTCAATATGTTGGATACTGTAACAAAATCGAATGATGTTATACGGGGTTAATTTAATTACTCTTAATTCATCATACCAAAAATCATAAAAAAATCCAGAATTTATAAACACATCCTTGCCCCATCCTGGACTCAATCCGGGATCCAGGATTCTAATTAATATCAAAGCATGGATTCCAACCTGGCCGGGAATGACATAAACAAACGGCTAAAACGCCTATTTTTAGGATTTAGCCGTTGAAAATACTTCTAGGACAATACTCCAAAGATAAAACGAAACCGCCTTGATATGGAAATCAAGGCGGCTCAGGTTTGGGCAGAAAACAGAGCAAGGCAGTGGCTAAATTTACTCGCATTTTCCCGTTCGGGCTATTTGGGAACCATGGTGCCGGGAGCGGCGAGGCGGACTGTGATTTTTTGGCCAGCTGCCACTTTATAGGTGGATGCGCTGTCAAACAAAAACAATTGGCCGTTAACCAGAATGTTGAAACTTCCGGCTACATCCTCTACTACGTTTATCAGCGCTTGTCCCGGCAGGCTGGAAAAGTCGTTCTTTATCCCCAGCTCGAATCCGGCGGCGCGGAGCATTCCTTCTACCGTATTTGCCCGCATGCAGGTAAGGTTGAGTTCGTACTTAGCCACGCTGGCATCGGAGCCAACCTTAACTGTCGAGTTAAAAGGGTAGCCGTTCCGGTAACCGGACTGGTAAAGACTGCCGTCATTTAACACCTGACTGACGGAATGAACAGCCGCCAGGACGGGACTGCAAAAAAACACGCTCAGCAGAGTTCTGCGTTTCATTTTTCCCTTCTTCTGTTGTGGATACAACCTTAAATCCCCCACTTCCTGCTCGGAAAGCGAAGGACGACGTACAATTAGCTAGCCAGCAATCTGACTCATTCCCTGCCTAAGCAGGGATTTTACAGTTGCGGCACAGTTCCGGAATCTAACCGGATTCCCTGGCCAACCCCCGCACGCTTGGGGGGAACTAATCGTATAAAGTTGTAAAAATATTATAGCACACAAGTTTTTATCCCCTGTGGATAGAAAAAGAAACACAACCCATTAACAAAAACCACCCTGAGTTTATCGAAGGGTGGTCTAATTTTTATTATAAGGTGGACAAGGTCTCTGCGTCTTGGCACGATTATTTAGAAAAAATTATTCAACAATTTCAGCTAATAAAGAGATATAAACCATCAGGGTTTTAGTTCTGCCTGTTTAAGAAGTTTAGCAATTGCTAAATCGCTGGTATCGAACTGTATAGAGTTCTTTCGTTTGGAACCGTTAATTTTCTTCCTGATATACTTTCTATCTCTAACCGTGAAAGCAGGCAGTGTTCCTTCCAAAATATCTACAATTTTTTTATTTGTAGCAGGGTCTTCTATGCTTCCAGAAGTATATCTAATCTCATTTTTCTTTTTATCCATTACAGCACAAACAACCTGTTCAGCATCACAAACAACCGCAAGGTTAGGATTGTGAGTAATTGCTATAATTTGCCTTCTGTTCTTTGCTTTTTTGATATAAGGGACAAGTAAGGTATACACTGACTCATTGTCTAAATTTTCTTCTGGTTGGTCAATTACCAGCGGCACGTTGTCTTTATCAATAAGTAAATAAAATATTAGTAACAACGCTCCTTTCTCACCAGGAGAAAACTCATTCGCATTTAAGTCTTTGTCGTTAAAAAGTATTTTATACTTAACACCCAGATAGTCTAAACCAAACAGAAAATCGTAGAATGATACCTGGTCTTTTTTGAGCTGGGATTTTATAAGATTGGCCTTTGGTGTTATTTGGGTTTTATCATTTTTTAGGTGGTCAATAACATCATCAACAAATTTGCCAACGTCATCTTTTTTCGTTAAATCAAATTTTTCTATAATATTATTGAGTATTTTTTGGCCACCTACTACAGTTTGAAAGCTACCATCCTTGCCTTGGTTTATAAATGAAAAGAAGTTTGTAATAAATTTTTGTTTATCAAAAATCAACCCAGCACTAAAATTTAATACACTCCCTGATTCTTTTTGTGTTTTTTCTTCACTTTTTATGAAGTGCACAAGCGGGGTGTAAACCTCTTGGTAGAAAGCTATCTTTTTTTCAATTTCTAAAAATAATCTTTTTTGGGCATCGCCACGTTTTCTATACTGCTCTTGCAACGCACTACTCAGTTTATTTTTAACAAAATCTATTTCAGTTTCAAGACCAGCGATGGTTTCCAAACTGGTGTCGCCTTTTTTACCTTCTATTGCATTTTCCCTTTCTTCAAATAGTTTTAGCTCTTTTTGATACTGTTCATATAATTTCTGGTCTGCGCCAAGAGTCTCAGTGATGCTTTCTAATTGGGACTCTAATTTTGTTTTGTTATTTAAAAGGCTTACCTTTGATTTAGGATTATTCTGTTCTAACTTATTGTCTAATTTTTCTTTTTCTGTTAATAAGCCTTCTTGCTTTGTAATTAAACCTGCTTCCGAAATTTTTAAATTAATTACCTTAGATAAGTCAATTGAAAGCTCTATTGCGTCTTCTTTAAATGTTTCAATTAACCCAGCTATGTCTTCTTTTAAATTTGAGATTTTATCAATAATTCTATTTAGTTTGTGGAGTTTGTTATTTACATTTTTCAATTCTTCGCGAGCATTATCAATCTGACCGTTAACTTTCAAGATTGCGGACGTAAGTCTGTTGATTTTATTCTCTTTTACTTTGCTTAAAGTAGTTTTAGGTTTTTTTATAGCTTTTGGCTTGGATAAATTTTTTAAATCTTGATTTTTCCCTTCCAGCTTTTTGTTTAGCGACTCAAGATATTCTGGATTTTCCTTATCTTCCAAAGAAGTAACGCGTTCATTGATTCTATGCAAATCCGCACGCGCAGTTAAAAGAGAACTATCAACCGACTCAGTCTTAATTTTAATGAGTTCCGCGAGGCTCCTTGTTCCTAATCGGCTTTCTTCTGGAACGTAAGAAAAGATTACCTTATCAATTTCTTGCTGGAATAAGGTGCTTACTCCGTCTTCATTGCAAATGTTTTCAACATATTGTTGAGGTAAATATTTAACTTTCTCAACAGACGTTGCCATCTGAACATCTTCATCAAGATTCTTTTTTGATTTTTGACTATCAAGCCAATTTAATGTGGCCTCATAATTGCGCGCCAACCCGCGCTTTCTAAATTTATTAGGTTTCAGAAAGGAGTATTCCACAGGGCTAACCTTGCTGTCCCCACAAAGACTTATTATATCAGCAAGCGCGCTTTTTCCATTTCCTTTCTTACCAATCACAGCTACTAAACCATTATTAAGTGGTAACTCATTACTAAACCAAGAAGGTGAAGCGCTGGCGTGAGTGTTTGTTATTTTGATTGAGTCAATATACTTTGATTTGTGGTTATTTACCTCAACTAATTTATCTGGAAGTGTGCCAACATATGCCCTGTCCGCAGGTTCATTTATAACCTGGCTTAATCCTAAAAATGTAGTATCTGCCTTTATCCAAGTAACTCTACCATTAGGATACTTACCGTAATCTTCAATTTTGTGAGCATCGCTACCGCATACCACTGGCTTCGGCTCACCACCTATTGTCTTTACAAAATTTTTAATAAAGTTTTTATTTTTATCGGTAGTTCTACACAAAAATAAGTCGACTGTTTCATCGTTACGTGATTCAAACAAATCCGCGGATTGCATAAAATAATTATCATCGTGTGGATGAGTAGTCCAATCCAGGTTTTTTAAACCATCAGAAGTGTCATAAGGCAATAAAATGTAACCGCTATACGCGGGGATGGCTTCAAAGGCGTCTTTACATAACGATTCCTTGGTCACTTCTGCTGTCTTTGCTCCCAATTGGAGCAATTGAATGTCACTTAATGTAGAAACGGAACCAAATCCACAAACTTTTGCTTTACTGTCATCAAGGCTTCTTGCAAAATCTTTTAAAGCATCGTCGGATAAATTTCTATTAATACTCGCTATCTTTAATTTCGACTTAAAATCCTGTAATTGCTGTTGGGTAAGCTCATCAGAAAGAATTACTTGAATATTTAGTCTGTAGTTTACGGGGGCTTCAACTCTAAGCTCCATTCCAGGAAAAACGGTTTTGTCTAACTTTATATTATTTCTTTTTACAAAATCTTTTAATTTAAGATATCCGTCGAAAGTCCAATAGTCTGTCATTGCAAAAACAGCGACATCTGAACTATTTATCGCATCGACCATTTTTTGAAGAATTTGTTCTTGCTCACCCTGGTCTGCTTCTAAAAATTTTTTACCACCATTCCAGTGGAAGGATGCTGGAGTGTGGATATGTAAGTCCCATTTTCTCCATTCTGAGCCTCTATAAATTATTTGTTCGTTCATAATATTTTGTGATAAGTTAAACTATTTTATATCTTTATTTTTCGATTTGACATCTTCTTTAAATCCTGACTTAATTATTCCAAATATAACTCCTACTAAAACTAAAACCCAAAGAAGACCCATCCATTTATTTGGATTGGAATTTAAAGAATCTTGGATGTATTGAAATAAACCAATAGCTATCTGCACGAAAGCCAAAATCATAAAAGCCCAGGAAAATCTATCAGTGCTTCTGATGGCCTTTTTTAAAGTCTTATTTAAGTCTTTAGTTTCATCACGCAACTCCCTAATTGCCTGATTGTCAGGGGACTCTTGTTGATTGCTAAATGGTGACATAAAGTGTAATTTTACTTGAACCAATTTCCAATTTTTTTAAATGAGTTTCCAATTCCTCTACCAATCCCTCGAAAAAAGGATTTGACTTTTGATTCAGATTTTTGCGGAGCCACACCTTGTTGGTTCTGGCTATTTTCAGAAGCTGTAATAATCGGCGAGTTGGACCTAGCTTGTTCCACTACAACTTTAGCATCACTATCTGATTGTGTCTGTTTTACAGTTAAAACATTTTCTATTTTTATACATTTATTGTTTACTTCTTTATAACCTTCATCACACTCCCAAATATCTGTCTTACTGTTTAAAGCGGCGTGAGAATTAGCAGGGATAGATACACAATTTTTTTTATCTAAAGTTAGAGCCTGGCCTTCCGGGCAAGTTTTAGGTAAAGCAGTCGTCTGACTGTTAATAAAAGGAGTGGGCGGCGCAACAATTGCAGGCACGGGCGCAACATAGGTATAATCTGATTCTTCTACTGGGACTAAGGTATCGGACGAAGACGCGCGATGAACACTGGTTATATCGCAAGTTTCATTATCATCCTGCAAGACAATTTTATCCCAAGTATCCAAGTCAAAATCTATACCCAAATTTACAACAATATCGTTTCGCAAATATCTTTTAATGCTCGAACTATAACAGCCAATTCCATAACGAATTAGGTAATAAGTATAGTCATACTCACTTTTAATAATTGCTTCACGGTTATCCGTATCAACTTCCTTTAAATAGAAATAAACGTTATTTTGTTTTTTCACGCATTGGTTATTATCGTCGAAAGTATAACCACTTTCACACTCACATCTATTAGAACTACTATTGTATTCGGCATATAAACCATGGTCATTCCTACAAACAGTATCACCGTCTCGGCAAGTTCCACCGTCAATTATGTACCCCGACCTGCAAACACAAGCATTTTTTAAGATATTATAACTTGAATTATAACCAAGCTGCTTATGGCATTGGTCATCCCTGGAAATACACTGCGTCCTACCAATAGAGTCCGTGCCTATAACATATCCGTAACTACATTCACAAGAGTCACTTAAAGAATTATAGCGAGACATTATTCCGAGCTTATCGCGGCACACCTGGTCAGCAGAAACACAATATGGTTCTCCCATAAAGTTTTTGCCAAAAACGTAACCGCTCATACACTTGCAAGTGTGGGTATAAGAATCATAAGTGATCATCAAACCATATTCAGAACACTCTCCATAGGCTTGGGTTGTTTGAGAGGAGATATAAATACCCCCAAATATAAGAAAAAACAAAAGCACGATTAAATATCGTTTCATAAAAACAAGGAAAAATATTTTATTTCCCTAGATTAAGGCTATATTTTTATTATACTCCGATTTAATTTAATTACAATTAAGTAAAATAAGGTATTCAAAACATAGTGCGTCAAACTTGTTGGGGAAGGCTTCATAGAAAATTAATTCAAGTGGGCGGCGATTTTTAGTGGATATATTTTTACCCATGTTGTGATCATTGACTCGTTGCTTAAGATTATCGGAATAACCAACATAAAACAGCCCATCTTTAAGGCTGTGTAAGATATATACGTAATGAAATTGTATTGGCATTTGAGATACTCTTTTATTTTTTTATTGCTGCGCCAGCCCTGTACCAGTCGGCTAAAGCCTCCGGTGCAGGGCACTCACCACTCGCTTCCTCATGTCGCCTGGCGGCGCTAGCGGCAGCGAACCACTCACTGCGTTCGGGTACACTGCACGTACCATTTGCCCAAGTGTTCGTGGCTGCGCCACGTACCTGAGCGTAGCGAATGGTACGTGGTGGACAAGACGAATAATTTATCAAACAGTCTCTTTGATTACCTAATGCGTTTTTGGCGATATTATAAATGATTGTAGTTATTTTATTTTGTGTTTGTTTATAAAAAAAGAAGAGCCCCGACTTTACAGTAGAGGCCCAACAAGGTTTACCAGGTGCAAAGACTTCGCCCTGCTTTAACTTTTCGGGTAGAGTAATTCGTTGATCTCCCGAATTCGGTCGAAAATGTTACTCAGCCGCACACTCGCCTGATATGAACATTCATTGAGGCCACTGAAGTCAAAGTTGCGGCCACCGTGACGTTCAGCCCAGCGCATATCATCACGAGCTTTCTGTACGGCATGCTTGGCTTCGGGTATTTGATCCTTGAGTATTGTTTTCTCCTTCTTTAAAGCTTGTCTTTCTTGGTTAGTCATAACTCACTCCTCCTTTTTTGCAAGTTGTATGTCCTAGAATTCACCTCCCGGAACAATGAGGTTGTTTTCCAATTGGGAACGTAATATTATAGCAAAATATAGGGTTTAGTCAAGGGTTGAAAAATAAAAAACCGCTAATATAAGCGGTAATTTATCATGGTGGAGATGGCGGGAGTTAAACCCGCGTCCAAGATCTTCTCAACTCCCAATTGTTCACAAGATTAGTCAGCTAAAAGTGCCCTAATGCTAGTAACTGACGACTAAAACATTAAGGTTGATTTACGAATACTTGGCTTTGGCGAGTAAATCAAACGCCTAAGTTGCAACCTCAGATAAGCTTGCTTATCCATTCTTGAGATGGAGAATGGGGCAAGTGTCTTCACTTAAATTAAGCGAGGACGAAGGAAGGAGCAAAGGCGTTAGCCAATGCAGTCTTCACTTTTTCAAATGCAGTAGTAGCATTTATGATGCCTTAACAATTTTAACGAGGTGTGAAGGCTTACTCGTCTTGCATATTGGAAAATGTCAAAGTCCTGTCAAAATCCGTCATCCCCACGTGACCCATATTATAGCAAAAAATGCCCTAAAAATCAATATTTCAAGCCCTCAATTATACCGGCAAATAAGGCATTTCAACGGCTAAAACGACGTTTTAGCCGTTCGGCGAAACCGTATAAAACAAAAAAAACGGAATGGGAAATTTTGTCCCCCACTCCGCTTAAAGATTATATCCATACTAGTTTCCATGTCGGCCATTGCTATGGCGCGACAATCAACTGCCCCACGCTGTCATACCAGTAGATAAGCGATCCCCATTCCGGCGAACCTTGGTTGAACACTCCAGCCTTAAGAATGTAGGTGCCCGCGGGCAAGCCGCTGGGAAACGCTAAGGTAACGCCTATGGCATCCGTCGAAGTGAACACCACGTTGTCTTGGAAAGCCTGGCCGATTTTTTGGTTAGCGGTGTTGTACAGTTCCACGTCCAAGATGACGGTTTTGCTGGGCGGCGATTGGCTTCGAAAAAACACGGTAGCCGATACGGGCACGGAGGGAGCTACCTGGTCGCCGGGAGTGAAGGTGGCACTGTCCAGCCCTAAATCTGATGGCTCGTCTTCTGCTTCAAACTCCCAAAGGTCATTATACCACTGCAGAAGCGAGCCCCACGTGGGAGTGCCGGCACTGAACACTCCGGCCTTGTAGGTGTAGGTGCCCGACACGTTTGTTGCGTTAAGCTTTAAGCTAATGGATGTGCCGGAATAAAATTCTACACCGTTGATGAAGACCTGTCCTATCCTTTGACTGGCGGAATTGAACAGCTCCAAATCGAGCGTGATGGTTTTGGTCGGGCCAGCGTTGGAGAACTGCACGGCCAAAGCATTGAATCCCAAAATGTTCTGGAACTCCTGGCTTTGGATGACAATGTCGCCAGCCTGCCCCGGGGCAATTACCATAAACGACGCTACAAAGCCGCGCCACATTATCAACCCGCTCCAGCCAGGCTTAAAAATCCCTACGGCCCAGTGGTATGTACCCACTGGCAAACTGGCCGGAGAAAAGGCTGAAAACGGTCCCGGTAAACTAGTTACTCCTCCTTTTTTTATGGTAACATTGTCCCAAAACGCCTGCGCGACTTTCTGGTTACTGCTATTAAGCAGCTCAATATCAATGAGCACGGTATTGTCAGTATTCGGACTGTTAAACCGCGCAAAGAAAGCGTTGGAATGCCCAGGGCTAACACTGGGAACTGTTTCAAACCCTGAGATCAAATACACTTCGTAGTCTCCGGCCAACAATAGGCTGGAGATTGCCCAGAACAGTGCTACTGCAACTGTCCGTATCCTAAAGCTGCTGTTACCGACTGCCATTGGTTTTCTCCTTAAGTTTTGAGACGTTCTTACGTATACAAGGACGTATTATGTAAATATTTGAATCCAAAATTCATGGCGTCAAATTATTTGCTTTTTGTGTAATGTTTTCCTTAATTAATCCGTCAAAAAGGTTAAAACAACAATAACTGAGACATATGAAAAATTCGGGATTGGGAAAAAATGCAAACTCTGTTTTTGCCTTTTTTAAGCGCCATCGAAAAAAAATATACCTGCTTCTGGTTTTCGGAGGTGTTTTTTTAGCATCGACAGTAACGGCAGGATTCAAAATATACCATCTTTATTCCCTGCCGCCTATTGAGGATATAAAATACATTCCTCCCGTTTCAACAAAAATTTTGGACAGGAACGGCAAGCTCTTATACGAAGTTTACGGCGAAGCCAAGCGCACGCCGGTAAATTTAAACGACATCTCTCCGTATTTGCATCAAGCGACGGTAGCCGCTGAAGACAAAAATTTTTACAGCCATGGGGCCTTATCCTACACCGCGATACTGCGGGCAGCCTGGCAAAACTATAAGACCGGCTCGGCCACGCAGGGAGGCAGCACAATTACCCAGCAAGTGGTCAAAAACCTTTTTTTGACCCGCAACAAATCCTTTTACCGGAAATTCAAAGAGGCTGTTCTGGCCCAGCATTTGGAAAGGCATTTGTCGAAAAATGAAATTTTGGAGCTCTATTTGAATATTGTCCCTTACGGCCGCAATACCTATGGTGCAGAAGCGGCCAGCCAAAGCTACTTTGGCAAGCCAGCCAAGGCTTTAGATATTGCGGAGAGTGCTTACTTGGCAGCGCTGCCCCAAGCGCCTTCCTTTTACTCGCCTTCCGGAGCAAATTTTGCCGACCTGAAAAAAAGGCAAGAATATATTTTGGAAACCATGCAGCAGAAAGGCTATATAAATAAACAGGAGTTGACTGCAGCTAAAAATGAAAAAGTGGAATTCACACAAGCCAAAACTGCCATGGCGGCTCCGTATTTCGTAAAATGGGTTGAGCAATCTTTGGAACAAAAGTACGGGCAAAAAATTTTAGAAGAACAAGGTTTGGAAGTTTACACCACTTTGGATATTGATCTGCAAACCCAAGCAGAGCAAATTGTCAAAGACGGAATTGCAACTAATGCCAAACGCTATAACGCGCATAACGCCAGCTTAGTGGCCATTGACCCAAAAACCGGGGAAATCCTAGCCATGGTTGGCGGCGAAGATTATTTTGGCAAATCCTTTCCGCCTGGCTGCAAACCGGGCATAAATTGCCAGTATGACCCAATGGTAAACGCCGCCACAAGCCCCAGGCAGCCCGGCAGCAGCTTTAAGCCTTACACCTACGTAACCGCCTTTTCGCCGGAATTCGGCTTTGCCCCGGCATCGATTGTGGCGGACATTTCCCAAAACTTTAGCGCTCCCGGAATAAAGCCGTACATCCCAAGAAATTTCGATGGCCGCAACCACGGCCTATTAAGCATGAGAAAAGCTTTGGCAGGCAGCTTGAATATAGCTGCGGTAAGGGTTCTTTCTAAAATCGGAGTTGATAACGTAATAAACACTGCGCAAAACTTAGGGATATCCACGCCCTTAAACCAGTGCGGGCTGGCGCTGACCCTGGGCGCCTGCGAGGTAACGCTGCTTGACCACACGGCGGCTTTTGGCGCGTTTGCCAATGGCGGAAAAAAAGCGCCGACAACGGCAATCTTGAAAATTGTTGATAAAACCGGAAAAGTTTTATTTACAAAACCGCAGCAAGAAGCTAAACAAGCGGTGGATCCCCAGGCGGTTTACGAATTAGTCAGCGTGCTGAGCGACAACAATGCCAGAAGCTTCATTTTCGGCAGCCATTCGCCTTTGTATTTTCCAGACCGCACAGTGGCGGCCAAGACTGGCACCAGCCAGGATTTTAAAGACGGCTGGACAGTCGGCTTTACTCCGCAAATAGTCGCAGGGGTGTGGGTGGGAAACAACGATAGCAGCCTGATGCGCAACATGGCGGACGGAGTTATGGTGGCCGCACCCATCTGGCATAAATTTATGGCTTACGCGCTAAAAAACCAGCCAGCCGTAGCTTTCGAAAAACCTGCCGGAATTAAAGAAGTTTACGTTAGCGCCAGCTCCGGCAAGCTTGCCGCCCCCTACACCTCCGATCCGGTTAAGGAAGTTTTTGCCGATTATTCTGTGCCCAAAACTTATGACACCTTAAAATTCCTTTCCAGTGCCACTTCCACTGCCACTTCTACTTTAGGTTTATTAAGCTTGACCCCGGACAACATAGTAAAACCAACGCAATAGCACGAAACCGCCTTCGGATTTTTAAACGGCTAAATCGCCCCGGTTAACTGGATAGCAAGTTAACGGGGTAAATTGATTTAGCCGTTGGAATTTTATATGCGCTAATAATATATCTTCAAATTAAATTTCCTTTTTGCAGGCAATTGACAATATTACATGGATATGATATTTTGATACGTCGAATGTTCAGGAGGAGAAATGCAAACGAGAAACAGGATTGCACTGCGTTATGCCGCGTTGACTTTTTTGCTCATCGCGATTGTATTTTTGGTGAGCGAATTCTGGCTTCGGCTTAGCCAACCAAAAGTGGCCGTGGTGGTTTTTATTACTTGTTTCTTGGTCAAAATATATTTTATTGACCGAGACAAACGTCAAAACCAATCCGAGCACAGCAAAGGCTACTGGATAGGTAAAAAAACAGCCGGCTTGCTGAGCCGTCCGGCAGAAGTTTACCTGATACTATATATATTTAACTTCCATCTCGCAGCAACAGCTTTCGCTGCTTTGTGGGCTGTATTAATGGCTGCTGATTTTTACTTCACCTGCAAACAATACAGGGAATGGTAAATATGAGCCTGACAACGAACTCCTGGCGCCGAGCCATAAACTCGGCGCTTTTTCTTTTTTGCGCAAATTCATCCCAAAAATTAGTTTGAAAAAATGCTTGACCAGGCACGTCGCAGGTTATATATACCACAATTAATTTTGACAATTAATTTCGTAAAAAGGGGGTTTTATGAAATCAAGATTATTGGTTCTCGCTTCAGCCCTTTCTCTATTTCTCCTCTTACCTTCGGCGCACAAAGCTTCGGCAAGCGGCTATTATTCAAGCTACACTTCAAATAGCATGTATAACCAGTATTACTCCCACGCGGCAGTAGTCCAATACTACCATCCGTATAATTACCGTCCTACGTATTATTACCATTCCGCGTATACCTACGCAAATAGATACTACGTAGCAAGGCCAATGCCAATGCCATATCCAAGCCATCACTATTATTATAATTATTCGCATTATTACATGCATTATTAACGATGGTGGTATGACCATTAAAAACAGCGCGTTTACCTTTTAAGTAAACGCGCTGTTTTGATAATTGAACACAATTAAAACAATTCCCTCCCCTTATTTCTATCATATATAAATTTTGCCGGTTTATATGCTTATACTGCTTGCGGTAACCACGTTATGGGCAGTATTCCAAACTCCATTAACCATAGCCATATCACCAACTGCTATACTTGAAAACGAAGCTGGCTGGCCGTTCTTGGTTATTGTAGTGGAACTGACGGTATTAACAGTCACATGGCCAAAATTCGTGGTTTGCATGGTAAAGCTCGAGCCGCTTATTGACCTGACGTGCGCGGTAAAAGACGTCCGCCCCACCAATGACATGTCGCGCACCAAAGTTGCGGTTATGGTTGTACCGCTAGCAGTTCCCTGGACCTGCACCGTGTCACCTGACATAATTAGGGACATCCGAGTCCCCGCGCCTCCCCGCCGCACGATTTTTGCGTTTGATGCATCTACCGTATAGCTGGTGCCATTAGCCATAAGGCTAATGTTACTACCGCTTACCGAAGATACTGTTCCGCTCCATGCCATATGCGCTTGCGCATGGACCAAAGCTGGAACAGCAAAAACCAAAGCAAAGACCGCTCCAGCAAGCACCTTTATTCTTGGCATAATATTCACCTCCAATTGTTTGCACGTTGTTTTAAGCTAAATAAATTGACGAGCTGGAAACTTCTGGCATACAACACTAAACCCTCCTTAAGGAAAAAAATAATATCATGGCAACACTTCCACTTTAAAATAACATCCTTACATTCTCCCTCCTTCGCTAAAGCTTCGGCGGGCAAAGCAAGTATGTAAGGATGTTATTTTGGTCTGGGTTATTTACATTTCCGGGGTTGCGTCGAATTTCTTTTGGAAATCCGCCATCCATTTATCGCTTTCTTCTTTCGGCATATTTTTCATGCGCTCCGCCATTTCCGGATGGTCTTCCATTAAATGCTTTCCCCCGTTTTTTGCCATCTCCTCGGCCGTATTGCCAGTGATAATTGTATTGCATGGTCCGCCCATTTGGGCGCAAGTCATTTGCTTCATAAAATTTTTATTAATTGATCATACTTGTTTCGACGCGAGAATAAGGGATATATTACATTTATGCGCTTTATATTTATTACTATTTTTGATATTATTAATATAGAGGTAAATTTTTACACTAATTATCATCTTATTAAAGCTTTAAGGTGATACAAAGGGAATAATATGTCAGACGAAACAAATACGACTGCCCAGCCTCATTGCTACCATCATAGAGGAGTAAGAGGCCAGGGTGCTTGCGGCGGCGCATACTTTCTGGCATTCATTGGCGCGGCTGTATATTTTATCCAGCACTCGGATACGTTTTGGGCCGGAGTGCTCGGATTTTTAAAAGCCATAGTCTGGCCCGCGTTCTTGATTTACAAAATATTTGCAATCCTGAAGATATAACCAAACTTTCCAAAAATGCCCCTTGCCAGGCAAGGGGCATTTTTGAATTTATATCCACTTGCGAATTTTTTTATTTGTGCTAAATTTATATCTGTAATCTTATTGCAATCATCAGGAGGAACAATGCCAGAGAGGAATAAAGTTGCGGTCAGTCCGGACTGGACGCCGGAAGAACGAGAGCAAGTCGCATCTTTGATAAGAATCGACATTAATAATATCAAAGAAAATTCGGCTCCGGTAGAAATGCTTAATAGCAAACAAAAAGAACAGTTCGAGCGGTTTATCAATGATCGCGAAAAGCTGCTGTTTGCCTTAAATGGCGATCCGAAGAATAATTTCCACACGACAGCCAAAGGTCTCGAAATGATTCGTTATATGTTTGCTGATTTTATCAGCGAATTACCAGTTCAGGCCTAGTACCGGCTTTCCGTCATCAAAAAACACCCAGACGATGCTAGTTTGGGTGTTTTGTTTTATTGCATTCAACAGGCTCAGGCAACACCAATGCATTGTTCCCCGAGCTTGTCGAGGGGATACTTATATCCACCTTCCCCACTCGCCACTCATCAATTTTTGTTTCTTTGCTCTCGACCAACCTTTTATCTGCTTTTCCCTTAAACTAGCTTCTTCAAAATTTTCAAATTCTTCCAAATATGCCAATCTTTTAACACCATGTTCTTTAGTATATTTTGATCCTAATTTATTATAATGCTGCTCACCTCTAATATCAAAATTCCAAGTCCTGCCAGTATAGTAACTTCCATCTAAACATTCAAGAATATATACATACCATTTCCATTTGGCCATAAATAGCTCACTCCAAGTAAATTTTGACCCTTCGACAGGCTCAGGGATCAAAATTTACTGTTTCGTAACATACGTTCCGCTGACCCAGCCGGATTGGCCGTCTGGCAAAGTAATTTTATACCAGTCGTATTTGGTTTCCGTGTAAGGATACGTTTCCCCGGGATGTATTTGGACAACCAGCTTGCTGGATGAAGCAGGTTCGCTTCTGACATTCAAATATCCCGTAGAAGTACTATTGACTTTCAGTTTAGGCCCGGCTGGAACAGGTGCCGAAGCCGGAGGGACAACTTTCGGAGCGGGAGTTGTCGGGGTTGTGGATGCCGCATCTGCCGCAGGCAGTTCAGGAGTTGTCGTAGCAGCATCCCCTCTTGGCAAAACTTCTTCCTGGTTGTCTTGGTACGGATTTATATTATCAGACACATTAGTCGTTAAATTATTTTCTGCCGAAGGCTGTCTGGCATTAATCAATTTTGGCCAATAAATTTTATACGCCTTAAACCCGCCAAAACTTAAAAGCCCTAAAATTACCAAAATAAAAATGTTCCTGCCAAAATGCGAACGCTTTTTTTGCGACGGCAAAAAAAACCTGGACTGGCCGGGCTTTAAGCTTTCTGTTTCCGCAAACCAGGATTCGGCTGACGTGGTTTTTATGGAAACCCTAGGCGAACTGACTTGCTTTTCCTGGGAAATGTTTTCGACTGGAGTTGTATTTTTATCTTTATCCATGATAATGAAAATATAAGAGATAACCCACTATTAATTTTACTACTTTTTCCCAAAAAGAAAAAATACCCAAAATCTTTCCCGGCAAATAAGCCAAATTCTGCCGTTAAAACGTACGTTGACTATTTTTTTTCCAATCATTATACTGTTGATAATACAACCTTAACTAAGGCCGAAAAGAGCTGAAATAAAAAACATAATGCCCCAAATATTAAATAACAAAGCCCTTTACTTCGTGATTTTGGGCGAATTTGCTGCGATCATCTTTTTGGCAAACGTTAAGCGCACGCCGCGGCCGTCAGTAAAATCCAGTTACAGAATCATCAGGGAAAAAGGCACCCACTATACTTTTACAAACCCTATAGTCAGCATACAAGACAGTGACGGCGCAGATAAAAAAATGAGCCAAAACATCAGGGGGTATTTAAGCAATCTCGGACAAAATAGCGGCAACATTAAAACCGCAGTTTATTACAAAGACTTAAACGATAATACTTCTGCCGGCTACAACCAGGATGACACTTTCATCCCCGCAAGCTTAATAAAGCTTCCCATGCTCATCGGATATTTGGAATACGCCGGACAAAATAGCGGATTTTTGTCCCAACAGGTTACGGTTCCGGGAAATGATTATAATAAGCTGGAAAATATTTCCCCTTCCAGCACCATAGAACCGGGAAAATCATACACCATAAAAGATTTGCTGGAAGCCATGATTATCAGCTCGGACAACAACGCTTTAGAAAACTTGTACCAGATGCATCCCGAACTGCTGAAAAAAACTTTTTCGGAAGACGATATCACCCTTCCCGATTCCATTGAAAAAATCGCCATGGGCAATTATGTGTCTCCAAAAATGTACAGTAACTTTTTGGAAACGCTTTACAACGCGTCGGATTTGGGGGCAGAAAATTCCGAATACGCTTTAAAACTTTTAAGCAGGATTGATTACAACCAGGGACTAACTGCCAGGCTGCCGCAACAGGTAGAAGTAGCGCACAAGTTCGGCGAGCGCAAGATTGAAGAAAACGGGCAAATTACAGAGCAACAATTCCATGAATGCGGAATAGTTTACTACCCTGGCCATCCGTACGTGCTGTGCGTGATGACTAAAGGACAGGATTTAAAAACCCAACAGGACAGAGTAGCTGAAATTTCCAAAGATATTTACGACATAGTGAAAAAAGACGGAAAGTAAAACATCAGCAAAAAGCATCCCGGTTTACGGGATGCTTTTTAGCATGACTTACTGCACAATTAAATTACCTTTCATGCCCAGCTGGCGATGATTGCTTATTGAACAATAAAATTCAAACGTTCCGGCTTTATCAGCCACAAACTGCACGCTTGCGCTTTTCCCAGCATTAACGCCCGGGATTTTTACGTTATATTGGTTCAAGACCCAATCATGGTAATCTTCCGTGTTCTGCAAAGTGATTTTCACGGTATCTCCTTTTTTCACTTTTATTTCATTCGGAGTATATGAAAAATTCTTCGCAGTTATCGTAAACTGTTTTATCTGTCCGGTTGCAGTGGCAGATGAATTGCTGGAGGCAGGGGTTTGGGTATTAGTATTACTACTATTATAGCTTGAATTGCAAGCCGCTGCCAAAAGCAGCAAGCCTGCGGCTAAAAATATTATTTTCTTCATAAGCTTCGTCGTTATGTTATCTAAAACATAGGACGTTGATAAAAGCCATAAATTAACCAATCTGCTAATCCATACTAATGACAACTAATTCCTGTTTAGCAAGTATTAGTTGTCATTGGCAATATTCGTTACATTAGTTGATTGGTCAATAATATTTGTAGATTATTGCTGCGGTTGGCCGGAAGGAGGAGTTGGGCGAAGCACGTCGCCAATCTGTACGGTTTGCGCGGTTATGCTGCCATCGCTGCCTGCCTGACCAGTGACCAAAACAGTTTTGCCGGTTTCCACGTCAGATACGGAACCGTCCGAGGATTTTTGGAATTTGGTTGACGAAGAAAAGAAAACCAGTTTGGTGCTGCCATCGCGCATTTTAATTGTAAGGCCTTTGTCGTCTTTGGAAATAACCTCGCCATTGGCAAATCCGGCATTCTGTCCGTTTCCGCTTCTGAACATCATAGCTCCATTGCCCGCAAATTGCCTTTGCTGGCCTGAGGAAAGATTCCTGGTATTGGATGACGACGCTACTTGCTTTTTTTCATAGGCCATTCCGCCATAAAACGATCCGGCGGCGATTAAAATTATTATTACTGACCCGATGATGATGTTTTTCTTTTGCATATTGTTTTGTTAATTATTTTAAAAATTTAAACTTTTAATTAAATTTTTTTCTACTAAATACTAATTAATACTAAATATACTAAAGCTATATACCAGCGGTGGTATCAATTAAGTATACTTGATGTGATTTAGTATATTTAGTACCTTTTAGTATTTAGTAGAAGATAGTAGAAGTTATTCGTATCTCAACGCCTCTATCGGATTAAGCTTGGAAGCGCGCCTGGCAGGGTAATATCCAAACACTATGCCAATGGTAGCGGAAACTCCGAAAGCTAAAAGGATTGAAGAAAATGATATTGATGTCTGTAAGCTGGAAAAATGAGAAATTATCAGGGACATTACCCAGCCGAACAACACCCCTGCAACTCCGCCCAAAAAGGTAAGCATTACCGCCTCGGCCAAAAACTGCCTGTTAATATCGCCGCTCTCCGCGCCAATAGCTTTGCGAAGGCCAATTTCCCTGGTACGCTCAGTGACAGTAGTCAGCATCATGTTCATAATCCCTATCCCGCCTACAAGCAAGCTAATGCCGGCGATGGACGCCAACAGCAAAGTGAAAGTATTAGTAACCGATCCTGCTGCCGCGACAATATCAGCCTGGTTGATGACGTTAAAATCAGCCAGCTGCGGATTGCTGATATGATGGCGTGACAAAAGCAAATCCGTAATTTGCTGCTGGACAGTTGCCATGACTTGCTGGCTTTGCGCTTTTACGCTTATGTCGCTGACATAAGTATCCCCTGCCAAATACCTTTGCGCAGTGGCCAGAGGAATATACACTGCGTCATCGGGATTACTAAACCCGCTGCCGCCTTTGGCTTGGGTTATGCCAATAACCTTAAATTCCATATTGTTGATTTTTACATCCTGGCCAATGGCGTTGGCGTTAGCCCCAAACAAGTCATCGCGCGTGGTTGGCCCGAGGACCGCAACTTTAGCCGCGCTCTTTGACTGCTGGTCGGTGATAAAGCTACCCTGCCCAATCTGGATATTCCTGACTTCCAGATACTGCGGCACAGTGCCAGTCACCTGGGTGTTGGTATTTTTTCCTTTGGTTGTCACCTGATATCTTCGGGACAGTTCCGGCGCCACGGCTTGGGCCAAGCTGACGCTGCCTGAAATCGCATTAGCGTCCTCCTGCGTTAAAGTCTGCGCGCTGCCGCGGCCGCTTGAAATCTGCACGCCGACTCCCCGCTGCGCGCCAGGCATGACAATAATCAAGTTCGAACCGACAGACTGGATGCTCTGTTCAATATTATTTTTTGCACCCTGCCCAATGGAAACCATGGCAATAACCGAACTAATGCCGATAATTATTCCAAGCATTGTCAAAGCCGACCTGATTTTATTGCCGGAAAGCGCCCAATATGTCTCGGAGATTAAATCGCTAGTAATCATGCTATTTCAACTTTATTTGGTTAGTGTTAATTTCATCCTTCACCATCCGCCCGTCCCTGATATGGATTATGCGCTTGGCATGCGCGGCTACATCGAGTTCGTGGGTAATTATGACAATCGTGTGCCCGTGCTCGTTTAAATCCTGAAAAGATCCCAAAACCAATTCTCCGGTTTGCGTATCCAAATTCCCGGTCGGCTCGTCGGCTAAAATCAATTTGGGATTATTTACCAAAGCCCTGGCAATGGCCACGCGCTGCATCTGTCCGCCGGACAGCTGGTTGGAAAAATGCCCGAAGTGCGTTTCGTTAAGCCCGGCCATATGCAGGGATTTAACCGCTTGTTCCTGCCTCTTGGTTTTTGGTATTTCCGCATACATTAAAGGCAGCGTGACATTCCTCAGCACGGACGCGCGCGGCAGTAAATTGAAAGCCTGGAAGACGAAACCAATCTGCTCTCTGCGGATTTTCGCCAGCTCGTTTTCCGTCATCTGCGAAACATCCTTTTCGTCCAAAAAATATTTTCCGCTGGTTGGCGTATCAAGTGCGCCCAAAATGTGCATTAAGGTCGATTTGCCGCTGCCCGATGGCCCCATAATAGCCACGAATTCCCCATCGTTAATGTTGAAACTAACGTCTTTCAACGCCAAAGTTTCTATACCATTGCCGCTCTTATATAATTTTGAAATGTTTTGGATTTTTATCATGGTAGGAAAATTACCTGCCAGTACTTGTGCTCCTTATTACCCTGTTAAAATTACCGCCGCCTCCTACGCCCGGAAGGCCAAAGCCTCCGCTCGACTGGGTTTGGGTAGTTTTGGTTGCAGCTGGATTTACGGTTTGCACCACCACGCTGTCGCCTTCGTTAAGGCCGCTTGTTATTTCTGTCACTTCATCGTTTGACATGCCAATCTGCACTGGTTTCTGGACCGGCGGGGTGACGCTTATAACGCCAGACGGGTCGCTTGCGTTAGCCGGAGGATTTGCCAAAACTTCCACATAAGAATTATTGCCCAGTGTCTTTATCGCGCTATTAGGCACGGCTAACACATCTGTCTTTACGTCCAAAATAATGTTAGCATTGGCGCTCATACCCGGTTTTATCCTGTCATCTTGGTTGTCTAAAGAAATCTGCACGTTATAAGACACGACACCCTGGCTGACCGTGCCAACAAGGTCGATTTGAGTGATATGGCCGGTTAAAGACAAATCCGACAATGCATCGAACGTGATAGTGGCTTTTTGCCCGACTTGCACTTTGGCCACATCAACTTCGTTCAAAGATATTTCCACGACTTTCTGGTTAGTCAGCAAAACCGCAATTGCCGTGCTAGGGCTGGCCTGGTCCCCAACTTTGGCGTCCGCTTGGGTAATGGCCCCGTCGAAAGGCGCGGTTATTATCGTATTGGAATAAGCGGTTGATGCGTTAAGCAGCTGGGCTTTGGCGCTGCTGACTTGGGCCTGGGCGGAAGCAATCTGGTCAGCAGTTGCCGGTTCCTGTTTTAAAGCAAGATTTGCTTTGGCCTGGTCCAGGCTGTTTTGCGCTGACACTATCGCCTGCTGGGCGTTATCAATCGCGTCCTGGCGGCTTTGCAAAGCGGATTGGTAAGAATTATAGCTGTTTAAATATCCGGAAGATGTAACATTTGGCAAAGATACAGTCCAAACATTATTTACCGGAATACTCGTTGAAGAAAACTGGACGTACAATCCTTTGGTTCCAAGCGGCTTAGGGACAGTGTCAACCAAGCCATCACCGGTTTCCAGACCGGAATAAGAAAACCTTAAACCTCCTCCTGTTGCATATATGCTGATTGTGTAAGATCCTTGGTCTGTGCCAATGTAAGCGCCTGAAACCGTGACGGTCGAACTGCCAGTATTGCCGGAACCAGGCGTTGCGGCTAAGCCTGAATTTAACATGTTACGGTAAGCATTGCCCACCAGAGTGTCCTGCTGGCGCTTTGTTGAATCCAAATCCTTATTCGCTTTATCCAAACCGTTCTGGGCCGATTGGACCGAAAGTTGATTAACGGCAAGTTCCTGATTAGTAGCACCACTGATGACTTTCTGGTAATTAGCCTCGGCCGAATCGAGGCTGGCTTTTGCCTGGGCCAAAGAAGCCGCGGCGTTCCTTTGGTCAACCACTGCCAAGACTTGGCCTGCTTTAACCTGGTCGCCATCTTTAACTTTCATTTGCACCAATGTTCCGGAAACCAAAGGCTTAATATCCAGCTGGCTTAAGGCTTTAACCTGGCCGCTGCCGCTGATGGCTTGGGTAATGGTTTGCTTTGAAGCGGTTTCCAAAACATACCGGACCTGCGCGTCCGCTTTTTTGTAAAAGAATTTCCAGTAAATTCCGCCGGCAACAAGGATGACTGCAACAATGATTATTTTTTTCTTATGTTTAGCGTAAAATTCTTTCATTTTATTTAAAGCTTGTTGTTAAACACTCTGGTTAATTTGAATAGTTTGGCGAAACTTGCACTAAAATCGGACCGTGTTTGCCGGCATTATCGTACCAAGTTTAAAAATTATCCCTTAGTTAATACAAAATGATGGCTTAAATATTTCATGGCTTCTTATCTGGCAAATTATGAAACTGACTCCACTGCAAGCAGTGGAGCATCAGGGCAGTTTCCTTATCAAAGTGGAAGCTCCGCTTCCTCATTTTATCTGGTCTCATACCCGTAGCGGGCTGGCGGCAGGTTTCAGGCCTTTCATAATAAGCCTTAAAAGAATCATATCATTTGAAGCTTGTAACGGCAATTACAAAATTTCCTCGCGTTTGTCTTATGTTTTATTTTCCCCAATAAAATCAAGCAAATGAATACCTCAACCGTACGGTTGAGGTATTCATTTGCCCATAAACATTGGCGATTTCTATTTTTGGGAATTTTGCTTTAATTAAAGCAAATTCTAGAACTTCTCGTCTTCTTTAATCCAGGCCACGTAAAGGGTCGGGATAATGAATAAGGTCAGGAAAGATGACAGCATGAGCCCGAAAATCACAGCACTGCCCAAGGCCCGCCACATGTCGTTGGACAAAGTGATGGGCAAAATACCGAAAATTGTACAGATGGAAGTGATGAAGATGGCTTCCATCCTGGACTTGCCGGCATCTACCACTGAATCGAAAAACGGAATGCCGCTTTTTATGTTCAGGTTAATTTTGTCTACCAAGATGATAGCATTTTTCACCACAATCCCGAACAAAGCCAAAACTCCAATGAGTCCCGGAAAGCTCAAGTGCACGTTAAGCAAAGCCATGCCGAAGAACACGCCGATAAGCGCCAAAGGAATAGTTACTAAAACCATAAAGGCTTTGCGGAAAGAGTTAAACTGCACAATGAGCGTTGCCACTATTAACACCATGGCAATAACCATGGCCCGAATGACCGAGACCACGGACTCCTGGTTGGTCTCATTTTGTCCGCCATAGACAATACTATAGCCGGAAGGCAGCTGGTAATCCGCTATGTTCTTTTTGAAATCTGCCAAAATCAGGTTGGAGTTGGTTCCTGCGCCTGCCCCCGAAGAAAGCAAGACCGTGCGCTTTTGGTCAATGCGGGTGATGGAATCCACCGAAGGCTTCAGTTCTATTTTTGCCACATCTTTTAAGAACACAGGCTGCTTGCGCAAATTCAAAATCTGCAAATTCTGCACGTCTTCCAGTTTTGGTATCCTGTATTCGTCAAAGCGGCCGACGATTTTTATTTCCTTGCCGCCGGTCACCACGCTGGAAACATCCGAACCGGAAATAGCCATGCGCAAAGTTGAACCGACATAGGCTGCGTTCAAATAATTCTGCTCCAGCTTAACCGGATCCAAAGAAAAAGTGTATTCGGGCGAACTCTCCTTAAGGGAAATATCCACGTTAACCACACCCGGAACGGAAGCCAGTTTCGGCTCCAAGTCCCTGGCGATTTTGTCGAGCTTAACGAGGTCGTCCCCTTTTATCCTGGCTTCAAACGCGCTTCCTGCAGGCGGCCCGCCTTCCGGGGCGGATATAGTTACAGTAGCATTATCGAAACTGGGTAATTCCCTCCTGAGCCTGTTCGCGAAATCGTAAGATTTTATTTTCCTGATTTTCTTGTCCTTTAAAGTAATAGTAATTGAAGCCAGGTTAGTCTGGTTCCTGCTGCTTTGGGACATTGGTCCGGGATGGCCGACAATGGTAGAAAAATTGGCGATCTCAGGGTAATCCAAAAGTTTTTCTTCCACTTTCCTGGTGGCCAAATCGGTTTCCGAAAGTTTTTGGCCGACAGGCGTGCGTATATCCACGTAAACATAATCGCTGTCTGAGGGAGGAAAAAATTCGCTTTTGACAATGCCGAAAGCAGGCATAGCCGCCGCTAAAATAAACAAAAGCGTGACAATTCCCAAAACCCACCTTCTCTGTTTTTTCGTGGATATCACTTTGCGCAGATACTTTTCGTAAATCGGCAAAACTCTGTCAAAATGCACAACCCCGTGCATGAGCCGGCTGGTTAAAGACGGGTTTTTATGGCTGGATTGCTCCTGCAGCTTCTTTTTTATCAGCTCGTCGCTGCCCCATTCGGCATGGGACAAAACTTCATTTTCAACCAAAACCCTATGGCCGCCCTTTTCATACCACCACATGGCCCAAGCCAGACTGGCGGTTAAAATGGTTCCCATGACATATCCCATCCATTCGCCATAATAGAAAAATATTCCGGCAAAAACCAAAACTAAAATTTCCACCAGCCAGAAGAATCTCCTGGTCAAGCGGATGCGTTCTAAGACCGCGGCCAAAGGATGGTTGATCATCAAAGCCACCAAAAGGGAGCCGATTAAAGTAATGGATACGGTAATAGGAATGGATTTTAAGTATTCGCCCATTATCCCCGTGGAAAACAGCAGCGGCAAAAACGCCCAAACCGTAGTGAGCGTTGTGGTGGTCAAAACGACCTTGAAATCGTTAAGCACCAAAAGCACGGCTTCTTCCGGAGTGAATTTTCCGGACTTCAAATATTGCTTGGTGGCAGAAACCACGACAATGGCGTCATCAACCAAAAGGCCTAATGCCAAAATTAAAGAAAACAGCGACAGGAAGTTCAAGGAAATTCCGATTATTTTTAGCGCAGTAAAGGTGACGAAGAAAGTTAAAGGAATGGCCAAGCCTGCCACAAATGCTTCCTTGAGCCCGACAATTACAAACAAAATCCCGAACACCAAAAGCAAAGTTAAAATGAAGTCGTGGGTCAGCTGGTCAAAATCACGCCTGACGAATTTTGCCATATCCATGGTCGCGTCATATTTAATCCCCGGGGCAAACGACGCTACAGTGGCATCGGCCGTTTTTTTGGCCTGGTCAACCGTATCCAAAATGGAACTGCCTGACCTTTTAACCACGCTTAAAGTGACTGCGGATTGCGGCTTGTCGCCGGAGATGGACAGCCTGGAGACGGTAGATTTTTTTATCACGCTTTCGGAAACCTTGGCCAAATCTTTCAAGAAGACCACGCCTCCGGCATCGGTATGGGATA
Source organism: Patescibacteria group bacterium (assembly GCA_013387205.1). GTDB lineage: Bacteria > Patescibacteriota > Doudnabacteria > UBA920 > UBA920 > AMAZON01. Next base: position 7,955 of record WARV01000007.1, on the reverse strand, counting down.
TCGCAATATTGCCGATGTCTTCGGCTGAGTAAACTTTAGAATCTGTCCTTATGGGGTAAACAAACTTTTCGCCGTCAAAATTTCCGGAAGGAAATCCCAAATTGGTCGCGGCAACGGCCTGGTTGGCCTGGTCAGCGGAAATTCCGTAATACAAAAGCTTGTCAGGGTCATACTCCACCGCAAACTCTTTTTCATCTCCCCCGTTAATACTAACTTCCCTGACACCAGGGATTTTTTCCAGTTCGTCTTTTAAAGTTTCGCCGTACTGGCGCATGGTGTAGCCATCGTAAGGGCCGGTTAGAACCAAAGTCAGGACCGGCTGGTCATCCAAAGAAATTTCCGAGACAACCGGGTCTTTTGCTTCTGCCGGAAGGTCGCGTTTGGCATCCGTAACCTTGTCGCGCAGGCTCCTAATGGAATCTTTCAAGTCTTCTTTGGCGTCGAATTCTACCACTACAGCCGAATAGGAGTTGGCGGAAGTGGAGGTGACTTTGTCTATGCCTTTTAAGCCTGAGATTTTCGTCTCAATTTTTTTGGTGACCAGTTCTTCAACGTCAGCCGGACTGGCTCCCGGGTAAACAGTGGTTACAACGGCAATTGGAATTTTTACTTCCGGATTGGATTCGCGCGGCAACTTGAAAAAAGAATAAAGACCTGCCGCGCTGACCAAGATAATCAGTAAAATAACCACACGGAAATTTGACACGAAAAAATTCAGCCAGGTTTTCCTGAGTTCCGGATTAAACTCTAATTTGTCCAAATAGCGCTGGTCGGAAGTTTTTACGGTTGTTTGGGGGTTTTGATTTTGTTCGGTTATATCCATTGTTTTATATATTTATTGTACGTTCACTTTCTGTCCGTCTTTAAGCTCGCTTACGGCGGGGACGATTTTCATTTCCGGATCCATACCGCTTTTTATTTCCACGAATTCTCCGGAAACCGAACCCAAAGTGACCTGACGTTCCGTTACGGTGTTATCATCGTTAACCGTGAAAACCGAAGCTCCGGAACTGGAAACTTTGACAGCCTGGAGAGGCAGCAAAAACAGCATTCCCCCGTCAGAATTTTCTTTGGCGGAAATTTTTATGGAAGCGTTCTGGCCGGCAACTAGCCCGGAATTTTCCGGATCACTTACCACGACCTGGACTTCTACATTTTTAGTCCTTGGATCCACGCTGGTAGCCATCCTGGCAACAGTGCCTGTGGCGGTATCGTTAATTTTCACTTCCGCGCCTTCGGCCACGTATGGCAAATCATAATCGCTGATGTAAGCTTTAACCTGCAAGCCGCCTTTGTTGACGACAGAAGCCACGAGCTGCCCCGGGCTGACGAGTTCCCCGTATTTTACGGATAAAACCGATACCGTGCCTTTTATTGGCGAACGGATGACGGTCTTTTCCAGTTGCGCGGCAACAGTCTTCACATTTGCCTCAGCCTGCTCAACCGCAGCTTCCTGGGCTTTAATTTGTTCGTTAGATGCTCCGGCCAGTTTTAAATCGTATTGTTTTTGGGCCGCGCTTAAGGCATTAGTTGCCGCATTAACCGCAGTTTCCCTTCCCTGCAAAGTCGACTGGTAAGCGCTGTTTAAAGCGGTATATCCTGCTGCCTGGGTATTTGGAATATCAACGGTCCAGGTATTGTTGGTTGGCATGTTGGTGGAAGGAAATTGGATGTAAAGCCCTTTACTGCCCATCTTAATAGGCGTGGCGGAAACTTCGCCTTCCGCGCTTTCTAATCCGGAAGCCTGGAATCTTATCCCGCTGCCTGTCGCATAAAGGCTGATTTTATACTGGCCGCGTTCGGTGCCAGTGTAAGACCCGGAAATTGCCGGATTTGAAGATCCTGTATTGCCGCTGCTGGGCATTGCCGACAGCCCCGCGTTAAGCAAGTTGCTTAAAGCGCTGGCAACTGCCGTGTCCTGCTGAGCCTTGGTGTCTGCCAAAGCCTGTTTGGCAGCGTTCATCTGGGTTTCAAGCAAATCTAATTCTTCGGTGCGCAAGCCTTTTTTCATTTCATCCAACCTGGCCTGTGCAGCCTTAAGCAAAGCCTGGGTCTGGGCCAGCTGTGCTGAGATATCGCTATTCTGCAAAGTAACTAAAACTTGCCCGGCGCTGACTTGCTTGCCGATTTGCGTATAAATTTTAGAGACCGGCGCGGAAAACTGGCTGCGCAATTCAGCTTGTTCCAGCGATTCAACCGTGCCATTGGCTGAAACTATCCCGCGGCTCTTCATGTAATCCTTGGCAGAAACCAAAGAAACTTTGACTGTCTGGTTTTGGAGCTCTGTCTGCTTGTTTTTGCCATTAAGCCTTGCCCCCACGGCCGTGGCTAAAATTACTATCACAGCCAAAATACCCATGATAAATTTATGGTGTTTGGCGTAAGACGAAAAATCTTCCATATATGTTTGTTTAATTGTTGATTTCAAAACTACGAATTTCAGTAAATAAGTATAACATAAAATGGCAGTTTTTAAAAGCCGCGGATTATTCCGATCCTGACATACAGATATCATCCGGATATACGGATAACTACAAATTAGCTTCTAAGAATATCCGTAGGTATCCGTATATCCGGATACAATCCGCAGATTAAGGATCGAAATACCTCAACCGGCGATTGAGTCATTCAAACCCTTATATTTATTAGTTTTTTTACCTATCCCAAACCGTAAGGACTGGAAACGGGTGGCGTTAAATATTGATATAAATGGCGACAATTTAAAAGGTCGGCACCACTTAACCAACCAAGTTTTTAAAAATTATGTGTTATGGAAGCAGAATGCACTTATCTAAAGAAGACCAAAAGGCAATATTAAAACAAAAGAAAAAAGAGACCGAAGAGAGGCTCTCAAGGCTTGATGAAATGATAGAAGCTTTGGAAAAGGAACCGGCTAAGGCATCCGGTTAAAATTTGCCTTAAAAACACCATTCCACTTTTTCACGGCCGTGAAAAAGTGGAATGGTTATTTATGTTTCAAAATAACCCGGATTCTAAATTTTTAATAAAATAAACGGCTAAATCCTAAGAATATTAGGATTTAGCCGTTGAGATTGCAAATTGTTTAACTAATCTTTATCGTATTGTTTACCGCCCAATGCTTGTTTGTCTTAAGCTTAATCGCTTTTAGGATGACAACCTTCTGCTCGCCCTTTTTAATGACTTTCAGAAAATAATTCCCTGGCGGGGCTTTAAGGAAAAACTTGCCCTGCGCCGAAACTTTCGCCTTGCCCATGACCACATTCGGCAGTTTCGTGGGACTGAGCTCAACCACCAAACCTTCAACCGGAATGCCCTGGCTGATTACTTTTCCCCACAGCCTGGGGTTTGGAATCAGCAAGCGCAAGGCGATGTAAATCGCATAAAGGACCAGCAGGATTCCCGTAACCAGGCTTGGTATTAAGATAAAGTTGGCCAGGGCAAGCACAAAACCCAAATAGAACAACACAAACAAAATCCAATGCAGGGCCATTTCCAGCTTGGGATGGAACTTGACTAACCGCTGCTTGTCCATCTGGTTCCAGTCAAACTCCAAAGGATCCATGGGGATATTAGGACTGACCACGTTGCCGCCAACTTCCACGGCAATCAGTCCTCCGCGGTAAAGGTTGTTGTAAATCCCGTCGCTGCTGCCCCAAATTCTCTGCGTCGGGAACTGGTAGTGCGTCTTTTTGGCTTTGAGCAAAAATTTGCCAGGCTTGTCCAAAAAACCAAAGCGGCCTTCCAGATCCGTAATGGATTGCTCCAAGCTCTTCCCGGTCACGAAATCGACCAGCTCAACAATGGCCGGGTCAAGCGGCTGCTTGGACACGCTGTCGTAAACCGTGCCCCAAACTTTCCGCCTGTGCCTTATCCCAAATAGGATCATCAGCCCGTAGAAGAAGCGCAAGGCATACAGCCATAAATCCGCCCAGCCTGCCTGGCCCAAAGCCAAAGAATACTGCGACACCAAAACCGCAGGCGCAACCAGCGTGGCGGAAACTTTGGCGGCTTGCCGCAAACTGACCAAGCTTATCAATGGCCTTAAGGCAGTACTATTTCTTGCCGAGACAGTCAAATTATCAATTGCTGTTTTGGCATTAAGCCCGATTGCGGCAATGATGTCAAAAATTTGTATTTTTATTGATGGTTCTTTTTGGCTGGAGTCCGGAACCAACCCGGCTGTTGCCGGCATATTTAACCCCGCGTCATTTACAGGCAATGGCGTCCCATTATTCTCTCCAATTCCGACATTTCCCTGAGCAGGCGAAATGGATGCAACCGGGCCCAGGCCTGCGCCTGAACCGAAACCCGTGCCATTTCCGGAACTTTCCGGTTCCGGCACAACAGGTTTTTCCGCAACGGGTTTTTCCCGGCAATCGGAAGAAAAAGCAGCGTAACGGATTTGTCCCTTCGGGTCGTCGAAAATAAAATAGAAGTGTGATTCAACGGTGTGCCGCTCAGCAAAGAAAATTTGCACCAGGTGGGTGCCATTTAAACGCACGGTGCCGGTTTTGGTCGTCGCGCCATGGACGCCGGAATTATCCATAACCAGCTTGCCGTCAATATATATCCACGAGTCGTCGTCGGAAGAGATACGGAAGGAGTAATCGTTTTCCGGCGCGCTGACTTTGGAAGACCACTCGCTTCCAAAATAATTAGCATGCCCGGCAATGAATTTTTCCGGCGCGTAATCAAACGGGAAAAAGTGCGTGCCAAATTTCAAATCAGGGCTTAGTTTGGCAAAACGGAAATATTTGAGATCATACCAATCCGCACTCCAAGGTTTAGCCTTGGATAAGGGATCACCAAAGTGCTTATTCCAAAGGCTGCCGGGGAGCTCCATGTCCGGATGGTCTTTGGGGTAATCAAAATACCTGCCAAACCAGCCGCTTTGTCCGCTAAAAGCCATGCATTGCTCATCCACGGTCCATTTGGTTAAAGGAAGATTGTCTTGGTAATCGGGTTTCCACGGAGGATCATTCTTAGCTCCATCATCAGGCTTGCTAGGACTGCAGGCAGCGTCAGAGGTGTTCAACTGGCAATACGAAGGAAGAGATCCGCCACCGCCGGAGCCGCCAGCAGGAGGCGTAACCAAATTATTGGTGACGGCCACGCTAATGTCCGGGATGCTTAGATTGTCATAACCGGCATCCGCGCTGGTGACCGTGTGGCTGATGGTGGAAGTGGAAAATCCTGCCGGGGCGGCGGCCGTGCCGCTGATGGTTACGGTCTGGGGAGTTTCCCAATTGGCTGGAGTAAAGATTAGGCTTGCTACTGAAGTGGTCGCCCCGGGCGTAGATGACAAGGTGACAGTCACATCTCCTGCAGGCTGGGTGTTAAGCACCATGGTATAGCTGTCTGTGGCTCCGCCGACCGTGACTGCGGTGGACCCGGAAGATTCGTTAAAGGTAACGCCTGATAAAACTACCGGCGGGACATAAGGGCTGAAGGTCCCAAGCTGGGCCAGATTTGACTGAAGATGGCTTGCCCATCCGGTCTCCGGGTCTATAGGTCCCATAGCAGCGTAATACCCGCTCACAAATAATGCCTCTCCGGCCAGCGTTACATTATTTATATTTGTGCCATAATAATCACCTCCATGATCCGGATTCGGATTCCATGATAATACAGAACCATCAGTAGTATCTAAGGCAGCCAAATAATTTCGGTTCTGTCCGCCAATTGTATCAAAGTCCCCGCTTACATATAATGTTGCGCCATCATCTGATATTGCAGAAGAAGTGACATAATAGTTCGGATTGGGATTAAACGTTGCCATAACGTTATTCGTATTTAAAGCTGTATCAAATGCAGCAATATAATTTCTGCTTGTAGCCGGATTATTTACCGATGTAAAACCTCCTCCGGCATATAATATGCCATTTTTAAGCGCCACGGTATCAACCCCTCTATTAACATTAGGATCCCAGGCAGTCGGCAAGCCAGTTGCCGTATCAATTGCCGCCAAATTATTTCTTGCGGCCCCTGGTCTATTAATCCCAGTTTTATCTCCGATTTCGTTGAAATACCCTCCTACGTAAAGTGTCGAATCATTATCGCTCATTTTCATGTCGGAAATATACAAACCGCTATAGCTCGCACTGTTCCAGTTTGGTTCCGGATCCCACGAATCATCAGATCTTCCAGTAGTTAAATCCAGCCGTGCCAAAAACCGCAAGCGAGGCAAGCTGGTGTGCCCAATTGTGCTAAATAGACCTCCTACATACAAATGATTATTTGTTAGAAGCAAGGAGTCAACTTCGTAATCCGGATTTGGGTCGAAGGCCGGAATTGGCAAACCGGTAGCGGCATCAATAGCCGCTAAATAATTCTGACTCGTTCCGCCAATAGTCCAATCACTATAGCAACGGTCTGCGCAAGACACATAAACAGTATCTTTATTTGCCGCAATATTATAAATATAAGCGCTAGAGCCAGGATTCCAGTCCGTAGCCATGCCGGTAACGAGATCAATAGCCGCTAAATTATTTCTTAATACTCCGCCCATGCTTGATTGCCGGCCTCCGAAGAAAACCTCGCCATCACCCACAATAATGTTATACATGTAGTTATTTGCCTGCAGATTCCAAGTGTTGCCGTTTCCGGTAATCGCATCAACAGAACCCACGCCGTCACTGGTTACCCCGCCAGCCTGGCCAAACGAGCCGCCAATAAAAACCGTCGTTCCGTCTGTTGCCATTGCCATAATATAGCGAGACTGAGGATCCCAGCTAAGCAAGCTATTGTCAAGCAGATTATATGCCGCGCCAGCCCCGCGGGGCTGGCTGTTTGCATGAGTAAAGTCTCCGGCGATATACAGGGTATCACCAATTAGCGCTAACGAGCTTACTTTATCATCCAGCACCGGAACAAAATTAGTGGGACCGCCGTTTATTTGGGTTAAGTCAAGTCCTGCGGCATTAGTCCGGGCCTGGCCATTGACCGTGCTGAAAGACCCTCCAATATACAACACGGAGCCTTTAAGTACCATATTCTTTACCTCAGGCCTTAGCGGGTTCCACCCCGGTGCCCACGTTAGTACAGGATTAAAGTTAGTAAGGGTTGGCGCGGTTGGAGCGGTAATATCGTAAGCTACAACCCCGGACCGGACCTGACCGTCAGCTTTGGTAATGTTTCCGGCTACATATAATGTATTACCGTCTATTAACATAGAATAAATATCCGCACTGGTGTCTGCGTACTTCCAAGTCAACAAATTTGGACGCCAGCTATAGGCCTGACCCGTTGTGGCGTTCAAAACCAGCAGCGTATTCCATACACTGTCCCCTGCTATTTTTACATCCCCGGCAACGAATAAATAATTTCCTTTTTTTGCAATTGCGGTAACTTCTGACCAAGCAACAAAATTTGCATTGAAATTAGGATCGAGAGATCCATCGGGAAGAACGTGCGCCAAAGCCGCATTAGAGACATCGCGTATTGTTTGGTAGCTGCCCCCAACATACCAACCACCGCTGCCATCAGGTGCTCCAGCTTCAACCGCATCGTCAAATTTAGGAAATATTTTCCTGGTTCTGGTTGCCCGGTCATATAACGCGGCTCTTCCGGTATTGGGCCCGACATATGAAAATGACCCTCCTATATATAGAGTATTTCCACTCACAGCTGAAGTAAATACCTCATTATCCGTTACCCAAAGGTCTGGCCTTGGAATTTCCGACCCCGCTCCAGGCAACATTACATGACTAACCGCCACGTTGATATCGGGAATGCTCAAATTAAGATAATTAGGGTCTGAGCTGCTTAATACATGACTGATTGTACTGGTTGAAATGCCTACCGGCGCAGCTTGGGTACCGCTGATGGTTACGGTCTGGGGAGTTTCCCAATTGGCTGGAGTAAAGATTAGACTTGCTACTGAAGTGGTCGCCCCGGGCGTAGATGACAAGGTGACAGTCACATCTCCTGCAGGCTGGGTGTTAAGCACCATGGTATAGCTGTCTGTGGCTCCG
>WARV01000006.1 GCA_013387205.1 Patescibacteria group bacterium | reverse complement strand
CTTTTTATGGAAGAACATGGTATGAAATTTTAATTTTGTTTTGATTTCGAAAAGAGTTGCTTACTCTTAACTTAATTATAGCATAGATAAGAGAAAAAGTAAATAGCAGATAAAAAAACAATAATTACACCATAAATTTAATTACAACAAGTGGCATCCTTGCATATGCAAGGATGCCACTTGTAAAATTCCTAGATTCTATTTCACTCTACCTGGTAATTCGGGGATTCTTTGGTTATTTGAACATCGTGGACATGGCTTTCTTTTAAGCCAGCCGGAGAAATTCGCAAAAACTTTGCTTTGGCTTTTAATTCCTTGATGTTTTCTGCTCCGCAATAACCCATACCAGACCGCAGCCCTCCAACTAGTTGGTTAACTACTCCTTCAAGCAGACCTTTGTACGCGACGCGTCCTTCAATCCCTTCCGGCACCAATTTTCCAACTGCAATCTGGTCCTGCCCGTACCTGTCCTTGCTTCCTTCTTTCATGGCTCCCAAACTGCCCATGCCGCGATAAGCTTTAAACTGCCTGCCCTGGTAAAGGATGGTTTCGCCCGGGCTTTCTTCTGTTCCGGCAAAAAGGCTTCCGACCATGACGCTGTCCGCACCGGCCGCAATGGCTTTGGTAATGTCTCCGGAAAACTTAATGCCGCCGTCAGCGATTAATGGCACATTGGCTTTTTTGCAGACCTTGGCGCATTCCATGATGGCGTAAATTTGCGGCACGCCGCAGCCGGAAACAATCCTGGTCGTGCAAATACTTCCCGGCCCCATACCGATTTTTACTGCGTCCGCGCCGGCTTTAATAAGGCCTTCCGCGGATTCGGCCGAAGCGATATTCCCGGCAACCAGTTCGGTTTCCGGGAATTTATTTTTGATTTTCTTCACGGCCTCAACAACCCTTTTGGAAAAACCATGGGCGGTATCTATAACAAGCGCATCAACCCTGGCTTTAACAAGCTCGTCTGCGCGCTCCATGAAATCCCCGCTGGCTCCCAGGCTTGCGGCCACGCGCAAGCGGCCCAGCTTGTCCTTGGCTGCGTTCGGATACTTAATGGCCTTTTGGATGTCTTTAACTGTAATCAAACCTTTCAAGACAAATTTCTTGTCCACCACGGGCAATTTTTCCACGCGGTATTTTTGCAAAATCCCTTTGGCTTCATCAAGCGTAGTGCCAACTGCCGCGGTAATCAAATTCTTCTTAGTCATAGCTGCCGCAACTTTCAAATTCATCCTGGTCTCAAAGCGCAAATCGCGGTTGGTTAAAATCCCTACCAATTTATTTCCGTTTTCCACTACCGGCAATCCGGAAATACGGTATTTTTGCATTAGTCCCAAGGCCTCGGCAATGGTTTGCTCGGGATTTAAAGTAATAGGGTCCACAATCATGCCGCTTTCGCTCCTTTTCACCTTGTCGACTTCTTCTTTCTGCCTGTCGATGATTAAATTCTTATGGATGACGCCAATACCGCCCTGCTGGGCCAAGGCAATTGCCAAAGCCGCTTCGGTCACGGTATCCATGGCGGCGCTGGAAATGGGAATATTCAATTTGATGTTCCTGGTAAACCTGGTTGAAACATCAACTTCGTTCGGCAAAACCGAACTATATTGCGGTTCTAACAAAACATCGTCGAAAGTTAATGCCTCTAAAATTTTTTGTTCCATATAATAAAAAACGCCGGAAAAATGCAGCTTAAAAACCTTTTACAAGGTCTTTAAAATTTAGCATTTTTGGCATTTGAAAAATTAAGGTTACTTTTAGATAAAATACACTATTTTTTTAATATTGTCCAGTGATTGTACTTCACCTACAAGAAATACAGAACATACGAATGCTACAGACACCTACAGAATACCGCAGTTCTTCTGTAGTTTTCTGTAGATCAAAATAAACGGCTAAATCCTAAATTTCTTAGGATTTAGCCGTTAAAAACACAACAAGGAACATCTTTCAAAACACACTATTTATCTTTCAATAATTGTCGGCGAGCCTGATTTTTGGTTTATGAGGATTGACGGCGTAGAAAACCTGACCGGACTGAATGGAGAATTATAATCTACCCTTACCGAATTTTGGAAGCGCGGGTAATTGGGAGCAATTTCCGCATCAAACTCCAAAGTCTTGCTTTTTCCGGCGACTATATTGAATGGGCCAAACTCCAAAACCTGGTTAGGCTCTGTCCCGGAAACCTTTATGTCGGAATCCGGTATAGCCACGCCGTCAAAAGTGGCGCTCCAGGTTTTGCTTACCCTGCTCTTTCTTAAAATATACAGCTGGTCCGTAACCACAATATCCGTGGCGTCGCCTGTCCCGTTCTTGTCATTACACACGTTAATGGCAAACCTGACCTTATCCCCGGCCATAAAACTGGTGGAATTTATCACCGCGGTTTCAGTCTGTCCGTTGCAGGCAGTATTGGCAAAAGATTTATTATTGACTTTAACAATATCCTTGTCTGATCCGGTTAAGTTAGCCTGGCAGACAGAAGGCGTCATTCCTAACCCGTTGTTGGAAACGGATTTTTGGGATTTACCGGTAGCAGTGAATGCTTCCACCGCGTACCAATTGTCTCCGCCGGGGTTAAGCGGCGCATTATCGTCGAAAGATAAGTCACTCGGGCCGAATGTTTGGCTGACCTGTTTCCAATCATAAGGATTATTGGAAGATGAGCGATACACATTAAAGCCGGCGAGCCCTGAACTGTTGCTGCCCGGCGTCCAGGAAACGCTTATCTTCCCGCATGAAGACGAAATGGCTTTAACTGATACGGGATCTGATATTGACGATCCGCTTACGACGATTTGCCCAATCTTATTTGTTTCCTCGCAAACATTATCTGCGGTACCGCTGTCCACCTTGCAAGATACGTCAAAAGTTCCGACTTTTTCCGCCTCGCAGTTAAAAATCATCTTTGTGCCTTCTGCCCTTGCAAAACTACAAATGCCCGCAGGGGTAGAAGCGCTTTTTGCCGTTGTATCATTGACTGAGTTATAATCGCATACCACCGTAAAATTTTTGCCTTCCTGGACAGAAGAAGGAGAAATACCGCTGCGGGAAGAGTTAAACGGCAAATCCACACAGACAGGATTGGGGCCGCAATTGTAACTGATGGAAGAATCGGAATTGCTTCTGAATTGCCAGATATTATTGTTGGCATCGGTAGCCCTAAATGGCGTACCAAGCGGTTGATACGATACGGTTCCCATATCTTTCCAGCCAGTCCAGCCCGGTGCGGGCAAATGCGACCAGTTTATATTGTAATACGCACGATTGTCTTCGGCAAAAATCCAAACGTCCCACGCGTCTCCCCTGAAAGCGCCGGTGGAATATTCGGTTTTTTTAACGCCGGGATAAGCAGCCCAAGTCGCATCTATGGCCTGCCAACTGTTTTCCCAATTGCAAACCGGAGGATTGTTTAAGCCGTGATACCCATACATGCAATCCTGCATGTATGTGCGGCGGTCTTTGCCGGTCATACTCACGGCAACCGAGCCGCCGTAGTAAGATCCGGCTCCCCTGCGGTCCCCTCCGGGCCTGCCATTCCACCAGCTTTCCAAATATAAGGTTGCCGGCTGGGTATCGGTCTGGCCATTTCCCGGTACCTGGTGCCACTGGTTATCGCAAACAGCTGACTTACTGCCTAACACCATTAATTGGGAAGTATCTTCGCTTTTAAGCGAGCCGGATGTTCCGGTGAATTTGATATCATAAAGGTTTGTAGCGGCTCCTGAAGCCAACGCCACCGTAAAAGGCAAAGATGCGGACCCGTTTGCTATTAAGGTGACTTTGGTTCCCGAAGGCCATGAGCATGAGGCATTAGCCGCGCTGCACAAACTTGCCGCTGAATGGGATAAATCTACAATGCCCGCAAAACCGTTTTTGGACTGTACGGTTACTAAGTATGAAGCGGTAAGGCCCGGCGAGCTTTCCACGTATTTTGGCGCCGCGGAAACGGAAATATCCGGAGTCGCGGTTACGGTGACGGAACAGGTTGTCTGGCCATTGCCGTTAGATACATTCACAGTTTGTACGCCGGCCGTATTGAATCTGGTAGTAAAGGTCGGCGTACTCACCGAACCTGCCGGAGTGCTGAAACTCGCCCACCAAACCAGGCAGGTTCCATTGCTGCATCCGGTATTGCTGGCGGTAAACGTTACCGGCTGGCCGACCGGAATACTTGTAACATTTGGGCTGCAAGACAGTTGCAGCGGCTGGTTAGTCACATTAACCGAACAAGCGGCTGTCTTGCTGTTATTTCTGACCGAAACCGTCTTAACCCCTGTTGTGTTATAAGCTGTAGTATAATTCTGTGTACCATTGCTATAGGTAAGGACTCCGCCGCCGGTCCAATTCAGACAAGAAGCATCGGACGGATTGGAACCACAACCATTGTTCGCCGCGGTAAAAGTTATAGCTTGGTTTACCGCTACCGAAGGGCTGTTTGCGGAACAAGTTAACCCGGCTCCGGCACTTACGGAAACTGGAGCGTTGCAGCTGCCGCTTTTGCCGCTGCCATCATAACAAGTTAAGACATATGTTCTATTGCTGTTTATTGGGCCAAAACCCAAACCGGATTTGCTGGTTGGCAAATCCCCGGTTGTCCAATCGCCGCGGCAAAAAGTGGAATTTTGCGAATTCCAGGAAAGTGTTCCCGAAAGCGGCGCGGTCCCGGAAGAAGGAGAAGCGGTTAATGTACAGGTCGGATTATTACTGCAAGACAAACCTACGGTAATCACCCCAAGCGTGCCTGAAGAAGAAACGTCGCCTCGTTTTTGCAGATAAAACTTGGTGCCGTTATCCACCCAATTGCCGGTCGCTTGGGAAAGCGCGCCTTTTCCTTGTGCAAACAATTGCCCATTTGTTGAACTAACTCTTATATCATAATCACAACTTGCGTCAGCGTTTATTGTGGTAACCCCGGTTGAATTGCAAGTCAGAATGGGATTGGGTTTAGCTTCAAATTTCGTCACCGTGCATCCGGTCGGGGGAGCATTTACTGTTACTGTGGACGGGTTTAACGGACAATTAGCCGTACCGTTTGGATCTTTCCATCCTGAACCGGAAATGTTGGCAGTCCCCGCGCTTACTCCGGTTATGGTTAAGCCGCTAACCGAAGCAACGCTGGCATTACTCGAAGAGAAGCTGCCATTGGACCATCCTGCAGGAGCTGATGCCGAGGAAGCCTGGCCGACGTTAATAGACGCGGAAGAAAGAGATACCGAACCGTCAGCGCACGCCTGCTCTGTGATATTATATTCCACTTCCACTTGTTTATTGCCGGCTTCTGCATTGGCAAAATTAACATAGGCGGTGTACTTGCCGGGATTGAGGTTGGTAGTATTGGCAGTTACAGTTATCATGTCAGAATCCCCGGGATCAAGAACTGTTACGCTTTTATCCAAATTAGCCCAATTAACAGTAGCGGTTTTGCTGATATTAATAGTTAATGCCGGCTGGCCTAATGGGCTGGTATTATTTACATTGATGGTTTGGGCCTGTGGCAATGGTCCGTTTTTAACTGCGCTCATGATAATTTTAGAAGGAGTCGCCGTGTAACCGCACACATTGATTACTGAGGCAGTAGCTTGCGCCAGCACGGTATCGGTACTGATTTTAACAAGATAAAACTTCATCCCATCAGTTACCCATTTGCCGGTGGTTGCCGTATCACCCGTGGCACCCGTGGCGTTTCCGGAAGTGAATATATTGCCGGTTGTCGGGTTATTAACTCTAACCTGATAAGCATAATCTTCAGAAATTATATGCAACGTGGCTATTCCGGTTGTCCCGCACGCATTAACCGGTTCAATAGTCAGAGAAGGAACTCTCGCCGCCTGTTCAGTGATGTTTACAGTTGCCGTAACTGCTTCCGATACGTTTTGAAATGTCCTATTGCAAGTCATTGAATAACCACCGGAACCGATTAAGTTGCTTCTATTATCACTGCTTGTTTTATTACAATTTACGTTAACAGGGTCATCTGATAATGCTTGGCTATAATACTGCACATCATATCCGCTTCCATAAGAAACATTTGCGGAATTTGAAACATCTTGATTATTTAAACCAGCCTGGGACTGGGTGATTAAGCTACTGGTTCCGGCATATAAAGCCCTAACCCGGGAGTCAAGCGGTTTGCTTGGCAAAGTCAGCGAGGACGAAGAACACCCCTGAGCTGTTAGCGTATATGTTCCAGGACCGACATTTTCAGCAGAACCTTCTGCGCTGAGACTGCTGCCTACACCAGAAATATCAACTAAAGACGAGCCTGCCACTTTCCAATTCAGCCTGTATTTATTTCCGCCCTGGTATGCGTAAGTAAAACTGTTGATTGTGCAAGTTGCTGTTCGCCTTATGGAAAAACTGGTTGTTTTAACATCGCGCCCGGCGCCCTGGCTGGGTTCGCTTACTTCGTTCATTGCTATTGCTTCCAAAGTGTAATTTCCAGCAGGCCATAAAGACGCGTCCAATGTCCAGGACTGGTCGTAATCTTTTGGAGCTCCGGCAATCTGGTTAGACCAATCTTGGGGCGCGTCCCAAAAATTATTGGCGCTGGCGGGACCGCTAATAGCCCATCTGACTTGGGTAAACCTTTGGCCAAAACCGACGCCAGTGCCGGTACAAACATATGCTGTTGTGCCTGTAATCCTAACTGTAATACTGGAAGGGTCAGTAAATACATCCCCGTTAGAAGGACTGACGCTGGTAATTGTCGCATCGTCAACCGGATGATATGACGGGTTTCCAACCACCACAGGCGCGCAACTGGCCATGGCGGTTTTCGGCGAAACCGCATAAAGTCCGGCCAAAAAAATCAGGCTAAAAAATATCAAAAAATATTTTTTTTGTTTCATATTATTTATTTCTTATTAAAGAAAAAGTTAACTGAATTTTATCAGGACTGGCAGAGTAAGGATAAGCGGCGACCTGCAACTGTTCATTGCCTTTAGCCGCTACTAGCATTAAAACCTCTGTATTTGATTCTTGGGCAGTTTTCTTCCACCCAGCTTTTTCCAAAGATTCGGTTATCTTCCTTACCGCGTTCTCCCTGGAGTCATTAACCAGGTATTCCGCGTTTTTTTGGTTTTGAGTTGCGTTAATATCGGTATCTTCGGCCCGCAAAAAAGTGTACTGGCCTTTCGCGTAAGGCATCATTTCTGCAGGAAAACCGTGCCCTGAAAGTAAAGCTTCAGATAGTTCTTGAGTTTTGTACGTTTCCGGGAGCTTGTTGCTGATTTTAATCTTGTTACCCGTATCTACATTATTATTTATATTTAAATTATTATTTGTATTTAAAATTTTTCCTTTAAAAACGAACCCTAAAACAACAATTACTACAATGGCAAGAAAAACAAACCAAATCCATTTTTGCTTTAAAATAGATTTGCCTGGTTTTGGGGAATTTACCTGAAAATCCTGGGAAGGAAAATTTATTTCCGGCATAGTTTAAATTGGTTATTTATTATGGAAGGCCGAATGCTTCGCAGCTAGCTGCGAAGGTGAGGCCAGATAAAGTGAGGCAGCGGAGCTGCCACTTTAATAAGAAAACTGCCCTGATACTCCGTTGCTAGCAACGGAGTCAGTTTTATTATTGATTTCTTTGAGAAAATGCTTTATCCTGTTCTAAGGATATTGCTATTTGTCTTAAGTATGGCATAAAAACCTTGCTTTTTCAAATGGCAAACCTTTGCTCTTTTTACGAAATTATGGAGGATTTCAATGAAAGTCAGAATTTTGATGTTTCTCTTGACATTGGCGCAAATTTATGGCCAAACAGCCAAAATCACCACAATCGGCAACTGGAAGTTCCAACAGCTTCTGTTCGGTGACCAGATGCCAAACGCTGGCCAGCTAATCAACGGCAGAAGACTGGCAGACCTTGGTTCGCTCCACTGCAACCCAAGCGGCACACTGTGCCTGGTTTGGCTAGTCTTCCAGGACGGTTACAAAGGTCTCTACAAAATCTTTCCAAACGACGGCCGGATCCAAGAAGTCCTAAACAAGGATTCCATAGACCCGGCAACGGGCAGAAACTACGAAATCGGCTTACCGTTTTCCGTTTCTGACGATCTCCGTGCATCTTTTAATTCCCTATACGATGATGTTTACCTGATAAACCAGGATAACAGCATTGTCGCTCTGCTAAGGTGGGGTGATAACATTCCCGGCATAGGGTCGGTATCTTATGGTAACGGCGGTTTTTTTACCAAAGACTCTACCCGTATTTTGGGATATTGCATCGCTGATAGCTTCTGGGCAGTTGATTACAAAATCGAACAAGGTTCAATCATTCCTATTAACCGTGTCAGAAACATAGGTGATCAATATTTGGCTTTTGGCAACACCACAGGTACGAATAACGTATACGGGTTCCTGAACAAGCTAGTCAGAGGCCAAGTGTCTCCCGAATCAGTTCCGGCAAGACAGGCTTTGGACGGCAAGTTTGAAGTGACCCTGCTGGACACCAAGCCCTTGAAGTATCCGTACGAATTTTACGCATCTTACGACATCTTCACCGGAGAAAAGGACTACGGATTCTCTTATAAACAAAACGCAGCCAACGACAACGGCCTGCTGACCGTGGCGGCCAAGCAGCCGCCTGACCACTTTAGGCCGGACATTGTCTTTTGCAACAAAGATGTCGGCTGCTATGTGGTTATGCCGAGCATCCGCAAAGGACAGGAAACTTCCCCGGTCTGGACCCAAAGCTTTATAGCCATAAGCGGGCGTGGGGAGATGGCGATTGAAACGTTAGAAATGAAATTTGACGTATTCGACCCCAGGGATCCGCAGAACCCGGAGTGGAAATCCAAGAACATTTACACCACCACGACTCGCGACGGATTTTATTCCGGACTGCCCGAGCCCGTGGTGCGCTATAGCGACCACTTGTTTGACAAAAGCGACCTTTCTTACGTGGGCGGAGGTTATAACATCAACATTAGCCCGCAGATTTCCAATGACGGCCGCATCTTTTTCGAACATAAAAACGACCTGCAAAGCTCGCTGGTCGTAGCAACGCGCATTAACACAATCACCCACGGCGCCAGCTTCCTGCCCGGCCCCTTGGCTCCCCGCTCGTTCTTTACCATCTTTGGCAAGGACTTGGGCAGCTTTGGGCAAGCCGGAGCGGAATACTTAACCAGGCTCGGCGGTTTGGAAGTTTCAATGTGCGGCTTGCCGGTCCGGCTGTATTACAACTCCGGCCCGCAAAACACCACACCCGGAACGGAACCAACCTGGCAGGTTAACGCCAGCGTTCCTTCAAGTCTCATACCCGGACAAACCTGCCAAATCAAAGCGAACATCAACGGTGAAGTTAAGGACTTAGGTCCTGTCAACATCGTGGAGCAGAACTTTGCCCCTTTTTCCTTTGACCAGCTTGGCGTAAAAACAGTACTGCTCACAAAAAGCTCCGGCAGCAGAATTTGCGACCCTGCCGTTCCAGGCTGTGCAGCACCGAAACCCGGCGAAATTATTACCATGTGGGGAACTGGCGGCGGCCAAACCGCGCCAACCACCGACGACCGCGTCGCTTCCCCTGGCGGAGTTGCCGAATTCAACAAAAAACCGGTGATTCTGCTGGATAGCATACCGCTTTATTTCACTTACGCCGGCAGGGCCCCGGGCTTTGCCGCGCTTGACCAAATCAACATCTACCTTCCCGATGATGCGCAAGAAGGCGCTCACGTCCTAAGCATTGTCGAAGCGGGTGAAAAAACTGACTTTCAAATTTGGGTGGCAAAAGCATTATGACGCCGCCTGAAAATGCAAGCGGCGGAAGAGTTGTACCACAATACAACTTTTCCGCCGCTTTTAAATTTGAAGGCAACCTATTTTAAATAGGTAATATTAACCGTAACTTTTTTGGAATAAGAATTCACCGAAATGTTCACACTCAGGCTGCTTCCGTCTTTTTTTGCGGACAAGTTTTTGGTTTCCTCACCGTCAATACTGGACACAACCTGCCAGCTGTTTTTATCCATCCAAGACTTATACAGGTCAAAATTTTCTTGCAAGGTTTTTTTGCTTATGAATTTCCTTGTTGCCTGCATTTGCCCGTCTTTTTCCGCATTATAATTTTGCGTAATTTCAGCTCCGTTTTCCAAAGGGATTTCGGCCGGGAAAAATTCCGGCAAAGATGTATTTTCCAAATTGGTGATTTTAGCGGCGCTAAATTTTACTTCCTGCGGAGCTTTGGCAGTTTTACGGTAAACAAATGCCAATACGGCAACAACAGCAATCAACGCCAGGCAAACCGCTAATAATATTTTATTGATTTTGGACATTTTTCTATTGTTAATTTTCTATCCACTTACAGCTGCGTCGTTGTCACAGAAATCCTCACCTGGCAGCCGCCGTTTGAAAGCGCGTTAAAATCTAAGGTCGCCTGCTGGTTATCCTTCGACGCAGCCAAGAACGAATATTTTTCCTGGCTGACCTGCGCGGTTATTTTCCAGCCATTTTCGGAAAAATATTTTTTATAGATTTCAAGATTTTCGGCTATGGTTTTTTTGCTGGTAAAAACCTGCGTGCCCTGCTTAGCTGTATCCGATTTGGCAAACGCTGTAAAATTCCGTTCCACATTCGCGTCCTTTTCCGTGGGAAGATCGGCTGGTAAGCCGTCCGGCAGGCCGTTGCCTTCCACATTTAAAATCCTGACTTTCTGGTCTGGTGGCGGTGATGACTGCAAATTAACGTATTTTTTAGTTTTGCCATAAAAAAGCGAAGCTGCGCTTAAAACCGCTGCCACTACCAGGAGAATAATAAGGACTTTGTATTTTAGTTTCATAAATTTTCATTAGCCTTTCTTAATAATACTATAACACGAAAAACTAAGGCGGTAAAAGCACACTAAAAAAACCGCCGGGAATTCCTGGCGGTTTTTAAAATTTCGATTTTAGATAACCATTAATAATACTGCCAAAATCGCGACAAAAGATCCGTTAGCCACAATGCTTAAGTGCTGGACATGGCGCTTGATGGCAATGGCTAAAATCAGACAGGTCAGCATAGCGGCGATAAACAGCAGGTAAACTTTTTGTTCGAGCAGCTTGGGGTCAAACACCTGGCCCAGCCAGTTTACTTTAGCCGAGACTGCGGCTCCCAGCACATTATAATTATCCGCGATATTGCCCGAAAAGTTCGCCAGCTGCAGCGTTTCAGTTTTATTATTCATGTCAAAAGCTACAACTTTGACTGTTGTGGAAGTTTTGGCCAGACGGTCAAGGCTTATTTCCCCTTGCCAAAGGTTATCTCCCTTTGGCGTTAGCATGACTGCCTGCTGGCCGAAATATGCCAGCGCTTTTACCGTGTCTTTTGGAGCCTGAGCCGTTATCACGGCTTTGTCGCCTTCAATGTTTACGCTTGACGACAAGCTTGCGGCTTTGCCGGCCTGCTGCTTGGCCGAATCGCTTTTAACCGTTGCCGGAACAGGAGCTGGCACAGCTTGCTTTTGGACCACGGTCGGCTTAGAAAGCAAACTGATTTTCTGCTCAACCGGAGTTCCAAACATCTGGACTACAAATACCGCGGTGTGCCCCTGGAATTCCCCTTGGGAGATCCCTACGCCTATCTCTTCAAAATTCTTATTCAAGATATTGGCCTTATGCCCCGGACTGTTCATCCAGGCCTGTTCGACCGCTTCGCTTTCCGTAAAGTTCACAGCCAAATTTTCGCCGGCCATCAAATAATTATACCCGCTATTTTGGATAAAATCCCATGGAGTTTTTCCGTCCGGCGTGTTGTGGGAAAAATATCCTTTCTTCAGCATGTCGTCCGCTTTGGCCTGGGCAGCTTTGTCCAGTGAGGCATTTTCGGATAAAGCCGAAAGCGAAAACTGGCTCCGTGACTCGTTGGTCAGGCTAATAATATTGGATATGTTTATTGCGGATGAGTAAGCCGGCAGGACGGGCCCAAAAGACAAAAGCGCGACAGTAAAAATCTTAACGCTCACCAGGCAGATAGAAAACAAAGCCGTAACCCTGTGGCCGAAGACATGCGGATGGTAATTGTTCCTGGCATGGGGAATAAAGTGGTCGCAAACGTGGCGCCACGCTGAAACTGCCGGAGAAAAGAATTTTCTCAAGGCCGGTTTTGGCAACCCGATAATATACAAAGCGTAATCCATTTTATTTTTGTTTCTTGCCCCCACGCTAATTACCGACAAGTATTTGTGCTTATCGGATACCCACAAATTACAACCAGCCTTGATGGATATCAAAACTTGGTGAAAATTAGTGTAGGAGGTGGATTTTTATTTTGGTTTCTATTTACTATTTCCTGCGATTTTGGCAGAAAACAGCTTGAACTAACCTTATGTATATTATAGCAGATTTTGGGTTTTTTGTCTAGGGTTCAAAGGTTAAGGATTACAGATGTAGTACAGATATACAAATTCGTAATCCGTATATCCGTAACAAATCCGTAATCTGTAACCACATTAAAAACCCCGCCCATTCAACTTTGCTAGGGGCGGGGTAAAAAATATTATCGATATGAAAAAACTATTTGGCTTTAGCCGGACCTATCTTGGTCGAGGCAAACGGCGACACATCACTGCTGGTATTATCGCTTAACACAATGTAGCTGACCAGAGAGATGCCGGTGACAACCAAAAAAACTATTGTCCAAATAAACCAGCGCGGATTGTAATTATTTTGAGTGTTGTTGTTTGTTTCAGGCATGGATGAAAAATTAATAATTAAAGAACCTGTACGAAAAATAATTTAATGGACAAGTCTGGCAACTTCCTTCTTGGCGCCCCTGACGCCGTAAATTGAAAATCCCAGGCTGACGATCCAAAGAAACACTATAGGCGTTAAAATAAGCGCGTTGCTGGGGTTGAAAAACAGGAAAGCGTAGCAGACTATCCCCAAGGAATATAATTCAATTAACAATACAACCACCAAAACCTGGACCAGCCGCCCGACTATGGAACCGGCAAAAAGCTTGTGGACTTTATACCCTTCAATTATCAGATAAATGCTGCCTACTACCAAAACTCCTAAGGCGAGCCATAAGTATGTTGCAATATTTGTAAAATCCATTTGTGTTTCGAATTGAATTTTCTATTTGTTTTAATATATCACACAATGAGCAAAAAAGCAAAATTAAGGCAAGGATTCTTTTTTGTGTTCAATGTTCAGGTCTAAAAGCAAGAGAACGATAGCCAAAATGTCTGTTATCAGGCAATACTGGCACACCTTATGCAGCACAAAAAATTGCAAGGATAAGAAATAGATAGCAGCAATGGCGCCAAGCGACAGCAAAATCGTTAAAATCTTTTTCCACATTTGATAATGGTTGGCCAAAAGGGCAGTACCTATGACGCCAATATAAAAGACTGCTCCCCAGACAGCCAACGGCAAACCGAAAATGGTCGCATACTTGCTGCTTAGCACGTCTTCGCATCCTCCGGTAATACTGCAAGGAACGGTTGCTCCCAAGTATTTGGTCACGGCCAAATAAATGCTGACCCCGAAGCCAATCAAGGACAATACAATGATAATGTCGTACTTATGTCTTCTGTACATAACTGTATTTTACCATAAATATCCCCGCTAAATAAAGCAGGTTACTTTCTCAAAAAAGCTTCTTTGGGAGAAAGCGAGCTGGCGCGTTGGGCTGGCCAAAAACCCGCAACTAATCCAATAAATGCGGAAATGCCTATAACCAAAAAAATAAACCACACCGGTGTTATAAACAAATCCAAAGGCTTGCCGCCCATTCGTGCAGCCAATAAATTCAAAAGAAACCCTAAAAACTTACCGGCGCCTATCCCCAACAATACTCCGCACACGCCTCCCGAAATTCCGATGATCAAAGATTCCATTAAAAACAAATTCCGGATATTGGAATCGGTTGCCCCCAAAGATTTCATAATGCCAACCTCGTAAATTCTTTCCAAAAAACCTACAATCATAGTATTAAACATGCCGATAGCAGATACCACCAATGCAGTCACGCCAAAAATCGCTAAAACAATGGTAATGGCATTCATGACTTTTCTGGCTTGGCTGACCAAATCCAGCCGAGCGGAAATTAGAAATCCTTTTTCCGAAAATTTTTCCTTCAAAAATTCAACTGAATCCAAATTTTCGGCTTTTACAAAGAGCTCCTTATAAAAAGGCGGTGGCTCAGAAACCTGAGAAACCGGTATGTAGACCAGGGGAGCCTCTGATTCGTTGGTTATAATCCCCTTAATATGAAGGGTTTGTTTGGTGGAAACGTCTTTCACCTCTGCGTCCGCATTATCGCTTTGGTACGTTAATTTCAAATCTACTTCTTTGCCAAGAGAACTGGCGTCAGCAGGCAAGTTAAGGGTTAGCAGCGCTTGTTTGGAAATAACCACTCCCGGTTCGTTGTCTTTAGGCGCTTCGCCAATGTCGGGATTAGTTCCGGAAAGCCTGAAATAATTTCCTTCAACCGCGCGAATCAGCGCCAAGCCGGAATTTTCTCCGCTCCACACCTCGCCCGGAAACTCCGCCAACTTGCTGATTTCTTTAGTTTTGGGGATTTTTAAAACCTCTTCGACATCTTTTTGGCTGATTGACAATCCGCTTTCAGCAGGATAAGACAAAGATAAAGTAGCCAGGGAATCCTCCGTAATAACCAGTTTGCCCAAAAGCAAATATTGAAAACCGTAGCCAAGCGAAACCAAAAAGACCACAGCGCTAATGCCGACAGATGTGCCTAGTATGGTAAGAAAAGTACGGGAAGGCTTGACCACGAAAATCCTGGTGGAAAGCTTAAGCAGGTCAAGAAAACGCAAATGTTCAGTTTTAATCTGTGCCATGTGGGGTGGAAATTGGTTGGTTAATTTCTGGTTTTATCCATAACGATTGGTCGTCGGTCTCCAGGGCAATTTTTAATTTTTCATAAACATTCTCGGAAGTGCGCATAGAAAGGCCGACGCCCATTTTGCTCTTTGGCAAATTCAAGGTTTTTTTGAAAGTATCCATATCTATCACTTTGCGCAAAACTTCGCCGATAACTTCATCAAGCCTGTTTGCCTGCTCCTCATTAACCTGTCCGTGGTAATCAACAAGCAGCCACCGCCGCAAACTGGCAATTTCTTCCATTAAAGGCAGTTCGGGTGTTTCTTCCAGTTCGCGGGAAACCTGTTCCAGCTCCTTGCGCTTACAGACCATATCCTCCACATAAGCTGAAACCTTAAGGGCTTTTTGATGCCACAGCCCGCCCCCGCCCCGTTTAAACGGCCTGTCCAGAAGGATTCTAAACATGTCTGCATCGATTTCGTTTTTTAAGCGCTGGTGCAATAGGCTCCTGAATCTTTCGGTTTCTTCCCTGGAATACCCGCGGAAGAAAAGGCTGGACAAGGCATAAGCCGCAACTTCCGCTTCTGAATGCTTAGGCACCAATTCTTTATATAAATTTTGTGACAGTGTGACTGCCCTGTTACCTTCTTGCATATTTTCCACTTTTTCCACTTTGCCATCCCTTATGAAAAAAACTTTTTTCGCATCGCGCAGGCTCCAGGCTTCGTGCGTTACCATAATTATGGTCTTACCGTCTTTTTCGTTCAATTCTTTCAGAAAATCCAGGACTTTGGTTGCACTGACCGAATCCAAATTTCCAATGGGTTCGTCCGCCACGATAATTGGCGCGTTATTGGCCAAAGCGCGGGCAATCCCCACGCGCTGTTGCTGTCCGCCGGAAAGCTCATAGGGCAACCGTCCCCCTAAATTCTCGATATCCAGTCTTTTTAGGAGTTTTGCGGCCTGTGCCCTTCTAATACCGCTGTTGATTCCCAAAAAATACATAGGCAGCGCAACATTTTCCAATACGGTCAAAGAAGGGATTAAATTGAATTGCTGGAAAACCATACCCACGCCGACTTGCCTGTAGACCGCCAATTCTTTCTTGGTCAAACCCGACAAATTTTTGTCGTTAATCAAGACTTGTCCTTCCTGTGCCATCTCTACGCCGGATATCAAATACAGCAGGGTTGATTTACCGCTTCCCGAAGGACCAAAAAAGGCCACATAGTCGCCTCTTTCGATTTCCAGGTCGATATTCCGCAAGGCCCACATTTCCGAAAGTTTCCCGCGGTCATACCAAAAATTCAAATTATTAAGCTTGATAATAGAATCCATTAGGTTCTGAAATTTTGCTGTGAAAACGATTTTTCAGGCAGCTCTTAATTACCGTTCCTTAAAAACTTAAACGCGTCCTCAAAATTCTTAAAGATTACATCGCTCACCGATTCGTTTTCTTTTGGAACGATGATAGTCTTTACCGGATACAAAGCGACATTGCCGGCCTCGTCTTTGGATTCAACCTGTATGCGATAAATGGAGCCCGGTTTTAAAGTAGTCAGTACTACAACATGGTTAGTAGAATAATCATCGGAGGTTTCCGCCTTGTTAGCCAGTATGCCTTTGTTAGAAGCCGAAGCGCCCCCTTCCTCATAATATACGGCGGAGGTTGAAGCTTCGTCGGTTTTCCAAATCACCGAAGTCTGGGCCCTATCCTTCCTGTTTGGCACAATGGCGCTTTCAATCTTCAATCCGGAAATTACCGGCGGCGTAACATCCTTGCCTGTAACTACTTTTAATGATCTCTTGGCTTCAATCATGTTGCCTTTTTCGTTCTGGCCAAAAACTTTAACTTCATAAGCCGTGGCCGGAGACAAGTTATTTATAGTCTCTTCGTGAAGAGTCTGTTTGGTATTATTTACCTTGCGGTTAATCTCATTGGTAGAAAGGTTGCGATATTCAACTACAGAATCAACCGGCTCCTTAGTTGTCCAGACAATTTTGAAAGAAGTTGTTTTAATATCTGCTGCGCTGGCCTGGAATTTTTCCGCTTTGGTGACAAAGGTCAAATCCTTGCTGGAACCTACTACTTGAGGCAAAGTGAAAGACGACACCTTAAAGTGGTAACGGGTATTGGGCTGCAGGTTGCCCAGAATTATTTGGTGGTCTGTCGATTTATTGGCAGTATCCGACGCTTCCCAAAGATAAGGTTTTTCATTACCGGGCTTGTACGAATCTTCCGGCGTATAATTAACCGTGGAATAAGCTTTTAAGTTTGTTTCCCAATTTACCGTAGCTGAGTCTTCCGTAATATCCGTTACCTGGACTTTGCCCACGAAGGGCGGAACCAGACTAGGCACTATCGATTCAATGGCATTATCCACCTGGTCCTGGTATTGCTCCAGATTATCAACTTTAATGGAGTCAAGGTTATCCGTTAAATATTTGGTGGTAAAAGTTTGCTCCTCAGAAACAGCTTCGTTGCCGGCCTTGTCCACGGCTTTAACATGGAACTTATATGTTGTGCCCATGCGCAAGCCGTTTATCTTTATGGTGTGTTTTAACAGGAATTTGGCCTGGGAGCTGCTGTTATCATAATTGGATGATGTCCCGTATTCCACAAAACCCATTGCCGCTTCGTCGGTGGAAAAACTTATAACAGCCCCGAAAGCGCTTACAGAATCTGTGTTAATATCGCTGATAACCGGCGGCGTGGTATCTTTTTCCTCCGGAGGCACATAGCCTCCTCCGCCTCCCGAAACAATTTGGTTGTCGGCGGCAGTGGTTATGTTTTGCTCTTTTGACACGGCCTCGTTTCCCGCCTCGTCGCTGGATTTGGCAACAAAGAAATATTTTGTACTGGCAGTCAGGTTATTCAACACAACCACATGGACTGTCGTTAAAGTGGCGTCCAAATCGGTAACCGTGGCATAATCGCCAGCTTTGGTTCCGTAAGCCAAACGGGTAGTAGCAGGTTCATCGGTATTCCAAACCGCCACAATGGTCTGCGAAGTATTAACCGGTGCGGATAAATTAGTAATAACAGGAGCGTTAATATCGTTGGTTGTCCTAAAGGAATAATAACTGCTGCTGTTTTTGTCAGTGGAAATATCACCGCTGTCATCCGCGGAGCTGACATAGTAATAATATATAGTAGAGGGGGACAAATTAGGAAGGGCAACTTTATGCTCAAACAAGCTGCCGGTGCTGCTGGTAGCTACCATGGCAGCGTTGCCCGCGGTTAAAGCGCCGCTTAAACCGGAGTCAGTGGAATAAAAAACATAAGAGTTGGAAGACTTGTCCGTATTCCAGGTAATTACAGCGCTGCGATCCCCCGGTACGGCCGTAACGGAAGAAATTTTCGGGCCTTGGGAAGTAGTAAAGCTAAAGCCGCTGCCGTTGTTATCGTTAACAGCCGAATTGTTATAAATGTCAGCAGACTTAACGCGGAAATAATAAGTCGTGCCCGGAGACAAATTAGTTAAGGTAACGGAATGGTTGGTGACAATGGAAGCCGAAGACAAACTGGAATCATAAGTGTCCGGTGAAACGGAGTACTCCACTTTGGAATCGGAAACCTCATCCGTTGTCCAGGTAATTTTGGCCCATGTTGATTGCACTTCAGCTGCGGCCACGGCGCTGATCACCGGAGGGGTGACATCGGTTCCGCCTTGGCCGTTAGGCAAATCGCTGACAACCGAAGAGTAGGCCGACTTATCATTATCCGTATCCACAATCCTCACCTTATAAGAATAAGTGGTAGTAGATGCGACGCTACTGTCTACATAATAATTCAAATTGGGGTCAGTAATGGTATTCAGCAGCGAAAAATTCGTATTGTCTGTAGAACGGAAAATTTCATATTTGGAAAAAGCGGCTGTAGAGGTGGACGTGTACACGCCCCAGGACAAAAATTCTTTATATACTCCGGTCAGGCTATTGGATATATCCTTCAAATCCATACCAGCCGGCTTTGAAGGCGCCATGGAAGCAACCGTACTGGTATTGTTGTAGCTGTCTTTGAAAAATAAATTCACAATAGGGTAAGAGCCGGTATTAATATAGCTCCAGGTGGAAGTCGCAATGGTTGAAGAAGCGTTAACGTTAGTCCAACCATTACTTAAGGCATTTAAGCCGTCAGCCGATCCGTCGCTGTTATTGGAAAGCAGGTAAGATAAATTACTGTCATCCGAACCGGTAAAAGCTACGCTGCCGTCGGAAGCATCCAACGCAAGCGTTCCTGTCGGGTTTTTAGTATCCAGCGTAAAACTTGGACCAACGGCCTGGGTAATATTATTAACCGGTTCGTTGTCATTGGCCGTCACCCTAATTTGGGTGCTATTAGAAAAGGTATCGGGAATTTGGGCTTTGGCATTCCAGACCGCCTGATAGGTGTTGTAAGCCGATTCACTTACTGCCTTGTTGGTTAAGGCATCCGGGTCAAGCTTAGAACTGTCAACGGCAACCCAGCCGCTTCCAATATTGTATTCAAAAGAAGGTGTAATAAAGCCGGGAGTAGAACTGCCTGTCGTGGTGTCTACGTCCCTGACTTTATATTGTATAAGCACTTGGCCTAAATTAGGATCCGTAGAGCTGGCAATCTGACTGACACTGACGCCGTTGGTGCCAAACGTTTGGTCAAACTGGGGCGGGGCGTTCACCACATAAATCACTTTCACGTTAGTGACAGTCGGGGTATTGGCTCCGGCTGAAATCAAAGTGACTTTGTACTGGTACCACTGGTTGTTTAAAGCATTTTTCATGGCAGCCGGAATCGCTGAAGATCCGCAAACAACAGTAGAATTGGTTTTCGTGCAACCTGTCGTGGCATTGGTAAAATCGGTCCAGCTGGCGGAATTTAAATCGGAAATAGTTGCGCCGGTGCGCAGGGAAACCGTTACGCCTGTGCCGGAAGGCAAAGTGACATCTTCGTCCCAGGACAACCCGCCAATGGCATTGGACGCGTCAGTGGTATTGTAAGGGGAAGAAATAACGGTGCCCGAACCGGAATAAGCGGCGTAATTAATAGAAATATCATTAAACGAAGGCGTAGCTAACGCATTTGTCGTGGAAAGATTCACGCGGTATTGGACATACCTATTACCGGTCAAGGCTGAGATGTCGCCCCCGCTTGCCACCGAAGACTGCCAAGCTGTCCAAGTGCTATCGGGAATTGAAGTATTGCCGGCGCGAACATCAACAGTAAGCGCGGTAAGCGCAGGAACATTTGTGTTATAAGAAAGAGTGGTAAAAGATGCCTCTGTCCCTATGTCTATAACAGAAGAAGTAAAAGTGCCGGAGGAAAAATAAGACAACACGCCCGCGGAAAGGCGATCTGTGGAAAGGTATTGCCTTACCTGCACAGGAGCATTGCGCTGGGTAGCGGTATTGTCACCCAATTGGCCAGAGCTATTACCCCCCAAGCCCAGACTGTGCTGTCGGACTTTAAGGCGTAGGCGGAAAAAAAATAAATAGAACCTGCAATATTTATTATACTGTTCAAGCCACTGACCTGGACAGGGGTAATGCGCATATTGGTTGTATTATCTCCTAACTGGCCAAAGCTGTTATACCCCCAGGCCCAGACTGTGCCGTCGGACTTGAGGGCATAGGCGGAAAGGTTACC
>WARV01000005.1 GCA_013387205.1 Patescibacteria group bacterium | reverse complement strand
GCGCGATTAAAACTTTTTTCTTTTTGAAAATTTTATCCATATAACAATATTACTGTTTCTTTCCATGTCATTGCGAGGAGCCAAAGGGCCTTATCTTTGGTGACGAAGCAACCTTTCCCAGGAACAGATTGCTTCCCCCTTCGCTAAAGCTACATAGGACAAGTCGGATACACTCGCGATGGCAATGAGCTATCACAAACAATATCTTGACACAAAATTACCTCCACTGTAAAGTGCCTAGCAGGAGGATTCATGAAACACCCGAAAGGCGTGAAATTTGCGGGAGTGCTAGCCATTGTTGGCCTTGTAGCGTTTCTGGTTAAAGCTTTTGCGCTGATGTTTGCTGGCTTCTCATCGTTGCATAAGAACACCGCTCCAAAAGGACTGCCTGTCATCGCGGCAAGACCCGAACTCAAACTCGAAGCGGCCAGAGTAGCCAAGCCCGAGGTTTGCTGGAATGACGAATCCAAGCAGGTCCGCAAAGGCCACATAACCTTTTACTTTTGTAAAGGCGATGGCCGGCTGACAGCCGCCAAGGTCGAATCCAAAGATCCGGAAGATGCCATGTACTATGACCACAAGGACTTTGTCGTGGTCGACACTCTCTCCGAAGCGATCAAGCTTAACTACCAAACCGCTGACGATGTGAACATGGGACACGTGGATTGCAACAGAGGGTACAGCGATGGAAAAATCCGTGTTAACGAAAAGACAGGCGCTGCGGTTTTATCCTATCCCTCCTGTCCGCACATGAGCCCCTTAATCTACGACAGGTACGTCTACCGCGGCTCAGAATTCGTCAAACAGTGGGAAGCTGAGCCCGAAAGGCGCCTAAAATTCCTGCCAAAAAAGCGGCCCTAGGGCCGCTTGGGGGTCCTCGTGACCCCTTATTTTTTATTGCCCAAATACTCAAACAATGATAAGATTATACTGGATTTTTCCTAAATTTCACCCTACGGGTGATCACCCGTAGGGTGACTTATATCTTATATCATAAATCTATATATGTCCGACGACGTCAGAAAAGATTTTAAAGAACTCAAGCTGCTGGATTTGCAAAAGTGTAAAACAGTCAGCGATATTGTCAAAGGAATGAACCTTTGCTCTTTTGGCGCGCGCATGCTCGGCGAAGTTTCTGATACGCTTACACAATGGGCTTCATCTGAAAACAAAGCAGTGATAATATTCGACGGCAAGCCGGATACTAGCCCCGGAAAACTTTTGCAGGAAATGGTTGGTAAAAAATGGTTTTCAAAAATTTTAACGCCGGAAGAATACGCGCAAAGCGAGCCTGCAGGCGGCAATATATTGGTAGTCGGATTATTTTCAGGCAGAGTGGCGGATAAAATTTTTGAAAAGCCCAGCCGCGCAATTTATATCAACGAACAAGGAATTACCAAACCCGGCCAGGTTAAAGACGGCTTTTACCCGGACGTGTCTTTTGCCGATCCAAAATTAATTTTGCCTATTATTAATTTAGTATTGGAAGAACGGCTAAACGGCAAAGTTTCTACCGCAGAAGATTTAATGAAGGAGCTATCCGAATACGGCGACACCGCTACAGAAGTCGCAAACGGCGCGCAAACCTTGTTGGCAATGGTGCAAGATCCCGACTGCACAGTGTTCATGACCCTGTCCGGCGCCATGACCATAGCTAAAATGGGGTTGATTGTCTGCGACATGATTGATTATGGCATGGTCCAGTATATTTCTTCAACCGGAGCATTAATGGCGCATGGTTTCATTGAAAGCGTCGGACTGCACCATTACAAATACAACCCCAAACATGACGATAAGCTTTTAGCTGACCAGGCTATTAACCGCGTGACTGACACTTTGGAGCCAGAAGAAAACTTTACCCACATTGACGAAGTGCTGGAAGAAATATTAAGCAAAGTTGATGCCGACAAGCCTTTGTCACCATCCATCTTCCACAAGATGCTTGGAAAATATTTGCATGATAAATATCCGAACGAGCGCGGCATACTGAAATCCGCTTTTGAAAAAAACGTGCCTGTTTTGGTTCCGGCTTTTGTTGATAGCGAAATAGGCAATGACGTATTTGTCCACAATCTCTCGCGCA
Organism: Patescibacteria group bacterium; assembly: GCA_013387205.1. GTDB lineage: Bacteria > Patescibacteriota > Doudnabacteria > UBA920 > UBA920 > AMAZON01. Next base: position 95,880 of record WARV01000005.1, on the reverse strand, counting down.
AGCAGCAAGGCTTAAAGCCTTTGACCATGGATATGGAAATCGACACTCAAGTTCTGGTTGATTTAGCAAAAGGGGCTAAACGCATGGGGATATTTACAATAGGCGGCGGCGTTCCCAGGAACAACACGCAAAATGTGGCACCGTTGATAGAAATCGCGAATGACCGTTTAGATTTGAATTGGCCACAGCAGGCTTTTTATTACGGCTGCAAAATCGCCCCTGATAAAATGTTTTATGGCCACTTGTCTGGCTGCACTTATAGCGAAGGCATGTCCTGGAGAAAGATGGATCCCAAGGGCAGGTTTTCCGAAATCCATACAGACGCCACAATTGTCTGGCCATTTCTGGTAAAATTCGTGATGGAAAAATTGGCTTAAACATGCGATTTTGAATAACTCAACCATCGGTTGAGTTATTCACCAAACGTCATAAGGGGGTACCCTGTATCAGATACAGGGTACCCCCTTGTTTATATTTATTCCTAAATTCTATATCCTAACTTCTAAATTCTACTTTACAAACACAGTTACCATCACGCCGGCAACTACTAAAATTCCGCCAATCACATTTCCATAAGTCGGTTGCTCGCCGAGAAAAATAAACGCGAGGATAATTGTCAAAGCCACGGATAATTTATCTACCGGCGCAACACGGCTTGCTTCGCCCAGCTGCAATGCCCTGTAGTAAAACAGCCAGGACAAGCCAGTAGCTAAAGCAGACAGGGCAATAAAAACCCAAGTATGTTTGCTCCAAGTTTTCAGCTGATGCGTTACTCCTTCCGCCAAGACAATCGCCCAAGCGAAAAAAACAATAATTACCGTGCGCACTGCCACTGCCAAATTGCTGTTTACTCCCTTAATTCCAATTTTTCCAAAAATCGCAACCAGGGATGCAAAGAAGGCGGACAAAGCCGCGTATATAGCCCAAGTCATAAAACAATTGACAAAAATGACATAAATGACAAAATTGAGCAAAAATTACTTGCAGTCATTTCCGTCGTTTTTGTCATTTTTTTAATTTTTGTCATTACTTATATAGTTTCTCCGCTTGGGCTTTTAGCGTGTTAATATCCCCTAGCTGGAGCTGTTGGTTGTTAAAATAAACCGTAGGAGTACCGCGAACACCCAAACTCATGCCTTCCACCAAATCTTTTTGGACAACTGGCTTATATTTTTTTGTGGCAAGGTCGTTTTTAAACTGGTCAATGTTCGAAACGCCGGCAGCCTTGGCTAATTCCACGAATTTATCCGTAGGATTATCTAATTGGTTCCATTCCGACTGCCTGGTATAAAGCTGGTCAGCCATTTCCCAAAACTTTCCCTGCGCGCCCGCTGCTTCTGCCGCAAAAGCGGCAACAGGAGCGTTCCTGTGGAGTTCTAATAAGGGATAATGCCTAAAAACAACTTTGGTATCTTTTAAATTAGAAGGGACCTGTTTGACTATGGGAGCGAAATTTGCGCAAGCCGGGCACTGGAAGTCCTCGTAGATTATAAAAGTATTTTTCGCGTCTTTATTGCCTAAAATATGGTCGTCCGAAGATATCGGCGACGGCTCTTTTTGCTCTTTTACCCCGCTTAAGTCAAAATTTTCCGTTTGGGTGGAAGTTTGCGGCTGCTGCTGGGGCGAAATCTTAAACAGATAGTAGCCAAACCCCAAAACTAATAAAACGACAATTGCAATTGTTATTACTCTTTTCATAATATAAAAATTAATTTTGGTGATGTATCTATTATACCAAAAATAATCCTATTGCAAAACTGAAGAAATCGTGCTTGTACCCAAAACTGCGGACGCCATTCTATTAAAAGATTTAGCCAATCCTCCCAAATATACCAACTGCTTTGTTTCCTGGAATTGGGTTTTGGAATTCTGGCTGCCAAAAACCACCACAATAAGGTCGTTTCCGTTTTTATCCTTAACTTCGGTAACGAAGTTATATTGCGATTCGTCCAGATAGCCGGTTTTGCCGCCGAGCATGGTAATATCCCCGTCGCTAAGCAGCTTGTTGGTGTTTTTCAGGTTGTGCCTGTATCTTTTGTTATTAGTAGACACAAAGCTGTAAGCACCGGCCATTGCGACTTTGTGGATTTGCGGATTGGAAAATGCCGCGTTGGCTATTTTAACGTAATCCGACGCAGTAGTGTAATTTTGCTCGTTAATGCCGGTTGGCTCCAAAAAGACCGTATTTGCAGCACCGAGCTCTTTTGCTTTCTTGTTCATCCTGGCGACAAAATCCTGTTTTGAAAGCCCGGTGCTCCTGGCTACCGCATTAGTGGCATTATTAGCGGACGCAACCAAAGAAGCATAAAACAAGTCGGAGACTTTATACTTTACTCCGGCTTTGGTGGCAATCCTTGCTCCGCCGACTTCGTCGTCTTTGGACATTGCTATGATTTTTGCCATTTTTGGCTTGGTATCTAAAAAAACCATGGCAGTCATCAGCTTTGTTATGGAAGCCGGAGTCCAGCGCATATCAGGCTCTTTAGATATGATTAATTCCCCGCTGGTTTTGTCAGCCACAGCATACGATTTGGCAGTGACCGGATATATTAACGCCAAATCATCCGCACTCTTTGGCATGTCCAAAGCAAAAACAGCGCTTGGCGACAAGAACAACGCTAATATTATTAAAATGTATATTTTTTTCTTAAGCATTTTTTGTTAATCTACTACAAATCTACTAATGAATACCAATCTACAAATACCTACAAATGCTCATCTAAGAAGATTAGTAGGTATTGGTAGTATTCGGATAAATTTGTGGATTAGTAGATATTTGTAGCTACATCATCATATTCCCGAACTTTGACTGCAAAACTTTTTTGTGTTGCTTGAATAAGTCTTCCAAAGCCGCCCTGATATGCCTGGCGACTTCGCTCTTGTCGCCCGCAATATCAGGACTGACTTCCACGCTTTTTATGTTTTGGTTGCCGTCCATTGTAATTTTAATTTTATCGCCGCTTGAAGATCCGGTAACGGAAACTGTTGCCAGCATCGCTTCCAGCTGTTTGGCCTGTTTCCTCATTTCATTAACATCTTTGAGCTTGTCGAATAACCCCATTTTTCTCCTTCCTGTTATTTATTATGAAAGGCCTAAATCTAAGCAACTTGTTGCTTAAGGATGAGGCCGTATAAAGTGCGGAGGCGGAACTAGCTTGTCTTGGGCAAAGCCCAAGCCATAGCTTTTGAGCCTCCTCTTTGATAAGGAAACTACCCCGACACCTCGCTGCTAGCAGCGAGGTTAGTTTCATTGATAATTTTAGGTCGCCTGTCTTTTAATATGCGCGTTTTCCCAGACTAGCCTGACCAGCGCTCCAAATCCCATTATAAACAAAACGAAGTTTATAAGCCAGCCGACTATCGGGATAAGGGAAAGTATAAACCACGCAACCACGCCAATTAGCACTATTTGCCAGTCAGGAATTGTGACTGAAGTTCTTGAAAGCCATCTGACTATCAATGATCCTAAAATCAAAGCTCCTGCCAAAAGCGCCAGCAAGACAAGCAAGGCAAACATGACAAGTATTACAAAAGCCAAATAATATCCGATGAAAGTTATGAACAATATTCCTACTACTATCGGAATTATAATTATGCTGGCCAGCCCGATGGCTAAATTTTCCCAAGGATGTTTCCTTACGCCTTCTTCTACCCTGGAATAACCGTATCTCCAGAATCTGAGCAGCAGCCACGCGGCAATTATCCAGGCAACTAACTTAATAAGGAACGCGACTGTCAAAAGTCCTCTTGCGCGGTTTTTGGCTGCATGTCCGCCCTGTATCTGGGTATAATTTATGGGGCTGATTTTTGCCTGAGGATCGACACTGGCTTGCGAAACTCCTTTATGGTTTATTTTCCCGGAAATTTCGGCTTTCGGCCCAAAAGTCAATTTTTGGGTAGATTGGACATCAACCGTGCCGTCAATTTTGCTGTTTATGATAATGTTCCCGCCGCCAATTTTTACATTGCCTTTGACAGGAGCATCAACAACCACATTTCCTCCGCCAATTACCAAATCACCGCCAACGTTTGATTTATCAGAAATGGTAATATTGCCGCCGCCCACCAAAACGTCGCCGCCAACCGCGCTGTTAACGGTTATATTGCCGCCGCCAATTCTCAAGTCGCCGCCAATTGTGCCGCTAGTTGTTACGGTTCCGCCGGCAATGCTGGAGTCCTGCTCAACCGGACCGTCGGCATTAATGGTTCCGCCGGCAACGTATAAGTCACCCAGCGTAGCGCTGTTTACATTAACGCTGCCTCCTGCCGCGTAAAGGTTTTTATGCGTTTCGGACGCGCCCAAGGTTATATTTGGTTGGCCTTTTGGCGCGGCAATGAATTCCGCGGCTTTGGCCGTGGAAAACACACACAAACAAGCGAACAAACTCAAAACAAAAAATTTTTTTGCCATAAATTTTTTAAATTTAATTCTATAGTTATTATACCATAAATATGCTGGGGATATGGGGTATTTTTTGCCTTAAAAAGGACAACCTGCTTAATAAGACGCTTATTTCAGGAAAAAATTTCCAGTTTGATATTAAGCGGACTATGTCCTTTTTCCAGCAGCACCCCCCTGGCATCCTTTATCATTTGCATTCCGCCGCAAAGATAAAACAATCGGTCCTTGTATTTTTCATAATTGGTTTCTAAAAATAATGTCACCCTGCCAGTCTCGCCGTTCCACTCCTTACCGTTTGGCTTGCTCAGGATGGGGATAAATTCAAAATTTTTATATTCTGATGATAGTTTATGGAAGTCTTCGAAATAAATTGCATCGTCCTGGGTCCTTATGCCGAAAAGCAGCAAAACCGGTTTTTTATAGCCGTATTTTAAAGCTTCTTCTATCATCGGCTTGAACGGAGCCACCCCGACTCCAGTTGCCACAAAAGCCGCGCTTTTTTGGAAATCCTTTAAAGTAAAAACGCCGAACGGCCCTTTCATTGAAATCAAATCGCCTTCTTTCAAATTTCTGACAAACTCAGAGCCCAAACCTTCTTTAACAAGTTCAATGCAAAAAGACAAATCCTTCCTGTCACCAGGAGCAGAGACGATAGAATAAGATCTTAATTGAGTGCCTATTTCAAACTGCATGAACTGCCCTGCCGTAAAAACAATTTTCCCCGGCTCGACAAGTTCGACTGCCAGTTCGACAACATTCGGCGCTATGGATTTTTTACTTAAAACCTTTGTGCGATATGCCATGTTTCATTTCCCAAGACACCTGTTGAAAGCGTTTACCTGCTGGTTATACTGGCCTGCCAGTAACTTTAGGGAATCCACTTTATTGTTATAATTCTGGATTAAGTTATTATATTCAGAGACTTTAGCATTATACTCGTCCTGCCGCTGGGAATCTTTAGGGTTTATTGCCTCTATTTCTTTTTTCAGCAAATTAATTTGAAGCTCTAATTCTCCTGTGTCCAGCTTTATTCCGTCGAGCTTGGCTTTTAACCCAACATCTACAACCGGGCAATCTGACACTGGCTTGCCGAATTCCTGCACAGCTAACCAGACGGTTTTCCCTTCATATTCTCCCTGCCCTACGGCAACGCCAATCTCCGTAAACTTACTGTTGATAATATTGGCTTTGTGCCCCGGGCTGTTCATCCAGGCTTCAAGCAATGCAGCATCGTCTTTGAAATTTCCCAAAGCCAAATTTTCTCCAATGGCGATATAATCGTAATGAACGTTTCCGGCTAAATCAGAAGGACCTTTGCCGTCCGGGGACAAATGTTCAAAATACTGCCGTCTAAACATGTCTTTAACCTTAAGCGCAGCCGCTTCGTTGAGCTTTTGGTTTTCTTTTAAGATTGATACGCCAAACATGCCTCTTTGCACATTCGTCTCCGCGATAATCCCCGCTTGAGTCAAAACCGAGTTCGGATAATTTGTCTTGCTGCGCAAAGGGCCGGAAGTCAGAATTTCCTTTTTCAAAGCCTCGACAATAGTATTGTCGAAAGTGGCCTGGTTTTTAAAATTACCCAGGCCAAACTGGCCATGCATAATTTTATCCCGGTAATTCCAGACTAAAATTGCTGCTATTAAAATTAGTAAAAATGTAATTCTTTTGCTCATATATTACTCATCCACTAATTCACGAATAAACACTAATTACACTAATGCTATATTAGTGATATTCGTGATAATTAGTGTGTTCGTGGATAATAAATTATTTTTCTCCCACTACATACCTGCAGCCGTCTGGTCCGATTTTTGCCGAATGCGTTGTCCCGGCTTTGATATCAAACCTTTCTCCGGCCTTTAAAATTTTTACATGGCCGTGGTCATTTAGTTCCATGCCGCCGCTTAAAATGACATGGGCAGTAATTTTTTCATGGAGATGGTCGGGATATTCCACATTAGCATCATCGTGCCAAATGTAAATATCGCTAAAACCTTCGCTTGCCAAAACATCTTTCCATTCTTGTTCGGTCATTTTTATAGTGATTAGTGAATAGTAATTAGTAATTAGATTAACACCACTTGTCATTCCGGAAGCCACGAGGTCGCAGGCCGAGAGCTATCCGGAATCCATGCGTCGATAATAATCAAAGTTTTAGATTCCCGATCTAGATCGGGAATGGCAATAAAATTTAGTTATTAGATTATTCATTCCGGATTTTTAAAGCCAAATCCGGAACATTGGTAATTACGCCATTTACGCGGCTATCGCCGCAAATCATATTGATCATTTTTTCATTGTCCACCGTCCAAATAAAAACTTGCTTTTTCTGATAAGGCAAAAAGCTGAATGTTTGGTGGTTGTAAATATGCTTGTTTACAATTAAATACTGGTAACGGTCAGTGGTACTGGGATTGATTACGACTTTTAAAATATCAAAAAGGATTTTAAGCCTGCTTTGGAATCCGTCATTGCCCAAGATCCACCCGAGCCTGACAGAAGGATTCTCTTTAAAAACTTCTGCCAAAATTGGCTTTTTAAAAGAACTGATAAAAAAATTATTAACGGAAAAATATTTTAAAAGCAGCGGCACAGCTTCCTTGGCGCAGCCTTTTTCTTTTAACTCAACATCCAGTTTTATTTTTCCGGCCGTAACCTGAAGCGCTTCTTCCAAAGTCGGAATAAAGCCATAAGACAATTCTTTCAGCTTTTTTAAAGTGATGGTATTTATTTGCAAGCCCTGACAGTCAGGATCGTGAAAAACAACCAATGCGCCGTCTTGGGTCTTCCGTACGTCGAATTCAAGCATATCAGCGCCAATATCAATGGCTTTTTGGAAAGCTTGCAGGGTATTTTCCGGGGCAATTTTACTCGCGCCTCTATGGGCAACAATGATCATAAAAGAAATGACATAAATGACAAAAACGACGGAAATGACAAAATTAATACTGCAGTTATTTTTGTCACTTTTGTCATTTTTTTAATTTTTGTCAATAATAATTGTTTTCGGCCATTTGTTTAGCCAATTCTTTTTTTCCATTCGGGATATAAAAGCTTGCGGATTTCTTTTGCAATTCTGATTTGGCCGCAAAACCATGTTCACGACATCACTAACGCCAAGCGGGGCCGCCAAAACCAATTTGCCGTCATTTCCTATTTTAACCCCCACGCATGTTGCTGTTTCCGGCCATTTGGCCATAGCGTCAACTGAATCTTTGTAAGGACCATCTCCGTTTTGTACGTGCATCCTGGCCTGGTTTTTTACTGACCAGGGAATTCCCGGCTTGGCTATATAAAATTTTAATTCCATTTCTTTTTCCGCGGTCTCCGACAAATCTTTCGGGTCAAAATATATAACGTCAACATCCATGCCGCCTCCATATGTCCTTTTTTTAAATCCGTGCAAATGGTCCCAAGCCTTATTCCTGACAAACCCGGCTGCCACCCACCAATCGGGCAAGCTAAAACTTTTTGCGACTTGCAAAATATCCATCATCCATTCATCTTCTTCAATAAGCCCAAGTATGAAATTTTCGGAGTGGTTATAGTCCATATGGAATAATGCGAAACTACAAATTATTATGCGAATGCCGCAAAAAAATACTTTCGCATAATTCGCATGCTATTTCGCGGTTTTCGAATTATAACATCACGCCCTTATCCGCTAATTCCTTGAAATAAATATCCAATTCCTCTTCGGATAACGATTTTATTTCTTCCCCCGTAAACCATTTAAATTCCAGATGATCATCGTCGAGCTGCGGACTGCCTTCAATTTCGCCTATGTATGATAACCTGACCACATGCCGGCCTTCCACGCGCAAAATATCTTGGGCGGCAACCAGCTTTGGCTCTATTGATAAATCCAAATTTGTTTCTTCCTTAACTTCGCGCTTTAGGTTATCTAAAAGCGGCGAGCCAGGGTCAATCCTGCCGCCGACAATGTCCCACTTGGGGCCCACTTCCGGATATTTTTTCGGATTCCTCCTGACCAGCAAATATTTCCCTTCGCTGTTTTTAAGCAGCACCTTAACTCCAACTTGCAGGACAACCTCTTTTTTATCCATAATTTCAAATTTTGACAAAACTTTACTACTTCGAAGTAGTGAAGAAATGCATAAGTTTACGATTCCAAAGATTTGATTGTTTTTGCCAAATCTTCCCGGCTGACTTCAATTTCTTTCGATTCCGACAGGTTCTTTAATTTGAATTTATTGCTTTTTGTTTCTTCTTCGCCGACTACCAGCACGAACGGGATCTTTTGCCGGTCTGCAGTTTTTACCTGCGCCGATACTTTCTTGTCAGTTAAATCCACGGCCGCATTTATGCCCTCTTTGCGCAAATCAGATGCCAGCTGGCTGGCGAAACCTGCAAAAGACTCGTCAAACTTGCAGATATACAAATCCACTATAGATTCATACGACGGGAGCAGGCTGTATGTTTCTAAAAAATCACGAATTGTCACATCCCCCATGCCAAACCCTATCCCAGGCACTTTTTCCACGCCGAAAATCCCCACCAAATCGTCATACCTGCCGCCACCAAACAAAGCCCTCGGGTTTGCCGGGCTTGTGTCATTAACCTCGAATACAATGCCGGTGTAGTAATCAAACCCACGCACCAAGCTGACATCAAAAATAGCGTTCTTAATTCCCAAAGTTTCCATTCTGGCCAGGAAAGATTTTAATTCCGCAACCGATTCGTGCGCTTTAACTTCTTCCGGCAGCTCGTCTAAATTTTTAATTCTGGTGATAGTAGCCAAGGCTTCTACTTTACTGTCGTCGCCTAAAATTTCTTTAGCTTGGGCAATAAAATCTTCACCGCTAATTTTGTGCATGCGGTCCAAAAGTTTGGATATTTGATGCGCCTGCTGCCCGTTAAGCCTTAAAAAAGTATCCATTAGGAAATTCAAAAACTTGCGGCTGTTGATTTTTATGGCGAAAGATTCGTCTTTGGCGCCAAAAGCTTTCATAATGTCGTAAGCCACGGAAACAATTTCCAAATCCGCGCCTATAGATTCTACTCCGAACATGTCCACGTTCAATTGCCAGTGCTCGCGCAAACGGCCGCGCTGCGGGCGCTCGTATCTAAACAAATTAGGAATACTGAACCAGCGCAAAGGAAACGCCAGCTCTTTGCGTTTTTGCGCGACCATCCTGGCCACAGTCGGCGTCATTTCCGGGCGGATTGTGACTTCCCTGCCCCCACGGTCAATAAACGTATAAGTCTGCTCGTTGACAATTTCTTCCCCGCTCTTGGCCTTATACAAAGCCGCCTCTTCCAGAATTGAAGCATTGTATTCTAAATATCCGTACTTTTCCGCCACTTTGCGCCACACGCCAAAAATATAATTCTGAACGAATTGGTCTTCCGGATAAAAATCCCTAGTGCCTTTATACGATTCTAAAGATAGTTTATTTTGTTGGTTCATTACGGCTCCTTGTCATTGCGAGGAGTTATACGACGAAGCAATCTATTGAAAGATCGCCGCGACCAAATGCATTCCCTCGCGATGACAAACTATTAATCCCTCACGTTTTGGGATAGTATTGAATAATTCTTGCATTAATTATACCATTTTTACGGGAAATATAAAAATGCCAAAGATACTCTTTGACCATAAAGCCAATGTCATTGCGAGCAATTTAAGGTCCGCCAGCTGGCGGACTGGCTTAAATTGCGTGGCAATCATTCCTTTGTAATAGAGGTTACTTTGTCGTCGACTGCACCCCTTCCCGCGATGACGTTATATGATTGTATTGCACAAATCTTCCCAGCTAGGATTGTTTGAATTAATTAAATCAATTTTCCTTTGCCTTGATCCGGCCTTAATCTGCTTTTCTCTAGCAATCGCGCTTTCTACACTGTCGGTATTCTCAAAGTATACAAGTTTAGTCACATTATATTTATCAGTAAATCCTTTAGCTAAATGATTCTTGTGTTCGTAAATGCGGCGCACTAAATCGTTAGTAATGCCAGTATACAAAACTGTATTTGTAAAATTAGTCAGTATATAAACATAATATTGCTTGCTCATAGACCTTGAGATTTAGATTGCTTCGTCATCAAAGACAAAGCCCTTTGACTCCTCGCAATGACATGATGCGATGCAACGTTTATCAAAAAGCACTTTTGGCAAATGCTTAAACCTTATAATCTCACCAGGACTTCCTCAATAGCCTTAATAATATCTTCTACTTTATAAAATTCAAAAACCTCATCCGCAAATTCGGGCAAGGTACCGGCGTTAACTCCTTTTTTTACAGCCATGATTATTTTTTTACCCTTAGCCTTAGCATAGCCAATCTCTAAAAGCATCCCCGTGCTTTTTTCAGGACTATCAACCAAAGCCAAAAGCATATCCGCTTTATCTAGTTCTTTAAATGCGTAATTGAATACCTGTTTTAAATTGTATTTGTTTTCCTGGAAAAACGGTTCTTTCCAAAAAGTGCAGATTGGATCATGCCCTGCTTGACTTAACTGCTCGCAAACCTGGCCTAAAAACTTATCCGTCTCCGCCATATCTGCCCCGGTAAAACGGAAAGATAAAAAAATGTTCATGGTTTTGAAAATAATTTTATTGTTTCGCTGACTTCTTCAGGCACGCCTAAAATGCAATCCAATTTTTCCACTTCTTCCTCATTAACCCAGGCGTAATCCGTAAACGCGCCGTCCTCTAGCTTAATTTCCCCGGATTTATATTTGGCTGCAAATTTTACTAAAACCACAGGAATCCCGTCTGGCCTGATAAACGCCACGCTGTTAATGTATTTTAACTGACTGCCTATTTCTACCCCGGCTTCTTCCAAAGCTTCGCGCTTTAAAAGCATCTCCGTTGCATTTTCAAAATCCAGCACATCACCATTCCTGCGGGTAGGATTACTCAAATCCAAATCTTTCCATTCCAGTTTACCTCCCGGTACCCCAAATTTCCCCGGATGTACTTTTTCCCGCTCGCTGCGCTTTAAAACCAGGCAGCGCTTGTCGCTTTCGCGGTAAATAACGACATTGGCCACAAAATAAAACAATTTATCCTGTTTGGCGTTTTCAATGCTAATTTTTTCAGCGGACATGGTTTTGGTATCTAAATTTAGAATGACAATCTTTCCAACCCCATTATACCATGAATGGCTCAACCGTAGGTTGAGCCATTCGTTTCCTAAAAAAAATGGCAATTTTCAAACTTCGAAAAATAACTATTGAATTTGGGGTAAAAATTTAGTATCATAAATACAGTCAAAATTTATTTCTTGCTGGTATAGTACAATAGTAGCTGCCTCTTCGGCAGCCCGCCGATGAGGCGGGTGTAAAATTGGATATATAACAAAATAAAAAACTTTAAAACATAATCAATGTGCGGGTATAGTACAATGGTAGTATGCGACCTTCCCAAGGTTGAGACACGGGTCCGATTCCCGTTACCCGCTCCATATGTAGCAAGAGCTCCCTACTAAACTAAAGATTTTTGTATGAATACTGAAAAGAGGCCGTACCAGTATCCAGAAGTTAATAAAGAAAAGTTAGATATTGTTGATGATTATATACAACAATTAGATCTTACGCATGATGATTTTCAAAGAAAAATGTTAGATGTGGGAGGTGGTTTGGGTAAATTTGCGAAAAAATCAGCAGAGCGAGATTTAAGTTCAAAAATTTATTCCATTGATCCAAGGCAACCTGTAGAAGGAGTAAAAAATTCAATCGTTGGCTCAGCAGAAAAATTACCATTTAAAGATGGGGAATTTGAACTTGTGGTTTCCAATGCGGCTTTCCCTTTTTTTGTTCTTATGGATAAGGAAATAAAAGAACAATTATTGGCAGGTAATTCTAACCCAGCAAAGAAAAAGGTCAAAGAGGTTTTAGAAGAAATGCTTAGAGTCCTACAAGTGAAAGGTTACATTAAATTAGGTAGGGTGACACGTGAAAATACAATCCCGCATCAAAAAATATTAGAATCTATATTTGATCAGATTCTTGAAGAAATGATAAATAACAAAACTATCAGTAAAGAAGAAATTCCTAAAGGCAACCTTATGGACTATAGAGATTCTAACAAGGTGGAAGCAAAACTATCCTTAATAAAATTACAAAAGATTAGTTAAAAACTAATAAACATTTTCATCACCTCGGTTCTAATATTCATGACTAAGGAGCTCCAAAAACACCCCAATATTAAGTTGGGGTGTTTTTGTATAATCATTCACTAACCAATGGCACAAAGGCGAAGCCTTCGAATACGGTTTTTTTAAAATCATCGGAAGAGTTTTTTTGCAGCATAATGATATCATGTTCAACAGGCGCGATTATTTTACCACCTACTTTAAGCTGCTCTTTCCACGCTTTGGGAATTTCCGCTGCCGCGGCTGCGGCGATAATTTTATCAAACGGCGCGAATTCGGGCATCCCAAAACTACCATCCCCGTGTACTACTTTACTAGCACGATAATATTCGGAGTATTGAGATAAATTATTTTTGGCGAATTCTACAAGTTCAAAAATCCTTTCTAGTGATACCACTTTTCCATTTTTGCCTGCCAAAAAACTAAGCAAAGCAGTTTGCCATCCGCTGCCCGTGCCAATTTCCAATACCCTATCCCCTTTTTTCACATCCAAAAGGCCGAGCATAAAAAACACGGTAAAAGGCTGGGATATTGTCTGGTTAAAACCAATCGGCAGCGGCAAATTTTCGTATGCCGCGTCTTTAAAATCTTCGGGCACAAAATCCGCGCGGTCAATTTCATCAAAAGCCGCGGACAGCTCCGGCGTATCTAATACGTCCTGAATAATAAGTTCGTGTTTTAGATGGTCTCTAGTCATAAAACTACAAATCTACCAATTAATACCAATCTACAAATACCTACAAATGTCCATCTAAGAAGATTAGTAGGTATTGGTAGTATTCGGATAGATTAGTAGATTGGTAGCTTTTGTCACTAATAAAAGACTGATTCACAATACTGATAATGACAAGATTAAACCAAAATATTAATTGAATATAAAAAAAACCGGACGGAACGCGAAGATTCGCGTTCCGTCCTTTTTGTACGGCCGATCATGCAGCCAATTTTTCCTGTAATTCCTCGAGGTTATTAGCCTCAATTACCTCTCTGCATTCACGGCATTCGTAGACCACCGGTCCCGTGTTAGTGCTGTCGTTGACCAGGAAATTGACCTCCTTCTTGCATTTCGGGCAAGTTCCTTTATTTTCCGTCGTTGCGATAACCATGACAACATCCTCCTTATCTGTTTCGATAAAATAAAAACCCTCTCAAAAGGGCTTGGCAGTTGTTATTGCAAATTAATGCAGTTAAAACCAGCCCTTGGTAGAAAGGGGCATCCACATTGTGATAGATTTTACAAAAGATTGCTGGTTCATATGCAAATGATATATAAATAACACTATCTTGTAAAGTGGCTTATTTTTTCTTAGAAAAATTGAGCTCCGCCAGGATTTTTTGATGATCACCGGACTGGAAAATTACGATTTTTTCAGCCAAGAAGGAAAAATCCATTTTTGGCAGGCGTTTTATGGCTTCCTTATTATCATCCGCCAGTTTGGAAAAAGTTAAGTGAGGGAAATATTTTTTTAGGGCGTTGTTATATCCGTATTCCGTAAGATTTTTCTGTGCCTCCTTGCTGAACTCTTTTAACCTGTTTATGTCTTTTTGCCTGAGCAAGCCTTCCCTTAAAGGATTCAAATCAGTGACAATTTTTTTATGCAAGCCATAAATTTCTTTGCTATTTTTAAAGCCAACGGCAATATATAGGTTTGCATTCTGGCTGTATTCTGTCGATTTTAATAAAAAAGTCTTACAGCCTGCTGCGATCTTTTTTACGGCAAGCTGGATTTTTTTCAAATTCTTTTTGGGGAATTCCGCCAAATAAATCGTCACGTGCGGATGGAAATTTTTGCCGTCCAATATAAACATGCCGCTATGCTGTTTTAACTGCCTGCTTAAAAGCATAGCCTTGCGGCTGACTGTCTCGGGCGGGAAAATCGCAATGTTTAAAGTTATAGATTTTGCCATGGAATATATAAAACCTTAAATTTAAGCCTATTTTAGGTTATCCACAGGCTAATTGGCATCTATATAAATTTTATCACGTAAAAAACTATATTACCAATAATAGGGTTAGAGATTACTGATCTATTACGGATATACAGATCCGTAATCCTTAGCCAATCGCAACCCTTAACCATATCTGTTAACTTATAAAAATGCTATAATCGTTGTATGGACATTTTAATTATCGGGTCAGTGGCATACGACACAATTGAAACGCCTTTTGGCAAAGTTGATGATGCGCTCGGCGGCAGCGGCACGTATTTTTCTTTGGCAGCCAGCTATTTTACCAAGCCAAAAATTTTAGCTGTGGTTGGTGAAGACTTTAAGGATTCCCATCTTTCCATGTTAGAACAAAAAGGCGTAGACGTATCTGCAATAAAAAAGACGGAAGGTAAAACATTCCGCTGGGGCGGCAAATACGGTTTTGATTTGAACAACCGCGAAACGCTTTTTACTGAATTGAATGTCTTTGAAAATTTTAACCCTGTCTTGCCGGATAATTTTAAAACTTGTCAGTACCTGTTTTTGGGCAATATCCACCCGGCTTTGCAAAATAAAGTTTTACAGCAGGCACAAGGCGCAAAATTTGTCGGCCTGGATTCCATGAACCTTTGGATAGAAAACAGCCGTCAAGAGCTTTTGGAAGTCTTAAAGCGGGTAAATATTTTTATCATCAATGACTCTGAATGCCGGGAGCTGTCCCAAGAATACAATCTCTTTAAGGCTGCTAATAAAATTTTGGGGATGATGGATGAAAAAAAAGATCCTGCTTTAATTATCAAGCAGGGTGAATTTGGACTATTCCTTTTTAAAGGCGGCAAGACTTTCCATCTTCCGGCTTTTCCTTTAGAAAACGTTTTCGATCCAACCGGCGCAGGCGACTCCTTTGCCGGAGGGTTTATGGGATTTTTAGCGAAAACCGGCGATCATTCCTGGGAGAATTTAAAAAGAGCCTCTGTAGCAGGCTCAATAATGGCTTCTTTTTGCGTAGAGCAGATGGGCGCTAAGGCTTTGGAAGAAATCAGCCAGGAAGAAATTGCTAATAGGTTTTCGCAATTTAAACAACTGACGCATTTCGAGATATAAATACTCTACTAAATACTATCCCTCTACTAAATACTAAATAATACTAAAGATACTAAATCATATACCGGCATTGATATCAATTAAACACGTATTGATATTTTAGTATATTTAGTACCTTTTAGTATTTAGTAGAGTATTTAAAATTTCCTTTTTAGCCTTTGAAGCTGCCTTCTTCTCATAACCAATCCTTTTGTTTTATCTATTATGTCTTCCGCCTGCCCTAAATATTTTTTTGCTTCTTTTGGTTCATCCAGCCTCAACAAATCAGCCAATCTCATAAAGGCTCCGGAAAGCCAAACGTTGCATAAAAACTTAGGCGCTTCTTCGGAGCCTTTCTTTATTTCTTCGATCCCTTCAAAAATAGTTTTTTTGCCTTTTTCCTTGTCTCCCGCTTTGTAATAAGCTTCGCCCAAATGGTATCTCCAATCCCCTTTTTCAGATGATAATCCTTTAAAAATCCTTAGGGCTTTCCGAAAATTTATAATCGCGTTTTTAAAATCACCCAGCAGCATGTCCGTCTGGCCCAGTAAAAAACTTATGGTGTGGCGCTTAATGTCAACCGATTTCAATTCGCTTATCAGCTGCATTGCTTCAATGTCTTTCCTGGCCAGCACCAAAAACGCGCGATCCTTGGTTTCAAGATGAAAATGCTTCCAAACCAGGCCTCTTTCCCCAAGGGCGGTTATCATCCTGATGAAATCTTTTTCTTTGGCAGCCGCATTCACGGCCTGCCCCAGAATTTTCAAAGCCTGGGGAAGCTGGCCTCTTTCGCGCAAATCAATTCCTTGTTGTATTAAATCTGCAGAACTCATAATCTTATAATTAGCAGCTATCTCAAAACGTGATTTTGAGACTACTTCTTATAACGTCTTGAGGGATTATATCTTGCAGATTATATCTGCTCAAACTCCACAGTCCTGGGCACAAGCTTAATACTTGGCGCAGAAAGCAGGCTCATTGCCGTTTTCACGATAATGTTGGTAAAAATTATCTGCCAAACCGTAATCCATGGCAGGAAAAAAGCAAAAGCTATTATCGCAAAAATAAAGCTGTCCGCAACAAGGGAAACCGAATTGGAAAACAATACCGCCGCCACGTCATCCATTTTCCTGTAAGCTACGCTGAAAATTTCGGTATCCAAAAGCTCAGAAATAACCTGGGCGATAATGCTGCCCAAAGTTATCCTCCATACCGGAAGGAGGATTTTTTCGTATGCGACCTGGTACTGCCAGGTCGGGTCGGGTTTTACTTTGCCAATAAGGATAAACAGTAAAGCCATAGCCAGGTTGATGGCTGCGGCTAATACCACAATTTGCCTGGCGCTTTTTTTGCCTAAAGTTTTGTGTACGAAATCCCTTAATGTAAAAGTTAGGGGGTAGATAACAGTGCCGCCATCTATGGACCAGTTAAGCCAGGGCAGCAGCGCGATTTTAGTAGACAGCACATTGGCAATAAGCTGGAAAGAAACGTATAAAGAAGCAGCAATTGCTCCAAGAGCAGGAACATTTTTTTCTTGATTCATGCATAAAATTATACCAATGTTATTGGTTTGAATCAACCATCCCGCAGTTTTCTCTCCTCCTACCAGGTGGTATAAATACCCTTCCGTCTCGCTTCGCGGGCCGCCTTCCCTTTGCAGGGAGAACTGCAGTAGTCTCTCCTCCTAATATAGGAGGAGTACCCGAGCGAAGCGAGGGGGAGGTGGTACAAAAGAACGGCAAAACGTAATAAATAAGTGTTTTAGCCGTTCTTTTGGTCAAAGGTGCTCTTTGACCACAAGACTGATGTCATTGCGAGCGACTGAAAGGAGCGAAGCAATCTAACAGGCAGCGAAAGATCGCTTCGGCTGCACTCGCGATGACACAACCTTTTATACTCGGCCGTAATCGTCTTCGTAGCGGGTGTTGTCATTCTCGTCAAAATGCCCGGTGGAAACTTCTATAAAAACCAAAACTTGATTTTCATCATTGTTTACCACCCTGTGCTTGGTGGTCTTTAAAATTTCTACCGTATCCCCTGCCTTCACGCTTTTTTCAACATCGTTCAATATCACGCTGCCTTGGCCCTGGACAATGGTCCAATGTTCATCTCGGAATTTGTGGGATTGGTATGACAGGCGGGATTTGGGGTTAACCGTTATTTTTTTTACTGTGACATCTTGGCCTTTTTCATCCTTAACCTCAAACTCGCTTAATATTTCAAAATTCCCCCACGGCCTTGTTTCCTTATAATGTTCGCTCATATATCGTATTGATTAAATTTTATCAACCTTGATGGTGACCATCGGGATGGTCACCATCAAAACAATTGCTGTTTATATAATACATCAGACGCAAAACCCCTGTCAGTCTTTTTTTATATTTAAAAAGATAACTTGTATCTCTATTAAGCGGTCGGGCGCTTTATAATCAACTCTTCTTCCGGTATATCTTTTTGTAGGTTTTGGACTATTTTACTGGCCACTTCTTGAGGGTCCATATATTTTTGATAATTTGCCGGCTGCTTTTCATCAAAAAAATTAGTTTGCATACCGCCCGGATAAATACTAACGACTTTAATACCAGCTTCCTCCACTTCTTTCCTGATGGCCTGGGTAAAACCCATTGCCGCAAACTTGCTGGCGCCATAACCAGAGATACCTGCCCTTCCTTCTAAAGCACTGGTAGAAAGAATATTAATTATGGTTCCAAAATTCTGTTTTCGCATTTGAATAATAGCTGCTTTTGCGCCATACATGGTGCCGAATAGATTTACCTCAACCATATCATGCACCCGCTTCATATCAATTTCTTCCACTGGAGCATGAGGCAACCAAATACCGGCATTATTTATCCATATATCAATTCGCCCGTATTTATCAATAACTGTTTTAGCCAAGCTTTGGACTTCGTTTTCATTTCTAACATCAGCTTTAATATAATTTTCTGTATCATTTCCTTGTCGCGAACTAACAATAACCTTAGCTCCTGATTGTTCAAACTCCAAAGCCAAAGCTTTTCCTAATCCTTTGGTGCCGCCGGTTATAACCACAATTTTGTCTTTTAATTCCATAAATTTAATGATTTGTTTAAAAATGTTCTTAAAGCTATTTTAATACCTACTAATATTTTGAGCAATACTCATACACAAACCATAACGAGGTCTTTTCTTTTTTCCCTAAATATTTTATAATATGTTAGCTGTCTTTTTGGGGTGTCGCCAAGTGGTAAGGCAGCGCCCTTTGGAGGCGCCATTCGAAGGTTCGAATCCTTCCACCCCAGCCACTAATACTTGGTTCTGGAAGACCGTAGTGTCTTCCAACAAAACTATTGTATTAACAGTCCAAAGATTTAAAAACCATGGAAATTTTGTCCCCATGGTTTTTAAATTTGTCCTTGATGCTTTCCGGTCTAGAACTGCGGTAAAGGCTGTATAATTTTTGGTTCGATACTTACGTGGCGCGAATTCCCCCTTATCTCATATAGTGGTAAAATACTATTATGAGATTTAAAAACGGAGAACTAGTGGTAAAAAGGTTTTGTTCGGATTGCCAGCAATGGCGAGAGGTCACTATTGATATTGCTGACTGTTCGGTGTGCGGTGGAGGTTTGCTGATGTCGCCAGAAGAGGAAAGGAATATTGAACACTAAATTTATCCCGCATGCCTATTGCCTCAAAACGCCTTGTTTTACTGACTGGAGCTGGATTTACCAAAAACTTCAATGGTTTTCTTGCCCGCGAAATGTGGTCAAAGATTTTTAACCATGCTCAGATTAGTCGGCAAGAACGTATCAAAAATCTGCTTAGCATGGATTATGATTTCGAGTCTGTTTATTCCAAAGTCGTGCATGGAATTGATAGCGATGGTAATACCAGCCTGCCTACCCCGGCTTTTACTGAAGAAGAGAAGCAAGTTTTGCAGTCAGTGATGGAACAAGTTTACAAACAACTCGACGATTCCATACGGACATGGCAGATGAACGACGATAATCCGACCTCCTTAGACACTTATAAGCTTGGCGAGCTTTTGAATCTGTTTGTAGGTACTCCCTCAGAGAGAGGTTTCTTTTTCACCTTAAATCAGGATATCTTTATGGAAAGAAGAAACAATTTTATGTCCCCGGGTGCGCCGAGATTCCCTCAGGAGTTTACTACTCTATCACAAAGGGAATTTTTGCCAACTTACTCCGTTACCTTGCCGGGCGAAAATGCCGCTGATTTGGCTGAAAAAGAAATTATTCAAAATACTAACACCCTACATTACATAAAACTGCATGGCTCGTTCGGCTGGAGGTCGGCGCACGGCGGCAGCCAAATGATTATTGGGGTCAACAAGGAACAAGAAATAAACAACGAGCCCTTACTGAAGTATTATCTGGAATTATTTAAGGCTGTCCTCAAGGAAGGCAATAAAAAATTGCTGGTCATCGGTTACGGATTTCACGATAAGCATGTCAATAAAATTATCTGGGATGCGGCCAAAAATCACGGTCTAAAATTATATATTTTGACAACTACAGCGCCGGACAAATTTGAAGCCGGGAATTTTATTATTGATTCATACCGCCTCTGGCCAGCCATTAGCGGATATTTTCCGTATTCGTTAAGAGAAATATTTCCGCCCGATCAGTCCGGATCGGTCCATTTAAATGAAATTCGGGCAAAACTTCTTGAGGCTTAATTTAGGAGCTACTTTTTACTTAGATAAATCTTTTTGTCCTTAAGGTAAATCTGGTCCTTAAAGCAGGATAATATTTCCCGCTTTTCGTCTTTGGTTCCCTCTCTAAGAATGTGTTTGGCATAAGCTTTGGGGTCTACCTCGTACATTTTAATTAGCTGGTCTTTTTGCCCGAATACGCCATGCAGCAGCTTTTTGTACCGTTCCACTTCCTCGATGACTTTTTGTTGGATACCCATCTGATCAAGGTTGACCTGGTCGATTAATTCCAGCAGCTGGCTTTGCAGCTCTTCTTCCCTAATATATGGCTGTTTACACTCCCGGTTTAATCCTCCCGTGCAGTTATAGTAGACATACCGCCTCATGCTGCCGTCCTTGATTTTCTTGAACTTTTCCTGCGCTGTAACCCCAGAGCCGCACACGCCGCACTGGAATAGCTTGGTGTAATCAAACACCTTGGCGTTCCAACTTTTGGCTGTGGGTGCCTGATCCAGCTTTTCTTGGGCTTTGTCGAACAGCTCTTTGGTAATCAGCGGCTCGTGCAAACCATGATACCATTTGCCGCTGTTTTTGGGGTATTCAAACTCGCCGTAGTAGAATGGGTTTCTCAGCATGTTATAGACCATGCTTAAAGCTACGGGTTTATTTTTTCGGGTTTTAAAATTGGTGTTGTTGTTAATCCACTTTAGAATGTCCCGGCCTGAGGCGTGGCCGTAGGCTACGTATTCAAAAATGTCTTTGATTATGGGCGCTCTTTCTGAATCTACTATGGTCTTGCTCCTTCTGCTTCGGCCGTCCATGATTTGCAGGTATCCCAGTGGTGCCATGCATGGCCGCATACCCATTTCCACTTTGGTCTTTTGGCCACGCTTGACGTTAATGCCCCGGTTGTCGTTTTCCAGCTTAGCCTGGCTACAAAGGATCATTAGCAAGAATTTTTCGTTCGGCGAATTGGTAAACCTTTGGCCGTGGGTTCTGATTTCCTTTAAGTGACCCTGATCCATTAAATCCACAATGGCTCCCAAGTCACCTGCATTCCTACTTAACCTGTCCGGTGCCCAAGTCAGGATGCCCGAAAACTTGCCGCTTCGGACATCTAAAATCAGCTCGTTGTATACGGGCCTACAGCCGGAGTTTTTTGCTGAATGGCTCTCCCGCCTGATTTCCTTAATAGTTAAGTTCTCCCGCTCGGCCAGGCTCATCATTTCCTTGATCTGGGAATCAATGGACAAAGCCTGTCGCTCATCCTGCTCGGTACTTTTCCGAGCATACAGGCAGTACTCAACACTGCCCGCCAAAACCCCTTGGTTTGCTTGCATATGCTTGTAAAAGTTAATAATCTCTACAAGCAAAGGAATGACGCTAATTCCAAAGTAAGTCCAGACCCCGCAAAGCTAGGAAAAACGTCGTATTTTCTTTGATGGGCTTGGTAGTGACTGCTGGTAAATTTAGTGATACAATTAATTTATACTTTAGCCAGAAATATGAAAATCGTTGATACAAAATATATTTTGAAAAAAGGTCCTTTACCGCGCTCTTTAATAATGGTTCAAATAGAAAAAGAGATAAAGGCTGCGATTAGTAAAATTTCCTGGCCTCCCGGTTCTGCTGGTTTTTACTTAAATCCTAACTCAAAAGGCAAAGGCCGTGGTGAGGGAAACGGCGTCAAACCTATCAAAGAAGCTTGTATAACTTATTTGAAAACCAAGGGCTGGAAGGATGAATTGCGCCTGCGTCCGCGCGGAGTGGCCGGTACAGGCCCTCTTGATGCTGTCCGGGAAACACCTTTCGGTCTGTTTGCTATTGAATGGGAAACTGGCAATATATCATCCAGCCACAGGGCACTGAATAAAATCTGCTTAGGAGTTTTAAATAAAGAACTCGCCGGTGGAGTATTGGTTTTACCATCTACAAATCTCTATCCCTATCTTACTGACCGGGTCGGTAACTTCAGGGAAATAGCGCCATACCTGCCGCTCTGGCAAAGTATCCCGTACAAAAATGGTGTAATCTATATTATTGTAGTAGAGCAGGACGGACTAAATAAAAAAGCTCCGCGCATTCCAAAAGGTACGGATGGCAGAGCCTTATTATAGTTTTTAGAACAACGCTTTTTGTTTTGTAATATTTGTTTCGCTAAGCACGTACTTACCGTTATGGTGGCCGTGTTTTTTTCGTAATTCCAAAGCTTTCTTTGTAAATAAAACATTTACATTTTCTCTTAAGCAGTCATAGTATTCCTTATCCTTGGCCATGCTCTTAAATCGTCTCGTGATTTCATCAGTGGTAGATATCTCCATTCCAATCCATTTCCGCATTTTCAATTCGGCTGCTATATAAGTCGTCCCGCTGCCACCAAAAGGGTCTAGTATTACATCACCTTCTTTAGAGGACATATCCAAGATCCTGTCGAGCAGTTTTAGGCTTAGAGCATTGGCTTCGCGATTTTTGTACTTCTTGTGCCTAACGGGCGGTATATCAGTCCAGATATCAGATAAGTTGATCCCTTTGGGATTCATCTTATTTTTATATCCGCCGTAATCCTTTATTTCCCCACCACAGTGACGGCAAACCTGCATTGGAAGTCTTGGCGGTTCAAAAGTGTTGGGCTTCTTACCTTTTACAAAATAGAGCAAGGAGTAATGAGACGGATATAGCCTGCCTTTAATCGGAAGAGAAAAAGTTATTTCTATTGCTATCCAGCTCCGGAAATTTAAAGACTTGGAAATATAGCTTGCCAGCTGGACATTCCATTTGGGAATATTATAGAGAAAAAATGAACCTCCGGGTTTAAGGACGCGCACGCCTTCATCAATCCACTTGTGGCACCATTCCAGATATTCGCTTTCCTGCAAGTCATCCCTGACACCATTCCCGTAAGATTTATTCAGGTTAAATGGAGGGTCGGCAAAAAACAGGTCAACGCTTTCAGATTTTATCCCTCTCATTATCTGTAAACAATCACCCTTATAAAGGTGTCCATATTCTGTTATTAACACAGGTTTTGTAATTTTTGACATAGCTTCTTTATTAATTATATACAAAATATCACTCACAATCAAAGGAATGACTCAAATTGCAGAGGAAGTCCAGACCCCGGAAAGCTAAGGAAAAGCCGCTAGTTTGGCCGAAAAGTGCTACAATATATCTATGCCGACTTCTTTTTTACAAACCGTCAAAAACCAAATTGGTGAGCAGATGTGGCTACATCTCGAGCGAGTGGCTGATACAGAAGCCTCTCTTGCCAAATTGATGCCACCCGTTGATAAATGGGGTAAAGAACAATATTATCACCAGCGTTTTTTGCTGCCTTTAATACAGAAAGAGTGCGAATACTTCGTCGATAAAGGCCTGAAAATTTCTCCCGCTGACGTAACTAATATTTTATTTCGCTGCAAAATGGCTTTTGAATTTAGTGATGAAAAGGAATATCACAAAAGGGTTGGGGGCGGGTCGTATGTTGACGAAAGTCAATTCGTAGTGCCTTGGCGTGATAAAACAAAAGGATATCAGGCAATCATTGAGGAATATTTCGAGCGCTTGAAAGGATTTGTTCAATCGCAGACGTTAGTAACCACAGTCTCGTATTTCGATACTCCATTTGGAGACGTGCAGGCATTTTTTGACGGCTTATTTGCAAAACTTAGTCTGCCGTTTGTCTGTTTTTTGAAAGCCAGCCAGCTTGTTGCCAAACATCAACAATACCAACCCCATTTACGACAGTATAATAAAAAAGAAGCCAAAAATTTTTTTCACTCTCCTTCCATAGGATTTGCAACCGAAGGATCGATGACTTATGCCTACTGGTACGCTTCCGCTTGGCTCAGAACTTTTTTTAATATGCTGCGAATCGCCAGTTTCATCTACCGGCCACAGATGGATTTCGGGCAATCTGACGTTAGGCTGGAAGCGCCAACTTCGCCTGTCCTTCTAAACAGCGGCTACTTGGGAGTTTTTAGTTGGGACGAAGACAAAAGAGAACCTTGGCTAAAGACGCCCGATGGCTGCCTGTTTTTGTCTTACGGCTACCGAGGCCTGGCTAAGATGTATATCGACGATCGTACGTTTGGCGGAATAGAAAAGTTCTTTTTAGAAAACCAAAAAATTTTGGATAGCTTGAAAAACCCTTGGACTGAGAGGAGTGTCAATGATATTCAACCTACGCTGGACATCTTGAGTTCTGCCACTCAGATTCCAGATCTTGGCGCTAAAATTTTGCTTATGTATTGCAGCTTGGAACACCTTTTTGTACCTAAAAATGTGAATAGCGACAACAAGAAATATATTGTCGGCGGCATTCATGCGCTAAAGCCGGAATTGCTGCCGTGGTTTAATGATCTTTACAAATTACGGTGCGCTTATGCTCATAAAGGATTTATTTTAAAAGATGACAAAACTTTGTCGCTTGTATTTAAATCAATGGAAAATGTCATAGCATTACTACTGGTAAAAATTTCTTAATTAGCCATTGGGACAAAAACATGGAAATAGAGCTTTCTGACAAAATCAAGCAAGCAATTGCAAGTCTGCGTTCTACGGTCAATGACCATAAAGAAGTGGGAGAAAAAATAATGAGGGCAGCTGATGGAAAACTGTATCCTATGGATCTGTTTTCTTTTGCAGTCATGAACCGCTCATTATGCCTAATGTCGGGATTCTGCGATCTGATTGAAAAACATAATTTTATAGCCGCAGCCCCGCTGATTCGCATGCAACTGGATAATTTACTGCGCTACCGAGCAGCGTGGCTGGTAAAAGATCTTCATGATTTTGCCATGGAAGTTTTTAAAGGAACCAAAATTAATACGCTGAAAGATAAAGATGGCCGAAAACTAAAAGACGGCTACCTTATCGAAAGCCTTGCCCAGGAGTACCCGCAATTAAAAAATGTCTACGAACATACTTCAGGATACATCCATCTTTCGGACAAACATTTTGCCAATGCTTTGAGCAAACCCAACGAATCCGAACATACTGTAGTGATTAAAATCAGCTCCATGGACGAAGCTATACCAGACTCTGGTTATCTGGAAGCGCTTATGGCTTTTATGGAAATTACGGGGATTCTTTTTCGGTACTTGAAAGGATGGGAAGTCACAAAGGCAGGCATGCCTCTGAAAATTAAAACTTAAAAAGCTATGCAATCAATCTCCGAACAAATCGCCGTAATTGGCCAGCGCATGATGGATGACAAAACCTGGCAAAGCTTTTCTGATATCGACTACCAACCCGAACAAGGCATCATCGCCCGATGCCTTTACTACGAAATAGACGGCCGCAAGGGCAAAAGTGCTATCATTGTCGGCATGAACCCTGGCCGTGCAAGGCCGGAGGAAACCATATATTTTACAGACAAGGCAAACCGAAATTACCCAGCTGCTGTGCGCTACTGGGAACTCAATCGCAAAGACTATATAAATTTTTATGGTCCGCTACGGGACTTGGCTGACAAGACTGGTTTAACCGGCCCAATCCTCTGGACAGAATTAGTTAAATGCCAAAGCAATAAAAACGTTAAAGCCTTATCTCTCAACACCATACGCTACAGCATCAGCAATTACCTCAGTAAAGAAATTTCTCTAATACCGGAAAATACGCCGCTGATTGCTGTGGGCAATCACGCTTTTGAGTTACTGGCTTACGTTTATCCTAATCGCAAAATCATTGGCGTACCGCATCCGAGCAAAGGCAACTTCGGTTACCATTATGCATACCAAAAAGGCAAAGTCATATCTGACCAGCTGATCGAGTTGGTAAGGCAATGCTTATCAGACGGCAAAACTGATGCGGTTAAGTGTTCATACAGCAAAAAACAGAAAAAATTCGTTTGTTAGCGGCCATTTTAATACACCGCAATGCTTTTTCCGAACTCAGTCCTACCGGTTGACCATGTCGGCACTGGAAAACATCCAGTCCTGCATGCTGGCCTATCTTCCTTCATTACACCTTGGAGCAGTAAAGTCAGGGCGTCAACCAAGTCATCATGGGCTTCCACGCCAAAGCCCAGCATCTGCTGCCGCAGTTCTTGATAACACCCTTTGGGAAAGAAAACTTTAGCTCCCTGGATCAAGTGGCTGATGGATTTAAACCTACCCGGTTTGTCAGAGCCGTAAGAAGGCATACCTACTGCCGGATATCCTGCGTTCTGTAATTGTTCAACAAATACCTGCTGCATGCCGTTGTTCTCGATAAAAATTTTGGCACGGCCTCTTGTGCTTAAAGTGTCAGACAGATTTTTAAGTGTTTGCAAAGTTTCCAACCCTGTCATCTGCTTGTTGATTGGGTGTGGCAGCAGGTAAACTTTGAGGTTTTCTTGGTTTCCGTAAACATAAACCGGAATTATTGCGGTACTATCTGCCTTACTGCGTTGGGAGATAGCCAGATCCACACCCATCGCCGCATAGCGAAAATCCTTATCAGGAAGCTGTCCAGGTTCGTACTCCTGCAGCCATTCAGACTTAACGATTTGGTCGTCGTCAGGCAGAATAATTAGCAAAAACTCGCGGTACCAGGCTCGCTCGTCCATAGTACTTTTTCTTTTGGCTTCGATAGCCGCCATGTCAGGATACCTGGCTGGCCACAAGGGATTTTTATCTTTATCCATAATCGGATATTCACGGTAGATCCCGTCAATTTCCCCGGCTTCAATTTTCTTTTGAAGCTTTTTAAGCAGCGAATCTTCGTGCAGGTGGTTGCCTACCACGATGACTTTGGAATTGTTATGGCTTCTGGCAGGCAGGACTTCGCCGACAAACCAGTTCCAGAGGCCGTCACGGCTCTCTTTGGTTTTGACGGATTCCAGATCTTCCACGTCGTCCAAAATAATCAGGTCAGGGCGGCTTTGCAAATATTTTTCACCACGCACGGATTGGCCGACTGAGCTTACCATGATCTTGGCATTGTACTTTGGAATAATCAAAGCCTGAAGGCCCCACTGACCACTGATTTCTTGGAAAGGCCCTAAGTCTTTCCTGAGCATCTCATTATTTTCCAACTCGTGCTTGATGTTGACCAGATGGGTCTGGGCTTTGTCTAAAGTCTTGCCGATAATGATAACCAGCTTTTTCTTTTGGCATCCTAAGACCGACCACAATACGCCAGACAGGGTACAAATAGTACTTTTGCCGCTGTCCCTAAAGGCGGTTATCACCGCCAAATCGACTTTTGGGTCTTCGGTGATAGCCAGCATCTCGTGCTGGAAAGGGGCGGTTTCCAGGTCGTGGTGGCCGGTTAAGTAATAGCTGAAAAACCAACTGTGGTCTTTGGTAACGATTTCCCTCCTGACTTTAATGTCACTAAGCATCCAGTGCTGGATCTTTTGGAACTCCTTTTCTTTGTTCATAGTAGTTTTGTTTGTTAATCATAGACAGGCGCAGGGCCTGCTTAATAATGGCTTTTTGCTTAGCCGAAAGATTGCCGTCTTCATGCTCGATGCGGCCGGAAATTTCTAACCTTGCCGCATACTTAGGATGGTGTTGTTTTAGCCACAGGGAAACTGCCTGAAAATTTTTCTCCTTAATTAAAGATATGAGCACCCCTTCAGATAAATCGTTAATCAGGAGCTCTCCCTGGGCCAAGGCTTCGTCAGCCGCCCTTTTAAACTTTTGGCTTTCCCGTCTCCAGCGATAGTAAGTCATGCGAGAGATGCCGGTTTTTTCAGTAGCCAACTGGATGATCGGCGTTTTTCTCAATTGCTCAAGTAATAATTGTTTTTGTTTGTCGGTAATCATAAACTTAAGTTAACTTTTTAGCCTTAATACCTGTTAATTTTTCGTAGCGGGTAATAATAGTCTGGCAATACTGTGGGTCAAGTTCAACCGCCAAGCATTTACGCCTGGTTTGCTCGCAAGCAATTAAACAAGTTCCGCTACCACTAAAGCAGTCGTAAACCGTATCCCCAATTTTCGTGTTATTCAGAATTAACTTACGAATAAGGCCAACTGGTTTTTGAGTCGGGTGAAGTGGACTTTTGGAAGGCTTAGGATAATACAGTACGCTTTTGTCTTTGGAACGGTGGAACTCGTGAGTTCCGGCCCAGCCATAAGCAATAAGTTCGTGGGCTGGCAGATAATCTTTGCGTCCAATGACTGCCTGGCTCTTGATCCAGATGAGAAGCTGGGAAAATTTCACTCCAGCTTGCTGCATACCGTCACGAAGGGCAAACAACATTTTATCGCAGTTAAAGATATACACGGAATTCTTTTTGGCCAGGTGTGGTACCACGGCATCCAGCCAGGATTTGGTAAAGGCTGCATACTGGCTGTCTGAGACAAAATCGTCGTTTAAAATTTCCTTGTCCACCTTAATTTTGCCAAAGCCAGCCTTCGATTGGGCATACTCAATTCCGTATGGAACATCACAGTTTATCTGGCTGATTTTAGCGTTGCCGATGAAAGCGGAAATGGTTTTGGTGTCAGCGGCATCCGCACACAGTAACTTATGCTCGCCAAGTGCAAACTGGTCACCGTATTTGATTTCAATTTCTTTAGTTGAGTTTTTTAACTTTTTGTTTGGCATAAGTTTCAAATCTGTTAATGATTACCTGGCAAAACACTGGTTCGATCTCGCAGGCAAAGCAGCGGCGTTTAAGTTGCTCGCACGACAATATTGTCGAGCCGCTACCAGCCGTTAAGTCCAGCACATTGTCGCCTGGTTTGCTGCAACGCCTTAATGGGCGCTCGGCTAATGTAATTGGCTTCTGGGTCGGGTGCTCGTAATCTTGCCCGGCATCACGCTTGGCCAGCCAAATGTTAAACTGATCCAAAATGTCATCAGCCAACTGGTTACCAGTGCCGAGTTCTTTGTTAAGCAACTCATGCAAATTTGTAGCGTTTGGATTTAAGTAGGGCTTGCCAACCGTACCGTAGACGCAAGCTTCCAAAACTTTATTAAAGGCCACATGCGGTGTCACGTTAAAGCCGTTCTTGAGCCAGTAACATACGCGGAGCGAATTAATGCCGCAGTTGGCAAAGACTTTCTGAAATAACCCAATATACCTTTCATCACACCAGAAGAAACTATGGACATCGGGTTTGGAAACTGCCAATCCATTGCTAACCATAGTCGTAACAAACTGCTCATATTCGGCATCGGTTTTGTTGTCATTGGTATGGCCGCCATAGTTGCGCTTCTTGCCAACGCCTTCAGAGTACGAGAGTTTTGTATTATAGGGTAAATCTACATACAACACGTCCATTTTTTGGTTGCAGACCAGGCGCTTAATGTTTTTAAGTTCAAGGCTATCGGCGCAGAGTAAAGTGTGCCTGCCTAAGGAAAACATATCCCCAGGCTTAATTTTGGTGCTCTGGGCTTTTTTGATTTCTTTTTCCAAGTCCAAATTATCGTCCTCCGTTTCGAGCATGCCATCCCACACGTCTGCCAAAGCCTGCTCGTCAAACCCGATCTCCAAGAGAGTGTCGATCTCAAAGTGCTCCAAAAGCATTTCATAATTCCATGAGCCCACGTTTGCATTGCTCCTGAGGTTATACTCCTCAAACTCTTTTTGGGTCAGTTTGCGGTTTGGCACCCTTACATCGATTATCTCATTGCTCCTGCCGAGCAGATGCAGAATTTTCAAACGTTGATGTCCCGCGGCAATTTTATTGTCCAGGTTGATTACGGGAATCTCTGCCAAATTAAATTTGGAGATAGATTCCTTTAGGTGTTCTTCCTGCTCTTCGGAAAGAGTTCTGGGATTTTTATCCCACGGCAGCAGGTCTTTGACCCTGCGCTTTTCGTTGTGCCATTGCAAGCAAGTTGTTTTCGTTCCTTTTTGTGTTGACATATGGTTCTAATTAATGATTTTTAGCCACACATCAAAACAGCCGACACAAAGCTAGGTCGGCTTACAAAAAATCTGAATTGGTGTAAGCCTGACACAGCTAAGTGTCAAGCCCCAATTCAGTTAAATAAGTAATTCGTTAATAATTAATTTGATCCGCAATTTGTGACCCCGGATCAGAGTCGGGCGAGCGTGTTTTTATATGTAGTTGTTCTATATAAAATGATAGCACTGCCCACTATCGAGTCAATATAAAGATATCCACAGCAGTAGATAACTAGTACTTCGCAACCTTCCAATACTAAGTTAAAATGGACTGGATTAATCGGCTTAAATGTCGTATAATTATCTTAACAACTCAACGACCTAACCCCCTTATACTTCTAAGGGATATGGTCAAAAAATCCGATCAAGATATAGAACCCCTCGTCAGGGTTCCTTGATCGGTCGTATGGGGAAACCCATGCGTTCGGCCCGAAAGGGTCGAGCTCCTGGCGGGGGCCTTTATGTTATCCGGCCAGGAAAAACCGATCAAGGAAACTACAATGAAAAAATGTCCCTATTGCGCCGAGGACATCCAGGATCAGGCTACCGTTTGCAGGCACTGCAAAAAGAGCCTTGTCCCGGCCTCTGCACAACCAGCAGTTGCGGCAGCCCTGCCGCACATGCCAAGCCAGTCAGCGGGAATCAAAAAGATCTTAAAGATTTCCGCTATAGTGCTATTAGTTATCCTAACTCCGTTCCTGTGGTACCTGACTATCCCAGGTGCCGGAATCTGGTTCCTCTGGAAAAAAACCAAGTTTACCGCAAAGACCAACACGATTGCCACTGTAGCTATCGTCCTGGTATTTGCGGTTTTAAAAATCTCCACTGCTTATGCAGGCCGTGCGCCTTCCCTTACTATTACTGAACCTGCGAGTGGCTATACCGTCCAGGCCAAAACAGTCAGCGTCAAAGGCAAGGTCAATCCAGCAGGGTCAATGCTGCTCATAAACAATAAACGAGTTACTGTTCAAAAAGATGGCAGCTTTGATTACCAGACTCCTGTCCCGAACGAAGGCAGAAACCAAATTAATATTACTGCTACTAATGGCGGCAAAAAGACTACTAATACTTTAAGCGTAAAACGCATCTTCACCGAGGAAGAAAAAACAGCCAAGACGCAGGCTGATGCTGAAGCTGCCGCTAAAGCCAAGGTCGACCAGGAAGCCCAGGCAAAGGCCAAAGCAGAAGCTGACGCAAAGACCAAAGCCGTCCTGTCTAAAATGGGTTCTGATTATGATGATATTAAAAAGACCACGACTTATTATGACAAGGGCTTTCCTCCCAGCTATTGGCAGAGCGTTGTAATGCTGCTGATCGACAAACCGGATAACGGACAACCGACTCTCTGGATGAAAGTGACTTACCACGGCGACGACTGGCTGTTCGTTAACAAATATATCTTCAACATAGACGGAGTAAACTATAACTACATTCCGCTCTCAGTCAGCCGGGATAATAACAGCACGGTCTGGGAAACTTCGGTCACCCTGGTTGGTGATGACGAAATGAAAATTATCAACGCTGTCCTTGCCGGAACGAAAACCAAGATGCGCTACGAGGGTGATAAGTACTACAAAGACCGCGACATCACAGCGGCAGAAAAGACGGCTATGCAGAATGTGCTGGCAACTTATGCGGCGTTAAAGAACAATCAATAACCCTATGAAGAAATGTCCATTTTGTTTTGAGGAAATCCAGGACGCTGCTGTATTTTGCAAGTACTGCAACCGGGATTTGGCCGAAGGTTCCGGCCAGCAGACACCTGCTAATCAAACCCATCTTCAGTCATTTGAACAATTCATGGCCTCTTATGGTAGGGGCTGGGTACTGGCCAATAAATCCGCAACTCTGCTCAGCTACCAGAAAGTTATTCCTGCCCAGAAAGGTAGCTGCCTGGTGGCGTTTCTACTGCTCTGGCTTGCTATCATCCCTGGTATCCTCTATATGATTTACGGCAACCGCCCAGGTAAAACCTGTCAGCTGACCGTAACTCTGGATGCCAATGGTTCACTAGTTCCTTCGGGGGATTCAGACGGGATGGCTGTCTTTTACAAATATTTACGCAGCGTAAACATTAGACAAAAAGCAAGTTAGTAAACTATTAAAAGCCGTTGGCGATTGCGCTTGCGGCTTTTAATATTGAGCGATTGGAAGCATCTTTATGAATGAGCCAAAAAATGGTAAAATTAGCTTAATTTAAGGGTTAATTAAGATTAATGCGTATGAAGGGCATAAACGTTACGCAAGAAGACGGGTTTGTAGTTTGCCACATAAACGAATTGAGCGAGGAAATTAAAGGCTTAATCAGAAGCGAATTAAGCGCTATTTGTCATGGCAAAAATGAAGTAAAAGAATTTACGCTGGGAATCCATTCGTATAAAAACACTTTGGCTGAATTTATCAAGCGATACTCCAGCAAGTCATCGCAGACAAAAAAAGGCATGATGGGAGAATTCATTGCCCACCTCGTTATTGATAAATTTTTGCCGAACCTGAAAAAAATTACAATCTTTTTTAATAAGGAAGAACAGAGCATAAGAAAGGGATTTGACCTGACATATGTTGAGGTCAGTGGCAACGCTATTTGGTATGGCGAAGTTAAATCAGGCGAGACCGGCAACGACGAGGGGCCGGATGCAAAAAACAAAAAGTTGCTGGACGAGTCAAAAACTGCGATGCAGGAATTTCTTCAAGGGAGACGGCCGAACTTGTGGCAAAGCGTTATTATGGACGTCAGCCTAAGCTTGGCCCAGGGCGACAGGAAAAAGGTAAAGGAATTGTTGGATGGGGACATTACTGAAATCCAACAAACTCCAGGAACCAAGAAAAACGCGATCTTAGTTTCTGTTTTATTCCATGACATCACGAATAAAATTTCCCACGAGGCGGTCCGAGACCGCTTGACTGCTATAAAAGGAGAAGGTGCTTTCGCAGGCCTTATTTTGTTTTGCATTCAAAAGTCGACCTATTCCAAAATTGAACAGTTTTTAAATGAAGAGCTGCGGGCAATTCAACAGCCTGTACCACAATAATGGACATTTACGAACTGACGCTAAAAAAGATCCGGAACAAAAAGAACCTTGACGGCTCACTGTTTCTAAATGTCTATAAAAAATTAGTCTTGGGCGGCGCAAATATTTCCGAAGAAAATAAAATATTTATTTTAAAAGTTGCGGTTTATTTCCTTAACTCTGATGATCCTGATATCGAGCGGCTTGGTTATAGGATCATACTTAAGTATGCAAACCAATTTAGCGATTACGAACCCCTTAGAGACGTCGCGCTGAGCAGGGACTACATTCCCATAGTAAAATTTATTGAGAACAAGTATGCCAACGGAGAAAATAGCAGGGATTCGTTTTCCAATCTCTACATTTCTGCATACCAGGAATCTTTTAAAATCGAGGGGGACGGCGCCAACCTATACAGGTCGTTAGGTCAGTTGGCTTTAAACAAATTTTCCCTGACTGAGGACAATATCGCCGTGGTCGCCCCGACTTCTTATGGAAAGTCAGAGATGATCGTGCGAAAGGTTCGGAATTATCCAAACAAAAAAATATGTATCGTCGTACCCAGCAAAGCCTTGTTGGCGCAGACCAAACATAACTTATTGAAAGACGGGATGATAAGGCAAAATTTCAAAAAGATTATTACCCACCCCGATATGTTCAGGGAAACCGACCAGTCGTTTTTGGCAGTATTAACCCAGGAGCGGCTTTTAATTTTGCTGCAGAAGCACCAGCAGCTGTCTTTGGACTTGGCTCTGGTTGACGAAGCCCATAATATTTTGGAAGATTCCGAGCGAGCGCATCTGCTGGCTCAGGTATTGCTGATATTAAAGAAGCGCAACGAGAGGGCTCTGGTAAATTTTTTTACGCCCTTTCTGATAGACACTGGCAGTCTGAGCATCAAAAACCACCAGATTGCGGTGAGGGGCCAAAAGATCGAGGAGTATATGAAAGTCGAAAGGTTTTACGCTTACGATACCAGAACGCAAAACATGCACTTTTATGACCAATTTTTAGATCAGGCGTTTCCCATACCAAATAAACATTACCGCACGGATGTGGCGTTCATCATGGCTCACAAAGCTAATAAAAATATCATTTATCTTAACCGGCCTGTTACCGTTGAAGATTTTTCGTTAAGCTTTGCACGGCAAAAAAATCCCATAGCCTTAACACCGGTAATAAACAAGGTTATCGAATCCATCAGCGAACTAATCCATCCCGAATATAATCTAATTGAGTGCATAAAGCACGGGATACTCTACCACCATGGCGGAATTCCCGATGTTATAAAATTATACATCGAAGAAATATTCTCAAAAAATCCAGAATTTGAATTTATCATCACAACCTCGACTTTATTGGAAGGGGTTAATATTCCGGCGCAGAAAATTTTCATACTAAATCCTAAAAAAGGCAGGAGCCACCTCAGCGCTTCCCAGTTTAAAAATCTTATAGGCCGGGTCTGCCGCTTCAAGGAAGTTTTTGACTTGGAATCGGGCAGCCTTAAGCTGCTTGAGCCGGAAATTTATTTGATGAGGGGAGCCTATTCTCCGAAGGGTTTTTCGCCCCTCTCCTTTTATCATAAAAAGGTGAATTCCGGGGTCAAGCATGAAGACACTGTAGAAAATCCTTTATTAGAGAAGTCTGAAAACACAGAAAAAACAAAGCAGGTCCTTTCCTACTTGGAAAATGTTGAACCCGGATCTTCCGGCCTTACGGACATACCGGCTCCGGCAACTGAATTGGGTAGGCTGTGTTTTGCTAACAATATACACGACTTTAATATCTTAGAAAGCGAGCAAATACTGAATGCCAATCTTGCTTACTATAATGAAGTGGGCAATCCAAAAATGAACAGTGCAGAAACTTTAATCAATGCCATCGTTAAGATTTTCTTTGAAGGCATAACCTTAAAAAGTGGCAGTGATAATATTGCCCGTATAAAGGGCAATGAAATCGCGAGAAATTTTTACTCCATGTTTATAGCATGGCGGTCCCAAGGGGCTCCGTATCCGCTCATGATTAGCCGTTTTCTCGCTTACTGGAAAAGGAGGGAGGCGGGAGGAGATGTCCTAGTGTACGTTGGCGCCAAGTGGGGCGACCGCACCGGCGGAGACGGGCACCAAAGCTTATATGTGAACATCAGCGAAAAAAACGAGGTACAGAGGATAAACCTAGCCGTAGCCAAAATAAAAGAAGAGCAGGAATTTGTAGATTTCTATATCCTCAAGTATCTGGAAATTTTGAAAGACCTCGATTTGGTTGATTCGGATTTTTACGACCACGTTAAATACGGAACAAATAATCCGCACATTATCTGTTTATTGAAAAATGGTTTTTCAATGGAATTAGCAAAATTGCTGAATGAAAAATACCAGGAATTTTTAAGCTTTGACTTAGAGCAAGACGTAGTCCAGTACCGCCAGAATCTTATCGATACGATGAAAACCAATAACGAAAACGATATATTAATATTTGAAGCAGAAAGTTTTGTATAAATATAAACTAAATTTACAAATTAACTATAGGGGTAAAATATGTTTAATAAAAAGCTTGCAATAATTGCAGGAACGGCATTTGGCGGCATAATCGTCATTGCCGCAACTATAATTTTTGCCTATTTGGCATTATTTGGTGCTCCCGAAAAAGGAGCTAAGCCCGAAGCTTTCACGGTTTCCCAAAACGCTTCCCAGCAGGATATCGTTAACAGCCTCTATACCAAAGGCTTCATCAAGAGTAAGTTAGGTTTTAATTGGGCTATGAAAATTGAAGGCAGGGGTGCAACCATTAAGCCGGGCAGCTATAGCATTTCTAAAAGTTCTTCTGCTTGGGACTTGGTGGAAAACCATTTAACCCGTGAGCCTGATATGAAATGGGTTACTATTCCCGAAGGTTTGCGTAAAGAACAAATCGCTTCCATCATGGCCAAAAACTTAGGCTGGAGCGACGAAGACCAGGATAAATTCATAACCAATTATACAGCCTTAAATTTTGACTATCTGGAAGGGGTGTATTTTCCCGATACCTATTTGATTCCGGTAAGCGAAACGCCGCTGCAAACCGCCCAGCGCCTAAGGGTTAAATTTAATGAAGAATTTGCACCTTACTCCAAGGAAGCCTTAAACCAGAACATCAAATGGGACACGTTGCTGAAAGTCGCTTCCATAGTCCAGCGGGAAGCGGCAGGCAAAGACGATGCTCCAGTAATATCAGGTGTAATCTGGAACCGCCTGCTTAAGGGCATGAAGTTGGAGATAGACGCTACGGTGCAGTACGCTCGCGACAGCCTGGCCCACTACGGCAAGGAGCCCGGGCTTTACCAGAGCACAAACTATAAAATCGACGGCACCTGGTGGACGCCGATTACCCCTGCCGATGAAAAGATCGATTCGCCCTACAATACATATCTCTACAAAGGCCTGCCGCCCCACCCGATAGACAACCCGGGAATTGATGCTATTAAAGCTGCGCTATACCCAGCAGAAACCGAGTGTCTGTATTATCTGCATGATTCCAACAAGCAGATTCATTGTGCCAAGACTTATGAGGAACACCAGGCCAATATCAACCAGTACTTAAAAAACCAGTAATGAAAAAATCGGTTGTTATCCTTACAACTCTTATCCTGATTCTGATAATCGGCCTCGCAATACCCAAAGTCCTTATTCGAAATGCTGGTTTAGGTTCCGGCCCCTGCGTAAAGCTGGCTCAGCAGGAAGTATCTAAATTTCCTAATTCGCTTTATCGTACGGCAAAGATCACCGAGCGGAGTATTAACAGCGTAGAAATAAGTTACTATACTTTGTTTGATATTAGGTATGGCGGGACACATATGTTGTTCTGTAACATAATCCCAAATTAAAAATATGTTCTGCACGAATTGCGGCAACAAATTGGAAATGGGTGATAAATTTTGCGGCCAGTGCGGAACAGCCGTGCGTGTTCAGCCTGCTTTAAAAACGGATTTAAAAAATGACGATATTCTCAAAGCGGCACCCCAAGAGCCAATCTTAAAAGAACCTCCCCATTACATCCCTCCAATAATACACCGGACTAAGTCTTCGGAAATCAAGGCGCAGAAAAACAGGGATAAGATGAAAGCCGAGCTGAAAGACATCCTGGAAAAGCATACGGGCCGGGAGGTGACCGAATCAGAATTGAACGAGTCCGAATTTTGGCTGAAGCAGTATGCTGAAGTGATGTATGATATCGGCCTCACAGAATGGAAACGCAAAGAAAAACTGAAAGAATTTCCCAAAGGATTCCATTTGGAAGGCCAGGGCTATTCCTGCGCTATTTGCGGCAGGTCAGTATCTGACCAGGAAACCTGGTACGACGAGCACGGGGTTAAATGTCTTATCTGCCAGAAAGCGATTGATGATAATATCATCCCGGCAACCGTCGCCAGCGACGAGGAAACCTGGTATTCGGCCCTGGATCTGGAACACAGCTTTTTTATTAACCGCTACGGCTTAAAAAGGCTGGTTAAGGAAGAACTGCTCAAACCCAGGATAATCCCTAATGCTTCAGGACGGGCGCATTGCCAGGTTTTCCTGATAGATGATCAAAAAGACGTCCTGCCGCCCAAAAAGCTTACTAAATGGCCTTTAATTAAGTTTAAAAAGGATGGAGAGGACTGGTACCATTCGGAGCCATGGATTTACCATACAAACCCCATGGAAGCGCTGAAGGATTATAAGATTCTGGGCTATATGCAAACCCTTACCGAAAAAGAAGTCCAAAAAAATATCCACGATCTAAGCTTCCAACTGCCAGCCGGTGCCAAGAATATAATGAATGTAGACTGTATTGATAAGACTGGGCCGAAAGGTCCGGAAAATTTGGCGCAAAGAACGAAAAATAATAAGTTAGCAAACGAATAAATTTTAAATACATGAATATAATTCCACTAAAAGGAGTCTTCCCTTTAAACAAAAAAATTACCTTATCAAAATATTGGAAAATTGAACTAGACAACCCACGCACCCCTAACGAACAATCTTACTTTCGGCAGCTTTTAGAAGAGCACATTGAATTTCGGGACGATGATAAAAGGCTAAAAAATTATTTTTTTATGTCTGAGGGGAAAACTATTTTGCATAAAAAATACCTAAAGAAAATACTTATTGGGCTTAAACAAAAAAGTCAAAAAAATGAATACATTGATAAAACTTTCCTAAAACATTACGATCCAAAAGAAGCTTTTAATTACCTAGCTAATAGCTGGCTCATTGTACGTTTTGATGATGAAGGTTTTTTTGAAAAACTCAGAGAAGAGCAACGGCAAATGAGAAAGCGCAAGGAACGGGGGTTGTTTATTTTACAAGGCAATGAAGTTGGTGCTGTTAGGGAAGAAAACGCTTCAAATTTTGCAGCTATCCTATCCTTACTATTTTTAGATGTTTTTGAGGGGCGTTTGACTAAGACCATTGAACTGGAAACTGAAAAACGTTCACTCACCCAAGAATTGTTCATATACCTGCATCAATTATCTTTTCCTGATAAAAAATTCAAGGAGTTTGACTACCAAACAGTGATGGGGCGGATAGATGACATGGTGCGTTGGGGTGAAAGAATTGATTTGCTATCGTCGGAGCAAAAAGGGAAATTGATGTTTGTCGGCGAGATGATCCGCAATGTCAATGAAAATACGATCAATTCTAGAATGCAATTACTCATGCTTGTTAGCATCATAGAATTTTTACTGACCCATAATCCGGATTACTCAAGGTTTAATGTCGAAGACTCTATTAGCAAACAGTTTCAACTGAAAGCTGGAGTACTAATAAAACAAAAAAACAAGGGTGATTTTGCAGCCGCAGTTAAAAAGCTTAAAAATCTTTACGACATTAGGTCCATGATTGCCCACGGGGACTGGAACGCTTTGGATCGGTACATGAGGAGTGTAACGGGACGGAAAGATAGTGATATGTTTGATTTTGTGGAAATTGCTTTTAATTACATTAAAATCATCGTCGAAGCGTACATAAATGACCCCAGTTTTATTGAAGCTTTGAAGAAACTTTGAGCGTTGATTTGGAGTTGCGCCAACCCTAAAAAATTACATGTTACAGTACCCCACGAAATGGTGTAACATTTGTAACATTTTGTTTGTAGCCAAAAGTGACCGTAGTGCCTCCTAAGGGCTAGCAAAGACTCCCTAAATCCCTTACAATACCCGTACCAGACAGTCTTGTTCAGCCATAAAAACACCAACCGATCGGTTGGTGTTTTTAAAATACCTACTAATTTCCAACGATGATTTTTCTATACAAAAGAAACAAAATTTTATTGCCAACGTATATGTAGTTGGGTAATTTTGGAAAAACCCATGGAAACACGCTTTCCTTAAGGCGGCTCGAGCGATTTTAAGGAAGGCAAATGAGGTTTGCGCGGCAATAAAATGCCGCGCAAGCCTGTTTTTTATCAAAAACGGCTTTTGCCAACAATTCCCCAAAGCTGTAATATTTAAATAGTAGATATAGAAACAAAGGCCAATAAATTATCGTTTACCAAATTGGAAAAGGACGAACTTTCAAACCATATAAAAAAAGCGCAGTCCGGCAGTACGGAAT
The DNA here is from genome assembly GCA_013387205.1 of Patescibacteria group bacterium. Taxonomy (GTDB): domain Bacteria; phylum Patescibacteriota; class Doudnabacteria; order UBA920; family UBA920; genus AMAZON01. The sequence continues at coordinate 56,253 of WARV01000005.1, read as the reverse complement.
CTTTTGGCGTGATTTATGACCAATTCAGCCAGCCGCTCTACAGGTTTATCCGCGCTAAAACCAGCGGCAACCAGCAAGCCGAAGATCTGCTTCAGGAAACTTTCATCAAAGCCTGGAAGGGCTTGCCTTTGTTTAATCCCGACGCCGGAAGTTTTTCCGGCTGGCTTTATAAAATAGCGCTCAATGCCATAACCGACCATTACCGGAAAAATTCCCGCATCATCCAGACCGTGGAAATTTTTGATAATTTAGACGCCCCGGCATCTTTAAACAGCGAGCAGGATTTGGACAAAAATCTCAGCTCGGAAAAACTGCGGCAGATGCTTTCACAGCTTCCCGATAATTACCGGACAGTTTTGGAGTTAAGGTTCTTATCTGACTTATCCATAAAAGAAACAGCCCAAGCGCTTAACAAAAGTTCGCTTTCCGTAAGAATGGCCCAGCACCGGGCTTTAAAGAAACTTCAAACACTAATCAAACAATATCCTGAACATGAACTCCGCTGACAACCGAAAAAAAGATGATATTCAATCCGAGCTAAGCAAGCTTAGCGAATCTTTTAATTTGCCAAAAGACAGTCAAAAGCAGATAAGAAATTCCGTGCTTGCCCAAATATCAAACATTACCCAGGACCAGAAATTAACGTTGGTAAAAAAAACCTCGTGGACTTTTGGCCTTGCCAGGTTATCTTTTGCCTTGGCTGTCGTGTTCGTAATTTTAAGCGGCGCGGTTTACGCATCCAGCCAGGCCTTGCCAGGAACCGCGCTTTATAAACTTAAGATGGCCAAAGAAAATGTTGAACTGAATATCACCCCAAGCCCGCAGAAAAAAGCATACATTAAAGCAAACCATGCCCAAGAAAGGCTTAACGAACTCAAGGCGATTGACAACCCGCAAACACCACAAAGCCAGCAGCCGCAAAAAGAAGAAGCTTTAGGGCGAGCCAAAACCGAAGTTAACCAGGCGATAAATTCTTTGCAAAAAGTGGAAAAGGACTACGAACGAAAAGGCAATAACGATAACGCGTCAGAGATCAGGAAGAAAATTGAAGACTTAAGCAATGAAGCCAAAAAGCAAGGAGTTAAAATTGAAGATAACCAAGGAAAGCCTTCCAAAGAAGACAAGCGCAGCCAAAATGACAAGGAACGCAGGCAGGACAACCAGCAGACTAATGATTCGCGCGATTCGGAAAATTCCAAGGCTTCAAGGAAAAACAATACATCAGGAAAAATAGAATTGCTTGATGTAAAAAATAGCAAAAAAACAGAAGATAATTAGCTAACATCTACCGACATTTAACAAAGGGGGTACCTTGCATTAATGCAAGGTACCCCCTTTGTTGTACCTGATGAATGGCTCAACCGTGGGTTGAGCCATTCGTTTCCGCATAAACAAACCTCTTTTTTATACAATTAATTTTCCCAAAATTAAGCAGGGTAGTTTTAAGGCTTAAGTAACATCCGTCAAATATTACGATGAAAATTGTTTTATAGAGCTGGTTCCAAAACCTGCTTTTAAGACGAAATTGCAAATTTTTGGGCAGATTGGCAGAAAAAAATTTTGAGGTTTAGCTAGGGCTAAGCCGAAAATTTTTTTCTGGCAAGATGAGCTTTAATGGCAATCTGGCTCTGCCAGTTGCCAGCTTAACCCCAAAAATTTGCAATTGCAGGCAAAATGAGGTTCTGGAACCAGCTCTTATAAGGGGGTTTTTATGCCTAACGAAGAAATACACAGTGAAAACATCACCATTTCCAGCGTCGAAGATACCGGCCAACAAATTAAAATCCGCGACCAAAACCGCAGGATTTATTCTTTCTTTAAATCAAAGAAAGATGGCGGAGACACCGAAGCTTATAAAAGCTACCAGCAATATAAAATCGGCGACAATGTGATGGTGACTTTTAAGGAAGTGCCATACAAAGACGGCGTGATAAAAAACATCATGCTCTTTAAGCCGGCGACCGGACAGCCCGAAGAAAAAGCATCCGTAACCCCGGCCGCGCAGTGGCGCGCCAGGACAAGCGCGGGCGGCGGCCGGCCGGGGCTCGAGTATTGGGAAAAGCGCGAAGCCAAAAGGCAGTCGTCAATTTTGATGCAGGTGGCGTTCAAGTCTGCCGCGGCTTTGGAAGCGTCTAGGGTCAGGGCCGGGCAGAACGAAGACAGGGAAAGGCTTTACCACGACACGCTGGAATTTTATGACTGGATGGAAAGCCAAATTGGGGAAGAAAATTCCAAAACAGAATCCGCTGCCAAGGAAGCGGTAAGGCAAAAAAGCCAGGCAGAAACCCGGGACGATGATTTCTTTTTCTAAGATTATTTGAAAAATCATCACAATCTGCCATTCCCGCGTCGCCTTAAGATGAAAATCCAAAACTTTGGTGAAATCAAAACGTAGATTCCAGGTCAAGCCCGGAATGACAAATAATTATCTTGAAAGGAAACTTTATGCCTGAAATTAAAAACCCTTCATGGGAAAATCTGGAAACCAAGGCTGAAGGCATGGCAAAAGCCAGCGATGAAAGGTTTAAGGACATTTTGCGCCAAACCGAAGGCCTAGCCAGGGAGAATACGGAAGAAGCCAGGGAAAAACTTGCTGACCTGGCGCGGCAATTTAATATAGAAGTTAAAGACAACATGAGCGCTGGGGAAATAAAGAACAAGGTTAAGGCCAAAATAAGAAACATCACTTAATAACGAACCTGCAATGTGGTAAAATAATCGTAGACGCACATGCAGGCTTTTTGGAAACAAAAAAAATACTTGGAAGCCATTTTTTTAGCCTTAATCCTGGCCGGTTTTTTAATATACAAGCTTGAATTTTTAACTTTCCGTTTTGGCGATGGCAACGCATACCTTTACATGGCCGAAGGGCTACTGCAGGGCCAGCTTCCCTACCGCGATTTCTTTTTGGCCGATCCCCCATTTTTAGTATTATTTCTTGCTCCTTTCAAACTTATTTTTGGACAAAAATTGATATTATTCCAGGTCCTGCCGATATTCTTGGAGAGCCTTACAGCGATTGCGATTTATTTTATTCTAAAAAAATGGCGGCAGCCCCTGGCTTTTTTTGGTCCGGTTTTTTATTTGTTTTCTTTCACTGTTCTGGCCACCAGTGATTATTTAACCGGTATCCAGCTGACTGTTTTGCTAATGACCTTGGGCCTGCTATTTTGGGAATACGACTTCCCCCTACTTTCCGGGCTTGGCTTTTCCTTGGCAATTTTAACTAAAATGTACGCCCTGCCGGCCTTTGCGGGATTTTTGCTGTATCTGCTAATTACAAAAACTCCGGTTAAAAAGTTTTTTAGGATTTTAGCCGGAGCGCTTATTGCCGGTATCGTGATTTTAGGCCCGTTCCTGGTTTTGTCATTCGGCAAAGTTTACGGCTACATGTTCAGCCACCAACTGCACAGGCCGCCAGGACTCGACAAATGGTACATCTGGCAATTCTTTTTGAAAAAAGAATGGCTCTTGGTTTTATTTGGAATTTTAGGAGTTATGATTTTAAAAAAGAAGATCTTGATTTTGCCGCTGATTTTCACGGCTGCTTTTTTCCTGATATTTCCCGATTTGTACTATCTCTATTTGGAAAGTTTTTTTGCGTATTTGGTTTTGGGTGCGGTTATATTTTTGTCAGCAGTTTGGGATTATAAATATTTCGGCAAACAGATTGCACTCGGCGTCCTCGCTGTTTATTTGCTGTTTGCTTCTGTTTCTTTTTGGGTTTATAAAAACGAATTTTATACCATTGGCCGGTTCACGAACGCGCCCGAAGTGGCAGAAGCAGTAAAAAAATTACCTGATAAAATGGAACTTTACGGCTCGCACGAGGTGGCGCCTCTTATTGCGCTAATGTCTGGCAGGAACTTGTTTAATAATTATATAGACACTAACACGCAAGCCTTTGCTTCCGGCGGGCAGGATCTCGGCGAGGCCAGCGCTTCCGCTGTCAGGCACGGCGTATATCTTTTGGGCCGCGTAACAGATTTGCCGCAATTCGGCATTAAAGATTTCGGCATGGACGGATATTTTAGCCCGGGGCTTTTGCAGAGATACTGCCAGGCAGCAGCGAAACTTCCCAGCACTTCAGGCGAGCAGGATAACTTTATTGGCATATACCGCTGCAAAAGTGATTAATTTTAATTTGTTGTCATTGCGAGGAGGAGTGCCTCAAAGAGGCCCCTTTGGGGCATCCGACGACAAAGCAATCTTTAAACGACGTCATTCCGAGGGAGTGCATCCGACCGAAGAATCTCTTATTTTTCATTAAGGGATCCTTCGCCCTTCGACTTCGTTCTGCTCTTGCATCAAGAGCAGAACTTCGCTCACGGCTCAGGATGACGCCGCATTATAAAAATGCTAAAATATAGCTGAGTTATATATCTACAAACTAACAACTAAAACCTAAAACAATGACTCCAGAAGAAATGCAAGTTCTACAGAGGGCAGTTACTCTCTCTGAAGAAAACAATAAAATTTTATTAAGCATGCGGAATGCCGCCCGCTGGGGGCGGGTGTGGGGATTTGTAAAGTTCGTGATAATTGTCGGGCCGCTGGTCTGGGCATATTTTTATTTCCAGCCCTTCTTGAACCAAATAGGCACTATGTACAGCCAGTTGCAAGGCATCCAGGGCGCAACCCAGACCCAAAACAAAGATTTGCAGGATGCCTTAAAAAACATTAAGCAAATGGATTTCAAGCAGTTCGATTTGAAAAGTTTAAACCCGGACCAAATCCAGAATAAAAAATAATTTTATGGGCGAAAGGTATACACCTCAACCGAATATTGAAAACCAGGAATATCGCGCCAAGATAATACAAGCCAGAGCGGAATCTGATGCGGAAAATATTTTAAAAGTTTTATATCTGCAGAATGGCGGCCGCCCGATAAAATCCAACAGTTTTTTCTTGGCTCAGGAAAAACTTGAGGAATACGCAACCATGGCTTTGGCAGAAATCGCCAATGAAGAAAAAATGGATTTAAGCGATTACGAAGCCATGCAATATAAGCAATACTTAATTTCGGCTTTATCCAAAGGTTATCCGGTAGAAATTAATTAAAAAACACCCGCTCGACATGTAGGTGTTTTTTACATGCGCGGAGCGGGCTAAGGCTTAGAAATACGGTTCCGGACAATGGCTTCCGGTGTTGGGCGGAACTTGCTTCTGGGCTTCAAGCGATCTGATGCGGTTTAACGTCTGGCGGTTTAGCCAGTCGTTATCTTCCTTGCCCAACTTGGACCAATTGTTTGGAACTGCGTTTTCTTTAGCTTCCATCTAAACTTTCCTCCTTTAGGTTTTTTCCCATCCTCCGAATTCCGAGCATAAACACATCGGAACCCTAAAAAGGCATCCCGAACATTTTACGCTAATTCCTCGCTTTTGTCAAGCCTATCTGCTTTCAAATAAGCCAAAATTTTCATTGTAAAAATTATAATAATAGACGTTTGTAAACCCGAAACTTTGCTGCAAAAACGAAAATATAAGTGCGCTTACTAGTAGTCAAAATAGACAACGGCAATTTCGGCTGGTAATATAATTTTATGGAAGACCGAACCGCCAAAACAACCAAAAACCCCAATTGGCTGCAAGAAATTAGGAAGACATATCCTAAGGCTTTTATGAAATGGGAAAAAGAGGAAGACGAGAGACTGAAAAAAATATACCAAAACTTTCTTGAAGAAAATTCCGGCGATTTTGAAAAATTTTTAACTGATGTAGCGCCTGAGTTCGGACGGAACATCAACGGGATTAGAGGACGCCTGGCGCAATTTTACCAGGATATCCCCGGCTGGGATTACGAAAAAGAAAAGCAAAGGAACCTACAGAAGCTGGAAGAATCTTTGGCCGGAGTTAAGCCTGAGCATGATTCTGTATTGCTCGAAGAATATAAAAAATACGCAGGCTCAAAATCTGAAACCTTCCAAGCATTCGCAAACAGGGTCGGTGGAAAATTAGGGATTAGCCGCAAAGCAGTAAGAGCCAGGCTTTCCCAATTGGTTGATGGCCTTAAAATTTTCACAAGGAATGATTTGCTGTGGCAGGACGAAGCTGAAAGGATAAGACCCGAGCCGGAAATACCGGAAATGGATTTTTCGCAAAACCAAGAACTGGCAAACGCTTTGCGTTTGTTTGAAGAGACCAATCAAAACATTTTTTTGACCGGCGAGGCCGGTACGGGCAAATCTACCCTGCTCCAGTATTTCAAATACACCACAAAAAAGAACGTGGTCGTGCTGGCGCCGACCGGCGTAGCTGCAGTAAACGTGGGCGGGCAAACCATCCATTCATTTTGCGGCTTTGGCCCGGACATAACCTTGTCCAAAGTCAAAAAGCTGGCGCCATGGGGCGGTAAGAAGCAGTTACTGCAAAAACTCAACACAATTATCATCGATGAAATATCCATGGTCAGGGCTGACCTTTTGGATTGTTTGGATAAATTCCTGCGCCAGAACGGGCCGACTTACTTAATGCCGTTTGGCGGCATACAGATGATATTTATTGGCGACCTTTACCAATTGCCGCCCGTAGAAAAAGATTTTTCGGGCGGCCAGGGGTTGATATCCGAATACAACAGCCCTTACTTTTTTGATGCCCGCAGTTTTAAAAAAGCAAACTTTGCTTTTGCCGAACTCAAGCAGGTTTACCGGCAAAAGGACCAGGTATTCCTGGAAATTTTAAACGCCATCCGCAATAATACGGCAAGTTCCGAACATCTGACTATCTTAAACCAGCGCAGCCAGACGGCCGGGGTAAAATTCACGTTCGAAAGGTTTGCCGTGTATTTAACCACCACCAACGCGCGGGCCAACCAGGTCAATAATTTTTTCCTGGACCGCATAAAGGCCGAAGAGTTTTCGTTCAAAGGCAGCGCTTACGGCAAATTCGAAGACAAAACTTTGCCGAACGATTTGCTGCTGCGGGTTAAAACCGGCGCACAGGTCATGATGCTCAACAATGACCAAAGGAAGCGCTGGGTAAACGGAACCATGGGAAAAATAATCGGCTTTGCCAAAACGGATAATGAAGATGATGATAACAATAATGAATTTAATGAAGGAGAAGGCTTATTGCAACATGTGGAAGAAACGATGCAAAAAAAGAAAGACACGATTATTGTAGAATTGGAAACCGGCGAAACAGTGCACGTTTATCCGCACACCTGGGAAATGTTCCAGTTTGTTTTGGACAAGGACACCCAAAAAATCGACGCCAAAACCGTGGGTACCTACACCCAATACCCATTAAAACTGGCTTGGGCTTTAACCATCCACAAAGCGCAAGGAAAAACCTTTGATAAAGTTTGCGTGGATTTAGCCACCGGTACCTTTGCACACGGACAGCTTTACGTGGCCTTGTCCCGCTGCCGCACTTTAGAAGGCTTGATTCTGCGCCAGCCTGTCCAGCCAAAAGACGTATTGCTCGACCAGCGCGTAGTAAACTTCCTGTCCGGCTTTAAAACCCAAAAAAACTCCCCAAGCTCCGCATGATCCCGCCCCTTGTTCGCTTATTCGTACGAATAAGCGAACAAGACATAATCAACTATCAATATATCAATATAAAAATCATTAACCCAAACTGTTCTCTTATTCGCGCGAATAAGAGAATAGCAGGCTAGGCTGGAAAAAGATTTGTGGCGGGTATAAAATAACCTTATATAACTAAAATAAATTTATGAAACTAAACCAAAAATTAGTCAGTCCAATTTTAATGTGGGTAATAATATTCGCAGGAGCGGCCTTAAGCTTTTTGATATTCCCAAAAGAAAAGATGTTCAGTGTCGGGTCGGTTTCCTATATTGCCTTTGGTATGGCTTTAGCCAACTGGATATATTTGCTGTCTCTGGCCGGCAGCGTGCATAGGAAAGCAGCCCGCAGCGCCGCAGCAATAGACAAGCTTGTTACCGAGGGCATTTATGCTTATATCCGCCACCCTATTTACACCGCGGACATTATTTTAGCCTGGGCGATATTTTTAATTGCACCCATTGTCCCCATCCTCGCATCTGTCATATGGCTGACAGTTGTGATGCTGTTTTGGGCAAACCTGGAAGAGCGCGCCTTGGAAGAAAAATTCATGGATGATTACCGCGCTTACCGCAAACAAACCAGTATGCTCCTCCCCCGCTTTAAGAAATAATTAATTAGATACAAAAATGAAAATTAAAGAGCTGCCGAAAATTGAGCGGCCCAGAGAAAAACTGACAAAATATGGGGCTGGAAAATTATCTAACTCCGAATTGCTGGCGATTTTGCTGCGAACAGGCGGCAAAGGGATAAATGTAATTGAACTGTCGAACAAGATTTTACATAAATTTCCCGGCTGCAGGCTGGCTAATGCCGGAGTGGAAGAATTAATATCAGCCAAAGGATTAGGCCTGTCCAAAGCCTGCGAAATTGTTGCCTGCTTTGAGCTGGGACGAAGGCTGCTAAAGGATAAACAAGCCGCACTCATAATATCACCGCGCGAAGTTTGGGAACAACTTAAGGACATTAGGGACAACAAAAAGGAACATTTTGCCGTGTTCTTTTTAAATACCCAAAACCAGGAAATCCAAAGGGAAATAATTTCCGTGGGCACTTTAAATGCAAGCTTAATCCATCCCCGGGAAGTTTTTGAGCCTGCAGTAAAAAACTTGGTAGCCAGCGTAATTGTCGCCCACAACCACCCGTCAGGTAGCCTTGAACCGTCTGACGAAGATATAAACATTACCAAAAGACTATGCGACGCCGGAAAACTGCTAGGGATCAACCTCCTCGACCACGTCATCGCCACTAAAAACGGATATTACAGCTTTAAAGAGCATAATTTCCTGTAAACCGTTCCGGCTAAAGCCATTATCTTGCTTGTAAGAGTTACCTGCTTGACTTGTCGGTAAATGTACATAATAATGTACATACATGCTTGGTCGGTAGCACTAAGCAATCCAATGCTTACAAAGGAGCAATACAATGCGCAATAACACAACATTATCAATTTCAGAAGCCAGAAGCAAAATTTTCGATATTGCCGAAGAAGTGCAAAAGCCCGGAAGGTATTTTACCTTTACGGAAAACGGCAAGCCCAAAGCGGTATTAATGTCTTCAAGCGAATTTGAATCATGGGCCGAAACTTTGGAAGTTATGAAGATTTTCCCGGATTTAGGCAAAGATGTAGCCGAAGCGGAAAAGGAATACCAAAAAGGAGACTATATAACTTTAGAAGAGCTTTTAGCAAAAGACGGTTTTGTCCTGGCAGAAAAGCCAAAGAAAAAATATGCAATATCAAGTAATATTGCCAAAAAAGGTTCAAAAAGACCTAAAAAAAATCGATAGCCGTTATATTAACCGCGTAAAAGCCGCGCTAGTCGCGTTGGCCGGCAACCCTTATATCGGCAAAGGTTTAGACGGAGAGCACAAAGGCCAATGGTCTTATGAAGTGTGGCCTTACAGGATTATTTATTTAATAAAGAAAAATGAACTTGTCGTCTTAATTATCCGCATAGGTCATAGGCAAGGTGTGTATAAATAAACCCCTGGGACTCACTCTCCCCGCCTCCCTGATCCAGGAACTAAAGTGGAAAGAAAAACAGAAAATAAAAGTCACCCGCCACCGCGGAGGAATTTTAATCAAGGATTAGAAAAAGTAGAATGACAAATATCTTTATTCTTTACATACCAATGGCTTAGAAATTTTGTTTTTAGTAAAAATTATCATTCCAAGGGTTAAAGGGCCTGCAAGGGTTTATGAGGCATTAGAAATTAATAATGGTAAAATGTCAGATAAAAGTCATAAATTAAATGTCAACAGATTTCCTAAAAATTGAAACCGGTCTGAGTTTTCTTCTGAATGACGATAGATATTTGCTAAAAAATAACCTGAGTGAAAGGTCTATTACCCATAAACTAGCTGAGCATTATCAAAAATTATTTCGTACTTGGGACGTAGACTGTGAATATAATAAAAATCTTAGACGACCAAAAGAAATCACCATAGAGCCAAGACTACTTCTTTCCAAAATGGCAGACCATCTGGGAGAGCTTGCGCCAAAAATACGTGACATGTTTCATAATAATGTCAGTCCTGAGGATATTAATAGCCTAAAACAGCAATTGTGCCAGCCAAAATTTGAATACTTAGAAGACCGGGATGTGCTTTTGTTTTTAATAAAAATAAATAATCAGGTATTAAAAGAGAGAATTTATCCAGACATTATTATTCATAAAAGAGGCAAAAAGAAAAATCATATTGTTATAGAGGCAAAAAAATCTAACAATACAAATGCCATATCTCGTATTTACGATTTAATAAAGCTGGCGACTTTGGTTTTGTCACCGGAATACAAATACAAAAAAGGTATATTCATAGAATTTCCCATAAGCAAAGATCTTTCTGGTATTAAGACTTTTAAAAGGGAAGATTGCCTATTTTCTAAAGTGTATAAATATATTCCGAAATATTAAAATTCAAAATTATACATTAAATTACGAATTTTATGGTTGAGAATTTAAAAAATCTGATAAGGGAAATTGAGGAAAAACTTGAATTTGTTATTACGCTTTCTGTTTTTTTCCCGTCTCTACTATACAACCTTTTTAAATTAGCCAACAAGACGGAACAAAAATCAAATGATATTGTAGTCTCATGGAGTGTGGTTGTTAGTATATACCTGTTGAATTATATTGTTTTTCAATTCATAAAAAATAAGGTGCCAGAGAAATTGTTAAAAATTTTTAAAATTATACTATTAATTGGCATTAGCTCCTATATAATCCCAATTTTATACATAGCTATTTATAAAAATAATCCTATTCATGGATTGACGGCTTTTCTCTTTAAAGCTTCAATATGGGGCTTGCCTGCTATACCAACCTTGCTTTTTGCTATACTATTATTATTTCAACCCCTAACTGATATATACGAGCTAACTAGAAACAAAGTAAAAAGATTACATATTAGATTACCTAATTAAATATAACCATCATGGCGATTAATAAGCAGTGGCATTTGGAGAATAAGATGCCGAAGAATCCTACTTTGGAGCAGAAGATAAAGTGGCATACTGGGCATGCTAAAAATTGCACCTGCCGCGACTCCAAAGAGCACCTGAAGAAACTCAAACTCAAATAATTTTTAGTTACCAATTCGCCCTAATTATAAAACAGAAGAAATAGCTATAAAAAACAAAAACCCGGCAAGGCCGGGTTTTTTGTAGTTAACCAGAAGTTAGCATAACAGTCTTACAATAATATAATTTAAATTTATGGAAAACCATCAACATAACCACGATTCCGATGGGCACGAAAGGCTCTCCCCTGCCAGGCTACAGTCTTTCAGCGACGGGGTCATGGCCATAATTATCACTATTACGGTATTGGGGATTAAGGTGCCGCAGGGAGCTGATATCACAAACCTAAAGCCGCTATTGCCTTTATTTTTTACCTACCTGATAAGCTTCCAAACCATAGGAACTTATTGGAACAACCATCATCATCTTTTGCAAGCTACTTCGCATGTCAGCGCCGGAATTATGTGGGCGAATCTGCACCTGCTGTTTTGGCTGTCATTAATCCCTTTCGCTTCCGGTTGGCTAGGCGAAAGCCATGGCGGGACCTGGCCCACTGTCTTGTATGCGGCGATTTTACTGCTAAGCGCTGCTGCTTATCTGTTGTTGCAGCGCGCAGTACTGGCTCACGCCAAAAACAAGGACCAGCTGGCACAGGAATTCTCCAGTGATATTAAAGGTAAAATTTCGTTTGCCAGTTATGCACTGGCGATAATATTTGCCTTTATAAGACCTACCATTTCTTATATTTTGATTATTTTGGTTGCGGTAATTTGGTTTATACCTGACCGCAGGATTGAAAGGAATATTTAGCGCGGCTATTGAAACCATGCTGCATTTTTCTGTATAATACATTATATGCCTGAACAAAACCGGCAAAAATTTTTATTGCATACCTGCTGCGCGCCTTGCGGCATCGCGGTTATTGATGAATTGCGCCAAAATTACGATTTGACCGTTTATTTTTATAACCCTAATATTTATCCGCTCGAGGAATACAAAAAACGAAAAGCGGAAGTTATTAAGCTATGCAAGGAGTGGAAAATTAACATGGTTGATGATGACTATGAAAACGAAAAATGGTTTGCGGCCATAAAAGGACTGGAACAAGAACCCGAAGGTGGTGCCAGGTGCAGCCAATGCTTTATCTTGCGCCTAGGCGAGGCTGCCAAAAAAGCCAAAGATCTTGGCTGTAAATATTTCTCCACCACTTTAACCATGGGAAGGTTTAAAAAGGCGGAAGTAATTAACCCGATTGGAAAAATTGCGGCATGCGAATATGGTTTGGAATTTTTTGACGAGGACTGGAAGAAAAAAGGGCGCCAGGAAAAAAGGGATAAAATGGTAAAAGAGCGGGGCATATATTTGCAAAAATATTGCGGTTGCATGTTTTCTTTGAAAAATATGGAGCTGAGGGAAAAAAATAAATCAATAAACTAACATGAAAAAGCAACCGACAAAATTAGATTTTATAATAGCCATAATAGTAAATTTGGCGCTGCTTTATATTTTTAACCATTTGCTAATATGGAATGTTAAGTTTATAACCCCGAAGTTTGCTATTCCGCTGGTAGTCTCAAACATATCCATGGCACTGACCATCTTTTTCAACATGGTTTTTCTGGTTTTTTACAGGCCATGGCTTAAAGCCTTAACCCAGGCACCTTTGAATTTATTGGGCGCAATTTTCATATACGAGCTTTACGCGATATATCCTTTTAACTTTTATTTTTTGAAAATTGATATCACCAATCCGTTAAAACTGGCCTTTTTAATTTGTTCGATTATATTAGCCGCTCTTTCCGCAGTTGAATTCATCCGCTTCATTGTTTTGGTTTTTAAAAATTACCAGGACACTGCGTCGTAATAATCCCTACATCAGTTCTTAATACCCAAACAGCTACTTGAAGAAATAACTGTTTTTCTATATAATGCACTCACAAAAATCGCCCTAGGAGGACGAATGAGCTCAAACAGTGACAGTTTCAGCCTGCTGGCGAAACCTGAACAGCAGCGACGCCAAAGCATCTTGGTCATAGTAATTGCCAGTTTGTTTGCGGCGTTATTGTTAATCTTCGGCGCCATCATCATATTGCGCGGCTTTCCCAAAGGCAAGCACTACGCGAAAAACGTAGCCCTTGTCCTGGCAGAAGAAGCCTACCACAAGGGCGAATTCGTCTCGGCTTACCAGGCTATAACCAGCCTTGAAGCCTGCAAAGACGCTGGTTCTGCCATTAAAATATTCGGCGAAGGAGTTGTCCAATATCCTACGCTGACGGTATTCGCGGCAACGGATAAAGGCGATGTAATCTGCCAGACTATTTACCGTATTGAGGCCGGGCCCGCAGCCGCCGGACAAATTGACTTTTCTGATTCAGTCTTTGACAAGGTGTTCGGCACTTTGGACGGCAAAAAAAGAGCGTCCGTAATCCAGCGGGTCAAGCTGGACTTATCCGCGGTGCGGTGGGAAGGAGAATTAAGCAAGGACATAAACTTGGGTACGATATACCTGGGAATGCCTGCAGCCTTCCCTTACGGCCACACGCTGAAGTTTAGCGATCGCACCAACAGCTTCCCAATCTTTGTCCAAAAAGTCAGGAATGCCATTAACAAATCGCGGCAAACTATTCTCCTGTCTTGCGGCTTCTGCTTTATGCTGATGCTATTTATAGCGGCGCTAGGCATGGCCATCCTCAAAATGGTTTATCGTGAGTACCAAGAGACGGCCTGGAAATCGGAAGAAGCTGCCTTAAGCTTTTGGCAATTTATTTTTTCATTCAGTGCCCGAGAAAAGCATTGCATGGAAAACACGATGCGCCAATTCGCGAGCAGGCAGCATTTGAAAACGATGGAAGCATTGAGGCAAGAGGAGAACGAAACCAAGAAAGCGCACCAGAAACTTATGGACGCTTTCGCCAATGCAATCTCGGCCCAGCCGGCAGACCCAAAAAGAATCCGTGAGAAAAAAATCGATGGGCTTTGCCAACAACTCCGCTCGATTACCCCGGGTGACAAAAAGTCGCTCATGGAAACCGAAGTGACTTGTAGGCTTGCCTTGAAAACTCTTCCTGGCGACTTCAAAGAAGCCAGGAAAATCCTTACCGAAGCAATAACTGAACGGAAAAGGAAAAACAAGACTATCACTGAAACGGGGCAGCAATGGCCCAATCCAGCCAACCCAAGGCTGGCATAACATTCTCTTTGAGGCGCACAGCATCTGCTTTAGCTTGTGCGCCTCTTATGTATTTATTTGCTATAATTAAGGTAAGAATATTGTTTTTACCAGGTCTTAATTAATGAAGTAGTCTTGAAAACCTCATTTTGGCTGCAATTTCAGAATTTTGGCATCTTGCCAGAAAAAATTTCTCGGCTTAGCTTTAGCTAAACCTTAAAATTTATTTCTGCCAATCTGCACAAAATTCTGAAACATCGCCTGAAAAGCAGCTTTTCAAGACTACTTCAATATCAAACTTTATGGAATTTGGACAGGAACACGGCATTATGGAAATGCCAAAAATTGAAGAAAGCCAATTAGAGGTGGCATATAAATTTTCCGGCAATATTAATACTGGAGCTGAAAAAGGCGTGCAAGAACTGGAGCGGTTAAAGTTAGAAATCTTAAAGCATTTGGAAGAAGATTTACAGGCCATAAAGAACAACCGTTACCCGGAAAAATTATTCAAGGAAGCAAGGAAGGTGGATTTTAGCGAACTTAGCGGCGGGTTTGGTATCTCGGGAGAAAGGACTAACCTGACTAAAGGCGAAATTTTTACCGATGCCGAATGGGATACTTTTTATAAATTAGGGCCTTCCGTAGACCAAAGCGTTCGCGCAGATTATATTAAACAAATTGCGGCCATAAAGCTTCGAAATTTATTAGACAGGCAGATAGCAATAAACGAATCGCATAATTTTAATTTAGATGAGGGCAAGCGGAAAGCCTACCAGGCCCGCGAAATGGAACCGGATGAAACCCATAACGGGCTTGTGGCTGAAAAAATCGTCCGCTGCATGCTGAAAAAAATTTCCATTGATTCGGATGACAAATTTTTCATCAAAGAAGTGGCGATTTCCGACGATGTCAACAATAAAATTGATTTCATTATCCAAAGGGTCAAGCATAACCGCGGAGTCGGGGTTAAGCAGGAAAAAGACGCAAACGACATTGGCATACAATTGACGACAAACAGCAGCAGGGAAAATACTGAACATAAAAAGAGCCAGATTAATAAAGTTAAAACCAGGCTGGGAGAAGAAATGCCTGTGAACGATTTGGTACTTATCACCATCCCGATAAAAAATGTCATTGACCTGCTAAATAAATGGAAAGCCCGCAAGGTTCCCGGAGGCCCTGACAAATTATGGGATAAGGACAAGCGCGAAAAAATCATCCGCGGAGTCTTGGACCAGATTTTGCCAAGCGCGGAAATCCAGGAAATTTGTTCCCAGCTGAAAATGGCAGCGTGACAAGTTGCCTGACCGGAGGGTTTTATGGCAAACGGACAAATTAAGACAGCAGTATTCGGCGGAGGCTGCTTTTGGTGTACTGAGGCGGTTTTCAACGAGCTTAAAGGCGTGGTTTCGGTTGTGCCGGGATACAGCGGCGGCGATTTAAAAAACCCGGGCTACGAACAGGTCACTAAGGGCTATACCGGACATATTGAAGTTATAAAATTCGAATTCGACGAATCGCAAATTACATACAAAGACCTTTTAGCCGTATTTTTTGCCACGCACGACCCGACAACAAAAAACCGGCAGGGCGCGGACATTGGCCCGCAATATCAGTCCGTAATTTTTTATGCGGACGAAGAACAAAAACAGCAGGCTTTAAGATATGTGAAAGATTTGGAGGAGCAAAATCTTTTTGGAAAACCTATTGTGACAGAAGTTAGGCCTTTGAAAAATTTTTTTATTGCCGAAGATTACCATCAAAAATATTACGAAAACCATAAAAACTTGCCATACTGCCAGTTAGTCATTGATCCGAAATTGGAAAAGCTGAAAAAACAATTCATCTCACTGCTAAAAACCTGAAAATTTTTACGTTTTTACGTGTACTAATCTACTAGCACAGTAGCATATGCGGCCCAAAAGAATCCAAAAAACTTGGTGAATTTTCCAGGTTTTTTTTATTTACCATACTATTGACATTTAAACCAAATTATGTTAAAATTAGATACTTTTGTGTCAAAACCTGCAGGAGGACTAATACTGCAGTAATTTCTCGTTTTCTATCAAGATCCAGGAGAATCAGATGAACAAGTTTGTTGCGGTAGTTTTGATGATGTATTTTGCCGTTTCCTCCCAGGCCGCAGACTTGCAGGTATGGGAAAAAATACGGCAAGCTTCAAACGAAGACATAGTTTTCAAAACCGCGGCCGAACTCTGCGCCATCGGCGCACGGCCAACCAACACACCGGCCTTTGGCAAAGCCCTCAGGCTGGTTGATAACAAGGCCAGAACCATTGGCTTAAAGAACATCCGCCATGAAAATTTTGCGTACGGAAAAGGCTGGAGCTGGAGCGAGTGCGAAGTCAAAGGGGCAGAAACCGCCTCTAAACCGGTTAAAGCTATCCCGCTTCCCTATTCGCCGACGGCCAACATTTCTGGCGTTGTAGCATACGCGCCAACGACCAAGACAACAGAAGAGTACCGCAAGCAATACGGCGGCAAGCTGGCAGGCAAAATTGTGCTTTTAAGCGAGTTGGTTGAAAATACCAAACCTGCTGAAACATCAAAGCCATGGACAGCCGAAGATTTAAAAAGGCAAGAACAGCCGCTCGACTGCCCGCCGCTTGTCGACCCAAAGCCGATTGTACCAAGGGATGCCGCGCAAAGGAGATGTTTTTACGCGCTTGCACCCCAAAGTCTGATTGACCAGGTTTACGACAACTACCGCAAATTCAGGAACGACTACTGGAAAGCTTTGGCTGATGAGAAAATTTCCGGCATTGTTATTCCAAGCAGTTCGCCCGGAGACATTCTTGCAAGCCCGGCAATTGATTTTCGGATGATAAGCGATATCACTCCCGTGCCAACCGCGGTTGTCAGCCAGGCAGATTACAAGCGCCTTGTGAATCTGGCTACATCGAAACAGGCCAGCCTGCAGCTTAAAGTTAAATCCAGGCTGTATGCAAAGTCTGTGGCCGGCACCAACATAATTGCGGAAATTCCGGGAAAGGGTCCGAATGAGGTAATCTTACTCGGAGCACATCTGGATTCCTGGTTCCATGGCCAAGGCGCGACTGATAACGCCGCAGGTGTTGCCGTAGCGCTTGAAGCCGCAAGGATCATCTCAAGATTGCCAAAACCGAAACGGACAATCCGCATTGCGTTTTGGGGCGGCGAGGAACAAGGACTGCTGGGATCGAAGGAGTATACCAGACCGCTTATGCTAAAAGATGATGTGAAGATGTACTTTAATCTTGATTCCGGCGGCGGCAAGATCCGCGGCATTTATGCCGTTAAAACTCCCCGCTTTCAGCCTCTGCTCAAGAAATGGCTAAAGCCTACCGGCGAGGACACTGTTGTGCTCAACCCCAAGCAACCGGTAAAAAGTGACTTTGAGTCATTCTTGGAAAAAGGCGTTCCTGCCTTTGAATTTTTCCAAGATCCGATTGATGAAGACATCCAGCATACGACAGCCGATGTCTCATCAAGGATTTATCCGGCCAACCTAAAGCAAGCCGCACAGATTGCGGCCTGGGTCGTTTACCAGGCTGCCAACGAAGAACGATTACTGCCGCGCTGACACCCAGCGCTCACACCCACGGACCCGCCAACCAAAAGCGGGTCCGGTTTTTATTTATTTAATTTTAATGATATATTAATAATACAATATTTTTTATGAAAACACTGAAACAAAATTTAAAAATTAAGAATGGCAAAAAAGGCTTTACGTTAATTGAACTTTTAGTCGTCATTGCCATAATCGGGATTTTGGCCGGAGTGGTTTTAGTGGCCGTCTCGGGAGCCAGGGTAAAAGCGCGGGATGCCAAAAGGAAAACCGACATGGCACAGATGGGTAAGCTTTTGTACGCGTCTTCCTGCTACCAGCCCAGCGCAGGGCCCGGCGATTATGATTTGGCGGATTTAGTTCCCGAACTGAAAACCAAATACCCGCAATACGTGCAATATTCTTACCTGCTTCCCAAAGACCCAAAAACCGGCAGCGACGCGAAAACAAACTACCGCTACCAGTATTCCAGCGACGGGCATTGCGTCATGTACACAAATTTTGAAAACGAGAAGGAAGAAATAACGCTTCCCGGCATCTCCTCCCCTACTCCGGGAATCGGCGGTGGCGTATTTAAATCTTCTGAAACCGGTCCCAACGGAACAAACATTTATTACCAAATTGGGAAATAATCGTATCGAATGCACCCGCAATGACAGTAAACGATGTCATTGCGAGCGATTTAAGGTTCGCCAGCTGGCGGATTGGCTTAAATTGCGTGGCAATCTAACAGGGGAAGACTGCTTCCCCCTTCGCTAAAGCTACGGAGGACAAGTCGGATGCACTCGCAATGACATCACTTACCATTATCACTAGCTTGCCCCGTACCAGATATCTGGTCCGGGATGGCAGCGTAAAAAAAACTATCCGCGCTTTTCGACATTCGAAAAGCGCGGATTTATGATGTACTGCTCATGAAATTAATTCTTTACTCCTTGGGTTGACGGGATCACTGCAGACGCGACCCGCTGGATTTCAGTCAAAGCAGCTATCGCTTTGCTTATCTCCTTGGTGCCCGCTGCCTGCTTCTCCACTTCCGCGACTTCAGGCATCAAAATTGCCAATGCCTTGATTCCTTTGCTAATGAGCGCCTGTCCGTCGCAAATCATGCGGATGGCGTCGTCTAATGACTTAGCCAAGGATTCCCCGCCGGCTCCGTTATTGCCGCTTATCAAGACTTCGGCTTTGAGTTTTGGAGGCTGGTTTGCCTGCACCTGCGGAGCACACTGCGGGTCAGATGCCGGAAAAGGGATTGGACTTTTGCAATCACCATTACTATTACCACGACCATTGTGTTTGGCTCTAACCTGGTAATACAATGACTGCATCCTCTTGAAATCCGTATCATAATCCCTACTCAGCGCCAAATCGACCAGTCTCTGTATTTCTTCTCTCGGAAATTTGGGAAAAAAGTTGGCCTCTTTACGAACAAACTCGGTCAGCGAATCCTTCTTCCCCGTTGCTGTCCCAGCCGAAATATGGACCGCGCCGTCGCGTTGCAAAACATCTTTTTCTTGGTTCTTGCTGCCGCCGACGGCAGGATCGGGAGTTTCGTCCTGAGGTTTTGGCGGCATTACAACCACATCGGCCAAACTACTGGCAAATGTTGGCGATTCAACAACGCGCACCTGGCTTAACAAAGCCAAGCTGTTGATGTATTGCGTTACAACCCCTCTATTGGAAACATCGTGGATGTCGCTGATTCTCCTATTAATTAAAAGCCTGCGCATTTCAGTCTTGTACCTATCAGGCAGGCTTGCGACAATAGCCACTGACTGGATGTTCGCCAAATCGGCTTGCAAAGGGGCAGCCAGGGCTTTCTTAATTTCCGAGATTCCCCAAAACTCCACCTTTGCTTTCATGTCACGGCCGCCGCAATGGATGGTGTTTATATCCTCATCCAACACCAGCAGCTTCTTTCCTTCTTCCAGCTTAACATCTAACCTGCTTTCCATCTGGTTTTCTCCGTCATATTTTTTTGGTCTCGCGCCCAATTCCAGGCTGCGTCCTGGCTTGCTTGAAGCAAGCAAAGCCTCGGCCCATTTCTTTATACGCTTAAACTCGTTGACTGCGTAAACTTCATCAACCCCGCATTGAAACGCCAAGGTCACAATCTTGTTCAGATAAAATTCCGACAAGATAGCGTTATCTATGACAACGTGCCGGACGTTTTTTGGGATATCATCCGGACAGGAAAAATACATTGCCTGCTTATAAGTTACCCACAAGATATCGGAATGAGCGAGCAGGCCCTCACTTAGTGAGAACAGGCTTGGGACTACCACCATTTTCAATCCGCCGGAAGGCGGAAAAGTATTATATTTCATGAATCCGCCTCCTTGGAATTTGTATCCTAATTTACCATAAAATTAGCTTATTGTCCAGGAAAACCAGGGGTTTTTAACCCTACCAAATTGTGGATTTCGTTTTTTTATTTTTTGTGCTAAAATCCACAATAGTTGTAACACTGGGAAAGAAAGGAAAGAGAGATGAGTTAAGGGAGGATTTTATGCTTTGGAGCATTGCGGCCTACTTTGGATCATGGATTTTATCCTTAGCAGCCGCAAAGTTTTTCCACCACCTGTCCATCAACAATGTGTTAGTTGTAGGGTTCCTTGTGTGGCTAATTGATTCCGCCATATACTACTGGTTTATGGTGATGAGGCAACGCCGCGCAAGCATGTACCAACTGGCTATTGTGTTCATAATAAAAGCCCTGTTCTGGAGGTTTTTCTTCATCGAAACAGCGACCGGGGCTTTAAAAATTTCGATTGCCGCTGTCGCATATCTGGCGTCTATCGATCAGGCAGTTGCAGTAGCATGCGGTAATGAGTTTGGGGACTTGGCATTTGCAGTCCTTGCACACCGTTATTGCAAAAGCAGGACTTAAGGACAACAGGGCACCGCGCCCCCGCGGTGCCCTTTTCATTATTAAACCCTGTTTTGGATTCGTCATCTTAAATGTGCTAAAATGTACAAATATAGCGATTTTGCGTTAGCGCAAAATATGGCTAAATTTCAATGATTTTTGCTACCCGGTTACTTTTACCACTAAGGATAAAATCGCTTAAAATTGACGGTTTTTTGGCTTATTGCAAGAGCTGGTCTCAAAACCTCATTTTGGCTGCAATTCCAGAATTTTGGGGTTAAGCTGGCAACTGGCAGAGCCAGATTGCCATTAAAGCTCATCTTGCCGCAAAAAATTTATTCCGCTTAGCTTTAGCTAAACATCAAAATTTATTTGCGTCAATCTGCCCGAAATTCTGAAATTTCGCCTGAAAAGCAGGCTTTGAAACCAGCTCTAATTAAACCACTAGACTTATGAAAAAATATCCAGAATGCGCTTTTAGTTTTAACGATTTATACAAAGCAGCTTTTAACGAAAATCCAAGCGACGAAATGTTGCAAAATTTTTCGCGCCTTCCCCAGGAAGAAAAAAACGGCGTGGTAAAAGACTGGGCGCAAAAAGCCGGCTGGCAAACCATTACCCGCTTAGGCAGTGACGGGATAACCTACACTGCTTTTGCGCCGAAATTTTAAAACGTCCCGGAAATTTCCGGGACGTTTTTATCATCTTCTAAAACAATATTTCCACTCTTCTAATTTGGACAGTATTGGCGTAATTCGCGTTGGACGCCTGGGAGCAGAAGCTATCCAAAGAAATTAAGCTGGTCGTGTTGTTGGAAATGTTCGTTACTTCCACATTAGAGTGCTGCCTTAATGCGTTTACCGAGGAGTTCTGGCTGGAATAAACGCAAAGCAATTTTAAGGTGTTCATGACTTGAGCCTGGTTGTATTTTCCAGGAGTTGCGGTATTCGGAGCGGTTTTAGCGCTACTGCTTGGAGCCGGATAAGTTGTCGCCTGAAGCTGGGATTTGCTCTCTTTGGAATGAAGAGCTTGAATAGCAGCTTCATTTTTAGCTATGGTTTTTGCCGATTCGGCAAAACTTGGCGAAACCCGCCAAAAAGAAGAAACCGCCAGAATTGCCGCAACAGCAATTGCTGTGGCAGTATATCTAAATTGCCTTTTTATCATAATTAGTGGATTTAATGTTAAACTATAATTAAGGACGACGGCTGTTTTTAACACTTAAATTGCTATTTTCAGATAAATTTCTCCTGCTATGGATTTTACATACAAAATTTTAAGGTCAAAAAGAAGGACTATTGCTTTGGCAATAAAGCCTGACGGCCAAATAATCGTCAGGGCTCCAAAATTTGTGAGCGAGAAGCAGATTGATAGCATGGTTAAAGACAAGCAGGCTTGGATTTTTAAGCACCTTGCCAAACTTAAGCAACTTCCAAGGGCATCTGTAATCAATTTTTCGCAGGATGATAAGTTTTTATTTTTAGGGCAGCAGTATGGTTTGATAATTTCGGATAGTTACTTTAGGCGGCTAAATTTTGACGGGGAAAAATTCATCCTGTCTTCCCATTTTCAAGGCCAAGCCAAGCAATTATTTAGGAAGTGGTATAAAGCCCAGGCGCAAAAAATAATAAAACAGCGCGTAGATTACTACGCGGAAAAAATGGGAATAAGCTATAAAAGCCTTTCCATTACTTCTGCCAAAACCCGCTGGGGATCGTGTTCCAGCCAGCAAACATTGAATTTTTCTTTCAGGCTAATAATGGCGCCGCTCGAAATAATAGATTACGTGGCGGTCCATGAGCTGGCACACATCTTGCACCACAACCATTCAAAAAAATTCTGGTACGAGGTGAAAAAATATTATCCGAATTTCAAAACAGCAAAGCAGTGGCTCAGCCACCATCGCCTATTACTGGAGATTTAGGCTTAAAATTAACCTATTTGCCAATTTCGTTTTTGGGGTATATGATAGAGGCGTAAAAGTACACGAGCAGCCTAAGATTGCCGTATGCATATTATCCTTACTAAAAAATGCGTTGAGGGGCAACTGGAAAGCCCTAATGTTTGGGATATTGAGCATTTCCACTGGGTAGAAGACGGTACGGTTTTTGAGGGGTTCTACACCCAGGTAGAGTTGTGCGACTTTATCCAAAACAAGGGCGCGGCTTTTATTATTGACCCGAGAGACCCGACACAAGTTAAAAGATTGGAAGTTAGCGTGGGCAAGAATCCCGAAGGGAGAAAGTACGCGCGTATTTTGGTAAACGGGCAAGAGACGGATTATTTGTTAGGATTGCCGGAGTGTGAATAGATTAGAATATGGAATCCAGAATATAGAATTTAGGAACAAATCAAAACAAGAGGCATCCTTTATCTGATAAAGGATGCCTCTTGTAATATCTTTAAATTATTTATTTTACAAAACTCGCTTCAAAGGCCCATTTGGTGCACTGGTCAACTTCTTTTTGGGTTAAAATCTTGTTTTTAACCAGCATTTCCTGCTCGGAATAAATATGCGTGTTATACATTTCCGGCCCGTCGGTATTAATTGTGAATTTTATCTTATGTTTCAACAAAGTGCGGATGATATTTTTCATCTCCGCTAAATTTTTTACCACGCTATTTTTTAAATTGGACGTCGGGCAAATTTCCAGTACAATCCCCTGCTTGGAAATTTTCCGCATTAGATCTTTGTCCTTTACGCACATTATCCCGTGGCCGATGCGGTGCGGTTTTATCTCTTCAACCACGAACCTTAACTCATCAAGACTGCCGACCTCCCCTGAATGGATGGTAATTCCCAAATCCGCGGCCTTGGCTTCCTTAAACAGGTTCGCGTGGTCTTTTATGGAAAAGTTCTTGCGGTCAGGGCCGCCCAAATCAATGCCTAAAACCCCTGCGCTTTTGTGCTTGATGGCTTTTTTGACAATGATGGAATTCTGCTCGAGAGTTAACATCCGATCTACCATCAAAATCACCCCGGCTTTAACCTGGGGATATTCCAAAATTGCGCGCTCCACTCCCCATAAAGACGCTAAAATAATATGGTCCAAATCGCGCTCGCCGCCCCTGTTGCGGAACATCGGGTTAAACCTTAACTCGTTCAAAACGATATTGCATTTCCTGTATCCTCCACCGATAACGCTTTTAACCACCTCTTCTACAGCTTCGGGCGAAGAGGTGATCAATTCCGTCCAGTGGTAAAAATTATTATGCATCTCGTCCAGGTTCTTGTTCTTCTCCTTGCCCGTCATGGTGATCATGTCTTCAAAATCCCAAAAATTCTTGCTAGGCAGCTTGATTCCCTGGCGATGGGCAATGGACCAAAGTATAACAGGATCCACCGAACCTCCCAAATGGGCATGCAGTTCGGCTAATGGTTTTTGTATTGTCTGTGGCATAGGTAAATTTAATTGCTAAATATTGTTGTTATTTTAGCATTATTTCGAAATAAATCAAACCATCTCTACTAATTTCTCTACTAAATACTAAAAGGTACTAAATATACTAAATCACATCAAGTATACTTAATTGGTATCACTATTGGTATATAGCTTTAGTATCTTTAGTATATATTAGTATTTAGTAGATGTGTTATTTCCTAGTCGGTTCTATATGGTAATAATTCAAGATAAATTGTGCCAGTTCGCCGAAAGCCGGGGCTGCGGTACTCTCCGCGAAATTCACGTCCCGAGGATGGTCAACCCTGACCAGCATTAAAAATTTCGGGTTATCTACCGGGCCAAACCCGATGAATGAACCGATGTTGTTATTTTCTTCATAGCCGCGCCCATCCTTTTTCGGCACCTGCGCGGTTCCGGTTTTTCCCGCAATATAAAATCCCGGCACACCCGCCTTTTTCCCATGCCCGTTTTCCACCACGTTAACCATCATGGCTGCTACGGTGTTGGCAGTCTTGGCGGAAACCACGTCCTTAACCTCCTCGGGCTGCGTAACCGCCACATCGCCATACGCGTTAATTTTTTCCCGGACAATAAACGGCTTCATCATTTTGCCTTCATTGGCAATGGCAGTAAAAGCTTGAATTAATTGAATAGGCGTAACGGAAATCCCCTGCCCGAAACTGGCCGTGTCAAAATTCACTTTGATGTTGGCTTTTAAGTTATCCAAATTCCCCTTTTGCTCAGGAAGCTCAATCCCTGTCTCCTTACCAAAGCCGAAATTTTTGATGTAACTGAAAAATGCATCGTTGCCGATTTGGTCTTTGGCAAAAATCACTCCAGTGTTCAAAGATTTTTCCAAAACCTGGGTCATAGTCTGGATGCCATGCCCTTTGTTATCGGAATTCTTTATGGTATAGCCGTCAATAACCACGGCTCCCGTATCGTTATAAGTGGTGTCGGGCGTAACCGCACCCTGGTCAATGACAGCAGCCATGGTTATAGGCTTAAACACGGATCCCGGTTCGTAATTGCCCATTACCGCTTCGTTGGAAAAAATCCCGATATTCTCAACTTTATTGTATTCGTTAGGATTAAAATCCGGATAGTTGGCCATTGCTAAAATAGCTCCGGTTTTGGGGTCTGCAACTACCACCGATCCTGAATCCGCCCCGTTTTTGGTAACCGCGTTTTTAAGCACGCTTTCCACTTTAAACTGGATGGTCTTGTCTATTGTCAAAACTAAGTTGATGCCGTCTTCTGCCGGGCTAATTTCCCTTTTAGAGCCGAAAATCCAGGCTCCGGCCGTATCTTTCTCTTCTTTCAAGCTGCCGCCTTTGCCAGCCAAATCTTTTTCAAAATACCTTTCCAAACCGTAAAGTCCGACTTTCTTATCGCTCTTGTAACCGACAAATCCCAACACATGGCTGAGCAAATTTTTCTCCGGATAAAACCTGGTTTCTTCGGAATCAAAATAAATCCCGGACAAGTTTAAGTCCTTAATTTTCTGCTGCTCGCCATCCGTGAGCTGTTTTTTTAAAGGAACGTATTTCTTTTCCTTGTTGGAAATTTTTTCTTCCAAATCTTTTTCCGGAAGCTGTATTGCTTCAGACAAGCTTTTGGCCGCAACCGCCGGGTCGGTTATTTCATCCGGCACGGCGTAAACCAGGTATTTTTTGATGTTGGTGGCAAGCGGGCTGGCTTCTAAAGTGGACTGGTCAATAATTTTTATCTCTCCCCTGCTGGGCAGCAATTTTTTATAGATGCTGTGCTGCTGTTCGGCCATGAGCCTGTTTTGCCTGCCGCGGATTACCTGTAGGCTAAACAGCCTGAAGATTACGGTAAGAAAAACCAGCAATAAAAAAGCCGTCAAAACGGCCAGCCTGGACCTGAATATGTTTTTTTGCGGATGTTTGGAAACCATAAGGCATAATGCGAATGACAGTTGTAATTATCCAGTGTCATTGCGAGCGAAGCGAAGCAATCTTAACGCCCTTGGCGTCATCCTGAGCCTTTCATTAGTGTTTGAAAGACGAAGGATCTTTACACAAATAGATTGCCACGTCGCCCGTCGGCCGTTCGACCTTGCTCAGGCCGACCCTGAGTGAAATCGAATGGGTCGGATGCACTCCGGACTCCTCGCAATGACAATTTGATTTCATTTCGCTCCGCCTCCGCCAGTTAGCGGATAGCGAAATTCGCGTCCTTTTTATATTTTAGTATCTTGAAGAGCTTGGCAACTGGGAGAACTGGTTAACCTCAAGGAATTTAGGGGTGCCGGCAGGGACGTAGTCAGAATTTTGGAAATTGGACTGGACGCTGGCAATGGAGGAAACTTCGGAAACCTTAATGGTCAATTTTTTGTTTTCTTCATTGAGGCTGTCGAGCCTGGTCTGCATCTTCTTAATTTCATATCCGGACGCGGCGTAACTATTAACTCCCGCCAAATAGCTTCCGAGCATTACCATGTTCAATGCCAAAAACACAACCGAAGCCCAGTAAATGGTCCGGTTGTCCTGTTGCGCGAATTTAACTTTCCTTGCAGCCTTAAGCGGCATGAAGGATAAAAGGATGTTTTGAGAGGCTATTGCTTTTGTCATTTTTTGTTTTTTTTAGGCCAGAAGTAGTCTCAAAAGCTGCTTTTCAGGCGAAATTTCAGAATTTCGGGCAGATTGACGCAAATAAATTTTGATGTTTAGCTAAAGCTAAGCGGAATAAATTTTTTGCGGCAAGATGTCGAAATTCTGAAATTGCAGCCAAAATGAGATTTTGAGACTACTTCTTAATTTAAATTTTTTGTATTACCCTTAATTTTGCCGGCTTAGCCCGGCTGTTATTTTTTATTTCTTCTGCAGAAGCGGTTACTGGTTTTTTTGTCACCAGCCGCCCTTGCGGATTTTTGCCGCATACGCACTTAGGAAAATCTATGGGGCAAATGCAGCCTTTTGTTAATTCTTTAAAATAATGCTTTACTATCCTGTCTTCCAGCGAGTGGAACGTCACGATCCCCATCTTGCCGCCCGGCGCCAGCAAATCAAACCCTTTTTCCAGCAGCTCTCTTAAATTATCCAATTCATGGTTAACCGATATGCGCAATGCCTGGAAAATCCTTCTGGCACTGTCTGCCGCCTTGTGTTTTACGGGTTTTGGCAGCGCTTGTTCTATAACCTGATATAAATCTGTAGTATACCTTAATTCTGAATTCTTACTTCTGAATTCTATGATTTTCTTGGCTATTTGCCTGCTGAATTTTTCTTCCCCGAATTCTTTAAAAATCTTTTCCAGTTCCTGGTAGCTGTAATTGTTTAAAATGAATTTCGCATCCACCTGTTCAACCGAAGCATCAAACCTCATGTTCAGCAATTCTTTTTTTTGAAAAGTAATCCCCCGCCCCGACTGGTCTAACTGGTAGGAAGAGAGTCCGATATCTGCCACAATTCCATCCACGCCTTTTATTTTGTGCTTTTCAACAATTTTGTCTATATTTCTAAAATTGTCGTGAACGAGAATTACTGATTCTTGATTTGAGATTTGTGATTTGAGATTTGTTTCAAAATTTGTTATCGCTTCAGTATCCAAATCTATCGCTAGCAGTTTTCCTTTGGGAAGTATTCTTTTTAAAATAGCCTGGCTATATCCCCCTCCGCCCAAAGTCGCGTCCACGAAATTTTCCCCTGGCTTCGGGTCCAGGTACTTAATAACTTCATTTAGCAATACGGGGATGTGGTGGTAATCATTCATCTAAATAAATTGATAGGACTTATAGGTCAAATAGTACTGATGGGACTTATTGGACAACTGATAAAATTTACACACCCAGGGTTCCCAATTGTTCGGCAATGTTGGTGCTTTCTTTTTCAGTCTGTTCCTTATAAATATTCCACAATTCTTCGCTCCAAATTTCAATACGGTTATAAAGTCCTGCGAAAACCAGATGCTTGTTTATCTTGGCGAAGTTTTTTAAATATCCCGGCAAAATGATCCTGCCCTGCTTGTCGACGTCGCAGTCCATTGCGCCCGCCAACATCAACCTGGAAAAAGCGCGGGTGTTGGCAGTAGAAATTGGGAGACTAGCCAATTTTTCCGCAAGCTTTTTCCATTCATCAACCCCATACAAAAATAAAGAATTGTCCAATCCTCTGGTGACGACAATTTTGGATTTAAGCTGGGACCTGAACTTTGAAGGAATGGAGATCCTGCCCTTTTCATCAATTGTACCTTGATACTCGCCTATGAACATAAAAATATATTACCACTGATACGCAGATAATCGCAGATTATACTAATATATCAATCTGTGCTATCTGTGCAATCAGTGTATCTGTGGATTATTAAACCTGCGGCATTCAAATCCCTTACTTGAACTTTAGGGAGACTTATTAAAGTCAAATAAGGGATTTGGTGGGGAAAATGCGCAAGTTTTGTTGTTTTATTTTGGTATTTTACCCCGCCCTTTCTACTGTCCAATAACCATATTTGATTATCAAAAATTGTGTTTTCGATAACAAAATTGGGGTTTTTAGAGAGAAAGAACGGGGTGAATTTTATCCACAAAACTTACCACTTATCCCCACTTTTATCCACTTCTCACCATTTCTACTTCATTATATACCACAAAAACCCATAGGTCAAAAGTGTAAATAATATTGTAAAGCAACAATAAAACCCCTGTTTTAAGGGGTTTTTATAAGGCCTTAAAAAGATACCGGTAAAGTAATCCACAACTTTTTTTCTAAAAACAAAAATATAATAAATTATCCAAATATTTCACCATAATATATTAGAATTGCAAAGCGCTTCAAAACAAAGGGCGTCCCGAAGAGGGGTGCCCTTTGTTTTTACAGTGAATTCGATTTATAAGATTATACCTACGCTATTTGCAATAACTGGTCTATGGCGGGCTTGTTGAAGCCAACAATAACCTGTCCATTAATGTCTAAAACCGGCACGCCCATTTGTCCGCTTTTTTGGACCATCTCAAAGGCCCTTGCCTGGTCTTGGCTGACATCAACATCTTCAAATGGAATATTTTTGCTGGTTAAATACTGCTTTGCCAAAACGCAATACGGGCAGGTTGGGGTTGAATATACGGTTACTTTTTGATCTTTCATTCTTATTCCTTTCTATGGCAGATTAAATTTTTTAAATCTTTTAAAAATTGTTTTTTTGACAATGAATAGCAAATATTATTCCCTTCCCTTTTACTGCTCAGTAAGCCGCTCTCCTTTAAAACCTGCAAATGATGGGAAGTAAGGGCAATATTCATTTTTAGCTCCTTGGCAATGTCGGAAACGCACGCTTGCTCGTTCTGGAACAAAAAGCACAAAAGCCGAAGCCTTGCCGGGTCTCCGGATACAGCCAAAAGCCTGGCCTTTTCATTTAAGTCCTTGGTTAAGCTGTAATTTTCTCCTGTTTTGATGGTATTGGGCATAATCTATTCAAATATACATTTGAATAGTATACCAAAATAAAAAGGCTGTCAAGCCAAGAATAATGAGCAAAAATGCCTGCCCGCCATAGCCTTTCCTGGTAAATTTAGATGAATATTGGTTATTATCATGTTTTACTAAAGTTACCTGATGTTTAATGACAAGCTTAGGCAGGCGGGACATAAATGACAAAATTGACAAAAATTATGTTCAATAATATCAATTATTCAATTCCTAATAGCATATGCAGCGATGCCGAAAGCAACGGAAACATTCAGGCTTTCTTTTTGCCCGACCATGGGGATTTCTACCACGCTGTCGCAAAGTTTGAGCAATGGCTTAGGAATCCCTTTTGTCTCCTCCCCCAAGACCAGAACCAAAGGGAATTTTGGCTTAAATTTATTTATCGATATCGAATCAGTATTGTTTTCTAATCCAACAATTTTAATTTTCGGATACTTTAATCTTAAATCTTTGATTAACTTGGCTACTGATTTTTTGTATTCCCAAGGCACGAATTCTTCCGCTCCTAAAGCGGTTTTGGAGATTTTTGCCTTGTGCGCAAAATATTCCGGCGTTCCCGTATAGCCTGTCAAAAAAATCTTATTCACGCCAAAAGCATCCGCGGTCCTAAAGATTGACCCGACATTATGGAGGGAACGGATGTTATGGGCTATGACAAAAAACATAAAATTAATGCGAAACTGCAAAATAAAATGCGAATTATGCGAAAGGATGCAATTTTCGCGGCATTCGCATAATATTTCGTAATTTTCGCATTATGTCAATAAATTCAAATTAAAATCAGGATTATTCTTTCTATCCGCCTCCCCTTCCATAGCGATTAAGAATATCTCGCAGGTTGCGGAAACTTTCAATGAAAAAACATGTCCGCCGACTAATTGGAAATCAAAATCCGAAAACGAACCGTGCGCGTGCACAACCGGCTTGCCGTCTAACATTGCTCCATTGCCGGTAAAAGTCAAAATCTCCCTTTCGTCAAAAAAAGGTTTTTTTCGGTAATCTTTCAAGGTTCCATTAAAATAGCCAAGCTCAAAAGAATTGGTGCTGCCAATGCCCCAAAACTGCGCTGCCTTGATATTGCTTTTTGCCAAATAATCCTGCAGGCCCGCTATAACTTCTTCGCCTTTATCGAAACGAAGCATGTGCCTGGGGCCATCTTGAAGTATAACTTTCATATTGTAATCCTAATGCTCCGAATAATTATCCGAATGCCCCAAATGATTTATTCCCTATTCGGGTCATTTGGATAAGATTCGGGTAATTTGGATTATATTATACCAGTCGAACAGTTCTTTCCAAGACCTCCTTGACCTTGCGTAAAATGTCATCAACTGACTGGTCGCTCTTTAAGAGATAATCCACAGCCCCAGCTTCCACAATCTTGCTGATAGTATCCACGTCCCCAATGTTGGTTAAAACAATAACCGGGATTTTTGCCGTGGCCGGATTAGCCTTAAGCTCCCACAGGACGGAAATACCGTCTAGCTTTGGCATCATTATATCCAAAAGCATAAGGTCAGGCGCAACCTCTTTGGCTTTTGCTACCGCCTCTTCCCCGTCTAAAGCCGCGTGGGATTCGTATCCCGCGTTTTTTAAGGCTTCACATAAAGAGCCCGATATAAGCTTATCGTCTTCCGCAACCAAAATTTTTGCCATATGTTTTTACTTTTAATAATATTTTATTAATTAACATGATACTAATATACTAACAGTACTAATAATACTAATTCTTATAGAAGATCATCTATAGATAATATTCGTATTATTTGTATCATTAGCATGCTTTCGTATATTGGTATCACATTTGGTATCTCATAAAGGTAAGCTAAAATAGAACGTACTACCCAAGTTTTCCCCTTCGCTCTCAGCCCAAATTTTGCCGCCATGCGTCTCAATAATGCCTTTACTGACTACCAACCCAAGCCCCGTACCCTTCCTGGCCCTATCCACACTCCTAAGCTGCTTGAACTTGGAAAACAACTGGTTCAAGTCTTCCCTGGCTACTCCAAGACCCGTATCTTTTATAGATACTACTGCTGTCTTGCTTGGATCGTCGGTTTTTAAGGAAACATCCACCTGTCCGCTGTCAGTATATTTTATGGCATTGCTGATTAAATTATTCAAAACCTGGGCTATCCTTACCTTATCAAATTTTAGCATAAACTTGCCATTTGCGGTAACGTTTAAGGCCAAATGCTTTTGTTCGGCTTGTGGCTTAAATATCTTTGATTGTTCGTTTATAAGGTCGGCTAAATCGTTTTCTTGGATATTCAATTCAAACTTCCCGGCTTCAATTTTAGCCACATCAAGAAGGTCATTAACCAGTTCCAGCATGTTGGCAGAAGCGGTATGGATGTTTTCCGCATTCTCTTTGACTTTTAAAGGCTCGAGTCTTTGGGCTGGGTCATTCAAGCTTTTAAGCATTGCTTCCGACGTCCAGCGAAGCGCGGTCAAAGGAGCGCGAAGTTCATGCACCATCATTGCCGTAAATTCTTGCCTCAATTTTTCCAACGATTTTTCCGAAGTGATATCATGGAACAGCACGCTAGCCCCGATTATCGCCCCGGAATTGTCCTTAACCGGGGAAACCGCCAATTCCACAGCTTTATCTTTAAGTAAAACCTCGGGAATTGTTATAACTTTATCTTCTGCCATGGCCTGTTCGATTTTTGTCCTAATATCAACCTTGCCGGCAAGCCCATCGACAATATCAAACATGGTCAGCGGTTTTTCTATTGCCTGCTGCCCTGCCGCTTGCTGGTTTATTTCTAAAATTTCCCTGACAACAGGATTGGAAACAAGCAGCTGATTGTCGGTATCCACCATAATCACGCCGTCTGCCAAGGAATAAATAATCGCCGACAGCTTGCCTTTTTCGCTTTCCAAAACCGATTGCAATTTGGACACTGCCGTTGCCGCCTGGTTGGTAATGGTATATAAAATTGATGCCTGTTCTTCCCCAAACCTCCCCTTTTCCGAAGAAGCTACATTGATAATTCCTACCAGTTTGCCGGATATGACCACCGGCAGGTTGAAGAAAGATTCCACCTGGACTTTTAAATTATCATCCAGAATATTTCCGGTAATGCTTTCATCCGTGGACTGCGCTTCTATGCGTTTGTCCAAAATTGCCGCGTAGGACATTATCATCTTTTCCTTAACCTGTTCTATGAAATCATGCGTGACCGAATTTTCCACGTGGCATTTGAACAAAGCCTTGCCGCCGTCTTCAATGACCATATACGCCACTGTATCGTATTCCAGCAGGTTCCCCAAAGAACTGGTGATAATATCCACAATTTTGTTGGTATCCAAAGAGTAACCTATGCGTTCGCTTATTTCCTTTAAAACCTGCGCCTGGTAAACTTTTTGCTGCAATTCCAAAGACTGGTCCGCTTCCTGGGACAGCAGTTTCCTTTCACGCATGGACGCAAAAATATACCCGCTAATAACAACCGCGAGCATGACGAAGTCTATGACTAAGAGGATGTTGATTATCATTTTTGTTTTAGAATGTAATCCTAATGCCCCGAATTACCATCCGAATGCCCCAAATTTTCCATTTCCTTTTCGGGTCATTTGGATAAGATTCGGGTAATTCGGATTATATTTACAAGCCTTTGACTGTCGGATATTTTTCCAGCAAAGTATTTAAGGTCATTTGGGCAATTTGTCCGGAAAGGGTCATGTATTCGTTAGCAACCCCTTTTAAGACCATCTGGGCATCGCCAGTGATATCAATAACAGTTCCGTCGTCCTGAAGCTGCAGTCCGGGAATTTTCCTAGCCTTGTCCAAAGCAATGTTCGGACCGAGTACCACCATCTGCTTTTGGATTAAATCTGTAAGCATTTTTTTATATTCTTCGTGGTCAGGCATATTAGTTTTTGTGTCTAATTGTTAATTTAAAATACCAATATTTTTGCACATTCATTATAACACAAAATAATTTTAATGACAAAAACGACAAAAATGACATAAATGACAAAAATTATAACTACAGCCCAATTTTGTCATTTTTTTAATTTTTGCTCATTTTTGTCATTTCCCTTGTTCTCCCAAACCCGATTGAATCCTTAATTACATCGACGGCTTCCAAAACCAAGGCCCGGCAAAGGGTAAAATCCCCGTATTTTTCATTCACCTCGTCTAATGCGCCGGCTATCCTCTTTTTCTTTTCTTCCGTACCGAACAGGCTCAACTGGTTTTCAAAAGGAACCAATCCTGCCACAGTCACGCCAACTAGTTTTGTCCCGACAAGACCACCTTCAATCTTCGAATTCGATTCCATAATGTTCACGCACTCAAGGAATATTCCCCTGCCTTCTGACAAATAGTATTTTAACTTCTTGCTTTGCCCAAAGCATTCGTCCTGCCCGTCGTGGACATGGACAAAAATCACGTTGCCCATAAGGCCTGCTTGCCTAAGCCTTTTAGCCACCATTTCACAAAGCCTGTACAACACAGGAACAAAATATTTGCCTTCGCGATGCTCCGCAGGCAAGGTGTACATGTGCCCCATGGATTTAGTATTGTCCTCGTGATGCAAAAAAGGCTGGCTGCTGTCTTTAAGCTGGCCTAAACTGTACAAATGATGCCCAGACAGGCCAAACAAAGCAACAAGCCGGCTTTTGGGATAATTCTTTAAATCCAGCAAAGTTTTTACACCCAACTCGTTAAGCCGTTTTTCCATGCGCCTGCCGATTCCCGGCACGTCGATAAGTTTAAGTTCTCGATACAAATCAGCTTTAGTGAGTTCTAAAATATTTTTGTCACTTATGTCATTTCCGTCGTTTTTGTCATTAATAATCACCAATCCGTCTGGTTTTTTCATGTCCGAAGCGATTTTGGCCAAAAGCCTGTTTTCCGCAATACCAATACTGCAGCGCAAATAATCGCCAACCTCCTTTTTCATCCGCCGCTTAATTTCCCCGGCAATACTAACCGCTTCTTCAAAGGGATCAACCATCACGGCGTCATCCTGACCCTGAGTGCATCCGACCCCTTCGACTTCACTCAGGGTCGGCCTGAGCAAGGTCGAATGGCCGAAGGGGAAGGATCTCTTTTTTGAGATTGAGATTCTTCGGCCTTCGGCCTCAGAATGACGCCGAACTAAGCGGATATTACACGCCTTGGTCAAATCTAGAAATACTTCATCAATGCTATAAACTTCTACCTTGTCGGTGTAATCGGAAACCAACTTAAAAAGTCTTTTGGCGTAAAAGCGGTAGCGTTCGGGGCTGGTATGGACCAGGATGGTTTTGGGATAAAGCTTTTTGGCTTCCCAAACAGGCGTGCCGGTTTTTATTCCCCACTTTTTGGCTTCCACGCTGGCAGCTATGATAATCCCTCCCAAATGTTCGCACACGCCCAAAGGCTTGCCTCTGTATTCCGGATGGTCTTGTTGCTCAACAGAAGCAAAATAACTGTCCATATCGAGATGCATCACTATGTTCTGCATAATAAACCTATGACCTTTGACATGTGACATGTGCCTGTTTTCTGTCAAAGGTTAAATGTTAAATGTCAGATGTTTTTCAAAAGTATACGTTCGTTCACCAATAATTATAGCTGCTTTAAGAGACATCCTCAACCCCACTTTTCCACAGAATTGAATGGCTCAACCGTGCGGTTGAGCCATTCGTTTGCCTGATTTTATCAGATAATCAATTCCCGGAAAACGAGCGATCGCTCGTTTTCCGGGAATAATCTATCAACAAGAAAGTCCTATATGTCGTATTTAGACATATAGGACTTATAAGATAAAATAAGACTAATAGGATTAATTACCAAGTCCTTGATTCTGTATTCTAGATTCTAAATTCTTATGCTTCCTATATCTGCGACACGCCCAATAGACGAAGATCGACAAAAGAACAATAAGCACCGCCAGAATTATCCACCAGGTTTGCGGGATACCCAAATTCTCCTCAGTAGTCCCTATTGTCAAATTCCCGGCTTTGTCAAAAGCTTTAACATACACCTTAACTCTTCCCGACTGATTTATTAAGACAGCCGGGCTCTTTGCTTTTCTCCATTCCAATTTTGATTCATTATTCGTGATACTGCCGCTAATTTTCTGTTCCGCAATTTCATAATGGTCTATCCCCGACCCTGAATCTGCCGTTTCGAACACGGCAAAATACTTGCCGCCGTAAAGCCACGGCGACTTGGCAATGACCGGAGTAAAATTTTCCGGAGGAATGTTATCTTTGGCAGATAATAAATCCACATCGTAAGGAACATACCCTTTGGGCGCTTTATTAATAGAAATATTTGCGTCTTTTAACTCCAACTCATCTTTTGTCCCAAAACCGTCATCAAGCAGAGCCAGGGAAGTTTTCCTGAAAGACAATTGCACCGCACCTTCTTTAACCGCCTTTGCTTTGATTAAACCTACAAGCCCGTCTTTGCCGGCAAAACCCGGTGTCGGCAAGCCTCCGGCAAACGAAGCCATGTTAAGCTCTTTGGAATAAGAAGGTTCGTCTGGCCAGTAGCGCAAAACGGAATCTGACTTGTAAACGCCTTTTACTTCCAAAATCCCTTGCGGAATATTTACATCCGCCCTGGTTACGTTAAAAGCTTTCTCTCCGGCATCGGCCACGATTCTGATTAAAAACGTATCGCCTGCGTAAAGCTTTCTCTCCGGCAACACAAACCTAAAAAGCGAAGCCCGAGCCAATGTTGGCAGGCTGATGAAAATCAAACAAGATAAGATTGTCAGAAAAGTTTTTTTGGAAAACATATTATTATTGACAAAAATGACAAAAACGACGGAAATGACAAAAATGATAACTGCAGATTATTTATGTCAATTTTGTCATTTATTTAATTTTTGTCATTTCTCTTTATCCTGTCCAATGGTAATACAATATGTTCAAATCAATCAAATCCACTTTGCCGTCGCGGCTCATGTCCGTGGCTTTATTTTTCGGCACGCCCCAGTTATACATTAAAATGCTCAAGTCGACCAAATCCACTTTGCCGTCGCAGTTAAAATCCGCAATCTGACAGGCTGCTCCTGGCTGCCCGGGTTTTGGTTTTGGCTTTATCGGAAATTTGGGAATTGTAGCCTCCCCTTCTTTTAGAATTCCGGCCAAAACATATATCCCTAAAGATTGCGTGGTGCCGGAAACTGTTTTATCTGAAATATTCCTTACCTGGTCCAGAACCTCTTTCCATCCTTCGGAAGGATTTTTAAAGTAATACGCTTTAATAGAATCTTCCTTGAAATTTTTTATTTGCGCGTCCGTGTAATGCAAAGTGACAACAGAGGTCTTGAGCAAATTATTAAAATAGAAACCATTTTTGTCCTGCCCGATGACTAAATATGAATGGTCGCCTACAATACTCATACCGGAAGGAATTGGAAAAACCGAAGCCGTAATATCGCGCGAAACCGGAGTGACGGTAAACTGCGCAGGCGAAGTCCAATAGTTGTCGGGCAAAACCAGTTTATACGAACTAACGTCCTGATACTGGTAAAAAACAGTCGGACCTGGAACAGCTTGCGGGATAATCACGTTGCCGCCTGGCGGAATCGGGCAGGTGCCGCAATCACTTTGGCAAACATGGCAATCTTCACCCGTTCCGCAAACACCGTCACCACAAACCGGAGCTGCCCGAAAAGTTTCCGCATTCATGCCAACCGGCGCTATTACCGCTATCATTGCATTAGCCTGGTCTACAAGTGCATCTGCCGCGCCATAAGTTTTAATGTAAATTTTATAAGATCCCAAGCCAGCCGGATTGGAAATTGCGTTTGACCCAACGGATTGGTATGAAGCGTTACCGCCGATTATGACAGAGATTTCACTGCCCGACGCGATTAGATTACTGGTTGTCAAAACAATTTTTCCGTTATTGCCGGAAATGGCATTAACCGATAAATCCTGGTCCGCTGCAGGCGCTTGCGACAAATTCTTTTGGACACTGTTTATAAGCACATCGACATCCTGATAATTTAAAGCGGCAGGTACGCTAAACTGTCCGGCATCGAAAGATATTTCAATTTTACCCAGAGCCGGAATATCAGTTGCGGTTGTGAAATTTATGGTATGGTTGGCCGGGACAGAAGGCGCAGACGCGGAAATCGTATCGCTGACCATGGTTAAAGAAGACGCGGCAGTTTTATCTCCCGTAAGAAACGTAAAAATAACCAAAACTGCCAAACCCAAAACAGGCAGTGATAATATGCCAGTTTTTTTCAATTGAATTTTTATTGGTTTTTGGTTTCCCAATTTATATTAATTAACTTGCTTTTAAAGAAGGGTTTAAATTGGAAGGAGGGCCTTGTCTTTTGCTCCGGCGGTAATCAAGGTAATAATTCATCAGCAGCAGGAAAAAAATACTTCCGGCAATGATATACAAATAAATCATGCGCCTGGTTTCTTTTTCGCGGTCTTGGTTTAGCTGCTGCTCTTTGGTTGCCAGTAATTTTTCTTTTTCATCCAGCTCTTTTTGCTTGTTTACTATCTGCTGGGCGGCGCTGCTATAAGGATTTTCCGGCACAGAGGCGGATACAGTCACCGCTCCGGCCACCTGCCCTTCCTTAGGCAGCTTGTAAACCGTCCTGCTTTGGAAAAAAGATAATACGCTCGACGCAAAAAAAAGAAAGACTAAAAATTTTGTGTAAGTTGATATGGGTTTTGGTTTGTTTAACATTTTGTAATCCTAATGCCCCGAATTAGCATCCGAATGCCCCAAATGATTCCCTTTTTGGGTCATTTGGATATTATTCGGGTTAACCCTGTTAAATATTCCGACATGTCGGAATGCTGCTTCGCAGCATTTAACAGGGTAAATTCGGATTATGCTATGCAAAGAATATAAACAACAGCAGTAACAGCAAAACTATTATGCCGATCATTAAGCTGGAAATGGCTGCCAAGCGCGAGAAACTGGACGACTTAAGCGCCGGAGCTGCGGCAACCGGCTGGTATACTGCCCCTTTGCTATTAACAACCAATGCTTCGTTCAGCTTTCTTTTAATATACATCCTAATTAAGGCTATGGCCAGGATTATAATCCCTAAGATTATCCCAAAGAAAGTCGCGATTGGTTTTATTGGCAATACCCAGAATGTCTGCACGCTGGTTATGGTTTTTTTACCTTCATCCCCGTAAACCAAGCTTAAGGTAGCAGTGAACCTGCCAAATTTAAATCCTTCTCCTTGCCAATACCCGGCAAACTCCCTAATCTGTTTCGGAAAAATCCCGTTGCCTTGGTTATTTATAGGCACTGTGCCGATTTTTTTTCCGAACATATCAGTGATTTCTACAAAACCTACAGGACGCGACAAAGTATTGCCCAAGTTTTCCACTCGCACATAAAAATTGGCGTTTGGATTATTATAGATGGTTTTGTCTATCCGAAATTCCCTTATCTGCGTGTCTTCTACAATATCGCCCGATATCCTTAAGTTCAAAAGCGTGCCGACGACAAAGCCCACAGCTGTTCCGGTTTCCTTTGGCGTATCAGGCTTGGTGCTGACAAAGATCGCGCCAAAGTGTCCGCCGGGAGACGCGTTGGTTGGAATATTTAAAGCAAAAGGAACATCCAAAGTTTCTCCGGATTTAACTGTAATAGGCCCGTCGGGCAATTTTATCCAGCTATCCATCCCGCCTTCAATGGCCTGGCCGGTCAGCTTGGCAAAAACCGGCTGCCCTTCAGAAGAGAGCCCGGTAATATTGTCGGTGCTTAAATAATAAATCTGGTCGTTAAGACTTAAGTTTGTAACCTTAATATAGGAATTATAGTTTTGCCCGGGATCGACTTTTTCCTGGATAAGAGCCGGCCTTATCCTTACTCCGTTTTGCTGGAAAGATTCTGTTTGCGCGCTGGCTTTAAAAGGGTTAGCAAAAACAACCGACAGTACAACTGCGGCAAATAAAAATGATAATTTATGGGATTTATTTTCCATTCAGATTAAAGCCGTTATACAATCTGCCTCCGGAAATTCATCTTAATTTTAACATAAAAACTACATTAATCCAATTTATATCAAGCCAATACTGCTTTTGTCATTGCAAGGAGCCTAAAGGGCTACGCGGCAATCTGACTCCTTTAGGCGTCATCCTGAACCCGAATGCATCTGAGGGTGAAGGATCTTTAATATAGATTGCTTCCCCCTTCGCCAAGGCTTCCGACTTCGCTAAAGCTACGTCGGACAAGTCGGAGGACAGGTCGGCTGCACTCGCAATGACATCAAAAAAACTCTTCGCTCGAGCGAAGAGTTTTTTTTGTTTTGATTCTTTAGAATGTCGGGGTGGCGATGTAAGTTAAAGTGTTGGTGTAATCATTACCGGCTTGCTGCAAGGCGGAAATTTGGATTTTAAACCCAATCTTTGTCGCGCCGATATTGGCAGAGGTTCCATCGGCCGGCCCGCTGTTGGAAAAGATGGTCCTCGGGGTATTGATGTTGCCGGCGTACAAAGCAGTACCGAATTCATCGCTGTTTAAATCCGAGTCTTCGCTGGTAATGCCATAATGTCCGTAAGTGGAAGGGTTGCCTAAAGTATTGGCCGGTGCTGTCCAGGCTGTCGGCGCTGCGGTATAAGCGCCGTCTTTAAAAGCGTGGATGGAAGACCCGGTGCTGCTGGTCATATCCTGGTTTTGCTGCAAGGTCACGGCAAAGCCGTTAGTAGCGTTAGTGGCAACTGTTAAATCCTGCCTGGCGGTTTTGGCAGTGCCTGCGACTAACGTGCCCCAAGGAATAGTTGTTGATGTCGTTGTAACGTTGGTGTTTCCGCCGTTGTTGGCATCGCCGTTGGCATTAGCCTGGCCCGAAGCCACACCCGAAACTGTAAAAGTAAAAGATGTATCCACCGACGCTGTCATTGTGACCTGGTTGACAATTGCCACCATTGCAGTGCCGCTGTCAACCATGGTGCCGGCAATAGTAATTTTATAAGAACCAGTGGCAGCCGGATTAGTTATTTTGTGGGAATTGCCAATGGTTAAAGTTATGGTGGCATTAGCGGCAACCGTATCGGTGCAAGAAGTTAGAGTTACAACCTGGCCAGCTGAAGCCAATCCCCAAGTCGTACCGCTGCAAGTCGCGGCCAAAGTTTTGCCCGACCATGTCACATCCGCAGCAACAATCGTGGCAACACTGCCAAAATTGTTATCGAAAGTTATGGTAATGGTTTGTCCTGCCGCAATGCCAGTTGGTGTTTTAAATGAAATTGTATGGACAGCGGCGCTGCTGGGCGCGGAAGTGGAAAGAGTGTCAGAAACATTGGTTAAGCTGGCGGCCCTGACAATACCAAACCACCCTAAAGGACCGAGTGTCCAGCAAAGAATAGTTACAACCAATAGAAAAAGAACAATTGAAGACCTATGCATGAAATGGATACCGAGAAATTTTATTCGTCTCATAGTTTGCTGCTATTTTGGTGTTTTAATTTATAACTGTTTTTAATTTTCTTTTCTTGTAAGGCAAACTTTGGCTCTTTTATTTTATTAGGCCAAACTTATCAAATACATTATAACATATTTTAAAATGTGCTGACAAAAAACGCGAATTTTTGGTTTTTTGTTTTTTCCCTTTAATTAAGCATTTTTTGGTTAAACCCGCGAGATACTTATCCACATTTATATTAACTACTTTTTGATATCAAATCCCGAAGATTCGTTTGCAGGAACAACCTTAAGCCCTGAACTGTCTTGCACTGAGGAATCTTGGGTCTGGTTATTTTCTTTTGTCACTGATTTTGTCGTTCCGTCATTTCTTCGAATAGTCATTTCATAATCCCGTTCGGATTTTAAAACTTGGGTAAAGTAAAATGCCAAAGCCACAACTCCAACAATCAAAATTACAAGAACTAAAGAAAGCAATCCGCGCTCGCGCATAGATCTTTTAATTTTTGTTTTAGCAGATGCCCGGGCCGGGACTGCCTGGTTCACAGCCGCCGCACCTTCAACCGTATTCTTATAAGCGCCCAAGGCTTTCCTGATATATGCTTTTATAGACCACAAAAGCAGCCAAAGAAATAAAATTATCCCGCCTAAAATCGCCAGGACTGGCTTTACCGGGATTACCCAAAAATAAGTTGCCGCGCTCACATTCTGCCGCGCGTCACTGCCAAAAGCCAAAGTAGCCACGGCTTTATACCTGCCTGCTTCCAAAATACTATCCTCCCCTTTCCAGTTGAAACTGAATTTTCTTACAGTGTCCGGAAGGACATAGCCAAACTCGGTGTCCTGGTTTACTTTTATTTTCCCTCTCTCTTTCCCCCACATGTTGCTAATGACAATTTCCCCTTGCGGCTGCAAATGGACATTGCCGCGGTTTTCGAAACGCAAAGTGAAATTGATTTCCGGCTTTTGGTAAAAAGATTTTTCCGCGGTAAATTCCCTAATGCCGCCTTGCTCAACCACCTGCCCGCTGACCCGGATAAACAGCAATGTGGAAATATAGCTGGCCACTTCAATGGTCGGCCCTTCCATTTTTTGGCCCATTGGTTTTGTGCCGATTAAAATAGCTGCATAGTGCCCGCCCGGCGGCGCGTCTTTAGGGATTGTTACGGTAAACGGAATTTCAATGCTGTTTTCTTTAGGTGAAGCAAACGGCCCTTCGGAAATTTTTATCCATTGCGCCAAGGTGTTAGGAATTACTTCGGCGCCGGAGCCGACAATCGGCGTAAGCTTGCCCCGTCCTTCATCACCCTCGGCCTTAAAGTTCATCAGCGAAGTATAAATATTCAAATCGTAATTATTGGTATTGGCAACCTTGACGCTGCTTTTAAAAGTTTCGCCCGGATCTAAGGCCAGCTGGAAAAACGGCGGGATAACGGTTAAAGACATTTTACTGTCCGCAGCTGTCGTTGCAAACGGGGCAAACAGCAAAATAATTATTGAAATTATGTAAACCGGAAATTGTTTTTTGATACTCATGATTTTTAAGAATTTGATGATTATTTCGTTTCCCAGAAGACTCCCATCTGGATCCAGATGGGAGTCTTCTGGGGACTTCTGGGGATTTTAATTAAACTATTCTTTTCGGGCGGGGCTGCACTTGTTGCGGCGGCTGGCCCACGATTATTTTTACCTGGCTGCTACTGGCCGCTTTCTTACTGAATTCCGCTAGTTCTTCAAGCCGGCTTTGGTGGGCCAGCCTCCTTAAGAACACTGACAAGGCCAGTAAAGCTATCAAAATTAAAAAAACCAACAAAACAGCAGGCCAAGGCAAAACCCAAAAGTAAACTGTGTCGTTAAGGCCGCTTGCCTGGTTAGTGCCGTATTTTAAGGCCAAAACCGCCTTATATTTACCCAAAAGCCTTGGTTTTTGCCATTGTGCCTCAAAATTTGCCGCTTGGCCAGGCAATATTACCTGACCAGCCGAACTCAAGGTTATGGAGTCTATCTCCTGCCCACGACGGTTATAGACAATTATCTCTCCGGTGGGCTCTACGCCCCTGTTTCCTATGTTCTCTATATTATAGCGGAACCTCACCGGCATGGATGTAAAATAATCCTTGCTTGCGGAAAAGCCTTTCAGCTGCGCTTCTATCCTGGCATCTTCCAAAACTTCGGCGTTAACCATAACCGATGCTCCGCCAGCCAAATTGTTTTGTGCGTCTTCCCTGGTACTGCCTGTGGCAAAAGAAATTATCGCATGATACATCCCCGGCTTGGCGGTTAAATTGATGGAAATTTTGTAGTCAATATTCACGCTCTGTCCCGGCATTAAATCAATCACGCCGCGCGTAATATCCAGCCAGTTGGCAAGCGATGAGGAATAATCTGCTTTGGCCGGATCCGTGAAATCCTGCCTGCCTTCTTGGGTAGAAACATTGTTGACGAAAATATAAATCTCCTGCTTTTGGTTGCTCGGGTTTAAAATTTGCAGCGACTGTTTTATTATGTCGCGCGGCAAACCCTTAGTGTCTACTACCGCAGGCGTTACTGTAATAGATGCTGCGCGGGATACAAAGGGAAACAGAAAAAGAAACGAAATGAGCAAAAACGACGAAAATGACAAAATTGAACAAAAATACCTGCAAAACGCCGGATTCTTCATTTTTGTCATTTTTGTCATTTTTTTAATTTTTGTCATTTAAAATGTCGGTACAATTATATACATTATCGAGCCGCTGTAATCGCCGGGCAGCTGCTGGTTGGTGACCTGGACGCGGTAAACTATGTCCGTATTGTCGCTGGTGACCGGACCTGAACTGTAAGATACTTCTTTGGCCGCGCTTTCGAATTTGGCATAAGTGTCATCCAGCG
The DNA here is from genome assembly GCA_013387205.1 of Patescibacteria group bacterium. GTDB lineage: Bacteria > Patescibacteriota > Doudnabacteria > UBA920 > UBA920 > AMAZON01. Next base: position 12,517 of record WARV01000005.1, on the reverse strand, counting down.
AAAAACGTGTGCTGCCCCCGGCCAAAATCGGATCGTCAGTATGATATCCGTATGCGCCAGTCGCACCGTTTGGAATAGCCCAAGGCAAAGGCGATTCGTTCGTACCATCGACCGAAGCAATGGCTGCCGGCCCGACCAGGCCTTGTCTTTGCAGGACGAAAATTTCAAAACCTTCCGTGGCATTAGTGGTCACGTTCAAATTCTGCGCGGCCTTAACCGACGTACCAAAAGGCAAGTGGCCAAAATCCACTGAGGTCGGAGTGGTTGAGACATCGGTCACCACGCCGCCGGTTAACTGTCCGGAAGAAATCCCGTTGACCGTAAAGTTAAGTTGCGCGCCGGCAATAACCAGGCTTGGGTAACTTTCGCCGACGTTAATCGGTACCGGCTGGTTGTGGATAGTATCGAAGCCCCTAAAAAAATACGTGGTATCCATGGTGGCGCCCGAAGCCTTGATTGTAAATTCAAATTCCGCGGCAGCGTCCATTTTATGGTTGTATGCCGATGCCGAGATGCCGGATTCGTTATGCGTGCCGCAGCCGTTTCCCAAAGAGGACGCGCACGGATCGGAATCGCTTAACAATTTGGTGGTGATAAGCGCGTTATCAGCTCCCCCGCCGTCCGCATAGCACCAAATTGAAGTTTTGGAGCACGAAACCTGCTCTGCCAAATCATAAGCCTGGACAAAATTGGAAGTGGTGGAATACTGCAATTTATATTTCATGTTGAGGTAGCCGGTGTTGGAAGTTTCTTTTATGGTCAGGCGCAGCTTGAGTGTGGTGTTTTTGGAGATATTGCTCGGCGCCGTGTTTTCGTTTGCCGCTGAAGCGTTTGGGGTTTCGTTGGGAAAATCCAAGTACCAACGCCAGTTCTGCGACTTGGGCGCAAAGTCGTCGTAATACAAAAAGCCCTGCTTTAAAATAAAATTCGTGCTGGAAGACTGTCCGGTCACGGTCTGCCCGCCCGCGTTGAACTGTTCAAAATTGGTCGAGGTAGCGCGGCTGCCAAAATCGCCCATTATGGGGTCGCGCACGATAAAATTACTGCCGGAGTAATCGGTAGCTAAGGCCAGATTATAAAACGACAGGAAGATAATCAGGATGATGGAAAATTTATCCCTAAAGCTTCTCATTGATGTATTTTTGTTGCCTGTTTTGAGTCTTTTATTCTTACTATATTATACCATAAAAATTAAGCCCAAGGTTAGCCTTGGGCTTAATCAGTTATGATTTTATTTCCCCATCATGTATAACTGGCTGATCTCCGAGGAGGACAAAGCGCGGTTATATATTCGCACCTCATCCAAAATCCCGTTCCAATAAACCCCGGTTGTCTGGAGATTTGCTAAATACAAACTCCTGCCCGCCGGACTAAAGGCAGAAGAACTTCCCGACGAAGCCAGGAGCGATCCGTTTCTATAAACCTTCATCCCAACACCGTTTTGCGCGGTAAAGGTATAAAACCCCCACTGGTTAAACCATGTTGGATTAAACCCCACCGAAAGCCTGCCTCCTGCGCTTATATTCCCAAAATCCCAGTAGATATTATTATCTGACCAAGGAAAATGGATAAGCAGGCGGTTGCTGGTATCGTCGGTACTTTCTGAAAACAACGCATTATTTGTTCCCGAAGACCTGGGATAGGCCCAAAATGAAATTGTAACATCAGTCATGCCCGAAGAAAAACCGTTAAAGGGAGCAGATACGTACTGGTTTGAACCGTTAAAATTAATCGCTTGTCCGACTTTACCAATGGCTCCGGACGGGTTGTTATACAAAGTGCCGTTATTGTTTTGTCCGCTTCTGTCATAAGCCGTGGTGCCGGAAATGTCAGGCCCGTTAAACGGCCAATAACCGACCAAACCAGAGGTCAGCTTGGAATTTTGCGTCGAGTTCATTTTAACTGCCCCTAAACTGTAAAGTTTTTGTATTTCCGCGGCTGAGAGAGGATAATTATAGATTCTTGCATCGTCTATGGTGCCGTTAAAATAACTGCCGCCAAACTGCCTGCCGATTTTCAAACTAGCCCAGCCCTGAAGCGCCGCATGGCCAGTCGAAGAATTATCCAGATTGCCATTTACATAAATAGCCTGCTCGCCATTGGAAATATTATAACGCCAGCAGATATTATACCACCGCCCTTCCACCAAAGTTGTAACTCCTCCGGTGTCGTTGGCATAAAAACCAAAATAAGGAACCTTGCCTCTTATGGTCAAATGCAGGCCCAAATTAGTACCTGTTTGGTCCACCCCAAATACGTTATTATCGCCGCCGGCGTTATATGAAGCGCCGTTAATCCACGCACAAGCGGTAAAGCTGGCATTGATAATACCAATAGTATCAATTCCGGTGGTTTCTACATAGCCGGTACCGGGATCATTAAACCCTTGCCCATATTTGCCCGGACCATATGAGGCACTATACACCGTCCCATTCCGGCCATTGCCGCTCCTGTCATAAACCGTGGTGCCGGAAACATCCGCACCGTCAAACGACCACAACCCCAAAAGCCCGCTGGTCATCCTGCTGTTTTGCGAGGAAGACATTTTAACAAAACCGGATTTATACACGTTGGAGATTTCTGTTGACGTCAAGCTGCGGGTATAAATCCTTAACTCGTCAATGATGCCGAATTGCTGGCCGCCCCCCTGGTAGTTGCCGATATAGCTGATTTGAGATGATGACTTGAAATTTGCCGATCCGACACTGGCTCCGTCTATATAGAATGCCGTACTGGAGCCGCTGCCTGCCGCAGCCAAAAAGTGCCAGCCGGTGGAAAGGCTACCCATGTTATAACCGCTGCTATGGAAGCCGGTTCCCCCGTTATCAAAAGTTCCCAAATACAAATTGACATCCACGATTACCTGATGGTCAGCGGACGCTCCTCTTGCCAGCGTTCTCCAGCTTCCTGTGTTTGTCAGCGGGTAATAAAACCAGGTCATTATAGTCCAATCGGCAGGGATGCTGATTGAGGTTATGGCCATATAATCGCTGCTTCCGCTGAAATTCCTGGCATTGCCATACCTGCCGCTGACAAAACCCGGCGACCCGTTTAAAGTCCCGGTATTGCCGTTGCCGCTGCTGTCAGGAATGCCGGTATAATTACCGTCGAATTTCCAGTAGCCTGCGAGCCCCAAATTATTCGGCGCTTTGCTTAAAACCGCCGCGCTTGCCTGCCGCGGCTTAACGAATAGCGTCGATAAAAAAATAATTATTAAAAATAATATAGAAAGCCTTTTCATGCAGTAAAAAAATTATTCTAATTTACCTAATTAGTCTGATTATTCCTAAATAAGCTCTAATATCTAATTAATTATTCTTGTTCTTTGACTTTTGATAAATCTTATTGAATATCAAATTCAATTCTTTTGCCTCCACCCAAAGTTTTCTAGCTTCACAAGCTGAATCGGGTACAGCAACAGCAGCCATTCTAAAAAAATGTTTCGCCTCTCTTGATTCTTTTTTGCATAACCCAATTTTATGAAAAAAGTCTTTTCCACTCTCAGCGTCATCAGCTTCACAATAATTAGCACCAACAGAAGCACCACAACCAACAAGCTGATCGATAATTCTTCTCGTTAATTCATTTCGCGGCATGCTTTTGCAAAACTTAATAACATCTTCACCAAACTTTGCAGTTCTCTCCTCAAGATCGTATTTTGGAACTTTATTCATTGGGATTTATTTAGAGCCTGCCCCGTGCCTAACACGGGGTCAATTAGGTTAATTAGAATAATTAGGTTAATTCTTACACCGCCGGTGTAGTCGATGCCGTATCTTGCGGAGGAGCTGCCGATGTGTCAGGAGCTGGTGCGGCCACTGGCGTGCCGGTCGCAGCAGGAGCGGCTACGGAAGGAGCCGATTGCACTGGCAGCATAGCTGAGGACTCGGCAGCCGCTTCCGGCTGCTCCAAAGCAAACCAGCCGAAATTTACATCTTGCGCTGCGGCTTCTTTAAGTTCAATAATAAAGCCTGTAGCTGTTCTGCCGGTTACGCGGAACTGGGCAAAATTATAAGGCGCAGCCACAATCACCGGAGCCGTATCGTACGGAGTTTCAAAATTCACGGCCACGGTCGTGCTACCCGCTTTGACAATGGCAACTCCGGCAGTGTCTTTGCCGACTTTAATATGCCCTGTGGTGGTTACGTCGCCGACGGAATTGATGGCAAAAAGAGTGGTGGTGCCGTTGTTGACGGAAAGGACGGGACAGCCTGTAGGGGAAGATATTATCTTCCCGCCATCGGTCGGGCGGATAGTATCCGCCCCTACATTGCAGGAAACATTGGCTAGTATATTCACCGACCCATCATTGGCAATCAATAATCTGTCCTGATCATTCTGTTGCAACTGCAAAATGTTGCCGCTGCCTTTTTGGTTTATGATAAACGAAGTGTCTAAAGTAGAAGTCGGGACGCCCACGCCGACATTGCCGGAAATTTGCCCGCCGTCATTTCCCAGGACAAAAGTATTATTGACGTTCTGGAAGCCCGGCCTGATAAACGCGGTTATAATGGAAGTCGAGGTGGCGGACAAAGATGCGTCCGTATCCTGCATGGCCTGCCCCAAAACATAACCGGAATAAACAGCCTTGGCCACGTATCCTGGATAAAGTTTTGAAACGGACAAATAATCGCCGCTCTTAATGTTTCCATTTTCCAAGGAGACCTTGACCGGGGCGCTGCCAGAAGTAGTCACAGGCGCTGATGACGGCAAATTGTTATTAAGCATCAAGCCGGGTTTGGTGGAGACCACGCCTAAGATAGGGGTAGTGGGCTGTATAGGGGAAGATATTATCTTCCCGTCCTGTGGGCGGATACTATCCGCCCCTACAGCCTTAATTACCCCGGTAACTTTGTCCGGCCCTGTTATCCCTGGGCCAAAACTGACCACGGTAGTAGTGGAAACCAAGCTGACCACGTCGCCTGCGGCAAGCTGGCCGTCAAGATCGCGGTAACGGGCAGCGGATTCATCAGTTAAAGAACCAATGCCGACATTGCCATTATCCACGCTCAAAGCCTGGCTGATGCTGTTTAGAGAAGCAACCTTGCCAGTCAAAGGACCCAGGGCAGTCAGCGGAGTTAACGTGGCATTAATATTATTTATCAACCCGCTTAATTGCGTCGTTGAAGCATTTAATTCCTTAATGGCGTTAATGGTCACAAAAGTCAACGCCGAAGAATTAAAGCTGTACAATTCCGTTTCCTGGGCATCTGTCGGATTCAATTTGGCCTTAAAGGTGGAAATAGTATACGGGATTATATCCTTAACGTCTTGCGCAATAACACCAATGCCTTTGGCGCCCAAGGGCATATTACCCTTGCCGTTGAGCACGTAATTTACCGGATTAATCTGGGTCAGGACGGACAAACCATCGCCGAACGGAGTGATATCTGTCTTTAATCTGGCATCGGAAGCGATTGTCCAAGTGTTAGATGTCGGTTTAGCCGCAGAGTCGGTAGAAAGCTGTAATTGATAAGAAGGATTGGTCAGGCCAATACCCACGCGCGGATTTTGGATGCCGCCCGATCCGTTGGATTCGGCGTAAACAGTTAAGATGTTCGTACCGCCGACTTGTGCAGTGTAAGATTCCATGGTTCCGGTAGAAGCGGAAGATGTTACCGGCATATCAGCCCAGGAAACCTGTCCGGCGTTAGTATCAAAGCTCATTGCTCCTAGTTGCAAGTTATCAATGGAAGTAGTCAGCGTAGAAGCATTGTGTAAAATAGCGCCATTGTTTACATCTAACATTCCACCAGGGTTCGTCGTCCCAATGCCGACGTTGCCGGTTGAATCCACTGTCATATGCGCAGTAGAAGATCCGCCCGCAGCAAAAAGTATTTTACCCGAAGCCGCATCATTAAAAATATCCAAATTGCCGGCAGTTTGGTTGTATACATAAGCATCATTTCCGGCCAATATTTTGTATGCCGTAGCGCCAGAAGCTTCTTTACCAAAAAGCGCCATATATCCTAAATCATTTTCCGCTCGGAAACTTGCATCAGTATAACCAGTTGAGTAGGCATTTTTTACGTGAATTGCCCCAGCACCAGACTGGTTATAATATGTATCAAGCTTGAAAGCTGGAGTCGTCGTCCCAATCCCAACATTACCAGTATTGTTGATTGTAACTTGTTGTGACAAAACTCCATTATCTGCTTTTGTGTAGAATTTAATTTGCCCACCCCTGTTTGTCGCAGTACCGCCTTGAAGTGAGCCTACTATCAACGCAGCTCTTTTATCAGAATTAGTTGAGTTAATATCAGTGAATTGGATCATACCAACGCCTACCTGGTCGGCATCGGCAGCACCTTGAGCCAGTTCCAAAACTCCCATATCGGACGCACCTTTGACCGTTAAGTATGTCCTGCCATACCCTAACAAAGGCTGAATTCCAGGATTTGCCGTTCCAAAACCGGCATTACCACTCCCGCTAATGGTCATTAACGGAACGAATGCCTGAGAGCCTGATGTTGTTGTGGCTCTAAGTATCTGGAACGTATCAGGATAACCGCCTCCGCCATTCAATTGCACCGAGTAAGAAGGCTTGGTTGTATCCATAGCCTTTGATACAGAGCCGTTCCAGTAACTATTCCAGGTCAGCAAGCCTTGGTTCGCATTGGAGGTGAGCCAAGTTCTGCCGGTACCACTGCCTGTAATACCAACATACAACTCACCTGCAACATTCCCTGTAAAGCCAGAATAGAGATCCGAAGGCTTTCCGCTCCACCCACCAACATCAAGCTGGACTGAAGGGTTCGCGGTCCCAATGCCAATGTTGCCGTTATTTGAAATTCTCATCTTTTCCAGATACTGGGAGGCACCGCCATTATCAACGGTCGTAAAGAATTGCAAAGCGCCGCCGGGACTTGCGGAACTGCCATCAATGGTCGAGACAATTCCGGCAGTTCTGTATGGAGTCGTAGATGCGACATTCGTAAACTGTATCTGCCCAACCTGTGTACCGTTTGCGCTCCCTCCGCCAGTTGCTAACTCCAGCACGCCCGAATCAGTAGATCCCTGTATGGTAAGATACTTTCTCCCTGCAACGGAAACAATAGCGGGGGTCGTAGTCCCAATGCCGACATTTCCCCTGGAACTGCCTAAGAAAATATTGCCGGGACCCTTACCGCCATCGCCGCCGCCATCAATATAAACGTTTCCGCCATGGGCAGTGCCGCCCCAAGAGCCGTAACCGCCGGTTATTAAGACATCCCCTGCAGGGTTATTTTGGCCGCTGGCGCCGCCTTTTATTTCCACGTATCCCGGAGTGCCGTTAGTACCACCGGTCCCGCCGGCATACAAAGTCAGGTTGCCGCCATTACCGGTCCCGCCATAACCGCCGCCTGCGGTAACAATAGCACTGTTTGTATTGCCGCCTTGCAAGATAGCCGAACCAGCCAAATCTAAACCTGTCCCGACACCAGGAGAGCCTCTTAATGTTAAATCCCTGGCTCCTGTAGTATCAGACGCTCTAACGACACGATTGGAAGTTCCGGACAAATTTATATTGCCAACAATATCCAAAACCGCGCTGGGATTCGTAGTCCCAATCCCGACGTTGCCGCTATTTATATAATTATTATTATTGCCCCCTAAACTAATGATTGTGTTGTTAGATGAATCATAAAGGCGCAATTGGCCATAATCATTGTTTTGATCAACCCGGAACCTTTGGTTCCCTGTTGCTGCACTTAACAAATTAATCGCTCCGTATGTCCCCAAAGCCCCTGAGGTCAGTGTGGTGCTCGCGTGGACGCTTCCGTTTACGTCTAGCAGATAGCCTGGATTCGTTGTCCCAATTCCGACGTTGCCGGAATTTAATATTGTAACCAAATTTGTATTACCAGCTTTATTTGTAATATTTAACCCGGTTGTATCACTCCACAGATAATTATATCCGGATGAATTGGATCCAAAAGCCTGGCCATTAAGGGCAATTGCCCCGCTAACATCCAATTTCTGCTGAGGATTGGATGTGCCAATTCCGACGTTGCCGCTCGTATCAACGGACATTCTAATAGTGTCGTTTGTTCCTATATCAAAGCGATGATTTGTGAGCGATTCAATCCTAATTGAAGGCATAGCCCCTGGATATGCGGCGAAAGCTCCAACCGGAGTGCCGGTGCCAGTATCAGAAACCGTAATGTAAGACGAGACTGATCCGTTACTAGAGAAATCAGCAACTCTTACACCAGTACCACCAGAAGGGGCTACTACTTGCAGCGGATACCCCGGTCCCGTCGTCCCAATCCCAACATTGCCGTTGTTGTCAATAAACATTCTGCCGGTTCCCATGGTAGTGAACCCAAGACCATGGGCACTGGACGGCTGATAATCATAAATCCCTGCGTAATTTGTGCTGCCGCTAAACCACAACCCAACGTTATTACCCATAGCAACGCCAGCCGCAGTGATTGAATTAGAAGAGTTAATACTGCCAGCAACATCCAATTTATAACTCGGATTCGTCGTACCAATACCGACATTCGTCCCGTTGTTATACAAGTTGGAAGTCGCGGCCCAGCTCGAGCCGTTATAATACAAAGTCTGGCCTGTGCTACCGGAAGGCAAACCGCTGCCGACGCTTGCCCAGGAAGTCTTACAATCGCCGTTAATACACAGCCCGGAAGAAGCGTTCACATACCCGCCCTGGACATCTAATTTGTATCCCGGCGTAGTGGTACCAATACCAATGTTGTTATTAGCAGCAATGTACATGGCATTGCCTTTAAAGTTTATGGGATTGCCGCTATTTGCCCAGTTAAAGAACAAAGTGTAGCCTGGCGCTGTTTCTATGTAAGGCAAGTCGCCGCCAAGCTGCAAATAGCCGGCGTTCTGGTCAGACGAAATCCTCAGCCCTCCATTACCAGTTCCTTTATGTTTAACTTCCAATTCCGTAGCCGGAGTAGTGGTCCCGATGCCAATATTACCGTCGCCGGTAATCCTCATACGCTCGCTAAAATTCGTACCAAAGACCAGCGGCGATGTAGTGCTGGTGTAAATCAGCGCATTATTGGCTCCATTAAAGGCGATCTGCCCGGAATTTATATTGGTCAAACCCATAGTCGTACCTATTGAGTTAGGGCCGTAATAGTAAAGCTGCAAACCGTCATAATTGGCAGCGTAATCGGAACCGACCAAATTAAGAGAGGCTTGGTCGTTTCCAAAACTGGCTGTACCCATAGCGGTAATATTGGCGCCACTTGATGCGCTACCAGCGACAAACAATTTTGCATTGGTATTTGTTGGGTCACTGCTGGTGGCAATCATAACTTCCCCTGAGAAGGCTGACAGCAATGTAACCTTATTGTTCGCATCATAAAGATCGAACGCAGCCGTACCGGCGACGCCGTTGCGCAACTGCCAGGTTTGCTTGGCAAGACTGCTATTATACAAAGTCATAACTGGATTACTGCCCTGAACCGCAAAGAGTGATACAGGCCCCGTTGTTCCAATCCCGACGTTGCCGGCACTCGTTATTTTCAAATCATTGCGGGTAAAGCTTGTATCAGCGCTTAAGATAATACCGCCACCGCTTCGATTGGATACAACATAATCACCAGCTGCACTATTCGAAACCAAATTACCAGCCGTACCAGCCTGGCCAACTAAAGTAGAACCGGTAGGTGTTACAAAAACCTGATAAGCTTGTGTTGTGCTTGTGGACTGAATAGAAAGACCTGCCATGCCGGATTTAATATCTAATGTATTCCCCGGATTTACGGTCCCAATCCCCACGTTGCCGGCAACATTGTAGCTAATGACCGGATTGGCGTAACCGTTCCAGCCAAAGTCAGTGCGGTTCGCTGCATTGTTGCTGCCCTGATAGACAAAGCGCCATTCCGCGGAATTACCGGCGGTATTACTCACGCCAAAACGCATCTGGCTGGCATTGCCTGAGGTGGTGTTATTTGGAGCATAAAAGCCGGCCACAGGCTGCCAGAGGTTGGACAAGTTGGTTGTTACTTCCAAAGGATGAGTAGGATTAGTGGTGCCAATGCCCACGTTGCCGCCATTAGCTACTCTGAAGTATTCGGTAGATCCGTTAAGCACTCTAAAGTTACCGTTATTGGTAACAAATTGGTTATCATTACCGCTTAACTGCGACACGAACTTAAAGCCGTTGCTATTTTGTATGTCCGCAACATCCAGACCAACAGTTGTAAACCTCAGCCAAGGAGCATTGGTCGCATTAGGAGCTGTCAAATTCAATGTGGGACTGGAACTGTTGGAATTGTATACATCCAAAGGCGCTGAAGGTGTTGTCGTCCCAATCCCGACGTTGCCACTGCTTCTTTGAATCGTCATCACATTAGCGTAAGTTCCAAGATTATTAGTTTGAAAATTCAAATCTGCATTGGCAGCGTCCAAAATCATTTTTACACCATAATTATTCGTGTGTTTTAGCTCAATCGAATTACCGCCAGCATTGGTCATAAGGAAGCTGCCGCTGTCCAATGTTAACTTCGCACCCGGACTCGTCGTCCCGATGCCGACGTTGCCGGTGTTGTTTAACAATAGGCCTGCCACGACGGAACTTCCGTTCCAATAAGAAAGTTGCACACCTGAAGCCTGATACACGTTAGCGTAACCGCTGGAAGAATTTAAATTAGCTCCGTTCACATTGAGGTTTGTAGCAATATTTACGCTACCCCCAGAACTTACGGTAAATTGATTATTATTCCCTACCGTAAACAATTGATTCGGGCTTGTGGTTCCAATGCCGACGTTACCGCCACTTAAGACGGTAAGTGCGGTTGAACCACCGTTAGGTTGCAAGTAAATAGCGCCACCGGCCGGGGCCTTTAAATAAGTACTTTGGCCATCACCATCTAAAGCCATCTTATTGCGTACGTAAATTGGGCCGTAAACGTCCAAAGTCGACTGAGGGCTGGTTGTCCCAATCCCCACATTGCCGTTATTTGCTAACACCGTAATCCTGGTCTGGATAGCACTCCCGTCATATGTACTAAAACCCATGTTACTACTTCCGGTGTATAAACCATAAAGTGAGTTATATTGCCCCATCTTGACACTACCGCCTTGAGCTTGGACAACACTACTTGCGTTAATGGAGCCCACGACATCCAACGCATACCCAGGTCCCGTCGTCCCAATACCGACGCTGCCGTTACCTAATACGACAAAATTATAATCGCCGTTTACCCCATTGCCATTCGAATTAATGCCTAATGCAACGCTAGTTGCAACAGCTTGCTGTATGTCCAGGGCAGCTTGCGTGCCGCCGGACGCGCTTTGCTGCAAAATACTAACCAGCGCCCGATTAGCATTTGTGTTTCTGGTAACATATAAAGCCCTGCCGGTACCAGATTGAGTTATCGCTGCCAAATTATTCCCGTCATTGCTTGTTCCTGAAACGCTTAACTGCCCGCCACTGCTTACCGTAAACTGGTTATTGTTCCCCACGGTCAAAAGCTGGCTAGGGCTGGAAGTTCCTATTCCCACGTTGCCCTGCACCGAAAGCCCCATGGTGCCGCTGCCGGTATTGTACAAATATAGATTGCGGTTAGCGCTGCTGGTGGTTCTGAATTCCCAGCCAGTGGTATCGTTGCCGGTTTGAGCTACATTAGAGCTTCCTCCCAGATAACCATAAGTGTTGTTGGTCGGCACAACCAAATTGTTGTTGGTGCCAAAATTGCCCATTTGAATATTGCCCATCACCTGCAAAGCCTGGGCTGGAGTGGTGGTACCAATGCCAATGCTGCCGGCGATTAAAGTGCCGGTATAGCTTCCTGTTGTCCCATTGCCAACTGCCAACACGCCAGTAGAATAGCGGGAAAGACCGACATCGTTAGTGCCGCCTGGCCACCGTATGGTCGGATTTGTAATGTAAAAATTGCCGTAGCCGGAAGCACGGAATTCCGAACCAGGATTCATATTAATGTTAGAGCCTGTTCCAAATGAAAGGTCGCCGCCATTAACCGTCAGACCTGAATCCATCAATGCCGTACCGTTTACCTCCAACTTTGCCTGCGGGCTCGTCGTCCCAATCCCGACATTACCGTTATTATCTATTCCTATAGCCGGTGTAGCTCCATTACCTCCTCCATAAATTGACGTATGTGTTGTATCCGCTCTCAAGAGAGCGCCATTGAAAGAACGGTCCGGATTTGTGACCCGAACTTGACCACCGGCATAAATATCTCCAATTACATCCAATTTCGCCAAAGGATTAGTCGTCCCAATCCCAATATTGCCGGCGTTGGTAATATGCAATCTATCTGCGCCATTCGTCCATAACGAAACAGAGTCGTTTGCACTTATAGTACCAAGCCTTAACCCTTGTACTGCAGTAGCATAATCTATAAAACCGGTTTCAATTTGATAAGGGCTCATCCTGCTGATTCCAACAGATCCATCAACGGAAAGCTTATATCCTGGGTTTGCTATACCAATACCGACGTTGCCGCTAATTATTACTCCATTTGACGGAGCCTGTGTTGCTCCTCCAGAATAAGCACCGAAAGCCATACCTCCATTATTTAAAGTTAGGATT
>WARV01000004.1 GCA_013387205.1 Patescibacteria group bacterium | reverse complement strand
ATTCCACGCCCCACAAATATTGCGGGGAAAATCCTGTAGCTCTGGCTACGCCTAATATACTGTTAAATTTGTCCATGCCCATTGTTTTAAACTGTTCATCAATTGGCGTCTGTTTAATTCCTTCTGTAGTCCAGGGCTCGGCTTGAAGCTCGATTATGACAACCGGTTTTCCTGGGTTAAGCAGCCTAACCCAGCCAGCTTTGACCCTGTAAAACCAAAACGGAATGTAATTTACCCAATAGCGTTTAAAAACATCGGAAAAAACGTAACGATAAAGCGTGGTCCCGAAAACATCCCCTCTGTTGCCCGCTTCTGTCCAGCTAGACAGCTCGCCACTATCAGATATCAAAACCGGACGGGCAGGATCTATTTTTTTTACCATGGCAATTTCCTTGTCGAATAAATTTTTATCGAGCGGCGGACACTCGCCGAAACTTGATAAAAACGGTTCGTTTTCCACCTGCCACACCGCAACAGCGGGATGATTGTAGTATCTGACTACAACGGACTCAACATATGACAGCAGTGCATTGTCTTTAACTTCTTTGGAAGGAAGTTTTTTAACCCAATCCGGCTCATGGCATTCAGGCCAGCGCGGCAGCCTGCGGCCTACGGCCAGTACGACTTTGGCATTGTGCTTAGCTGCTTCATTTAGCTGAAAATCCAAATTTTCAAAAGCAAAACTGCCCTGCTGGGGCTCTGTTAAGTTCCAATATGCCGATATCCTAACAAGCTTTATATTAAGATCTTCCAGCGAACGGACGTATGCTTCCTTCCAGTCTAAATCCAAATTTTGGGCATAAGGATAGCTGAATGTTACTCCGTATTCAATTTTTTTAGCTCTTTTGCCTGCATTAACCATCAATAACAAAGACGAGGCCAAAAGGGCCAAAATTATTATAAGTAAAATTTTGCGTATTTTTTTCATAATTTAAAAAATAAATAGAATTAAAGTCCCCAAAGATATCAAAACAATTGCAAAAGCTTTTTGCTTGATGATTTTATGGTCAATTTCCTCGCCCAAAATATGCTTGTATTTTTTCCCGCTGAAAATCAGCCCAAAAATAAACAAGAAGACATACCTAAATCCCGACAAAGCGTTGATTACGGAAATTTTACCGATTGTATACAAATGGCTCAAAAACACGAAACTGACGCCGCCCAAAGCCTGCTTGACCAAAAATAAAAATGTGGTATTGCCTTTTTTGGGAACATGCTGGACGACAAAGATTTTTTTCCTGAATTTCGGAAGCAGTAATAAGAGCAACAGCACGGCTGCGGCGCCTATCCTATTCCACATCAAATTATTCAGGCTCGAACCGACCTGTGCGCCATATTGCCAAATAAATCCATAGCTGCTAATAAAAAACGCGGTTATAATTTTCATCAGTACGTGCTTGTGCGAATGTTTTCCTGGCCGGTATGAAATTAATATCGCTCCCGGAACAAGCAAGGCCAAAGCGGAAACCTCGCTAATCGTAAGCGGATTCCTGCCGGTAATCCAGGTAATCAATATGTCAAAAATCGGTACTATACCATAAACAAAAGGTATCACCCTGGTAACTTCGCCGAAAGACAGTGTTTTAAAGAACAGATACATTGTAAATGAAAAATACGCGCCGGAAAAAAGATTCAGCGCGATGTTGTGCATAGGCAACGGCTGGTAAACCATTGGCCAAGCCAAAAGCAGGAGCAGCCCCATAACCACAGTATAAAAAGTATAACTGACCGGTTCAATCTTCCTGGTTGTGATTAAAAACTTATCCATTATGTCAGTAATGGATAAGACAAGGTATTCGAAGATGGAATAAATAACAATCATAACATGATACTAATCTACTAATTTGAGTACTAATGATACGAATAATACTAATTCTTATAGAAGATTACCCTTAGATAATATTCGCATTATTAGTATCATTGGCATGCTTTCGTATATTGGTATCTCGTAATTAGTATTCCAAATAGTTATTCCTGCAAATTTCCGCAAACTTAGTGGCGCTGTACCTGACTTTTCTCCTCAGCAAATCGTCACGGTCAATTTCGATAAGTCCAAAGCGCGGGCCGTACCCGTCGCTCCATTCAAAATTATCGATTAAAGACCAGTGCAAATAGCCGCGCACGTCCGCGCCTTTCATAATTGCGTTGTGGAGATAATATAAATGTTCTTTTATGAACTTTTCCCGCTTTTTATCGCGATGGTCTGCCAAGCCGTTTTCAGTAACATAAATTGGCTTGTGGTATTTTTTTAAGTTCACCAATACTCTTTCCAAACCTTCCGGATGGATGCTCCAACCTAAATCCGTGACATCATGCTTGCTATGGCTTTTTTTCCTTAGCCCCAAGATCCCGACATGGTGGTGGTTATAATAATTTACGCCGATAAAATCGCATTGGTTAATTGTGCGCTTTAAAATGTATTCGTTGGCAAAATAATGGGTGATCGACGCGGCAAAATCGCCAAAAAAGCCCCACGGCTGGAAATCTGACAAATGGAAAGCCATGGAAACCGGTTTTCTGATGTTATGGCGGATGAAATTTGCAGCCAAGTTATGCGCTTTTATCAGATTATTTACAACTTTAAAAGCCACCCACAAACTTTTTTCTTGCGGAGGATACTTTCCGATTAAATAACTGGCTGTCGAGTAAATTTCCGGCTCGTTTATTGTTATCCAAAAATCCACATTCTCGCTAAGTCGCCTGGTAGCGATTTCCACGAACCTTACGAAATTTTGCACATTCTGCTCGCGCGTAAAACCGCCTTTTTTCATGAACCACAAAGGATTAGAAAAATGGTGCAAGGTAACGAACGTGGTTAAGCCGTGCGCTTTGGCGGATTGCAATACTTTTTCGTAATGTTCCAGTTCTTTTCCAACAAATCCCCCTTCCCTTGGCTCTATTCTGGACCACTCGATCCCAATGCGGATAGCATTATGCCCCAAATGTTCTGCCAAAGAAAAATCTTCGTCATACCTGTTATAGCTGTCGCAGGCAATGCCGCTAAAAAAATCTTTTGGATTTAAGCCTTTGGATATCAGCTCGTTATGGCGCTTGATGGAATTTTCCCAAGCCCACCAATCGGAATTGGTGTTGTTTCCTTCGGTCTGGTAAGCGCTGGTTGCCGTGCCCCACAAAAACCCGTGCGGAAATTTTAATTTTTTTATGCTTTTTATTTCGTGATGCATGATTTTAAATTCACGATACGTATAAATTATACCACATATTGATATTTTTTCCAAAATTTGCTAAACTATCAAAGCAAATAAGTATAGTCCTAAGTTCTTAGCACTAAGAACTAAGTACTCACAAACGGCCCATTCGTCTAGTGGCTAGGACGGAGCGTTCTCAGCGCTTAAACAGGAGTTCGATTCTCCTATGGGCTACCAAATTTAAAAATCCCAAGCCTTGGGATTTTTAAATTTGTCCCGAGCGAGTCCCGCTTTGTGGGACAAGTCGAGGGGCACAAAGTTCCCCATACAAAGATCATTTTCGTATATGCGCTTTAAACAAGTCGGTGTAGGTTCTCTAATCGGTAGCGGAGTCGTTGGCGTGGAAGCAAGAGCACTTAAAGACGCCCCAACGATTATCAGATGGCCCTAAAATTAGGACAATATATACCACAACACCAGGGTCAACACTGCCACCAAGAACAATAGACCCAAGAGAAGTTGCCCGCTGAATGCAAGAAGGAGGAACACTAGCCCTCCGAATACAATAGAAGATTGCCAGACCGTTTTTTCTTTATGATTATCACTGAACCTCGTAGACATTATTTTCGTGCGCTTACTTGAAGGGTTTAACTTAGCAAGATAATCGTAACACGCCGAATTAATTAGTCAAGAGAGGTATCGCTTGGCAAACTACCTGTAAACCATCCGTTAGGACACAGGACTGTTTCATCGTGTATTCCGGAACAGATTTGACGAATGCGCTCATACAACACGCGTCAAGGGTGTCGGCGGGACGACATCTTGATCGCGACTATGGAGAACCCTCAGAAGATTCCTTATCAGGCGGTAGCAAGTTCAAGCTGTGCCCCGTCTCGGGCTACCACGAAAAGTCCCCGAGTTTGCTCGGGGACTTTTAATTTATATTGCAAAATTTTTAAAAGGGGTGTTTATTACCACTCTTACAAATTGTCGGGGTGGAGAAGGGTGCGACAAGTAGGACTCGCTTCATTTTTTGGGGCGCTGCCGCAACCACCGCCACAAAGCTGAACGCGGGAGAAAAAGCAGATGCCATTCCGGTTTATTGGCAAGTGAGGGATCATTTTCAATGGAGCGCCTCGCGGCATAGCGAAATATCGCAAAGCTGATTAGAAGAAAACCGAAGACTGACAAGAGCAGTCCGAGAACGAAAAGATATTCTGTTATAGGCGGACTCGAGAATGATGTAGTATAAGGCTCTGTAAATAGGGAGAGCAGAATACCTGTCGCCATTGAGATCAAACCGAAAATAACATAGCGAGCTATGGCGGAAGACGGCTTGTTTGGATCTGTTATTGAAGACAACATAGACGCATTAAACTAGAAAGTAGCTTGATACTAAAAAATTGAGACGGGGCAAGTATAGGAAGCATACACCGGCAAAAATTCTTCGTCAAATAAATTAAAACAAAAGAAAAAGCGGCAGTCGATAAGCTACCGCTGAGCTGTTTAGGATTGTCAAGCTCAAGACAAAATTAACGTTTTTGGGCAAGTGTCGGGATCAATCGACGGACAGCCGCAGCTTTACGAAGTTTTTGAAATGCGTGCTTTAACCGGTTCGTTTGAGCACTTTCCGAAAATCCGTAAGCTTTACTAACTTCCAGCTTTGTTCTTTTCGGTTCTCCCTGAAGCCCGTAACACAATCGCAAAATTATTTGTTCCTGTTCAGACAAAGCTTCGAGTTTTTGGTCGATCGTGGAAATCAGGAGATTGAACCATTTGGTATCCAACCCTTTCTCCATCTGATAACTCTGCAACAAACCCTTTGCAAACGCTTTGTGGTTGACAGGTATAGGCATTCGCCCTAATTCCACTGCGCGCATATACGCTTCTACGTCTCCAATCTGGTAAACTTGCTCATACCAGTTGTTTCCTTTGGGACCAAACAAAACCGACAAAAGATCGAAGTATGGCCGTTGCGGCGGCGAACTCAACTGTTCCTCCATCCCCTCAAACAATAACTTTTGTGATTGGCGTACTCCCAGATATGCCGAAATGCAGTGCTCCATCCAGGCCTGGCATGAAAGTGAAAGTTGAGAATTGAGCGGGTACAGCAATAATTGCTTATAGCAATTGAATGCTTCGAGGAAGACCTGTTCTCGACGAACCCTGTCTGTCTTATCCTCCTTGTACCAATGCTTAACGAGAGTACGAAAATCGTCATATGACAGGTTTCCCTGTGCTTGCGTTGTTGTGAGAGCAAACCATAGCATCCTCACCAGCCAATCCTGGTCTACGCCCAGGAGTTTGAGTTCGGAAATAATCGGCAATAACTCGATACGCCCCGGAAAGTCCATAACATCCTCCTTTGATACAAAATAATATCAGAATTTTACTGCACTAACAAGCATTAGTAATTATGAAAAATCCATTCAATTGCTAATACATAACTTACAATTAATTTTATACCTGCTCCTGTTTTACTATTTCCATTGAAGTTGTTTGTGGGAGATCCTGGAAATTCTGGAATAGGTTGATATTTTTGCCGTGGCGCACCAGATACCAATAAGCGAACGCCTGGTCGTTTAGCGGCTGACTGACCAAATGCCCCTGAATTTCATCGCAGCCGAGTGACCTTAAAAATTCCAGCTGCGCCTCGCTTTCCACGCCTTCCGCTATAACCTTTAAATTTAAACTACGGGCCATGGAAATAATTGCCCTGACAATCGCCGCATCCTGCTCGTCAACCAGCAAATCCCTAATGAACGATTTGTCAATTTTAATTTTTTTGACAGGAAGTTTTTTTATGTAGCTCAAAGAAGAATAACCTGTGCCAAAGTCGTCAATTACAATACCAAACCCCATTCTGGAAAGCTCTTTCAGCTTGGCCGCGGCCTGTTCTATATTTACCATTGCCACGCTCTCGGTAATTTCCAAATCGAACAATTTCGGATCCAAATTAAATTCTTCCAGCTTAGTTTTTAAATTCCTCACCAAGTATGGATCTAAAAATTGCCTTGCAGAAAGGTTAATTGCCAATTTAATTTGCGGCAAACCTTTTTTAAGCCAATATGTTTCCTGCACACAAACCTGCCTGATTATCCATTCTCCTATAGGGACAATATCTCCTGTTTCTTCGGCTATGGGAACAAAATTCTGCGGCAGCACCATCCCCAATTCCGGATGGTACCAACGCATCAAAACTTCCGTAGACGATATCACATTCCTTCTTAAGTCGATTATTGGCTGATAATAAAGCGTAATCTGCTTTTTATCCAAAGCTTCTTTTAAGCCATTTTCCAGCAAAGGCCTCCTTGAAGCAAACTGGTCTTTCATGGCGCTATACATTTGATAATTATTGCGGTTGTCGTTTTTAACAGCATACAGTGCAATGTCCGCGTTTTTAAGCAACGCCGGCTCGTCGAGACCGTCAATTGGGTAAACGCTCACGCCAACGCTGGTCGTAATATAAAACATGTGGCTATTAATTTTTACAGGCCTCTCGAATTGGCGGATGAACAACTTTGCCTTGTCTTCAGCTTCCTGCGCGTTTTTTATGCCTGGCAATAAAATAACAAACTCATCCCCGCCCAGCCTGGCAATAAACTCCCCTGCCACGCAATGCTGTTTCAGCCTTCTTGCGACTTCCATTAAAACCTTGTCGCCTTCATTATGGCCGAATGTGTCATTGATATTTTTAAAACGATCCAAGTCCAGCATAATAACTCCGACCATCTTGCAGTTTTGATTAGCCTCGTCTAGCATCTTTTTTAACGCGTTATCCAAAGATTGCCTGTTCGGCAAATTACTTAAAGTGTCAAAAAACGCCATTTTTTGCAAACGAGAATAGTAATCTTTCAAGCTTAAAGACATTTCTTTGAGTTTGCTTCCCAAAATCCCAATCTCATCCCTGGCATTCATTTTACTATCCCATTCAATATCCCTTTCCATGATTTTTTCGGTTTCTTGGGTCAAATGTGCCAGCGGCCTTGCAATTATGAAATCCAGATAAAAGTACAACAACAAAACCAAAAACGCAGCCACGCATAAAACTGCCAAATTAGTGGCTTCAATCTGCCTGATAATTTCGTTATACAAATTTTTACTGGTATTTAATAAGCCTGTATTGTAAACAAACAACTCGGACAAGCTCGAGTCTGTCAATTTGTCTTTTTCCTTCCAGTCACCAAAAGCCTTCTCAATTGCCTGTTCCTGGGCGTTTACAGTAGCTTGTTCCAAAGCCAGCCTTATTTGGTTTGTTGCGGCCAAACTATTAAAATAGGCTTGCAATAACTTCATGTCATTTTCAGTGCTGGCATTGGCAAGCATTTTATTGTAAATCACCGCCTTTTCAGCATTTGCTTTTTTTATTTCTTCCAACAAAGCGGCGCTTCTGTCAAAGCGGTAAGTTAAGGTATCCGCATCGGTAAGATTTTCCAAGTTAGTCAAGCTGTTGGTATTTGCTATGGCATTTTGTATGGAATCTATATTTTTTAACAAGTCCCTTTTTTTATTCCGCAAATCGTATATATTGCTCAAAAAAGCAACTGTAAGCAAAATCAAAACCGCCAGCATAGGCAAAATGATTTTTGACCTGATTTTTAATCCTTGCAGCCTTAAATCCATTTTTGTCTTTGTTGCCAATGAAAAAACGCCCCAAATATACTGCTTTGACGAAATTACGGGCGTTTTCTTACAAAATACGTTAAGTAAGGCGGGCAAACAAGACACCTCGAAACTCATTATTAACCATAAGCGGAACCCCTCTTAAAGATTCAACCCTGGCTGAAATTTCACGCACCGGGCAGCGATGCGGAGCGCCGCTTTTGGACGTGCAATGCGCGCAAAGCGAGGTCAGCTGGGCAACGATATTCAGTTTTACTTTTTGCATTTCAGACATAGGGTTAGTTGTAAGTTAGAATGTTGATAAGTTGAAAATTATTTGATATCTGGAGAAAAATCTACTTGATGTTCTGGGATCCCCAATGATATACCGTAAGCTTTTGCTTGTTTGTAACCTTCGGCGTCTGTTCTACCAATTTTGAATATTTTATCTTTAAATATTATATAGTGCCATTGTTCGTTTTTGTAATCCGCATACCAGGTGCTCTTATGGCTATAATCCAATGACTTACTTAACTTTTCCGCTGCTTCTTGCGCTTTTTCTTCTGACAATTCTACCTTATGCAAAGTCCATTGTTTTAACCATGGTGTTTGGTGTTTGTCATTAACTTCTTCAACTTTTGTGGAAAGTATCAGAAAATCGTTTAAACATGTTTTATCGGCTAAACTTTCTTCTATAATTGTTCCGAGATAGTTCATAAATTTAAATTAATAGGACTAATAGGACAAAATAAGACAGATAAGACCAATAGGGTTTTCTACTCCAGGTTTCTAATAACTCCGACGACTTTTCCCTGGATCATCCATTCTTCTTTGGGATAAATGTTCTTATAATCAGGATTTTCAGCTTTTAAGTAAGAACGGTTTTTTATCTGTACGAATCTTTTGACTGTGGCTTCATCGTGCAGTAGTGCTACTACTATATCATTATGCTTGGCGTCTTTGGTCGGTTTTACAATTACCAAGTCTCCTTCCAAAATTCCTGCGTTTATCATACTGTCGCCGCGTACCCTTAGAAGAAATACATCCCTTCTGCCCCGGACTAAAGTCTGCGGCAAGTTAATCCAGTCTTCAACGAGCTCCTCGGCCAAATGAGGGGTACCGGCCTGGATGTTTCCCAAAATCGGTACGCTAATTAATCCTTTTTCCAAACTCTGCCCCAAAGCATTTAAAACTTCTATGCCGCGAGCCTTGCCATTGGTTTTAATGAACCCTTGTTCTTCCAGCGCGTCTAAAAGCTTGGCTACAGCGTTTTTAGATTTAACCTTGAGGTAATTTGCCATTTCTGAAATACTTGGCGGCAGATGATGGTCCCGAATCTGCTTTACTATATATTCCAATAATTCTTTTTGCCTGTCTGTAATTTCTTTTGCCATAAAAATGATTTCTACTAAATAGTAATCTCTCTACTAAATACTAAAGGGTACTAATTGTACTAAATATCATCAACTAAGCTTTACTGATACCATTATTGGTATTAGACTTAGTATCTTTAGTATTATTTCGTATTTAGTAGAAGAATTAGTATTGCTTCGTATTTCGCAAAGCTTGTATATAAATCTTATACGTTCGTTCACCTTAAGTCAAAACGCGATTTTTCAAAGTATTTTTAGATATTGCTAAAAGTTATCCACAGAATCAAGAGCCTATGAGAAAAATAATTTATAAGCGATATTTCCAATTTTCGGAACAAAACTGCATAACAAATTTTGATGTTTAGCAAAAGCTAAGCGGAATAAATTTTTATGCTGTTTTGGCCGAAAATTGGAAATTGCAGCATAAAGGATTTTTCGAATAGGTTCTAAATAAAAATAGGGCGGGACAACTTGTATAATTGCCGCCGCCCAGCGCCACCAAGTTCACTGCTTTTGCGGCGTCATCATCGCGCCATTGCCCATGACCGCCTCAATCTGTTTAACCTGTTTGTCCTTCAAAACCGGTTTGGGGATAAACCATAAAACCTTGCTGCCCACAGTCCTATCTTTAAGGTTCTTCGCCATTAAAGATGTCCCATTCTTGGCCGCCTCAATATCGCCCTGATTCTTGGCAATACTCCCCTCAGCCGCATCCATCCGCTGCCCCAAGCGCTGTGACAACTGGTCCAGATTTTGCGTAACCTGGTCAAGCCTTTGTTGCGCAGCCTGTATATTTCCCGCTAAATTTCTCGTCTCCTGGCTCACGGCCTTCACTTGGTCGACAACCGTGCCCAAATCCTTGTTCGTGGCTTTGTCGTTCAGCTCGTTGCGCATCCTTTCCAGCTCGCCGGTTAAAAAATTCTCGCGCCGCCTGCGGTCTGCAAGCTCTTTCTCCAAAGTGTTGACTTTCCTTAGCGCGGAATTTGCAGTGGCTTGGGCGGACCTGGCCCTCTTTTCAATATCGTCATATCCTTTACCCCCGACAGCCTGGCCTTCCTTTATCACCGAATACTTTACCTGGTACAGGGAACTTGCAGATGGCGGAGCTGCTCCGCACAAGTACACGTCATACACACCTTCCTCGCCTTCCCTGACCATAGCACGGAACCGCAAAAAATTCGCGCCCTTGCTTACAACCCCGGCCTCAAGCGGCCAGGATTTATCCCAATCGCCTGCCTCGCGTTTAATAAACACCTTGTCGCACTTGCTCATGTCAGCCCGGCTGGTCCTGACTAAAAAGTCAAAGGCCTTGCCAGAGGTGACTTGCGGCGCGCCATCTGAAACCTGGCCTCCCGTGGCCGTAAAACTTACCACATTCAAACTGCCCTCGCCTTGGGCAAAGACAAGCCCAGCAAACGAGCCAAAAGCAAAAACCGCAGCAGCAAACTTAAGCCTCATTGTTTCCCTCCTTTAAAAGCTCACGACATATTTGACTGCCCCAGCCCAAAAAAATTATTTTAGATATCGCAAAATAAAAAATCCCCCGCTTATTACGGGGGATTAATTTGCGTGCCTATTTCGTATGGATCAAAAAACTTATGAACGATACCACGCCTTGCCAAACGCTTTGTAAAATCGGCAGCGATGCGGGAAGCAAAATTACCAGTGCAATTATATAGAGAAAATCTTTTTTTACGACTTTGAAGATTGAATAAACTAACAGCACTGCCAAAGCGATGGATATTACCGGGCGCAGTTCAGCCGGAAAATTGCTTAAAAATTCCAGGTATAAACTTTGGATTTGATACATATTTTATTTTAAGATTTAAGTCGCCTTACCCCGGCGACCCGCCGGCGAGGCGGGATTTAGGTTTTAGATTTAAAAGCCACTGATGATAAAACCTCTATGGGATTTCACTCGAAGTGTGGTTAATGCTTTTAAGCTTATAAAACTGCCTAAATTATAACACTTTTATCAAGTATTGACAAATTCCATAAATAGTGCTATAATGTTAGGTCATAATGCAAAGGATAAAACCCTCAAAGACAAGTGGCATCCTTGCATCTGATGCAAGGATGCCACTTGTAAAACCCAAACCTTGACCCTACAAAAGCTGCTGCAATCCCCTAATTGTATCAGCTTTCGTGGAGTTAAAATCCACAAATTTCAAAAATGCCTTAGGAGGGCTTATGAAAAAGGGATTGAACTTTGTAGTTGTTATTGCAGTTGCGATGTTGATCGCGATGCCAATGGTGGCGCAGACCACCACTACAGTCAACACGAGTAAAACATCGACTCGTGATGGCGTTACCGAAAGTATCTACACCTCGACCACCAACACGTCGGGGAATGGCTGGTATCAGGCTAGCACCGTCATCAACAGCGCCGGCTCGATCGCAGTGCCGATTTTCACGACGATTCACACGAACCGTACGAACGAACGGATTGCCATCGATACCAACCGAACCCAGGAGCGGATCAATAACCGGCAGTTAGATTCGATGGATCGCCAAACGGCGTCCTATGAGCGAATCGCGCTTGAGCAGGAAAAAACAAGGCGAGAAGAAATGGCCGCCCAGGAACGCATGAGCAAAGACGCAAACCGAACCCAGGCCACGATTGCTGCCATGGGCAACCCCCAAGTTACGGGAACGACCATGATCACAGACCGCGCCGGCAACACGAACATCATCATCTTCCGCCGGCCGACCGACGGATCCAACTAGGTGACCGCCGTGTCACCGCAATCCCAAAACAAAGAGCCGCCACTTCGTTTGAAGTCTGGCGGCTTTTTAATTACGAATACTATTAACCAATCTACTAATCCATACTAATAATGTCTAATGACAACTAATGCTATCTTAGTAAGGATTAGTTGTCATTCGCTTTATTCGTTATATTAGTTGATTAGTCAATTTTATTAGTTCTCTTCAATCTCATCTACCACAACCAAATGGCGGTAATCGAAAATATCCTTAATGAACTTGTCAAAAGTATTGCGGCGAAGATTAAACTCATCCACGGTCATAATGCTGTAATTGATATCCTGACCCATTAATTTTTCCGCGTGTTTTAAAAATTCATCTAATTTTTTTAAGTTGACTTTGCCGACCAGCAGAATATCCACGGGCAGGTTTGGGTAGCCGGTAAACAAGCCGGAGAGGAATGCGGCTTTTATCTTTCCGAGTTTCTTAATGACCAAAAGCATTTCGTCCTGGTATTTTAGTCCTTGCTTTTGCCAAAATTTCCGGATTTCCGGCAGCAGTTTGTATCTGTTATTAATCAGATAATATTTTTTCCCGCGTTTGGTAAAATTCTTAAGCATGCCCTGGCCGGAAAGCTTATTTAGGCTATGGACAGCTTTTTGGGAAGGCAGATTGAGCCGTTTGGCAATTTCCATTATGGAATAACTGCGTTCCGGGGCTGTCAGAAAAAAGCCTAAGACCACGGAATCGGTTTTGGAATCTATAATGTCTTCTAGCATTTTAAGAGATTAATTTTACGCTTTTTAGAATAGCTCATATATTATAACATATCTAAAACGATTACCAGCAAAACATACAAGGATGCCCCTTGTCAGACAAGGGGCATCCTTGCTTTACAGCGTTTTGAGATTATTGGATATTGTTGTATAATATAAGTAACATAATTCGAATTACCCGAATTCTATCCAAATGACCCGAAAGGGAATTATTTGGAGCATTCGGATACTTTTCGGATCATTAGGATTATAAAAATGGACGAGTTAGAAAGCCAAATTGCAAAAATACAGCTGGGCAATTTAAAGCATACAAGCAGCTACGTGCACGTAATGGCGGAAAAAGCTGCGGGAAGCGATGCTGAGTTGTATTTAATCGCGGAACTTCCCATGCTTAACCCGGCCGCCGAAGAATCCTGCGAAAAAATCTGCCTTTCCATTGCCTCAACTTTAAAACGCGCTTACAAAAAACCCTTAAGCGAATCCACTTTTGAAAATGCCATCAGCCAGATAAACGAAGAGCTGGGCAAGCTGGCGGCCTTGGGCCAAGCCCACTGGATAGACAAGCTTAGCGCCATTGTTGCGGTTAAGCGCCAAAGTATCTTTACCATTGCCACCTGCGGCAAAGTGGCGGCTTTCATGCTGCGCAACAACGAATACACGGACATCTCCTGCTCCCCAAGCCAAAGCCATCCTTTGAAGACCTTTGAAAATTACGCGTCCGGAAAAATAAAACTTGGTGATTTGCTGATACTCTCCACCAACCAGATGTTCAATTATTTGTCCATGGACAGGATGAAAAACATCTTGACCTCCGCGCCGTTTTTAAATGCCACGCAGACCATAATTGAACTGCTCAAGGAAAACGCAGGGCCGGAAGTAGCCTTTGGCACACTTTTGAATTTGCAGGTGGAAACCGGACAGGCCGAAGAAGAACAGATTGATTTGGAGAATTATATAGTAGAAAGGCCAACCGGACAGCCGGGTAAAATTTTCAAAGCCATAAGTTACGTAAAAACCGTTTTTGCTTTTGACAAAAGCGGGCGCAGGCCGAAAGTCGAACTGCCGAAAGTCTCCGTATCCCAAAAGTTAAACAGGCTTAAAACTATTGGCGGCAACACTAGAAACCTGATCTATAAAAGCAAAGGCGCGGTAACTTGGGCAAAAAAAGCTTTGTTTGCGCTTGGCAGGCTTTTGGATTTCCGCGATTTTAAGAACTTTTCCAAAGAAAAGAAATTTTTCCTAATTTCCGCGCTCATTCTGCTGGCAGCTTTCACAGGCAGTTTGGCTATCGCTTCCAGATACAACAAAAATCAAACCGCCAAAAACAATATTACCCAGCAGCTTAAAAACATCCAGGATACCTTAAGCAACGCCCAGACTTCCCTTTTGTATAAAGATGACTCTTCGGCGAAAAATTATCTTGTAAACGCCAAGACCAGCTTGCCAAAAGACCAAAATGGATTTACAAAGGATAATAAGGACGCGCTTAGCAAAATCAATTCCCAAATTGCGGAGCTGACGGGAAAATTGGAAAAAAATATGGACGCGAAAGTCAGTACAGTCTCTTCTTTGGGCGAAACGGAAAATTTGATAAAACTTCCTTCCCTTTTGGCTGTCCAGATAAACGGAAGCATTATTTCCTACAATACAACTGACGGAAAGACCGAAGACAACAAAGTTAAATTGGACGGCACTGCCGTTTCAAGCGTTTATTTAGGAAAAAATTTGAGCGTAATTTTTAACGGTAAAGGCTTACAGGTCTGGGATACGCAAAATGGTAAAACCTACCAAGAGTTCACCCAAAACGTCCCTGGCCAGGGCGATTTTGCAGGTTTGGCGGTTTATAACACCAACAACCGGGTTTACACTGTAAACAAAAGCACAGGACAAATTTTCAGCTTTTTGGTAAATAATAATTCCCTAAGCAAGCCAGTGGTCGCGGGCAATAGTCCTGATTTGCGCAATGGCGTTGATTTAGCCATTGACAGCAGCATTTACGTTTTGACCAAAGGCGGGATTTCCAAATTCCAGGCCGGCAAACCGGCAGCGTTTTCCATGCCGCTCATGATTACCCCGTTCTCCGGCCAGGGAAAAATTTACACCCAAAAAGATTTTAAGAGTATTTACGTTTTAGACAGCGGCAATAACCGGATAATAATTTTAGACAAGAAGGGTGCGCTTGTAGGAACCATCGCGTCCAAGGATTTTACCAAACTCAAGGATTTCCAGATTGATGAGGCAAGCAAGACAATCTATCTTCTTAACGGCGGCAGTTTATTGAAAGTGGAGTTTTAAACATGGTCAAAGGTGCTCTTTGACCACTCTTACCTCTTAACTCTTAACCACGGCTTCATGCGAGCCCTAAGTTTCTATGTTTAATATGGACAATATAGCCACAACCAATCGTGAAATTGAAGTCAGGTTTTTAGAAATCGACAAAGAAAAAATTACGGAAACCCTGCGCCGGATCGGCGCCAAAGACCAGGGCGAAAAATTCATTGAAGAATATATTTTCTACGACCAAGAAGGAAAATGGATTAACGAGAACAAGATAGTCAGGATCCGCAAGGCCGGGGAAAATATCATGATGGCTTACAAGCACAACTTCGAGCATACAGCTACGGGAACTGAAGAAATTGAGATGAAAGTCAGCGACATGGATAAGGCTAAAAGCTTTTTGGAAACCTTAGGCCTAAAAGCCGTCAGGTACCAGCAAAAAAGGCGCCACACATTTTTGTTCGATAGCGTGATTGTGGAAATTGACGAGTACCCAAACGTGCCGGCTTATTTGGAAATAGAAGGGCCTTCGGAGCTTATCTTAAGAGATGCTGCCAGAGCGTTGGAACTCGACTGGAGCAAGGCGCGGTTTGAGAACTTGAAGACTATTATTGAAAAAGACTACAACATTCCAGTCTCCAAGCTGGCCTATTATACGTTTGATAGGATTGAATAATTTTAGATTTTTGATTTAGGATTTTAGATTGTAGGGGCGGATATTATCCGCCCTTTTCCATACAAAAATACCCAATAAAATCAGACACTTGAATGGCTCAACCTGGGTTGAGCCATTCATCAAGACGAAGTAAATCCACTTCGATACATCGATGTATCGAAGTGGATTTACGTTTGACGAACTCCTTTGAAAATGATAGATTTATTTGTTCAGCATACCTGCTGGATCCACTGCGCAAGCAGGGCAAATACCCTTAAAGGGACTACAAGGAGGTAGTAATGAAACACGCAAGCGTAATCTATGGCATCAACGGCCTGGATCTTTGGAAGATCGAAGAAACCACCTACAATCTCCTCAACCACATCATCAAAAACATAAGGCTGCAAGAAAGACTGCACGGGTCGGACAACTACGGAATCAGGCTCAATTTGTTATACATGCCGTATTCGGTTAGAAAAGGCCATGTACAGTTTATACTGGACTTCCCCAGTTCGTTTGTGATGGGGTACCCGGACAAGCGCATTGAAGACTCAGCACCAAAATATTTGGCGGAAATTCCCGAAGGTATTAGGGATGACGAATTCGGAAAAGCCATCGCATACAAAGTACTGCAGCTTATCCGAGTCTCCCCTTTGGGGTTGGATTTCGAAGATCTTGGATGCGCCGAAGAGGGTTTCCACACTTGGCACTTGCGACGTCCGGATTAGCTGACAAAAGCAACTTAAAAGGACTATCTTGAAAGAGATAGCCCTTTTACAAATGTCTGGATATTATTTCAAGGAAGATCCCTCGTCGGATGCACTCCTCGGGATGACTTTGAAATAACTAACCTAAGTTATTTCAAAGTCACTTTAGCACCTGCTTCTTCAAGCTTCTTTTTCAATTCTTCAGCTTCGGCTTTGGCGACGTTTTCCTTAACCGGCTTTGGAGCACCATCGACTAAATCTTTGGCTTCCTTAAGGCCGACTCCGGTAACTTCGCGGACAACCTTAATGACATTAATCTTGTTGGCGCCGGCATCAGTCAATTCAACTGTGAATTCGGTCTTTTCTTCGGCAGCGGCACCGCCGGCAGCGGGCATTGCACCCATCATAACCGGAGCGGCAGCGGAAACGCCAAACTTATCTTCTAAAACTTTAACTAATTCAGCAAGCTCCATAACGGAGAGCTTTTCGACCTGGTCAACGAGAGCTTTGAACTTCTCGGGGACTTCTACGGTCTTTACTTCATCGGACATAGTATTCCTTCATGTAAACATTCAAGCATGTTAGCATTTAAGCATTTCTGTCTCATGCACATGTTTGGATGTTTGTATGTTTAAATGTTTAAATGTTGCTAAGCAACGACAGGAGCAGCTTCGGAAAGCTTCTTGCCGTACGCGTCCAGGACCCTTACGAAAGCGGCCAATGGTCCGTTTAACGTGGCCAAGAACTGGGCACGCAACTGATCTTTGGACGGCAAGTCGCCTAAGGCTTCCACTTGGGCCTTGGAAAACTTCTTGCCTTCCACGATGCCTTCAAGGACGCTCAAGGTCTTTACCTCTTTAGCCATAGTCTTGACGATGCGGGCAGGGGCAACTTCGTCTTCCATGGAAATGGCCAAGATTGCCGGAGCCTTGTAGTCTACGGAAGAGACGTCTAAGCCGTTTGCTTCCATAGCCTTCTTGACCAGGGACAGTTTGTAAACTTTGGAAAAAACATTTTCTTTTCTCAAGGCTTTCCTGAACTTGTCCATGTCCTTGACGGTTGTGCCGCGGTATTCGCTGAAAACAACGGACTTAGCATCTTTGAGCTTGTCAGTCAGTTCCTGCAAATCCTTCTCTTTTTGTGATTTAAGTTTTGCCATTTATTTATTATTCTAGCAATTAGTGAATAGTAACTAGTTTCGACCTTTGCCTAACTTCTATTTTTACATAGAAGGCATCCTCCGAAGCCTTTCGTAGATCCAACAAAGCTTTATGCATAGTTGGAGGCGTAGGAGGATAGCAAGATTAAACATCCGTTTAGATAAAAATAAAACTCGGGTTTAAACCGAGTGTCTAACTAAAACCTATAACCTAAAAGCTATAAGCTAGTATATTCCTCGGTGGGCAACCATCAAAAGATGGTAATTACGGCCTAAACAAGGCCGCCAACTGTCTTTGGATATTTAACTTTAGGTTATTATAGCTTATATGCCCTTCTTTGTCAAATCTACTAATATAATTGACTAATCTACTAATGTAACGAATATTACCAATGACAACTAATATTATCTAAGTTAGTATTAGTTGCCATTAGTTATTATTAGTATAGATTCGTAGATTGGTCAATCTTGTTAGTTAAACACAAACTTCGGGATGTAAGAGAGCATGGCAACTGATTCCCGAAAATAATAGAAAGCCAATTCGGATTTTTTATAATAAGCGGGCTTGGGCGAACTCCAATAAACTTTTTCAAAACCCGCCCGTTTGGCCATTAAAACCGCGCGTCCTAAATGGAACCCGTCGCTGACTAAAATTACGCTCTTTGCGTCAGGAATTTTTGCTTTAGCGTTGTTGATATTTTCATACGTTGTGTGGGAATTCTCTTCCAAAATCATTGGCGGCACAACCTGGCTGTTTACGCTTATAACGTTCTTCATATTTTGCGCTTCAGAAATAAACTTGCTGGAAATCCTGCCGCCGCTTAACACCAACACGTCCGCCTTGCCTTGGTTGTATAGCCTCAAGCCTTCAAGGCTGCGGTTATAAATAGCCGGAGTGTTTATTGCCGCGCCCAAAACAATAATGGCATCGCTGTGTCCAATTTCAGGCCTGTATTCGCTTATGCTGAAAATATAAAAAACATCAACAATGATAATTGCGGCAAAAACTAGGGCAGTTACTTTTAAGATTTTAAATGCCTTTTTCATCCCAGTAGAATTTCTTTGAGATTCCCGGGTATAAGCCGGAACGGCAAAGATAGATATAAATAAGTTAATGCCTTTGAGGGGTTGCCTTTGGTGTCTGATAGTTATAATAAAATTCCCAAAGAAGCCCCACAGGGCATGATTAATATTTTACCATACTTCAGGCGATTTTCCGACCATTAAAAAATTTCCAGCATAAACCCAGATATGGATACTTTTTATTTTGCATGACCGTATAATTTTCAAATATATACTTTTCCGGAAAATATGCGTTTTTTTTGAAATCGCGTTGTAAAAACTGGCATATTTTAAAAATCTCTTGTAAGTAAAAAAAATATTTAGCGTCTTTATATTTGAAATGCATATTTAAAACACAAAATTATGTTTGAAGAAAAAACAGCTAATTGCCCGGGATGCTGCAAGCCAATTTTAAACGAAGGGCAGTTCGGGACATACGCCAAGTTTAAAATGAAATGTCCCTGGTGCCAAAAAAATTTGGCAATCTGCATCCAGCCAAAAATTATTGCCAGGATATTGGAGCCGGAAAATTTCAATACAGAAAAAGAAATTAAGCCTGTTGCAATCCCCCGCTTCATCCCCTTGGCGATAGCTGTCTCGCTGGCAGGAATAACCAGCCTGGCAACTTTCATCACGAATATATTTTCAGGCGGACCATGAGAGCCGCGGGACTACGAGAGCCCAGCACTTTTTATCAAGTTACTGACAAGTTCAGTGACAATGATGGAAGAGCTGGGCTCTTGTTTTATTTCCAAGGTTAACGCAGAGGATATAAAACCAGAGCTTAAGCAAGATGCGGTCGAGTAAAAACAAAAACTTGCGCGCATCAAAAAATTAATCGCCTCGCCTAAAGACTTAGGCCGGGCCAAAAGGAGCACGTATGAAAAAACTAATCGCAGGGCTTAGCGCCATGGTCTTTGTCTTGGCAATGACCGGAGTTGCTTCGGCGGCGACCATCTCGAACATCAACGACGATTCGAGCGCCACTACCTTAGCCCAATGGATAGTCAAGGTTTTCGTCCACAATACGAACACCGCGTCCATTGACAACAATGTTACCGCTTCCGCTTCGACCGGCAACAACACCGTCACTTCCGCTGATGATCAGGAGGGAACAGTCATCTCCACCGGAAACTCTGCCGCGGCCGTGGTTGTTGACAACAGCGCCAACAACAATACCGTGAAGGAAAATTTGGATTCGGCCAACGGGGCTGGCGGGACGATTGACAGCGTTAACGACGAGTCAACAGCCTCTTCCACTTTCGAAGACAAACTCTGCAACGACATCACCAATGATAATTCTGTTACAGTGGCCAATGATTTGTCCAGCGACGCCACCACGGGAGACAATACAGTTAACTCCCAAGATAGCTTAAAAGATACCAAAGTCACCACCGGCACGACCGATTCCGCTGTGGGGATAACCAATACCTTTAACGTCAACGTTAAGGAAATTGTCAGGACCCTGCGCTCTTTGATCCAGTAATTTTCGTTTGCGGAAAGGCCCGCGGCCGCGGGCCTTTCCGCTCCTGCTCGCAAAAATCTTATGTCCTTGATGGTGACCATCCAGATGGTCACCATCAAGGGTAAAAAATTAACCTAAAAAGCCATAATAGGCCAAAGGGTAAAAAATAAGGGGATAAATATATGAATATAAAACTAACTTCGCAACAAGCTGCGAAGTATCAGGGTAGTTTTCTTATCAAAGAGGAAGCTCAAAAGCTATGGCTTGGGCTTTGCCCAAGACAGCTAGTTCCGCTTCCGCACTTTATATGGCCTCATTTCCGCAGCAAGCTGCAAAATATTCGGCCTTTCATAATAATAAATTTTCCAAAACCATCGCTTTTCTCTACACTGGCAAAATCCGCGCGGATATTTTTTACCGCTGTCTTGATATTGGCGCAAATCCAGCCGGTTTTTGCCGAGACTGCGGAAATTACGCAAAGCGATTCCAACCCGGTGCTCCAACAGGATGTTAATATTGGGAGCGCCGGTACCCCTCCCCCGCTTTTTGAAAATATCAGCCAATCAACCTCCACGCTTGATTCCATTGTATTTACCCAGCAACAGCCTCAGGCCACTACCAGCACTTCAACTTTAGATAATTTGAGTCTCAAGCCAGTTGATACATCCACATCTTCAACCACAACTGATTTATCTTTGAATATTTTAAAACAAGTGCTGAGCGAAAACTCTTCTGATACGCCGGCCGGCGCGAGCAGCACCCCTCAGGAGACAGCTATTGCGCCAGAAACCCAGCAGCCGTTAGAAATTCAAGCCAACTGCCGGCCGGCTAATCTTCCCGATAGCCAACAAATTGATACGGCCTCCACTACTTTAGACACATCACCATCTGCTTTATCAGGCCTGTTGCCGCAAAGCGATAATTCACAAAATGCAACCACTACCCAAACCTGTTCGCAAAACAATATCGACATAGTCAACACCAATAGCGTCAAAGTCGACAACCAAGCTGACACCGGATCGAGTACGGGCTTTAACAAAATTAATTCGCAAGAAGATGGTAAAAATAGCGTTGTTGATACCGGCGACATTAACGTTTACGCCAATGTTTTAAATGTGGTCAATACCAATTTGACCAATTCCAAAATTGTCGAGATGTTGGATAACTTTAACGGCTTGACCGCAGATATTATTTTGAATTCGCCCGATTCTGCGCCGACCGAGCTGGCCCAAAATCTGGTGGCTGGAATTTGCAACAGCGTAGAATGCAAAAGCTTTAATTCTTTTACGCTGACAAACAACAACCAGGCCGAGGTCAACAATGATGTAAACGCGGTCGGCCACACTGGCAGCAACCAGATATCCGCCGGGCAAGACGCGGAAAACGCGCAGATAAAAACCGGCAATGTAAACGCGGTCGTCAATGTGCTTAACATAGTCAATTCCAATTTGTTCAACTCCCGCTGGACCATTGCCTCGGTAAACATTTTCGGCTCGTGGCAGGGCGATTTGGTTTTACCTTCTGAACTTTATTTCCTGGACAGGATGTCAATTGGCAACAATCCTTCGCAAAATAATTTAAACAATATAGACAAAGTTGTTTTAAACGTACAGAACGATAACCAGGCGGAGTTTAATAATAACGTAGCGACAATCAGCGATACTGGAAATAATTCAATTGATGCCACAGGCGCGCCGGATGGTAAAAAAGGCGACGCCGAAAACAGCCAAATAACCACGGGCGATGCCCAAAGCGGCTCTGTGGTGAAAAATTATGCCAATACCAATTTGTTTGGCGGCGCATGGTTTTTGGGGATTATCAATACCTTGGGTTCATGGTCCGGAAACATTTATTCCCTGCCTGACCAAGTGGCCATGGCCAACACGCCAACCGGCATGACATTTTTCTCAGTCCAGGGATCAAAGGACGAGAGCTACAAAATTTTATCAAACGCTTTGACTGACAATACTTCCGCCGACTCCACAGCAACGTCAACGACTGATACGCAAATAAATATTGATAACCAAAATACCGCTAAAATTACCAATAATGTCAATGTCGGAGCTTTTACCGGGGATAATTCCATAACAGGCCAAGAAACAGAAAACGGGAAAATTTCTACGGGCAACGCCAAAGCGCTGGCTAATATCTTGAATTTCGCCAACACCAATTTGATTAATTCCGATTTACAGGTTGGCATCATCAACATTTTCGGTTCATGGAACGGCAATGTGGTCTTCGGTTATCCGGATTTGTCCGTCACGCAAAAACTGGCTTCAGACAAATATCCAAAAGAAAAAGGCAAACCGGTAAATTTTGAGATGGATTTTTCAAATACTGGCCAGGCTTCCATGAAAGATACGCTTTTGGAATTCCAATACGACCCATCCCAAATGAAATTTGAAAGTTTTGATTCGACAATTCCCTTTACCCAGCCGCAAGATGGAGCTGTAAATTTTGATTTAGGAAAACTTTCACCGAACAGTTCGGGAAAAATTACAGTCAGCATGTCCACACTGGCAGATTTGGACGAAGGATTTTTGGTCAGGACTTTTACCAGGATTTCTGGGACAGGGCCGGAAAAAAACAAAACCAATAATGAATTTGTTTTGGAAACCGCCGCCGCCACGACCGGAGCAGCTAATAATGGAGGCGGAGGCAATGGTGGAAACGGCGGTGGTTCTGGCGGAGGGGGCGGCGGCGGAAATTCTTCTTCAAGCCCGCTGAAAGTTTATAAAACCAATAACGCGACAGGTCCCGCAACACCAGGCAGTAAAGTAGCCTTTAAATTAGTCATAGACAATAACAGCGGCAGCACTCTTTCCAACGTAAATATTTATGACACGCTGCGCGACCCGAATAATAATATTATCTATTCAAAAACCTTCAACCTCGGGAATATGGCCGGCACGGAAGAAGCGGTAATAAACTACGATGTTGATATTGCGGCAAATGCCACGCCCGGGACTTACACCAACTCAGCTTACGCACAAGGAGTGAATATTTACCTAAATACCGTTAAATCAGATGTTACTGCTTTAAGCTCATTTACAGTCAGCGGAGGCGGCAGCAGTAATAATAACCAAAATTCTAATGATAACGCCAAATTAACAAACCAGAATACCTTGGCAGGAACAACATCAGATAATACTCAAGGCACTCCGCCGGCTGCATTACAGCAAATCGTAAAAACTTCAAAGCCCGAGCAGCCTAAAAAAATCACAGCCAAGCAGATTATCCCAGAAGTACTTTCTGCTTTTGCAGATACGGCAAAAGCTGATTCAGGAATTAAAAACATAAACCCCCTACCCGCTCCGCAAAATTCACAGCCATCTTTCT
The DNA here is from genome assembly GCA_013387205.1 of Patescibacteria group bacterium. GTDB lineage: Bacteria > Patescibacteriota > Doudnabacteria > UBA920 > UBA920 > AMAZON01. Next base: position 5,402 of record WARV01000004.1, on the reverse strand, counting down.
GGAGCGCTTGGGCGCCGGTACGAATAGCTTATTTGGTTTTAGTACTCGCCTTCCTTCTCGCAGTCGGATATGTTATAAGAAACATGTTTAGAAAAACGGGGACTGAAGAAGAATTTGCAGGATTAACAGCTGTCCCGCCGGAAGAACCAATTGAAAATTTCGAAATCTTCCCCATTGCCGCAACTCCCAGAAAACGCGGCCGCCCCCGCAAAATCCAACCACCAAATGCATGATCAATATCACAAAAAGACCAGTCTACAAACTGGTCTTTTTCCTTTTTTATTGTACAGGTTTTGATGGCACCACATCCCGTCCTTTTGAAAAAGATTTATGTAATATAATCGTCAAAGCCAAAATAAGTCCAAAATATAATATTGTTATTAATGAAGACAATATACCTTCATATTTGTAAAACAAAACACCAAAAATTATTATTCCAAATAAAACAAAGGCCGAAGCTATGTAGATATAGTAAAAAAACCAAGCTTTTTTATACATTAATCCTATTATTGGAAAACCGCTCGATATCATCAAAGCCATCAAATTACTTATTGGATTTACGCTATCGCTGTGGTCAGTAACTATTCCAAATATAAAAAATACTGCAGGTATTGATAATAATATCAATAAAATATATTTAATAACCTTTATTTTCATTTGAGTTTTGTTAATTTCTTTAATTATAGCAAATAGTTTGCAAACAAAAATATTTGATAAAATTCTGTTAATTATTATTGGTTATTTTTTATAACTCTTCCTATTTCCCCAACGAGATTTTTGGTTTCATCGTCGTATGCGATATCTCCCCGCTCTCCGTATAGTTTTATCCTTAAATATTCACCCCAGACTCTGCTTTTGCCGAAGTCATATGTAAACCAGGTGTTTTTAGTTAAAGGACGGTCCGTGCCGGGGTAAATTGGTTCGAACGTGTGCTGGATTAATTTGGTATTCGGAAGGAATTTCTTTAAAGTTAAATATCCTCGCCTGGAATCATGCTTTTTGAAAATATAAACAATTTTTTTAAAATTCCTAAAATCCAAAACTTTTAATGCTTCGGTGACATTTTCCAAGGTGTTAGTAGATTTTGTTTCTATAAAAAAATTAACATCTGGATATTTTTCCGGATTGATAAGTTCCAAAGCAATAACGCTTTCTGCTTTAGGAATATCCTCACTATCAGAATATCTTGGAGCGCCGCCGGCAATAAAAACTTTGTCTGATATGCCTTTTTGAATTAAGTTTTCAATCGTTTTAGCAAATTTTTCAATTTCCGTTGCGGAAGACAAGGCAAGAATTAAATCAGCCTTTTCAAGCTCGTCATCAGGACGAAAACATAGCTTTGTTAAAAGTTCTATAGCTTCTTCGTTCAATTCCGGTGGAACCGGACTTCTTTCAATTTCTCGTGATTGCATGAAATAATTATAACATAAAGTTAATCGCTAATATCCTGTTACAAAGGTCACTATTGCAACCGAAAGAATACTTAACTATATAGGTTGACCCTTTTGATTATTACTTGCTTTATTTAGCCGCTTAATTTAAGCGGCTAATTTCAAACGCTTTCTGTAAACAGCAAAAACCAAAAAAGAATCTACGGCCAATAGATAAATTTGGAACGCAGAATTCTCTATATTCCATTCTGGGATTGACGGGAGAACCAATAAAACAGCCACCAAGCCCGCAAGGTAAGTTAACCCTGTTTCGGTTTCAGGAAATCTCCATGCCTTGCGGATTGTCGGAAGAGCAGCAAAACCATCTGCCACAGCCGCAAGCAAAATTGCCGATCTGGGAGAATCAGCAACACCCCAGACAACAAGCGCCAACAAAGAACATACGCCGCAAAAAATATCAAACATTGTAAGCTTCCAATAGCTTTGCGAATTAATAAACGAAGCCAACAAGACAAGCACAGGTATAAATCCTGCAAGAAAAATGCGTGAGGTCGCCCAAATATCCGCATGGACAGAAATAGCGGCAAATGTCCCTATAAGAGGCGCCAATGCCCACATCAACCATGATACGCGATTAGGCTTTGTCCCACCTTTAAGCGTATTGCGGACATACGCGAAAGACCCGGCAATACTAACCAAAGCGCTTAAAATCACTAACCAATGTTCAAAAGTCATAAAAAATTTTTATTTCAAATACTCCTAACCTAACTAATCGTCTTAATTATAACACAAAACCGCCCATTAAGGCGGTTGGATTTAACAGTGGTTGAATATATTAAATTAATACTCCAATTTAACTCCTAGCTTATCAGCAATTTGATGCATCCACTTTTCATGGCGTTCAACTTTGTGGGTTAAGACCACCATTTCCTGAAAATAAGCATCAGCCCTTTTTGGCGTAACTGTCAACCGAAGTTTGTAGATTTGAAAACATCTTTTTGAGTTCTTCAAAATCACCCTTGCTGACTAATTCGTAGCGGGTTGCAAAAACTTCGGTTAATAATTTGATATCATCTTGAGTTAGCATATGTTTCTATCATACCTCTTTAGACTACAAAGTCAAACAACAATTACAGAGGCTCTTTTCAAAATCAGCAAAATGTTTTATAATATTGAAGTTGCAATAAACATTACCTATTGGGGTGTAGCCAAGCGGTAAGGCAAGCGGCTCTGAACCGCTCATTCCTAGGTTCGAATCCTAGCACCCCAGCCAATAAAATTAGAACCGCCCATAAGGGCGGTTTTGTGTTATAATTAAATTAGTTAATCACTTTTTGAAATAAAATGAAAAAAATATTATTTATAGTATCTATAATTCTTTTATTGGATGCTGGATGCAACAATACCTCACCACAACCAAGCTTCCCACAAAATACAAATCAAACCAATAATTTTTCTAACACATCACCTTCATCAACCCCCAGGACTACTTTGCAAGAAAATAACCAAAACCTTTACAATTTACCCTATGAAGAATTTTATGGGGATCAATACGGTTATAACACTCTATGGTTAAATACACAAATAGGTAACAACCAACCACATGGTGATCAAAAATTAATTGCAATTTTACCTCGGAAGAATATTATATTATTACCCAATATTAGAAAAGCTTTATCTGAAGAATACTCGAAACTACCCATTGAATTTGAAGTTTTACATAATACATCAAAAGATAATAAGACTGTAATCCTAATTTCATATATTGCACTTAACTCCGAGAGAACCTCTTTCAAAGGAGGCCCGTGGTTTTCTTTTGATACCCGCAATGGAAAAATTAAAGTTATGGATATAAATAATTTAGTTTATGGTAGTCATATAGGAAATAATGAAAATGGATTTATAAGTAGGTACGGTAGGGGTAATTATGACAATTATCTTTTTGTACCTAACAAAAAAGAAGGAAATGGAATTAGCCAAAACTTGTACTTACTGGATTTAGATAATGACAAGTATACACTATTAAAACAACTCAGCGGTGATGAAACATTTAATTGCGGGGACTACCAACATTCGCAATTTTCCCTTCTATTTCCGCATGTAGTCCCAACTCCCCGATTAATTATTTATTCTCAAGAATTTAAAGATTTTTCAGCTATCCAATCAGAAAGCTTTAAATGCCCAATCAGCAATAATTATTTTGAGCTTAACCCAGCTGGTTATTAATTTAGAAAACTACTTACTATAAGAAACACCGTTACTATTTGGTCAAATTTCAACCGCCTTGACGGGCGGTTTTTGTATTATTTTATCATCTTTATGGTAAATAACTATTCCCGGAAAACGAGCGATCGCTCGTTTTCCGGGAATAGACAAAAGTCAATAAACCCAAGCACTATTTTTATTGGCTGCGATCAACCCACGATTGAGCCACTCAAGTATTAATAAACCGATAATTCTCTGACATTTCTCCAATACTATACGGTATTGTAGTTTTGTCAGGAATTGATGATATCGAAAAATTAAACAAAACTTCACTACTTCGAAGTAGTGAAGAAATGTTCCAAAATTAATTTGATGGATATACTGATTACGAAACAATCCAATACTTTAAAAACCTAACACCGCCGATGAGAATGTCGATAAAAATATTTGTAAAGCTGCCGGTTGGGCAGTTTTGTCCCGCCTCCAGCAATTTGAATTTATAATTTTTTGCGCTTAGCTCTGTTAAGATAACAGGCAAAGCTTTAATGGTATTGTTACGGGATCCGTTTTGGGTTTGGTCGCCGTCGTGCAATAAAATTATGGCATCGGAAAAAATTCTTTTTAAAGTATGATCCGCGATATATTCGGCCGAAGGCTGCCACCAGTCAAAGGACATAATATTCCAATGGAAAACACTGTAACCGTTTTGCTTTAGCTTGCGGTTAAGCCACGGCATTGTTATCCCCCAGGGCGATCTGTAAATTCTCGTATCCACGCCAGTATATTTTTTTATCAATTCCCTGGTATACTCTGTCTCATCAAATAAATTTCCGGCAATCACCTTCCACGGATTATGGGAATAGGAATGCGCGCCAATGGCGTGTCCGGCTTCGACAATCTTTTTTATGCTTTCCGGATTTTGTTCAATATTTTTTCCGCAAACAAAAAACGTGGCCTTTGCGCCTTTCGCGGACAGGATATCCAAAACCTGGGACGTATACGGCTCATTCGGCCCGTCATCGAATGTCAAATAAATATTTTTTTCTAGCGGATGACTTTCCATTCTTCGCTCCAGGATTTTTTAAAAATTTTAGCATAAGCGAAGTTGCCCAACCAAAGCGAAATAAGCGATGTCCAGCCTATGGCATGCGCCCTGCGGGAGGTATGCATTACGTGAAGGTCTGTGGCTACATAAGTTTTCCCGACATGGCCCAAACGGGCAAATATTTCGTTATCCTCCCCCACTGCCAGCTTTTGGTCAAAGCCGCCAATTTCCTGGAAAGTCTCTTTGCGGATCATCTGGAATTCCCCGGAAGCTGCGCCTTTATGCAGCACGTTATTGGAAAACTGGTAAATCCTGTTGACGATGGAGAAAAACAGCCTGTCTGACAAAGTGACATGTTCCGGCAAAACCTTTAAAAATACGGTTAAGCCTTTAAGCCCCCGGTCCCTCTCAAAAAGCGCAATGGCGCTTTTGAAAAAATTATTGACATCCGGAATGGTTACGTCCGCATCCAGAAATACCAAATATTCCCCCGAAGCTTGCTTGGCCCCGCAATTTTTCCCTTCCGCGATATTTTGGCGGTACGAGCCGTCATGCACAATGACTTTGTCCGCAAATTTTTTAGCTATCTGCGCCGTTTGGTCAGAACTTAATCCGTCCGAAACGATAATTTCGTAATCAACGGCGTTTAGTTGACGCAAGGCTGCCAAAGTCTTTTCTAAAATCTTCTCTTCGTTGAGAGTCGGGATTATAATTGAGATCATTAAATTTCTTTTGTGATTAAATACCTGTTTACAAACCAC
>WARV01000003.1 GCA_013387205.1 Patescibacteria group bacterium | reverse complement strand
TGTTCTTGTCTTCAGACTCGGTGGGAGAAGCTAAGATTAAGGCCAATTCCACCTCTGTCCGCATCACCTTTACCACGCCTTACGAGTACCAGCCGGTGGTGACGGTGACTGCGAGCAGTAAATTCTTGGGCCATTTTTGGACCGAACAAAAAGACATCAGCGGTTTTACAATTGTGATTGATATGCCGCTGGATTCTGATGTTACTTTTGACTGGCATGCTTTTGCGTCAGATGGGGCTAAACTGACAGTCAGTGATGGTGCAATCGAAGATGTAATTTTGGTAGTGCCCCAAGTATCATCAAACACCCTGGCTCCAATTTCCAATCAAATCCCAAATCCCAATGACCAAATAAATAGCTCCACCACTACCGCATCAACAACAGTTGAAACAATAATACCAGCCGATTCTTCTACAACCCCAGATTCGACGAGTACGTCTACGACAGGTCAGTTGGTAGTTTCGTCCTCACAATAATCAAATAACCACAAAGGGCATCCTTGCTCTGAGCAAGGATGCCCTTTTAATTAACATGTGATATTATATATAAAATCATACTCTTATGAAAAAAATACTCATATTTCATACTTCAGTGGGGCTAGGGCATAAATCCATGGCCGAAAATATAGGCTGGCAACTGGAAAAGGCCGGCTACTCAGTAAAACTAGCAGACATTGGCAAAGTTCAGGAAAGCGGTTTTACTAAAGGCATTGTCACTGTCCATCAGTATATCAATAATCACCTGCCTTTTGTTTGGAGCTTTTTATACAAATGGGGGCATTATGTTATTTTGCCTTTCCGCATTTTTATTGCGGGTTTCAACAGCAAAGAGACGAAAATTTTGATTGAGCAATTCCAACCTGACCTGGTTATTAGCGTGCAAACTTCTGCATCGGCAGTAGTTGCGTATTTGAAAAAGAAAGGTATATATAAAAATTTATTTGGCATTGGCTTTAGCGATTTCCATTTGCACCGCTACTGGCTTTACAATGAGGCGGACTTTTATCTGGCAAATATAGAAGAACAAAAAACTGAAATGGTGAAAATGGGAATTCCGGAAAATAAAATATTTGTTTGCGGTATGACGCTAAAAGATAAGCCAGTAGTTGATACGGAAAAAGTGAAAATGGATTTAAACATTAAACCTGGGCAAAAAGTGGTGCTAGCCGCGGCCGGATCCTTAGGGATTGGCCTGAACCGGGAGATGCTAATTAAACTCAGCCGGAATGAAAATCTTAAAATTCTTATCGTTTGCGGGAAAAATGTTTATTGGTATAACTTGCTATCGGAAACGTTTAAAAACAAAGACAATGTTTCGGTTTTGGGATTTTACAAGCCCATGGATGATTTGTATGCCGTGGCTGACGTGTTTGTATCCAAGCCCGGCGGCCTTTCGACAACCGAAAGCTTGCAGTGGAATTTGCCTTTAATTGTCAGCAGTATGCTCCCCGGACAGGAAGAGTTGAATTATACGTACTTAACGGAAAGAAAAATTGTGATTCCTATTCCCGAAAATATGGTTGAAGCGGTTGAAAATGAAGCTTTGACTGGACGGTTCAAGAACAGCTTGCTAAGAAACCCTTTCGCCCTTTGCATCCCGCAAGGGGGCAAAGTTGTTAAAGCCATATCTTCCGTCTTAAATGAAAAGTAAGAGAAAAATTAGGCATTGGTCAAAAAAAGGAGCATGTTGCACAGGCTTTGGCAATGCCGGAAAGCTTAATAATCACAGCTGGATATTGGGGTTTTTGGCAGTTTTAAAGAGTTTGACGTAACAGCAATTTTGCTTTAATATTTAGATGTAGTTTGAATAGTTTCATTCCATAAAAAAGCCGAAACATCGCTATTTTTGGAGCTTGGCTCGAGTAATATCCGGCAAAACCATTCAAAATCCAAGTGTTTCATATTGTGAAATTAAGACATAATAATTAAGAATTGATTTTGCGAGGCCGCCAAAGCGGGGGCAAACTCAAAGAAATTCTACAGGATATGGCAAAGAAAGAAAAAGCATCGTTTTTTGGGAAAATAATGGGGGGGAATGTTACGGACGAAGTGCCTGAGCAAGAAGAAACTGCGCAGGAAGAAGTTCAGGATATGGAAGCGGAAGAATTGGCGCCTGACGAAGTCGATATAGTCAACGAAGAAGAAATTGAAGTGGAAGAACAACCGGTTGCCGAAGTGCCGAAAAAGCCGGCCAAAGAAAAAGAAAGCGGCAACGAAGATTGGTTGAGTGATTTTGAAGGCCAGCTGAACATTGACATGTACCAGACGAAAGATAATGTTATTATCAAGTCGACTATTGCCGGCGTGCGCCCTGAAGACATTGATATCACTGTGGCTAATGACATGGTGACAATAAAAGGCTCCCGCAAGAAAGAAGAGAATATCAACCAGGATGATTATTTTTACCAGGAATGCTATTGGGGAAACTTTTCTCGCAGCGTGATTATTCCGGTAGACATAGACAGCGAAAACATTGAAGCGGACCTTAAAGACGGAATTTTGACAGTCATTATCCCGAAAGCCGCCAAAGCCAAGACAAAAAAGGTGAAAGTGAAAGGCATGTAATCCGCCAGCTGGCAGACGCGGGCTAAACGCGGATAGCTACGCCCCAAAGGGGTCACTTTGTGGCTGATAAGACACTAAAAAATCCCCGTTCAAAAAGAGCGGGGATTTTTATTTATTCAAGAAAAATGTTAGAATATATCTGAAATTAATATCTTGGCCGCTAAAACAGCCTTTGGATATTATCATAAATTTAAAAAACATAAACCTTAAATCTACCATGGGCAGACACAAAAAAGACCAGGAAAATGCGGAAAAGTTCAGAAGACCAAGACTAAATTTATCCAAAGAAACCAAACGAGGCATTGCGGTGGTGATTTTTGCCGCACTGGCCCTGCTTTCGGTACTTAGCTTGGCCAATATTGGCGGCCAGCTCGGCGCTTTTATCTATAAATTTCTGACTGCAAGCTTCGGTTATATTGCTTATCTTGTTCCTTTGATATTCTTGCTGGTGGCGATTTCTTTATTCAAGCAGGACTTGGACGACGAAAAAGAGCACAGTTTTTATTTCCGAACTTATTTTGGCACGGTTTTGATGACTGGCAGCGTGGCCGGACTTATCCATATTTTTTATTTGAAGAGTGGCTTAGCTGCCTTTGACGTGGCTATGCAGGGTAAAGGCGGCGGGTTTTTAGGCGCGTTGTTCGCAATGCCTAGTTTCAAGCTTTTGGATTTTTTGGGCGGCAGCATTCTCCTGTTCGCTTTGATGGCCATTGGCGCCATGGTAGCGTTTAATATTTCCATCCACGCATTGTGGCCTAAAGGTGACGAAGAGCAGGAAGATAAAGCCGGGCAGAAAAAACCCGAAGCCATAAAAATCAACAACATGGCCAGCCAGGGTTTTTCCAATGACAAAGTTTTGGATAAGAACAAAAAGCTGAAAGAAGTCGTGGTGGACGAGGAAGATGAGGAACCGGTGCCGCCCCAGCCGAAAGAGCCGGTTATCCATAAGCCAAGCCAGCAGGGTATTCAACTGGAGTCTATATCAATTGAAAACAGGAAGGACTGGAAACTGCCGTCGTTTGATTTGCTTGATGATAATAAAACCGAAGTGGACAGCGGCAATATTGAAGTGAACATGGCCATCGTTAAAAAAACTTTGGGTGATTTTGGCATTGACGTGGAAATGGGCGAAGTGAACGTCGGGCCGACCGTGACCCAGTATACCTTAAGGCCGGCAACCGGCGTGAAGCTCTCGCAGATTGCCGCGCTGCAGAACGATTTAGCCTTGGCTTTGTCCGCACATTCTATCCGCATGGAATTACCGATTCCGGGCAAGCCTTTGGTCGGGATTGAATTACCAAACAAGGCCACTGCCATCGTGCGCGTGAGGGAAGTCATGCAGACCAAGAATTTTGTTGACCACAAGAGCAAGCTGGCGATTGCTTTGGGCCGCGACGTGGCCGGGTACCCGATGATCACTGACCTGGCAAAAATGCCGCACTTGCTCATTGCCGGCGCCACGGGAACAGGAAAGAGCGTAGGGATTAACAGCTTGCTTATATCGTTGCTGTTTAGGAATACTCCCCAGGATGTGAAATTTATTATCATCGACCCAAAGAGGGTGGAGTTGAGCTTGTATAACGGCATACCGCACTTATTAACTCCGGTTATTACTGACCACGACAAGGCTGTTAATTCGCTTAAGTGGGCGGTGGCGGAAATGGACAGGAGATACAAGCTTTTAGCCGAAGTCGGCAAGCGCAATATTTTGGAATACAATGAATCTTCCGGCCTGCCCATGCACTATATAGTTATAATTGTGGATGAGTTGGCGGATTTGATGGCTGTTGCCCAGGCCGACGTGGAAGCGGCTATTGTCAGGCTGTCGCAAATGGCCAGAGCCGTGGGTATACATTTGGTTTTGGCGACCCAGCGCCCCAGCGTAGAAATTATCACTGGTTTGATTAAGGCTAATATTACTTCGCGCATTGCCTTTGCCGTGGCCAGCCAGATAGACAGCCGCACGATTTTGGATTCGTCCGGCGCGGAAAAACTTTTGGGCAACGGCGACATGCTTTTCGTTTCTTCCGAATTCAACAAGCCAAAACGCATCCAGGGCGCCTATATTGGCGAGAAGGAAGTGAAGAAAGTCGTAGACTTCTTCAAGCAGCAGGCCGGCGCGGTAATTTATAACGAAGAAATTTTGGAAAAACCAAAAAGGGCCTTAGGAATTCCCGGAATGGAAGATGATGGCGGCGATGACGATCCGCTGACTGAAGAAGCGATTGCTGAAGTAAAAAGATCCGGCAAGGCTTCGGCGTCTTTGCTGCAAAGAAGGCTGAGAGTGGGGTATGCCAGGGCAGCCAGGCTTTTGGACATTTTGGAACAAAAGGGAATTATTGGACCGGGCGAAGGAGCTAAGCCTCGGGAAGTTTATGGAGTAGTACCTTCGGACGAAAAAGCGGAATACGGAATAGAAGGGGAAAATTTTACAGAGTAAAATTTTAAATTAACCTAATTATTCTAATTGCTCTAAATTATTATTAACTCATCCTGTCCTTCTCTTTAGCAAAGAGAAGGAACCAGCTTAGCAAGGCTATAATCTAGCTTAGTATGTACTCCCTCTTTATCATAAGAGGGAGACAGGGGGAGTTAGTATTAGGAATTAGAAATTGGGAATTGTTTAGTCCGCCAGCTGGCGGAAATTAGAAATTAGGTTAATTAGGAATAATTTTCTGTTATGTTTGAAAAGAAGAAGATACAAATTGAAACACTGAGCGAGTATTTAAGGGAAGTCAGAGGTAATTTAAAATTATCCCTGGATGAGGTTGGTAAAAAAACTTCCATAAAACCCAAATTTTTAGAACTTTTGGAAAGCGGGGAATTTTTGCCTTTGCCGCCGGATGTTTACGTGGCTGGTTTTTTAAAGCAGCTCGGGACGCTATATTCGGTCGAGCCGGAAATTTTAATCAGCCAGTATAAAAAGGAAAAAAGCATCCAGGAACAGTTGGCCAGGCAGGAAAAAATCGGGAAAAATTGGAAAAGCAGGATTATAAAGAAGCTGGTTATCACCCCGAAGTTTTTAAGCATTTTTGCCGGAGCAAGTTTTGTCCTGGTTTCCATCATGTATATAATTTGGCAGGTGTCATCAATAAACAGGACTCCGTCTTTGGACATTTTCGAACCACAGGATCGTCAGGTAATTCAAGGTTCAGTAGTGAATGTCCGTGGCCGGACAGATCCGGGCATGCTGGTCTCCGTCAATGACCAAAATATTTTTGTCGAAAGCAACGGGGATTTTAAAACCCAATTAGGCCTTACATCTGGCACTAAGGAATTGGTTATCACCGCGAGAAATAAGTTCGATAAGTCAATATCAAAAACCCTGTCAGTTACCGGAGATAATAAAATTTCAAATTCAAACCAGGACAATAGGTTGCAGCTAAAGCTGGAGTTTTCCGCGGATGTGACATTGGAATATTCAATAGATGATACGCCTTCCCAGTCCGTGACTTTCCATAATAGCGACACCAAGCTTTTAACCGGACATGATAAGATTGTAATTTCCACTTCTGATGCGGGCGCGACAAAAGCCACCTTAAACGGCCAGGTTTTGGGTTTGCTGGGCCGGCCTGGCGAAAAGCTGGTTAATATTCCTTTTTTCGCGGAAAGTGGTAATATTAAGTAAAGATTAATTAAGTATACCAATCTACGAATTCATACTAATAATCACTAATGGCAACTAATGCGTACTAAGTGGGAATTAGTTGTCATTAGTAATATTCGTTACATTAGTTGATTGGTTAATAATATTTGTATATGCCAAAACAAGCAACCAAAACAACACCGGCAGACACAGGAAAATGGAAAGCGGTTTCCAGTGCTTTAGAGCAAATCAGGGACAAATTCGGCGATGGCAGCATTATGAAATTATCCGATACCAAGACCTTAAGCATCGAGTCTATCCCGACCGGATCCATCTCTTTGGATTTGGCATTGGGTGTGGGTGGAATTCCAAAAGGCAGAGTTATTGAAGTTTATGGGCCGGAAAGTTCCGGAAAAACAACTTTAACCCTCCACATGATTGCCGAGGTGCAGAAGCGAGGAGGATTGGCTGCGTTTATAGACGCCGAGCACGCGCTCGACCCGGACTATGCCAAAAAAATCGGGGTTAAGCTGGAAGATTTGCTTATTTCCCAGCCTGACAATGGCGAGCAGGCTTTGGATATTGCCGAAACTTTGGTCCGCAGCAACGGTTTGGATTTAATTGTTATCGATTCCGTAGCCGCATTAACTCCCAGGAATGAAATTGAAGGCGAGATGGGCGAATCCCACATGGGTTTGCAAGCACGTTTAATGAGCCAGGCTTTAAGGAAGCTGACCGGAATAATCAGTAAGACTGCAACGACTGTCGTGTTCATTAACCAAATCCGCATGAAGATTGGCGTGATGTTCGGCAATCCTGAAACCACTACCGGAGGCAACGCCTTGAAGTTTTATTCTTCGGTAAGAGTAGAAGTCAGGAGAACCGCACAGATTAAAAATGGGGACAAAGTTATTGGGAATAGGGTTAAAGTTAAAATAGTAAAGAATAAAGTTGCTCCGCCCTTTAAAACCGCGGAATTCGACATTATGTATAACGAAGGAATCTCTGCAGCAGGGGATTTGCTGGATACAGGCACGGCTTTGGGGGTTATTGAAAAAAGCGGCAACACTTTTTCGTTTGGCGACGTGAAACTCGGTGTTGGCAGGGAAAACGCCAAAAATTTCTTAAAAGAAAACAGCCAAGTGTTTAAGAGCGTGGATAAAGCCACGCGCGAACTGGTTGCCAAAGGCGAAGTTGCCGTCCCAGCCAAGGACAAACAAGAATCGGAAGAATAATATTATAAAAAACTCCCCAAACGTTTGGGGAGTTTTTTGTTGTGTTTAAAAAAATTTTTTTATCCACTGCAAACCCCCTGAAAAAACAGCAATTACGTGTTAAAATTATAATAGCGATCCGATTAAATATAATCTGAATGCTCCAAATACTGCAATCCAAATGACCTGAATGGGCCGCAGTTTGTATTTGGGGAATTAGGATAATAATTCGGGTTATTAGGATTATATAAAAAATATAATGTCAAAAGAAAAACCAATATTCTGTAGCCTTGATATTGAAACCAGCGGATTTGACCCGCTGACATGCGAAGTTTTGGAAGTAGGATTCGCGTTTTTTTCTGTGGGAAAAAACGGAGTTGAGATTTTGGAAGAATGGACGCAGGTCTTTAAGCCGACAAAGCCTGTTCCCGCGAACATTCTGGGTTTGACCGGGATTACCCAAAAAGAATTAGATGAAGCCCCTGATTTTAAAGAATTTAAGGAATTCTTGCAGGAAAAATTAGGACCGGCAGTGATTGTCGGACATAACATCGTTTTTGATACCACCTTTTTGGAACATTACGGCATAAAGTTTTCCGGCAAAATTATTGATACCTTGGATTTGGTCCAGGTTTTTTTGCCGACCCATCATAGCTACAATTTGGAAAACTTGATGCACACGTTCCAGGTTTCCCATAAGGACGCCCACCGCGCTTTGGCCGACAGCAAGGCGGTCTTGGTGGTGCTGGAAAAATTACTGCGCTTGTTTAACAGCTACCCCAAGGAGTTGGTTGGCCAAGTCAGGGATATTGCCAAAGATAGCGGATTGCTGTGGGCGGAATTTTTAGATCCGGTTTTAAGCCCGCTTTCGCTACGCGAAGAAGAGAAACAGACCGAAAAATATAACGAGAATTTATTTGCTGGAATAGATTTAAAAGCCGGAACTGTTTTTAACTTGGCCTTAGGCGCAAATTTGCCGGAGAACCTGGTTGGATATCTGTCGTCTGCAAAAAGAAAAGAAAAATATTTGCTGGTAGTGCCAAAAATCCAGCATGTTTTAACGCTTTGGAAACAGGGAATGGCGGGTGCACAGTTTCCTCCCGATTTATTGTTTAACGAAAAAAAGTTTTCCGCGTTTTGCAAAAAGAAGGATAAATCCATTGATGAAATTAAATTTTTACTGAAAATTTTAGTTTGGAAATACACCAATTGGCAGACAAAATCCACCATAGACTTGAATCTGTCGTTTTTTGGCGGCCAATTCAGGCAATTAATCAGCGGCGATGTTTTAAAGGAGAATAATGAAGAAAAGATCGTTTGCGTGGATATGGAAACATTTTTTGCCGTATCCAGGGCTGCCTTTTACAAAGACAGGGAGATTGTAATTTTCGACTTGAACAGTTTTGAACAGCAGACTGGCGCAAACATAAGCACTAAAGTAAGCTGGAGTTATGCTTCATATTTGCTGAAATCCATTTATAATCCCGAACTTGCCTCCGGCAATATTTCCCTAAAAAGCCAGATAACTGACTGCCTGGCCGCAAGCGACTTGTTTTTCGGCCTTGTCCACGCTTTGCTGCAGGAAGGCCGCGACGGTTTCCAGTATGTCACGGTTACTGCTGGTCTGGAGTATTCGCAGAATTTCCAAAAAATCAGCCAGGCGGCAAAAAATTATTGCGACAAGCTTTTAGAATGCAATAAAAAAATAAAATCTGAAGACTTGGCCAGGATGGCGGAAAATTTGCAGAATTTTTTTGCCGCCCAGGATAACCGCGTCAGGTGGATAGAGCTGGCGGAAAACAGGTGTGTGTTCTTTAGCAGCCCGATTGACATTACCCAGCTGGTGTCATCGGTACTTGCCAATTACAAGAAGATTTTATTTTTTGATTCCTTGGGAACGGAAAAGGTCCTGAAATATTTTATTACCAGGCTGGGTCTGCAAAAATTTAAGATAGTCAACCTTCCGTTGTCCCAGCCAAAATTAAAGCCTGGCAAAATGAAGCAGGGGGATTTATTCCGTGAAACAGCCAGGCAAAATGAAGAATTAGAAAAGTCCAATGGTATAAAATGTTTTTATGTGCCTAAAGCGTTGGAAGCCGAGAGTGTTATGAAAGTTTTGGCAGAAAAAAATGCTTTGCCGGCAGCCGTACTTTTTGGCTCAATTATGCAGCTTAAGGCGTTCTACGACCAGAATTACTTGTCTTTAAAACAGTCGGCTTCTTTGTTGGTGCAGTCTTCAACCGGTGGAAGCAATAAAATTTTCAGGAATTTTTCTATAAACAAAAACAGCCTGTTGTTGGCTACTGACAAATTTATCCTAAGGAACACGTCGGGATCGGGCAATTCCAATCCAGTGGAAAAACTGCCGGTTAAAACCTTGGTAATCGGCCGCTTGCCCTTTGAACAGTACACTCATCCTTACCTCCAGGCGGTTTCCCAGAAATTCGAAAATGGGTTTGACGAGTTTAGCCTGCCTAAGGCAATTTACAACTTCCATTGCCTGATTAAGTTCTTTTTAACCCCTGAGCTGGAAAAAATCTACGTAATTGACCCTAAGCTTTCCAAGGAATACGCCAAATATTTTAAAGATTATTTACTTCACATCCAAGGCGTATCAGTTATAGAGCCGGAATTTGAGGAGATGGGGATGATTATGGATATTTAACAGGTTATCCACAGGTTATGCAATTTTATTTTTTTACTGTTTTTAGCAAAATTTATCACTAATAGTCCCCAAAATTCTTATAAATAAGAGATAATTTTTTGCAAAAACTCCTAAAGGTTGACAAAAGCAAATACGCCTGATATGATTAATATACAGTAAGTATGTGGACAAGTTCTGAAACAAAAAGTTCTTTAAAAACCTAAAAAATATCAAACTCGCTGAAGGAAACCTGTGTTTGACCCGAGTTGAACATAGCTTTCCTTTAAACTTTTCGTCATAGCCTATCCAATCTAGGCTGTCTGAAAAACAAAAACAAAAAATGAAGGTTGTTTGTTCCCCAACAAATAACATCCTCTTAAACAAAAAGCTTAAGACGGAAAACAAAAATATAAAAAACAAAAAACAAAAATATTTTAAATGTTTGAGGTGTTAAATCACCATAAGAGAAGTTTAAAGTGCAGTTTGACATTAGATTGGAATTCAGACGCTTTCTCCCACCCGCGCAAAGCGGAGGGAAGGCCTGAAATCGACAGAGTGTTATCCGTTGCCGAAGGTTTAGGGCTTAAACAGTTTAAGCCCTGCATCTTCGGCGATGAATAGCCGATCGAGTTTGGGCATCAAGCGCCCTTTACCGCCACGTAATTTATTCGAGGGCGCCGTAAGGGCGCTTTATTCATTATGTGGATTTTTTGCCTTATTAAAGGCATTTTTAATTTTCCAGACGCTTTAATATTTTTAAATACTCAGGTATAATAATAAAAAGAGTTTTAACCAAACAACATATGCATTCCCAACAATTCATTGATGAGATGAAAACAAGGTTACTGGAGGCTAAGGCTAAACTCCAAGAAGACTTAAAAGGACTGGCTCCCCATACTGAAATTGGCGACGGCCAGGATGAAAACGCCGAAGAAATTGAAGTTGACGAAGTCAACCAGGATTTGATTGCAAGGATAAAAACAGATTTGGAAAAAATTGATGCGGCCTTGGTCAAAATTGAAAACGGCACTTATGGCGTAGATGATGAAGGAAAGGAAATTTCCAAAGAAAGATTGAGGGTGCTGCCTTGGGCCGATAAAGCCATATAAGCCGCCTTTTCGGCGGCCCGCCGAAAAGGCGGGATTTGGAAAAAGCATGATCAATTATACGCATTTGTTATAAATGTCTAATATTGAAATAGACAAAAAAAAACCAGGACAACGAAACACAAGCGCTTTTAATGGCGCTTTTGTTTTTTTGTACATTTTTATTTTTGCATTGGCGGTTGGATTGGATCAGATTACAAAACATTTGGTCTTTGTTAATAATTCAACCAGTAAAATTAATCTATTTCATTCTTACCTAGGCGTTCAGGCGTTTAAAAATTATTATTTTGCTTTTAGTCTTCCGGTGCCGACAGTGTTGATGTATGCAATTTATTTATTCATCCTGATTTTAATTGGACGATACCTGATAAGCAATTTTAAAAATATCAATCACGCCAGCTGGATCGCTTGGGTATTAATTATTGCCGGCGCCTTGTCAAATGTAATAGAGCGGTCTATATTAGGTTATGTCAGGGATTTTATCTATATTTTCACCGGAATATTCAATTTAGCGGATTTTTACATTATTTTAGGCGTCGTGATTTTACTGGCGCAGCAGGCAAAATTATCAAATGAAAAATATTAGAGCTGGTCTCAAAACCCCATTTTGGCTGCAATTGCAGAATTACGGCACCTTGACACAAAAATTTTATCGGCTTAGCTCTGGCTAAACCTCAAAAATTATTTGTGCCAATCTGCACGTAATTCTGACAATTTCGCCTGAAAGCCAGGTTTTGAGACCAGCTCTAGAGAACTTAAAACTTTAAAGTTTATGATTTCAAAAATATTCTCCGCGGCTGTCATTGGGCTTGAGGCCGAATTGATTGAAGTGGAAGCCGATGTTAGTAATGGTTTGCCCAGTACGATTATTGTCGGCTTGCCTGATACTGCCGTGCAGGAGAGCAGGGAACGGGTCAAGACGGCGATAAAAAATTCCGGCTGCCAGTATCCGCAAACGCGGGTTAGCGTAAATTTGGCGCCGGCAGACGTGCCCAAACTTGGAACCCAATTTGATTTGCCCATTGCCTTGTCTGTGTTATTGGCTTCAGGACAAGCAAGTTTTGAAACAAAAGGCAGGTTATTTTTAGGGGAACTATCGTTGGATGGAAAGCTGCGGCCAGTGCCCGGAGTTTTGGCTGTTGCCATCAAAGCAAAAACATTGGGATTAAATGAACTTTATGTGCCAAAAGCCAATGCAAAAGAAGCTGCTTTGGTTAAGGGCCTGAATATTTATCCTGTTTCCAGTTTGCAGGAATTATTGGCCCACTTGCTTAAAGTTACGTTATTGCCTGAGGAAGAACCTGTTGATTCCGAGCAGGTTTTAAAAAATTTCGCGCCAAGCTTGGACATGAAAGATATTTCCGGACAAGAATTGGCCAAGAGAGCATTGGAAATTGCCGCGGCAGGAAGTCATAATATCCTGTTGTCCGGTCCCGGGGTCGGGAAAAACTTTGCTTGCCAGAGCTATGGTCGGGATACTCCCAGATTTATCTTTAGTCGAAGCTTTGGAGCTGACGAAAATTTACAGCATTGCCGGAAAGCTGCAGGAAAATTTTATTACCAGTAGGCCAGTCAGGAGCCCGCATCATACGACGTCTAATGTCGCTTTGGTAGGCGGGGGAACCAATCCTAAACCTGGAGAAATAACTTTGTCGCACCGCGGAATATTGTTTTTGGATGAGTTTCCGGAATTTCCCAGGAACGTTTTGGAGGCTTTGCGGCAGCCTTTGGAAGATGGAGTGGTGACTGTGGCCAGAGCCAGCGGTAGTTTTACTTTTCCGGCCAAATTTACCCTGGTTGCCGCGCAGAATCCCTGCCCTTGCGGTTACATGGGCGACAAATCCAAACAATGCTTATGCAGTCCGGGCCAAATTTTTAAATACCAAAAAAAAGTTTCTGGCCCGCTTTTGGACAGGATAGATTTGCACGTGGAAGTGCCGCGTTTGCCTTATGAAAAAATGGCAGCCGTATCGATTTCGGAAAATTCTTTGGGAATTAAAAAGCGCGTGGAAGCGGCCAGACAAATGCAAAGGGAACGCTTTAAAGATTCCAAAACCAACAGCGAAATGACTTTAGTGGAATTGAAAGAATTCTGCAAACTTAAAGAAAAAGAAGAAGAATTACTGAAACAGGCTATGAAGAAGTATAATTTTTCCGGGCGCAGCATGCATCGGATTTTAAAAGTTGCCAGGACTATTGCCGATTTGGCGCAAAAAGAAGGTATCGAAATGTCCCATTTGGCGGAAGCGATAAATTACCGCCCGAAAACAGAATAAAATAAAAATATAATGTATACTGCACTTTTTCACGGCCGTGAAAAAGTGCAGTATACAGGGTTTGGAAAGGAGACAAAATATGTCCAATAAATACGGTTCTTTTACAAGCGATCTTTTGTCTGCAATAGGCGAAGCGACCGGGTTTTTTTCTTGGCCGCCGGAAGGTTCTTACGGATGGATAAGAAAACAGCTAAAAAATCGTAAGTATGTTTACGATAGCCTTTATCGTTTGGAAAAAGAAGGGTTTGCCAGGGTAGTTACAAAAGATGGAAAAAGATATTATAAATTAACACCCAAAGGAAAACTGGAAATTTTAATGCAAAAATCTAAATTGTCTAAAGTTAATCAGAAATGGGATGGTAAGTGGCGCTTAGCCCTTTTTGATATACCGGAAGGATGCAGGAACGAAAGAGATAAATTGCGCAGGTTGTTAAAACAATATGGTTATATTAAACTTCAAGCCAGCGTTTTTATCAACCCTTATCCTTTGAATCGGCGAGCGATAGCTTACTTGAAAGAAACTGGTTTGGTTAGTTACATCAGGTTTGCTAAGGTAGAGGAAATGGATGACGACCGCGACTTGAGGAAAAAGTTTAAACTATGAATTTTCACGGCCGTGAAAAAGTGCAGTATTAGATAATGTTTGTTTTTGAGAATTTTAGGCAGTGATTAATGTTCTTATGTAAGAACAGCCTTAGAATTTTGTTTAATATATCGGAGATTTCATTGCCTAATTAAAAGTGGTATAATATAAATACTTATGAACACTAAAAAAATTCGCAAAGCGATTATTCCGGCAGCGGGTTATGGAACCCGTTTTTTGCCGGCTACAAAAGCGCAGCCCAAGGAAATGCTGCCAGTGGTGGACAAGCCGATTATCCAATATGTCGTGGAAGATGCAGTTAGTGCCGGGATAGAAGACATAATAATTGTCACCGGTTGGTCAAAGCGCACCATTGAGGACCATTTTGATTATCCTTTTGAACTGGAAAAGCGCTTGGAAGAATCCGGCAAGTACGAGGCCTTAGAGGAAATTAGGCGGATTGCCAACCTGGCTAATTTTTATTACGTCAGGCAGAAAGGGCCTTTGGGCAATGCTACCCCGATTTGGAACGCCAAAGATATAATTGGCAACGAACCGTTTTTGGTTTTATGGGGAGATGATTTTATTGAAGCTAAGCCCAGCAGGTCCCAGCAATTGGTGGATGCTTTTACCAAACTTAACGGCAGTGCGGTGTTGGGAAGCTTGCGCTTGAACAAACCGGAAGATTATAAAAGATATGCTTATGCCGCTGGTGATGAAGTGGAAAAAGGAATTATTAAGGTTAATCAAATTATTGAAAAACCAGGCGTGGGCCGGGTTGATTCTGATTACGCGGTCATCTCCGGATCGGTATATGGACCCGAAATGTTTGATGCTATTGAAGAAGCAATGCGCAGGCTGGAATTAGACAATACTCCGCGCGAACTGGTTTATGTTGACGCTGTTAATGTGCTGCTTGAACAAGGCAAAGCCTGTCATGCCGTGGAAATTCAAGGTGGCAGGTATTACGATTGCGGCAATAAGTTGGAATATTTGAAGACCGTGGTGGAATTTGGGCTCAAACATGAGGATTTGAAGGAAGAATTTTCTCAATATCTAAAAAATATAAAGATATAAAAACAATTTCTAATTAACTTAATTTACCTAATTTCTAAATAAATCCCAATGCCTAATTTTAGAAATTGGAAATTAGACATTATTTAGAGCCTGCCCCGGGCTTGACCCGGGGTCAATTAGAGCAATTAGAATAAATAGAATAATTTTCATATCATGAAAACAAAACAAAACAAAATCAGGAACATATTCAAAATATTTTCAATTTTGGCCGGAATATCTTTACTATCCTCCGGTTGCGGCACTGGCAGCAAAGCGACGCAGCAGAGCGTGACATTAAATGTTTGGAAAACCTTTGAAGACAGCGAAAATATGCAGGAGATTTTATCTGATTACCAAACTTTGCATCCCAATGTCCAAATTGTATACACCAAAAAAAATATTGAAAATTACCAGGATGATTTGTTAAACGCTTTGGCTTCGGGCAGCGGCCCTGATATTTTTTCCATCAACAATGCCTGGCTGCCGGAATATTTGGATAAAATCGCTCCGGCTCCGGACAAAGTTTTTACCTTCAAGGATTATAAGGATACTTTTGTAGATACGGTTGTCAGGGATTTTACCAAAGACAACAAGGTTTATGGCACGGCCATGGCAGTTGATTCGCTGGGGCTTTACTATAACAAAGATATTTTGGGAACGGCTTCCATTGCTACCCCGCCGAAAACCTGGGCCGAGTTGGAACAGGATGTACAAAAGATAAAGCGTTCGGACGGCAAAGGTTATTTTAACAGAAGCGGCGTGGCAATGGGTACGAACGGCAACATTAACCGCAGCGTTGATATTTTGTATTTGCTGATGCTGCAAAAGGGAGCAGTGCCGTTTTCCAGCGACGGGCTAAACCCGACTTTCGGGCAATCCGCGGAAAAAGACGGTAATTATTATAATCCAGGGCTGGAAGCATTGGATTATTATACGTCTTTTGCTTCTCCTGCCAGCGCGAATTACAACTGGAACGCCAGAAGCGATTATTCCATTGATGCTTTTGCCAATGGCCGCCTAGCGTTTTTATACAGCTATTCTTATACCAGGCAAACAATTTTAAGCAAGTCGCCGAATTTGAATTTTGATGTCGCTCCGGTTCCCCAGACAAATTTGGACGACCCTTCCGTGAACTTTTCCAATTATTGGGGAGAAGTGGTCAGTAAACAAAGCAAAAATTCAGACGTAGCCTGGGACTTCCTTAAATTTATGACCAGCAAGGAAACTTTGGATAAGTATTACGCCAAGCATAAACAGCCGTCTTCCCGCAAGGATTTGATAGAGCTTCAGGTCCAGGATCCGGAAATTGGAGTGTTTGCCAATGCTAATTTAACGGCTAAGCCGTTTTACAGGCCAGACCAGGCTAAGATGGATACGATTTTCGGGAAAATGATAGACAATGTCATTTTAAACGGTCTGACTGAAGAAGAAGCGCTTTCCCAAGCCGAGCAGCAGGCTTCAACTATCACTAGAGAGTGATGGATGAATTTCAAATTTTTAATTACTAATACCAACTCCCTCTGTCTCCCTCTTTAGACAAAGAGGGGGTACATGCTAAGCTAGATTAGCTGTTAATCATTTACAAATCTTTCTTAGTATGTCCCTTCTCTTTTCTAAAGAGCATGACAGGATGAGTTCTGGGTAGTTGGGATGATTAGTCTGCCAGCTGGCAAGAATTAGGTTAATTAGGAATAATTTTTAAATTGTGGTATAGTTATATTACAAAACTTGCCATGAAGAAACAAAACAGAACAATTATCAAATTTATTTTATTAGGGGCTATTTTACTAGTCCCTGTTTTTGCAAAAGCGGCAGGATTAGTGCCGTGCGGCAACGAAGGGGAAGCGGCTTGTACTTTTAAAGATATCTTTTACATGGTTGCCCGCGTGACCAATTATCTTATTGCCATTGCCGGACTTTATGCAGTTTTTAAAATTATCCAGACCGGTTTTAATTTCATCACGACAATGGGTAATGAAGAAGCGATAGCAAAAAATAAAAAAGCCTTGTCTAGCGCGGTAGTTGGCATGATGTTGGTGATGATGGCATTCTTGTTCGTTAATACGGTTGTTAATTTCCTGCTCCATTCCAAATGTAAAATTGACTTGACCAACCCTTTGACCTACCTGACGATTACCGATTACAACACCTGCCAATAAAACAGTTAATAAAACAAAATGCCAAATAAATTGTTCAATAAAGGCCTCCTGCTTTTAAGAACCTCGCTCCTCTTAATCTTCCTCCTTAGCGAGTTTTTTGGGTTTGGAGCAGTAAATACAAAAGCAGCCGATTGTACTTATTATATTGATAAAATGTGGGCTCAGCCGGATAGTGTCACCAGGACAACCATCATAAAATTCCAAGCTACTGTTAGAAGAGATGGTTTGGGAACGGTTTGTTCAAAAGTTAATGATATGAGGTTTAAGTTTTTTGTACCAAAGAGAGTTAATGGAAATTATACCGGTGGTACGATTGGTGGATATTTAATAGACCAAAAAGTTAGTTTTGCGAATACAAATACAGTTAATATAGATGGCTTTCAGGATGCTAAATGGACTTACAATTTGGGCCTATTTTCTGATTGGGATAGTTTGTCAGACAAAAAAGTTTTTGAGTATGCCATGTCTGTAGTCCCAGAAAACTATGGTGTTGGTGGTGTTGAAGAGGTGAATACCGTTAGTTGGGTGAAAACATTAAACGTATCGGGGTCAACAGGAGGTTCGGGCAATGATAATTTGTACGACGTTGCTGTTGACGTGGATAAAAATTTTGTATCACAAGGGGATAGTTTTAAAGTTTATGCTACTGTTAAGGACAGCGATTTAAGCAGTTTACCAACAACAGTTGCCATGTTAACTTATATTAATGGCAAACAGGTGGGGAATAATTATGGAAGTAACAATAACGGAATTTACAAGAGTAATCTAAAAAATAAACAGACCTATCAAACCGTGACCGTGAATGCCAATGGTCCTTTTACAAATGGTTCCAATGAAATCCGGGTGGACATTCAAGATGCCGCATCTCCTTATAATGTTTATGCAAGAGGCACGGGGAATATCCAAGTAAGTTTAGCTTCCCAGTCATCTCCTTATGTTGAAATTACTCCAATAAAAACAAATGGATATAGTGTGGGTGATACGATAATAATTACAGGAAAAAACTTTCCCCAAGGGGCAGATTTTACAGTTTCTGTAGGAGATAAAGATTATACATTAAGCGCCCCGAATTATACTAGAACTTTTACGGTTTCTGCTGATCAAGGATTTGATGTTAAAGGAGCTACGGTGCTGTCTTTTGATGTGACAGATAAAGATAATAACCAAATAGATTTACCAACTACTTCTTTTAAGGTTACAATAGGAAGCGGTGGTCCTGGAACTGGTGCAACCACGCCTGGCGCGGGGGTAACGGGGTCAAAATGCGATGGGAAGGATTCGAATTCCAAAGACTGCTTGTACAATCCTTTGCCGACCGGGGATTTAACTACCATGTTCTTGTGGCTTGCCAGGGGATTCTTAGGGATTATTGCCATATGGGGGGTTATCTTTATAATTGTTGGAGGGTTTAGGATGGTAATGGCGCAAGGGAACGAAGAAGCTTACGGTCAGGCGAAAAAAACAATAACCTGGGCAATTCTTGGCGTAATTGTGGCGGCATTATCATTTAGTATAATTGCCATTGTTCAAAACTTAATCGGGGCAGATATACAAGAAGCTCCGAAAATCACACAATAATGTCCTTTTTTAAAAAACAAAATTTAAAAATATTTTTTTTGGCATTCGCCTTGTTGTTTTCGGCAATTCCCTTTTTTGCTTCTGCTCAGACTGTTAGCGACCTTAATTGTTCAAATCCGCCACAAGGGGTAAGTGAAAAAGAGTGCAATCGCTGTAAAAGTTTTTACTCCATCTTCAGCGCACCGAATATGGAAATTGCCAAGAATCGCGAAAGCGAAATACAAGCAGGCTATAATTTTGTCGACAAACTTCCGGTTATTTGCAGCGCCCAGCAGTTAATGCTCCGAGGTGTTAATATGGGTTTAATGTTTGCCGGCGGAGTTGCGGTATTGTTCATTGTCTTTGGCGGATATTTGTATATAACTGCAGCGGGCAATGACGAACAAGCAGAGAAAGGCAGGAAGGTTTTAACCAATTCCATAATTGGACTTGTGGTAATAATAATGTCTTCTGCCATAATCGCCATAGTGGTTAATACCATTGCCAAGCCAGCAGAAAATAATTCGGGCGGTAGCAGCACGAAGACAACAAGCAATACGACAACCCAAACGACGAATAAATATAGCGATGCCGATGCCAAAGCCGCTTTCAAGGTATATATTCCTGACACGGTTGTGGCAGGCCAAGATTTTAATGTGGAAGCCAGGGTGAATGCCACCAGCCAGTCAACTGTAGAAGCAGCCATGCAGCTTTGTGACGGAGTGGCCTTAACCCAATGTCCTTTTAAAGTGGAAATAAACGGAGTTCCGCAAAACCAGGCAGTATTTTCAAAGAGTAATATTGATTCCCAGTTCGTTGCCACTGTTCCCATTAGCGGATTTGACAGTGCCGGAACATTGTCCGTAGTTGTTGGGGTTAATAATACGGAATTAACAAGGGGTCAGATTACGGTTACAGCGGCATCTGTCAATCCAAGAGGAGAACAAGATAGCGCATTGCTTCAACAAGCTATTAGTAATTCCTCATTTAGCTTAATGACTTCAGATGGAAACTTTTCTGTTTTTGTCAGCGCAAGCAAGCAAAGCGTAACTACATTATGTGCAAAAGAATCTTCGCCTCAGGTAAAAATCCAGTTGTATAAAAATAACAGCGATAGTTCCGTAGAACATTCATATCCGGCCAGTAGTTTAAATTCCAGCGGTGCATCAACGGCAGTTGAAAGTAAAATACCGGTAACGGATTATGACTCCAACAGGGTAAATGTTTTCCTTTGCGGTTACAAATTAAACCAGCAGTAAGTTTGAACCCATACAAAAAATCCTTGTTTAAAAAATAGCAGTTTTAGTGTATCATATTAATAGACATAAATTATGTCATTCTGGACCTTGGTTCCTAATTTAGGCGCCAGAGCTCAGGATGACATGCGAGAGGGGGTGAACATCTTGAAACAAACTTTAAAAAAGATAAATTGGCTGAAAGTGGCGCAGGTTGTGGCAGTTTTTGCCTTAATGCTTATGCCTGTTGTGCAGGTTTACGCACAATTACAGCCCAACATCGGCAACACGCCAGGCTTAAGAAGGGATGAAACCAGTGTTAATGGTTTAATCACTACTGTAATTAACTGGATGTTGGCCATTGCCTTCGGTATTGCCGTGTTGTTCTTGATTATCGGCGGATTCTGGTATATCACTTCCGCTGGCAATGAAGAAACCGCGGAAAAAGGCAAAAATACCGCCATTAATGCCATTATTGGTATTGTGATTATTATTTTGTCTTACGTGATAGTGAACGTTGTATCCAATTTTGTCGGCAGGAGCGGCACAAGCGGAGCATAAAAAATATTTGTCCCCGTCCCGATAAACGGGACGGGGCCAGTCTTTAGGATGAAAATTTTTTGTTTTAAAGTTTGGAAATTAAATTAAATAAAAATGAAAAAAATATTATTATATCTACCATCCTTAATTGCGGTTATGTTGGCCGTGTTTCCTTTTTTTGCCCATGCCCAAAGTGAAATTAACCAAGGGATGATGAGTATAAAATCTCCTTTTCCTTCTTTTGGGATCGCCGGCTCCACTACCTTGACCGGTTCTGCAGGATTGATTACTAATATCATTAGGATGTTGTTGTTGATAGCCGGAGCCATTGCCGTATTATTCGTAATTTTCGGCGGATTCCAGTATTTAACCTCTGCCGGCAATGCGGAACAGGCGGAAAAAGGCAAAACGACTTTGGTAAACGCTATAATCGGAATTGTGATAATAATCTTATCTTATGTGATAATTAACGTTGTTGTTAATTTGGTTGCTTTTAACCGGGCATAATTTTTCAATAATACTATGAGCCTGAATTTGTTAAAAATAAAAATGATTTTTGGTGCAGTGTTGGCTGCTTTGTTGTTATTTACTTTCAGCGGATACTTTTTTAATCCGGTTTTTGCCCAAAACGCCACTGGAACTGTGAATCAAAATGGAAGCTGTGGAACCGGTTTTACTTACGTAAACGGATTGTGTGTATTAAATTCCCAGTTTTCCAAAGATTCAATTGCCAATACCGGCACGATTTTTGAACTTATAACAAAAGTGCTAAAAATTATGCTGACTTTGGCCGGCGCTTTAGCGGTTGTCTGGCTGGTGATTGGTGGATACCAGTATATAACTGCGGGAGGTAATGACGAACAGGCGGAGAAGGGGAGAAAAACTTTGCTCAACGCGACAATTGGCGTGGTTGTAGTGATAATGGCTTATGCTCTGATAAACGTTGTGGTAAATCTGGTAGCAAACGGAAAAACCGGCTAGTAAATTTAAAATTTAAAAACC
This sequence comes from Patescibacteria group bacterium, assembly GCA_013387205.1. Classification (GTDB taxonomy): domain Bacteria; phylum Patescibacteriota; class Doudnabacteria; order UBA920; family UBA920; genus AMAZON01. Next base: position 13,493 of record WARV01000003.1, on the reverse strand, counting down.
CCAACCATTTGGTTGGGGTTTTTAAATTGACGGCGAGTGGAGGGGTAAAACCTCTCACTCGTCGTCCGGAGCCCTGCAGCGAAAGTCCTTACTAGGCGCCCTCGCGTTGGGTGAATACATAACTTTCCTCCTTTTGTTTTTATACTGGCCCTTTGTCGACTACGGTTATGGTTTGGTCCGTTTTGTATTGGATCAAGAATTGGACGTAGCCACGGCACTCCCAAATATTGTCTTTGATGTGTCTGGCGTAGCTAAATCCTCCGTCTTTGCGAAGTTTCAGTTTTGGTTCGCCGGTAATCGGCACGCCGTCTTTGGTGGTTACCGAAATTTTTACCAATACCGGTGTTTGCGATTTGACGATGTGAAATCCGTCCCCTGGGTCGCAGGCTTTCGGAATATGGACGGTCAGGGTATTGCCGTCCCTTTGCCGCTCGTCGTGGCAGAACAGTTCGTTCGGAATTTTCCCGTTCCTAATGTCCTGCAGCGCGTTTTGCTGGTCGCGGTAGACCGATGTCTCTACAGCGAACTTGGCTAGGCCCCGGTTAGGGTCTTGCTTTACCCGCTGTTTGGCGTCATTGGTGTTGTTTTCGTAGTTTTCCCGCAGCCCACTGGCGACTTCGGAGAACTTGATATCCTCCGCCTTTCGCGATGGTACTAGCTGCATGAACCTGTCAATGACTACTACTTTCCAGAGAACAGACGCAAGCAGGAAAAACAGTAACGCGCACCAGACAAGCTGTCTAGTGTTGATTGCTTTTCTGGTTGCCGCCTGCTGTTGTGTGCCGGCGGTTGTTGTGGTTGCTGGAGTAGTACTGGTAGGCGCAGTCGTGCTCATTTAATTTTCTCCTAGTGGCCTGAATGGCCGGACGCGCTCTTGTCGCGCGGCGATGAAAATATGAAACCCAAAACAAATATGCCAGCTAGCGCAGTTAGCATGATAATTCCTGCAATCTCGCTTGATGACACATTGTTCAAAAAACCGCCTGAGGCTGCCGATGGCGTTGTTTTGAAGATAACCAGGCCGAGTATTGATAACGCGGCGATTATCGCAGCAACAACGCCGTATTTTTTCCAGTTGTTAGCCGGAACATCCAGTTGGTAAGCTGTTGGCTTGCCTGTAGTTGCATCGATTCCTGAAACCTTGACTTTATATGAATTAACAGGCACATCGCCTTTCCTGATTTCATCCTCTTCTCCGCCAAGCCGCATGCGGAGCTGGGCCAGGAAAGTGATGGCTGCAGCCAGCGCGGTACCGATTATGACAAACCGGTTTGCGGTCTGGTTGGAGATCATATCCGGCCAGCCCGCAAAAAACATTGGTTTGGCGATATGACTTAGGATTACATAGACGATTGCGCCGCCCATGAATCCATACGTGCCAGCCAGCATTAACTTGACGATCCCGTGTCCCCTTACGCGGTTAATCAGGCGCAGGCAGACAATGCCGGAAACCGCAAACACTCCAACAGCCATAAGATACAAGCCGTGGAAGTTGGGTTGCCATAACATCGCTATTACGGCAGCGGCGTAACCTGCGTATAACGCACGCAGGAGGTTGGTCAAGTTGCGCTGATTTCTCATCGTTTCGAGTTGTTGGCGGATCCTCTCCGGGATTTGGTTGTGTTCCTCGGAGTCCAGGATTTTCATTGCCGCTTCGCCGCCCTCGACAAGTAGGTTGAACAAACTGTGGGCGACGCTAAAGATAATTAGGAGCGGCAAGAATCCCAGAAAGCCGATTATCGCGCCAAAGAGGATGATCCCCCTGGCTACGGCGTATCCGGTTTCAGTGTCGAACCAGCTGCCAATGCCGGCGCCGACAATGAAAAAAACCATCGCGAGAACTATGGCAGCGCCCATGGTGGCAAAAATGTAGCCAGTTAACTGCGGCAGTGTCAAGTTGTGTCTATTTAGCCAGTTGTCCAAGTCTTCCAAGAACAACTCGGTCCGCGCCCGCACGGGGTCGAAGACCGTATGCCGGAGGATGTCCAAGACGGCTTCCGCCATTTGGAAGAAGTTGCGAATTGCTGCTGTCATTTCTTTTCTTTCCTTTCGTCTGTATTCTTTCGTTCAGTGTTTCTGATTATAGTTACAACCCGCCGCTAGGGCCGGGCCGCAGGCCGCATTCGCTTGGTGCGAATACGGTTTTTAATTTCTTCCACATGCGCATTGGATTTGTCGCGCTGGCCGATAGCCACGCGGCGTAATTCGGTTGCAAATACGTGGCCGGTCTGTTGTTCTGGCAGTAGTTCCACTTGGGCGATCTTGATCATTTTCTCCCGCTGTTCGGGAGTGGCTTCGCCCCATTCCACTAGTTTGACAAACTGCGCGTCCTCGTCGCCGATCCGCAGTAAAATTTCGCGGAAGCGGTGCAGGCCGGTTTCGTCTAATTTGACGAACGTATCTAGCAGTTGGTCGGCTTTTGCAGTATCACCAGGCTGGTTAAAATGCTTGACCGCGCGGGGCAAGACTTTGAAAGCCGCTGCTTCGTCGGAAAGCGTGAATTTGCACAGCGCGATTTCCAAAGCGTTGGCTGCTTCTTCGTGCTTGCCTTCGGCATGCAGCGCATTCACGTGTTCCTTGGTCTTTTTGAGTTCCTGGTGTTTTTGCCACAAGGAGTAGGCTGCACCCCCGGTCGTAAAAGCCGCCAGTTCGGCGATTTCCTCAACCACATGGAGCGCGCCTCTTTTGGCTCCCTTGCGAAGACCTTCGGCCGCTCCCGCGGCAGCATCCCGTACTGTTTCCGGAACGTCCATAATTTCTCCTTAAGTCTTAAGCATCGTATACTTTGCATTCGGCGGTTTTGGTTGCGTCGCTAATCAGGATGCCTTTGATTTTGTGGTGGCATTCCCTGGTCAAAATTCTAATTGGCAGTTCTCCTTGGTCGTTAGTCTCCCATACGACAGGAGATGTGGCGGATTCCGAAGAATCGATAAGGTTTATCAGCTTTGTGAAATACTCGCTGACAACAATTCGAACTTTGGTCTTGCATGGCTTGCCGTCGGCTTTGGCCATAAACGTGACCATAAACTTGTTGTCAACGATTCGACTGCCTTGCTTGATCGTCAGTTCGGTTGGGGTCATGGTCGGTGATGGAGCTGTAGGTGTAGTCCCGCCTTTTTTTATTTCCAAATTATGGCGGAACCAGTTTGCGCTAAAAGGATTTTTTAAATCCTCAACGAAAACTTCCACTAGGTAGAAGTTTTTGTCCGCAGGCACCTCGCACAAATACTCCGCGATACCGTCGGAATTCGTCATTGCCCTATGTCTTTCATCTCCGTCCAGCAACAGGACAATATCGACCCCACCCCAATTTACCTTGACTGTTATGAGCAGTATCGGCTCTTGGAATTTGAAGGTGATATCGGCCATGATCGCGTTTTCAGGAGAACGAACGATAGGTTTGGCGGAGTGCTGTTTGTCTTGAGAAGGTCTGGCACTAGCCGCAGTCGATGCTCCTTGCCGTGTTGCAGTAGAAGCAGTAGTCTGGGCTTTGGTGGTAATGGTGATGTTTTGGGCTTTCGGCCCTTTTTTCCCCGGTTCTTGGACAGTATCAAAACTAACCTCGTCTCCAATTGCGGGAAATTGTCCTTGCGGATAATCTCCAAACAAAAAGAAGACGTCAGGAAGTCCTGGTTGGCCCTGTTCGATAAACCCGAATTTCCGGTCGGCTTTAAGGTTTTTTACTCGTCCTGTCATATTAGCCTTTCAGCCAGATAACCGCAAAACTGGTAACCCACACAATTGTGGGAATAACCAGCAGTGCCTGGCTTAAACGCGCATAGTAACCTTTTTTGAATATCACGCGGCCGGCTAAGGACCAAGTAAAGCCTAGAGGTCCCAAAGCCACAAGCCACTGGTGATTTCTGGTAGCGCCGTAAACGGTCAAGGCGAAGAATCCGGATGTCAGCAGGAAAGAAACTTTCCAGGTGAGTCCGGAAAAGAAATTCTTAAACCAGCCTGAGCCGGATTTTAGCTTGCGCTTTGTCCGCCTCCAGATCAGCCTAAACCGCGCGCGCAGTCTTCTCCTTCTGATAATTCGCGATGCGGCTTTGCCTATCTCGTGCCACTTGGCGGCTTTGGCTTCCTGTACAATTGCAGCCGCTTGGGCGTCGGCGAGTTTTTTGCGTTCGTACTTTTCGGCAAAAGCTTTTGCTTTTACTTCGATTCGCGCAGTTTTTGCTTCGGCTCGAGATTTGGAAATCTCATGCAGTTTGTCCAGCCATCGCCAGATGTAGACCATAAAACCGCTCCGGGCCTTGGCTTGCGCCAAGGCTTCGGTGTGCCGGTTTTCGGCATCTAAGCGAGTGGCGTACGCCTCGGCCTTGGCTCGAACATTAATAGCTTTAGCTTCGGCTTTGGCGACAGGATCTTGGGCAAACATCTGCCGGAACCAGTTACCAATACCTCGCAACCAATTCATCATTAGTTGCCTCCTGCAAATTTTTAAAGTGTCTTCCCAAGCGGTAAGTTAACCTTCAAGGGGACCTCTGTCGCTTTAAGTTCTGCCATACAACGGCATAAACTTTCTTGCGGAGAGGAAAACCTTGTAAAACCAAGTGGTGAATTTTAAACCCCCAAATGGTTTTGGGGGCGTAAAATTAGGGTTTACAAGGTTTTGCCCACCACAAGCAAAAATCAAAATATTAATCCCAGGCACCTTTTGCATTTCTTCAAGAAAAATCAGCCGGGAATTTTTTATTAGCAATATTTACCTAAGTAGCCTATGATTTTTTATAAAAAGGTGCTTGGGTAAATTAGCCTAATATTATAGCACATAAATAGATACTTGTCAATAGGATAAAATACTGTTATAATAAGGTGTAAAATTATCAATTTTTGCCGGGGTGGCGAAACTGGCAGACGCATCAGCTTTAGGAGCTGACGCCAGCAATGGCATGCAGGTTCAAGTCCTGTCCCCGGCACCACTAAGATCGAATTTTTCGTTTTGTTTTGGCAGATTTGGGTGGGTTCAAACTTGCCCCGTAGCGTTTCGAGTACATCCGAGAAACTGCTACTGGGGTCCTACCTTCGGCACCAAAAGTACAAAATTTTAAAATTCAAAATCATCAAAAAAGATAATTTTAAACTCGTTTAATTTAACCGGAAAAATCCGGGGAAAAACAACAGTCTAATATTGTTTTGCCGTCTAATATTTTGTATAATTAATAGGCTTGTTAACACTTAATTTTTTAGGATAACACAATGGGCAAGATAGTAAAAAATATTATTTTAATTTTAATCGGATTCCTGTTTATCACCGGAATCTTCGCGGCTTTTTCCAGCGACAATAAAGTCAAAGACGTTTCCAGCTCGGAAATAGTCAACTTGGTTGACCAGGGAAAAATTGACAGTATTACCGTATCCGGCGATACCGTGGTTGCCAAACTCAAAGATAGCGACGTAAAAGAACAGGCCAAATTGGCTTCGACAGAAAACATCCGTCAGGTTTTAAAAGACAGCGGCATATCTGCGGATAAAATCCGCGCGGTGAATATTGAAAACAAATCCGGCAGCGTGGCGGCTTCTTTAGCCGGTGCGGTTTTGCCGTTTTTAATCCCGTTCATTTTAATCTCACTGTTCATTTACTTCCTTATGAGGCAGGTCCAGGGCACGAACAACCGCGCTTTGTCTTTCGGCCAGAGTTCGGTTAGGCTTAATGACGAGAGGAAAAACCGGGTTAAGTTTGCTGACGTGGCCGGCGCCAAGGAAGCCAAGGAAGAATTAAAAGAGATTGTGGAATTTTTAAGGTTCCCGCAAAAGTTTTTGTCCCTCGGGGCCAAAATTCCCAAAGGCGTGCTGTTGCTCGGCAGTCCCGGAGTCGGCAAGACTTTATTAAGCCGCGCCGTGGCAGGGGAAGCCAATGTGCCGTTCTTCCATATTAGCGGCTCGGAATTCGTAGAAATGTTCGTTGGTGTCGGCGCGGCCCGCGTACGCGACTTGTTCAAAAAGGCAAAAAAGAACGCGCCGTGCATTATCTTTATTGACGAAATTGACGCGGTCGGCCGCCAAAGAGGAGCAGGTCTTGGGGGCGGACACGACGAACGCGAACAGACTTTAAACCAAATTTTGGTGGAAATGGACGGTTTTGAAACTGACACTAACGTGATTGTCATGGCAGCAACCAACAGGCCGGACGTGTTAGACCCTGCACTGCTTAGGCCAGGGCGCTTTGACCGCCAGGTGATTTTGGATTTGCCGGATATTAAAGACAGGCAGGAAATTTTAAAGGTCCATGCCAAGAACAAGCCTTTGGCCGGAGACGTCAATATGAGGAAAATTGCCGAAAGGACTCCTGGTTTTTCCGGTGCTGATTTGGCAAACCTTATAAACGAGGCGGCAATTTTGGCTGCCAGGCAGAACCGCAAGGAAATCGGCAACGAGGAATTGCGCGAATCTATTGAAAAAGTCATGCTTGGCCCGCAAAGAAAGAGCCATATCTTGTCTGTAAAAGAAAAAGAAATTACCGCTTACCACGAAGGCGGGCATGCGCTTGTGGGCAGTGTCCTGCCGTTTTCCGATCCGGTCCACAAAGTTTCCATAATTTCCCGCGGCCGCGCTGCCGGTTACACCATGAAGCTGCCGGTGGAAGACAAGCATTTGCACACCAAGCAGAGCTTTTTGGATGAAATTGCCGCGCTGCTTGCCGGATATGCCGCTGAAAAGCTGGTGTTTAAGGAACTTACCACTGGCGCATCAAACGATTTGAAAGTGGCCACCAACATGGCCAGGCGGCTGGTTATGAGCTATGGTATGAGCGATGAACTCGGGCCGGTTTCGCTTGGCGACCATCATGAAATGGTATTTTTGGGTAGGGAAATTTCGGAGCAGAAAAATTACAGCGAAGAAGTGGCCAAGAAGATTGACGACGAAGTCAGCAGGATTATGAACAATGGGCTTAAGACCGCTACTGATATTTTGGTTAAGTACAAAAAATACCTGGATACTATTGCCGGCCGCCTGATTAAGGAAGAGACTTTGGAGCAGGAGCAGTTTGACGAGATTGTCAAAGATATTATTCCGGCCGAGAAGAAAAAAGTTCCGGAATTCCAGGAAGTTCCCAGTGTTCCAACTGAAGAATTAGCGTAATTAGAATGACAAAAACGACGGAAATGACATAAATGACCAAAATTATTTTTGTCATTTTTGTTCAATTTTTTAATTTTTGTCATTTCCCTTTATGTTTTCCTATACAAAAATTTTAAAAGACGCTTATAATATTACTGTCAAAAATCCGGTATTGTGGTTTTTTGGATTGTTCCTGTTCGGCGGCTTTAGTTTTATTTTTTTGAATTTCTACGATTTTTCCCTAAAGCGGTTCCAAAACCAAGCCACGCTGGGGGATGTGGTAAATTATTTGGGCAGCCACCCAGGAACTTTAATTGGGTTAATTGTGGTTTTTCTGCTGTTTGCGGCAGGGGTTTTGCTTATAACTAACTGGTCCAGGGTAATGCTGGTTTTGGCAGTACAGTCGATCTTGGAAACCAAGAGCACTGAATTGGTTAAACAGATTAAAAGCAGCCGCCAGCCGCTTTGGCCGGTAATAAAAGTAAGCCTTATCACTTCGGCAATTACGATTATTGCCGGCATCGGTTTTTTACTCGCTCCGTTTTGGTGGATTGCGAACGTCGTGTACCAGTCAACCTTGTGGACTGTGGGATTGGTTGTTTTTATACCTATGGCCTTTACCATTTCCTGTATAAATATTTTTACGTCATTTTTTGTCATTGTGTTCAAGCAGGGCGTGGGTAAGGCTTTGAATTTGGGCACGGATTTTTTTATTGTTAACTGGAGCAAAATTTTAGGCATAAGCGTGGTGCTTATGGTTATTTACAGCGTCAGCTTTATTTCCGGCATTGCCATAATTTATCTGGTTAAATTGGCAGTGCAGTTTACTTTGGAAACCTTAAATCAGGCCGGGGCCATGGCCACTCCTTCCATAATTTCTTTGAGCCAGTCAATCTCCGCGGTTTTGGTCTGGGTGCTGTTTGCAGGTTTAAACGTGTTTTTTAATACCGCCCTCCTGCTTTTGTTTTTCCAGCTGACTACCCAGGTAAAATCCGATGAGGAAGAGGAGAAAAAAATATTGATTTCCCCAGCCGCGTCAGCATAAAGAAAAATGACAAAAACGACGGAAATGACATAAATGACAAAAATTTTAACCGCAGTCCATTTTCGTCATTTTTTTAATTTTTGCTCATTTTTGTCATTTAATTTTTGCCCCTTTTCAAATTCCAAAGAATTTATTATAATATATTAGCATTTGTTATTTGTGTTATTTTTGGGCGGTTAGCTCAGTTGGTAGAGCGACTCTTTGACGTAGAGTAGGTCACAGGTTCGATTCCTGTATCGCCCACCACGAACCACTCACTTCGTTCGGGTTTATGGCACTGCCATGAATTCAGGCGAAGGGGGTGGTGAGTGTCCTGTACCGGAACGAAGCGACTGGTACTATAGGGCTGAGTAGCAAATTCGATCATTAAAAATCCTAAACTCTAAACCCTAAATCCTAAACTTTTTGGAATTTGAACTTTGGGATTTGGGCCTTGTTTAGAAATTAGAAATTAGGATTTAGAAATTTCTAAGTCCCGTGCCATCTCTGGACCAAAAAGAGCTAGAAAACATATTAGGGGTTAAAATCAATAATCCCGATTTATATTTGTCCGCATTTACACACCGGTCTTATTTGAACGAGAACCGGTCTTTTCATTTGCCCCATAACGAACGCCTGGAGTTTTTGGGTGATGCGGTTTTGGAATTGGCATCTACCGAATATTTATATACAAATTATGACCATCCGGAAGGCGAGCTGACCAACTTTAGAAGCGCGCTTGTTAACTACAAGATGCTTTCTGATATTGCCAGGCGTCTTGGTTTTGAAAAGTTTTTGTTCATGTCCAAAGGCGAAGCTAAAGACACCGGCCGCGCCCGCCAGGTGATTTTGGCCAACTGCATTGAAGCGGTAATCGGCGCTATGTATTTGGACGCAGGTTATGAAGTTTCAAAGAATTTCATCGAGAAAGAAATTTTAGTGGAATTGCCGAAAATTATAGAAGGCGGATCTTATTTGGATCCAAAGAGCAAACTTCAGGAAATGGTCCAGGAAAAACGTGGTATTACTCCGACTTACGGCGTGGTTAGCGAGACTGGCCCGGACCATAATAAACTGTTCGTAGTGGGGGCTTTTGTAGGCTCGACCGAAGTCGGCCGCGGCACCGGCCCGTCAAAGCAGGAAGCGGAACTTTCGGCAGCCGAGAATGCGCTGAAGAACAACAGTTTTTAAATTTTGAATTAGGAATCATGAATTAAGGGTTTTAAATTACTTGATTCATAATTCATACTTCTTAATTCGTCATTATAAGAAACAAAATCTTTAAAAAGAATTAACGGATAACAAAGTATAAATGTACTTAAAAAGACTGGAGATCCACGGGTTTAAGTCATTCGCCCAAAAAACAACTTTGGAATTTTCCCAAGGAGTTATTGCCGTGGTCGGCCCGAACGGCAGCGGCAAAAGCAATGTGGCCGATTCTTTAAGGTGGGTTTTGGGAGAACAGTCGCCCAAGCTGATGCGCGGCAAAAAAAGCGAAGACGTGATTTTTGCCGGATCCGATAAAAAGACCCGCCTTGGCTTTGCCGAGGTTATTGCCACTTTCGATAACCGTGACAGGAGAATTCCGCTGGATGCGGCAGAAGTCAGTATTGGCCGACGCGTTGACCGCAGCGGGGAAAGCGAATATCTGATAAACGGCAACAAGACCAGGCTCATGGACATTGTGGACTTGGTGTTAAAGAGCAATATCGGCACTTCCCGCTACACGGTTATCGGGCAGGGGACAATTGACCAGATGATATTGGCCGGCCCGTCGGAAGTGAAAAATTTAATTGATGAAGCCAGTGGCGTGAAAACTTATTATATCAAGCGCGAAAAAACTTTGCGCAGGCTGGAGCAGACTGCTAATAATTTGATGCGCGCTGAGGACTTAATTGCGGAAATAGAACCGAGGCTGAAAAGCTTGAGGCGCCAGGCGAAAAAAATGGAAGCCCGGGCGGAAATTGAAACCGAGCTTAAAGTTTACCAGAGGGAATTTTTCGGCAAGACTTACTGGAGCCTGAAAGAAGCGATTGATGCGTTTTTGGGAAGGCTAAGCGAAACCGGCGCCAAAAAACGCGCAATGGAAATCGAACTAAGCGCCAAGCGGGCGCAGGCCGAACAGCTTGAATCCGGAAGCGTTACGGGCAATGGGCAATTTAAAGAAGTGCAGGACCATTTGGCGCGCTTGCAAAACCAGAAAAACAAGCTGCTTGAAGATTTAAGCTTGGTGCGCGGCAAAATGCAGAGCCAGAGGACATCAAGCCTTGGCGACGCTAAAACCATCCAGGTAGAAGTCCATGCCAGGGAGAGAAAAATCGCCGAAATTAAGGAAAAAATTTCCCAGATAAACAATGAGAAAACAGTAATTGAGCAGGATTTCGTCAAACAGTTCAAGGCTTTGGACGAAGCGAACAAGCAGCTCAGCCAGTTGTACCAAAATTTGAACAGCCCGGTTTCTATAGATTGGAAACTGGTGGAGCTGGAGCTGAAAGCGCTGGAAAAAACTTTGGATGATTTTTTTGCTAGCGTGCAGCAAAGCGCGGATCTTGAAGAAACCAAGCGGCTTGCCGGAAGCGTCAAGCAGGGTTTTTCCAAATTCAAAGACGTGGCGCAAAAAGCTTTAATAGACCCGCAATCCAGCCAGGCAGCCCTTAAGACCCAGCTTGAACAATTACAAAGGCAAAAAGAAGATTTAAGCAGCCAGGTTAATGCTTTGCAGCTGAGTTTGTCTAAGTCCAAACTGTCAGTGGAATTTTTGGAAAAGGAATTATCCGCTGTAGCCCAAGAAAAACTGCACTGGGATTTGGAATTAAAAAAAGCGCAAAGCTCATCGCATGACGAATTCTGGCAAGATTTGCTTAAAGAAGAGCAAAGGATAAAGCAGGAAGTGGAAGGGTTAGCCAAGCAGGTTTCGGAAATGGAAGGCTCATTAAAGCAGTTTTACGACCAGGAAGACAAAAGGCAAAAGCAGATTCGGGAAATAGAAGGGCAATACCGCGACATCCAGGATAGCTTATCTAAGACTAAGGATCAGGAAGCACAAATCAATATAGAAAAAGCCAAGTTCGATACCCAAATGGAAGTTTTGGTGGAAGAAATTACCAGAATTTTGGGCGACGGTGTGCTGTCCAGCATCAAAGAGAAAAAAGTGGAAAGCGCCACAGATGGCCTTGAAGAAAAAATCTTGAAATTGAAAAATCAGCTGGATACCATTGGCGGTATGGACGAGCTGACTTTGAAAGAATACCAGGAAACCGAAGCGCGTTTTACCAATTTATCCTCCCAGGTGGAAGATTTAAAGCGCGGCATGGCTGACTTGCGCAATATTATGGATGAGCTGGACGGTCATATTAAAGTAAAGTTCAGCGAGGCTTTCCACAAGATAAATGAAAAATTCGAGGAGTATTTTCGCGTCTTGTTCAACGGGGGCCGGGCTTACTTAAGCCTGGTTAAGGCGGAAGATAAAGCACAGGAAGAAGCGGAGGAGGCCGAAGAAGGCGGACAGGAAGATATGGAACAAGAGCATTTGCGTCCAGAAGAAAAAATAATGCAAAAGTATGAAAAAGGGGCTAGTAATATCACTGGCGTGGACATGAAAGCCACGCCGCCCGGAAAAAAGCTGGCCAATATACAGGCGCTTTCTGGGGGAGAGCGGTCTTTGACTTCCATTGCTTTGTTGTGCAGCCTTTTGACTTGTTTCCCTTCGCCGTTTGTGGTTTTGGACGAAGTTGATGCCGCGCTTGATGATGCCAACACCATCAGGTTCGGGCAGATTTTGGGCAGACTATCCCACCAAACGCAATTTTTGACCATTACCCATAACCGCGAAACCATGGCCCAGGCCAATATCCTTTACGGCGTAACCATGGGCGACGACGGTGTGTCCAAGCTGTTAAGCGTGAAGTTGGATCAAGCTAAGCAGTATGCTAAATAATCAACCTTCTGTTGATTAAAAATTAACCTAATTGACCTAATTTCTAATTATACTAAACAACTCCCAATGACTAATGTTTAAAATATCAGAAATTGGGTAATTGGGAAATTGGGCATTATTTAGGAATAATTAGACTAATTAGAGCAATTAGAATAATTTTTTATGATATCATCCATTCTCACAACCATTACCTCCTTTATCATCCAAGTCATCTCGACTCTTGGCTATCCCGGGATTGCTCTTTTAATGGCTATCCAAACCATCGCCATTCCCATGCCGAGCGAAGTGATAATTCCTTTTGCCGGATCGTTGGTGGCGGCCGGCCGGTTTACGCTTTTGGGAGTCAGCTTGGCCGGAGCTTTGGGTAGTTGTATTGGAGCCAGTATCGCATATTATATAGGTTATAAAGGCGGCCGGCCTTTGGTCCAAAAATACGGCAAATATATTTTAATTTCTGCCCATGATTTGGAAATGGCAGACAGGTTTTTACAAAAGCATGGGGCCAAGGCGACATTCATTGGCATGATGCTGCCGGTGTTTAGGAGTTTTATTTCCTTTCCTGCCGGGATATCAAGAGTCAATTTTAAAAAGTTTTTAGCCTACGTGTTTTTCGGCTCGTTGTTTTGGAGCTTGCTGCTTGGGTATTTGGGGATGAAGCTTGGCGAGAATTGGGCAACCTTGCGGGAAAAGTTCAAAGGTTTTGATGTCGCCATTGTCGTGTTTATTGTGCTTTTAGCGGCTTTGTGGATTTACCGGCATTTTAGAAACAGAAGTAAGAATTTAGAAGCAGGAATTTAGGTTTTAAAGGGCCAACCGCGGTTGGCCCTTTAAAAAAGGTTGTTAAAATAGGTTGTTAAATCAATTCTTCCTAACTTGACGGCCGTCAAGTTAGGAAGAATTGATGTTTTACCTGCAGAATAATAAAAAACCGCCAGCAAGAGGTCTAAAAGACATTGCTGGCGGTGATTGCGTTGGTGTGCTTAGGAAGCGGGCTTTTCCAGAAGCATCTTGTTAAGGATTTCTTTGCTTTCCAGGGACAGCTTTACCAAAGCTGCCATGTCTTCGCTTTTGGACTCAGCAAGCTTGGTTAGCCAGGTGGTTGCGATTTTTTTTCCGGGCTCGTCCTGTTGGGTTTTTCCTTCAGCTAGATGCCTTAGGATTTGGGATAGTCCGATTAAGCCTACCACGGTCTCCATAAGTTCATCATCAACTTGGGAGAAGTAGTTTGCTGGGCGCTTGCCCGGCTCTTTACTCATTTCCAGAACGCTCGACATAATCCTTTTTATCCTCTTTCTGTATGTAATGACCGAAACTGAACTGCTGCTTAGATAGTATAAGGAACTTTAAGATAAATAACTAGGTTCAACAAGTAAGTGCACCACCCCTTTGTAATACTTCAAGCGGTGTCTTCCAGCCCAAGCGTTTACGTGGCCTGGTGTTTAAGGCATACTCTACCCGTCTAATCTC
>WARV01000024.1 GCA_013387205.1 Patescibacteria group bacterium | reverse complement strand
TGGATAAAACCACAGGCTACAACATCTCCATCAACGGTACGGCCAACGGCCTTGGGGCAGACAGCAACATTGGCATGTATGTCTGGGCTGACCAGGGCAAGCAGAACTGGGGCTTGTTCGTGGACAGGGGCAGCTCCTTTATCCGCGGCAACCAGGTTATTGGGGTGCCGCCCCCAGTCTTGGGCTTTGGCTCCCCCACGGTTCCGGCTGCCATTACAAACTCCATGCTCTACGTCCAGGCTTCCACCACCGACTCTTCCGCCTCTGTCATGAACCTGGTCAACGCCTCCTCCACCAGCCTGCTGTACGTCAGGAATGACGGGAGAGTTGGGATTGGGACGACAAGTCCGGGAGCAGCTTTGGATGTAAATGGTAACGCGAGAATTTGGAATCAGGCGACAACCGGTGCAAGTTCTACAACATTTACTATCAAGGCTGGGGCAGGACAAGGTACGACACCTTTACTGCAAGTACTCAAAAACGACAACTCTGTCTTACAATATTTTGATTGGGATGGTTCTGTGGGTATAAATAATGGGGCAAATGCGGGTATTGTCTTTGGTCCTTCTACTAACGCAATGGCAAGCGGCTATAACATCAGATTTTCTTCCACCGCCTCCGCTTATGGAACTGCAGATATTAATCTTTCTCGCGGAGCAGCTGGGAAGTTATACGTGGGAAACGGAACTCAAGGGGATTACACGGGAACTTTAATTGCGGGCAACGTCGGTATTGGCACGACAAATCCACAATATAAATTACACTTACAGTCACCCAACGAACCATGGACTTGGGGTGGTATGTTTATGGTTCCTGCTATTAGCACATCTAGCTCCTTTAACGTATTGGGTGGTAATGGCGGCGGCGGGTTCAGTTTTTATGGAACTGCCTATAATAAGCCTTATGGAACGGCTCAGTTGGATTTGGGAGCCAATTCTACTATAAATTTCTTAGTGGGACCGGGTAGCACAACCCCTGCATCAGTTATGTATATTAATTCTTCCGGCAACGTCGGTATTGGGACGACAAATCCTTTAGTGCAATTACAGATCCAGGGTTCCGGAACAACTGAGCAAAAAGTCTATGCGGCAGCAGCGGCAACTATTGCACGGACGTGGTGGATGAATAATTCCTATTCTTATGGTACCGGTATTGATACAAACAATAAATTTACTTTGTGGGGGAATGTAAATTCTCCTGCGTCGTTATTAACCGTCGACAGTTCCGGCAGCGTTGGGATAGGTGCTTCTTCTCCTTCCCAGTTGTTGACTGTTGGAAATAACAATCAATTTACAGTTAACAGTTCCGGCTATATTAACGCGCCATCCATCAGCACTAACGGAACTTCTCTTACTTCAGCCTGGATAAACGTGAATACCCTGACCCCGACAGCGGATAATGTAAGTATGACAATAGACCAAAAGAATTATACGTCAACGTTATCCGGAGTGAATTTTCTTACTGGGATTGTTTCAAATTCTACCGGACAATTTAATGGATTATCAATACAGCCGACAATTAATCAAAGCGGGACGGCGGGGTATACGGCATTGTTAATTAATCCGACAGAAACCGCGACTGGTTCCGCCACTAGCTATTTATTGAACGCACAGGTTGGTGGAAATAGTAAAATGGTAATTACAAATCAAGGAAATGTCGGCATTGGGACGACAACTCCGGTAGGGAAACTGGATATTAATGGTAAACTGGTTTTTGGCGGCGACGCGAATGCTAATTGGTATAGGGATAATTATGGAAATTTAACCACTGACGGTTCCTTGCTGGTTAATGGGCCTTATGGCATCTCCAGTTTAGGGTTTACCAACAGGACATTGCCGTCATATTCAGCAGTCTATGTTACGAATAGCGGTACTCAAATTACCAGGGACAGACCAGATTCTTATCCTGTATTGTTTGTTAAAAATTTAAATACCACCAGCACGGGTGACCTATTGCAATTATGGAATAACTCAAGCCAGATGTTTACAGTACAAAATAACGGCAACGTCGGGATTGGGACGACTGGGCCAAGTTATGCGTTGGATATAAACAACGCAGCTAATACTGGTGCATCTCTTTTGTTGCGTTTAACAGGAACGACAGCAGCTGGTTATACTCAGATGCAATATAATGGGACTGGTCGGGCGTGGCAAACAGGAGTAGGGAATGCGAGCGAAACTTCTATTGGTGTTGCTAATAAATATTATGTTTATGATACCAGTGCCAGTGCAATGAGAATGGTAATTGATACAAACGGCAATGTTGGCATTGGGACAACGAGCCCTGCTTATCCGTTGGATCTGTATACAACATTGACAAACGGCACAGGTGGGATCAGGGTACAAAATAGTGCATCGAATGGGTGGGCGTCATTCTACGCGACCAATAATCTTGGTCATGGAGTTAATTTTGGTATCGGTGGCAGTACGGCAGCTAGTGTTCCAGATACAGCATATTTTTATGCTACCAATGCTACGGATTTCGCTATTGGCACAAATAATACTACAAACCTTACTATTAAAAATGGTGGTAACGTCGGGATTGGAACTTCCAGCCCGAGCGCACTGTTGTCTGTACAGGGAACAAGCGGTAATTTGTTACAATTGTTTAATGGCGGGACAAGTGAATTCAGCGTCAGTTCTAACGGAAATATAAATGCAACCGGTTCTTTTACCTTTAACCCTTCGGGTTTGCCAGGATTTTATTATGGCGGGTACGCCGAATTATTATATAACTCATCTGGGGCATATTTTTATGCTGGTAACAGCTCAGAAGTTATGAGGGTACAGTCTAATGGCAATGTCGGGATTGGCACTACGAGTCCTCAAAGTTTATTGCACGTTGGAGCCCTAGTAGGCAACACAAACTATGCAGTAAACGTAACTCAGAGCGGGAAGAATGGTATTTACATAGACCAAGGAACAGGTACAACAAATTATGCCTTGTATGTAAAACAAAACGTTGGCGTCGAAGCTGGAATTTCCTTAGGATCATATTCGGCTAGTACCCCACCAGTGGGTGGAATAATAGCAAGCGGCAACGTCGGTATAGGCACTACATCACCATCACAACTATTAACTGTTGGCAACAATAATCAGTTTACGGTTACATCAGCCGGGGCAATGAGTGCTGTTTCCGGATACATTAACAATAGCTTGCAAATCGCCACTACAACTAACTTGGGCGCTTTAACCGTCCAAGGTACGGCCGTGATCGGCGGTGGCAATGGGATTTATTTGGATTTTGCCCAAAAAGGCCGCATCAGCGATGACAGCAGCGGTAACTTTAGTTTTAATTACAATACGGGCGCCACTGGCGGACTGGCTTTCTATGGCGGCGGTACTTCATCTTTGTGGAGCGTCAACACTTCCGGCAATACTACACAGTCAGGTACCCTAACCGTGAGCGGTACTGGTAATAGCTCGTTTGCCGGCAATGTCGGAATCGGGACGACGAGTCCGCAGGATAAGTTGGATTTAGCTGTAATTCCTTGGTCAGCGAACCAGAACGGCGGCATCAGGCTGGGTGATGCCGGTGCGCACTACTGGGGGAGAATTGCCATTAAGACTGATGGCTCTGGCGTTCCTAGGTTCGGGATAGAAGCGCCAGCAGTTGGCGGCGGCAGCGAAGCAATAACCATCCTTACCGGCGGCAATATCGGTATCGGGACAACAAATCCCCAAGCAATTTTTGATGTGGCGCATACTTTTGAAGTCGGTCCGACAGGGGTATCTGCTATAAACGGTTTGTATGTCGATACGACAACTGGCCGTGTTGGTGTTGGCTTAAATTTTCCCCAGGCAGCTTTGGATGTAAGTGGGAACACCTATTTGAGAGGAAATTTAACTTTTGCTGGTTCTGGAACTCATCAGATAGGAGGAGCGTCTACTGGAATAAATCTGGCGTATAATTGGTGGGATGGTTCAAAAAATAATCCTTGGCTATATCTGCAAGACGGAGGCAACGTCGGTATTGGAACCACAACACCGGGGGCAACTTTACATATACTGAATGGAAGTGCGGCAGGAACAACCGGGTTGATTCTTCAGCAAGGTTCTGGAAACACCGGTGGCGATGCCGCAATTTCTATACGCTATGCCAGTGGCCAAGAAATATTGAAATTCACATATGGTGGCAATATAAATGCGGCATCCATACAGGACAACAATAACTCCTATTGGTATATGGGAGGTTCGGCATTATCGCTGGGCAGTAACTCGATGATAAACTGGTCTTCGACAGCCTCTTATAGCGGGACGAAGGATGTGGGGGTATCGCGCTATGCTGCGGGCATCTTGGCTGTAGGTAATGGCCAGCAGGGAAGCGCTGCTGGCACATTAATAGCTGGGAACGTCGGCATTGGGACTACGACACCAGTTGGAAAGTTGCATGTAATTTCCCCTTATTCCGATACCGCTGGTTCAAGAAAGGGGATTGTGTTAGGCGCGAATACTGGAAGTAACTTTTTCTCTTTAGGCTTAAACAATAATGGTCAGTTGATGATAGATGAATTAGTAGGCACCGCTTCGAATGTTATGACAATGCAGTATGATGGCAACGTCGGTATCGGGACAACTACTCCTGAGGCGAATTTGGATGTATATGGCACTTTTAATGTA
Source organism: Patescibacteria group bacterium (assembly GCA_013387205.1). GTDB lineage: Bacteria > Patescibacteriota > Doudnabacteria > UBA920 > UBA920 > AMAZON01. The sequence continues at coordinate 90,326 of WARV01000024.1, read as the reverse complement.
TCGGGAACCGGCGGTTCTGGTGATTTTAGACTTTCACGGCAAGGAAATCCGGCAGCTTACCTTTCTATATCTGCCCAAGGAGGCGCTTATAATTCTTCAAATTTCACAGTTGGCGGCACCCCAATCCTAACTTTAAATAATGGAGGTATGGCTTTCGGTGCTTATTCTGGAGGAGCAACACAGGCTCCGTCAAATGGAGTAATAATTAGCGGCAACGTCGGCATTGGGACAACGAGTCCTAGTCAGTCGTTGACAGTATCAGGAAAAATTTTGGCTACAAACGGTATCCAACTTGGTTCTGACAGCCTGCTGGAAGAAAACCCGTCTGGAGCGGGAACTTATTGGTTGGGGTTGAGAAATGCGGCAGATACGGGTTATAAGAGTCTTCTTACTCAAGATATTACTGCTTACGGTACTTTGAATGGTAGTATTATCGGCACAATCAACAGCGATATGAGGGTGCAGCCCGTTGTCTTTTTTGATGGGCCTGCCCGTCAATTGAATTTAAGAGGTGGTGATGCGTATTCAGGAGCCACTGGAACAAACATTAACGGCGGTAACGTTAATATTTATGCCGGAGTTCCGTTAGCTGGTGGAAATTATGGCAATATCCTACTCGCTCCAGATAGGCACGGCAATGTCGGGATTGGGACGACGAGTCCGCAGGGTACCTTGGATATTAATGGTACAGCAAGAGTATATAATCAAGCTGCTTCCGGAGACACGCTCCTCTATATTAAGAACAGTGCATCTCAAACCGGAAATATTTTTAATCTCGATAGTGCTGCTGGAACTGGTGCAGTTATTGTTGATAAATGGGGGCAATTGGTATCAAAACATGGATTTACCATAAATGGCACCTACGGGTATTCTGGTACAGGTATTATGGAGATTACCTCTTCTGTCCCTACGCAGCCTGCTCTTTCTGTAATCGGATCATCAGGACAGACTGCAAACTTATTTACAATAACGAGCAATGGCGGAACGACCGGTAATTTACTTACGGTTAATTCTTTCGGTAATGTCGGGATTGGGACGAGTAGTCCTACTTCCAAGCTGTTACTTCAAGGGCCAACCAGCGCTCCAATATTAAGTTTCTATCGTGATGGCGGAGCGACTTGGAATTTTGCCCAGGGTTATTCGGTATTGGGACTTAATGACAATGCCAGCGATTTGAATATATACAATAACACGCCCGCTTCCTTTGCCGTAGGGACGACCGGAAACAACACCGCCCAGTTTGTTGTTAATAGCTCGGGTAGCGTCGGGATTGGGAATACATCGCCTAATAACCTTTTGACCGTAGGCAACACTGGTAGCATAGGAACGGAATTGGATGGTAATTCGGCATTGTTAATCGCTCAAGGGACGAAGAACTACGGGTTCTCATTCTATAGATCCGGCGCAGTGGTAAATACCCAGAGTACAATAGCGTTTGGTTCTCAGGAAGCCGGAGGTAACGCAGTGGCATACGGTACCATTGCTTCTAATATAGATGATATTACCGCCGGAGCATCATCAGGTTCCTTGTTGTTTAAGACCAGAAAAGCCGGAGTGTTGGGAGAAGTGATGCGCCTTACCAAAGACGGCAACGTCGGGATTGGGACGACAAGCCCGGGCAATGCACTGGTTGTTCAGAAAGATAACAATGGTATTACAGACGTTATTCAAATGGTAAATGCCAATGCCGGAACATCGGCACAAACAAGAATACGATTTGATAATAATGGCACTGTGGGAAAAGCTGCGAATGCAGCCACATCTATATTCTTCACTGGTGCAAATTACTCTGGTTATCCAGCAAATAGTTTTGGTTTTTGGAATGGAGAAAATGGTGTTATAGGTTTTGCTACAAACAATACAGAAAAATTAAGAATCAGCGCAGCTGGTGGATTATCTTTGGGAAATAGTTATGTGGGAACTGATCCGGGTGCAGGAAATATGATTATAAGCGGCAACCTCGGTATTGGGACGACGAGTCCGGGGTATGCTCTTGATGTTAATGGTTGGATAAATGCCGGTAGTGGTTTGAGAGTTAATGGTGGCTGGTTGGGTTTTTATAACGGGGCGTTTATTGCTGGTCCTCACGGAACAGGAGATTTTACAGCAGGGACAGGAATCGCTGGTTATGGTTTTGAAAATGACGCAAACACAGGAATGTATCAGGTTGCTGGTGACAAAATTGGATTTTCTACAGCAGGTTACGGGCGAATGGTAATAGACACTAGTGGCAACGTCGGGATTGGAACCACTTCTCCCGGTGCCCAATTGGATATTACCTCTACCGCTTCTAACGCTAAACTCTTGCGTTTGGCTGGAAGCAGCGGGGCATTCTACTATGATTTCGGCAGAGATGGTACAACGGGAGCTTTAACAATCCAGGGCAGCCAAACCGGCAACAATAACATTGCTTTGGCTCCAACAACCGGCAATGTCGGCATCGGGACGACGAATCCAGGGCAAAAGCTTGATGTACAAGGGGGTAATATTAATGCTTCCGGTCAGTTAATTTTGGGAAATGGGTCAACTGTAATTTCTACAGGCGTGACTTTTGGAGATTTGTATCAAGCCGGGGGAGTATCGTTAAGTTATTGGAATGGTAGTGCAGTGACACCAGGGCTGGTTGTAAAGGGGTCTAATGGCAACGTCGGCATTGGGACGACATGGCCTGCACAACTCTTATCTGTGGTTGGAAATTCTAATCCAGTCATAAGTGTTACAAACTCTGCGGCACGAGCCGTGAATAATCAGGAAACTTTGCAGTTTGCAGTTGATGGGGCACAAAATGGCCATGCTTGGATAAGAGCCTATAATACTGGCGGTGCAAATGCTGCTTCAGCTTTGGCATTAAGTGTATTTAATGGAAGTTCAGAAGTTGAGGGTTTAAGAGTAATAAATAACGGCAATGTTGGGATTGGGACGACGTCGCCGATGTCTAGGTTGGATGTTTGGGGGAATTTGAATGTTGCTACTTCATCAAAGTCTATATTGTTCGTGAATACTGCGCTTTCTAGGGTGGGGATTAATACTTCCACGCCGGGTTCGACTTTTGTGATAGCCGCAAACTGCGCAGGTATTGCGGGCAACCCCGGCTCTTGCGCGGACTACGCGGAACTTTATCCGTCAGCCGAAGATATGGAAGCTGGAGACGTGGCGGCAATAGATTCTTCTGTAGCCACAACAATGGTTAAGTTGGCGACTACTTCTTACGATTCCAATTTGCTTGGAGTGGTATCTACCAATCCGGCAATGGTCATAGAAGGAAGCAGTGTGCAGTTCATGAATGGTGATTACCATAATAATCCTCGTAATCCGGCAATCGCTTTAGCCGGGCGCGTGCCTGTTAAAGTGTCCAACGAAAACGGAAATATTAAGCCGGGAGATTATTTAACTTCTTCGGCTTTGTATCCCGGCTTCGCCATGAAAGCCACTCACGAAGGTCCTGTTTTGGGACAAGCTTTAGCTGCTTTTGACTCGAGCGTGTTAAACGACAAAGGCGTGGTCATGATATTTATAAAGCCAGGATACTATCAGCCGACAATAAGCAATTTGCTGCAAAACGTACAAAACGATAGTAATATTGCCTGGCTGCAATCTATGGCTAATATAAACATGGCTAATGCTTCGGTGTTCGGCGACATTGCGGTAACCGGCAGCGTTGCCATACAAAATAATTTGCATGTAGGCGGTGTAATTTATGCTGCGGAGTTGAAAGTTGATACCATCACAACTAAAAAATTATGTTTGGATGATGTCTGTATTACCAAAGACGAATTAAAGAATTTACTGGAATTGTTAAACCAAAAACAAAGTCAGGTTCCAGCTGCTCCAGTCGTTCCGACAAGCCCAAGCTCTGAACCTCAGCCAAGCATTGTCCCGACAAGCGAGCAGCCAAAAACAAATCCAACTGTTGGTCAAGTAGCAGGGGAAAGCATAACTGCTAATTAACCACGTCCCAGAGGGCCGACCTCTTTTCCTATAAGCTTTATGAAAAACCGCGATAACAAGCAGTTTGCTCCTAATACATTTTGGCATCTCTTTAACCGTGGCAACGGAAAACAAAATATATTTTTAGATTTGGAAGATATAAAATTCTTTTTATTGCGTTTAAGAGAAAACCTTTTTCCTTCCCCAGAGGTCGGCCCTCTGGGAGTAGCGTCATTGGTTGCTGAAGCCCATACCCCATACATCAGAAAAAGATTACCACCAGAAGCTTTTACCTTGCTATGTTATTGCCTTATGCCAAACCATTTCCACTTTCTTATAAAACAAAATACCACCTTGCCAATAAGTAAGCTAATTGCCAAAGTTTGTACAAGTTATTCCATACATTTTAATAAAAAATATGGGAAAGTCGGTAATTTATTTCAAAACAAATTTAAAGCTGTATTGGTTACAAATGATGAGCAGTTAATGTGGACTTCCTCGTATATCCATAATAATCCGAAAACCGCGGGACTGGTTAATGATCTTAAAGATTATCCCTGGAGCAGCTATCAAGATTATGCTGGTTTACGGCAGGGGACGTTATGTGATAAGTCATTAATTATGAATTTATTTAATACAGACATTACAGCTTACAAGAAATTTATGGAAGATAGTTTTGATATAATAAATTCCCGAAAAGAGATCGAGCATTTGTTGTTGGATAATTAATCCCCAGAGGTCGGCCCTCTGGGGATTTTAGAATATTCCCATCAGGGAATTAAAACGGCTAAATCCTAGGAAATCTACGTTTTAGCCGTTTTTTATGTGTCTATGAATTTTATTTCCAAACCACAATTGCTATTTTTTTGTTTTGGTCCACGTTATTTGTAGCATGGTCCCAGTCCGCTGCGGCGTTGTAGAGGGTGTCGAATGTGTACGGATAGTTTAAGCCGCGCTTGGTGCCGGAGTCATTGGTAATAAAATTTCCTTTATCATCGTATCCTTTTATCAGCAGCATGTGATGAATGGGTCCGGGACTTTTGTAAAAAGGATTGCCAAGTAGCCGACCATTTTCCGAAATTATAACGAGATGGTTTTGTGCCAGCTCTTTTTTTATGTCCTGTGCGGTAAAATTTTCCAGCAATTTTGTTTTGAGCCCGTAAACTTCTTCCATCATCTTTGCGGTTTCTTTTGAGGTGGTGTCGAGATGGTATCCAAAATTTTCGTCTTGCCATTTGGTCAGTTTGGAAATTTCTTCTTCGACATAATCTGCAGGCAAGTTTATGTTTCCATCCCGGCCGAGTGCATCCGAGAGCCGGGATCCAGAACCAGGCTTAATACTGGACCCCGGGTCGGAGCCCGGGGTGGCGGCAGAAGAAAGGCCGTTATAATACTCATTTGCCATAATCGCGCCGGCTTCTTCGCAGGCTTCGTTATGCAGTTGGTCCCAATTGGCAGTCGGCGCCTGGGGAGTGAAGGGGACCAGGAGATTTACAGATTTAGGATTTATGATTTTGGATTTTTGATTGGCATTAGTGCCTGTTTGGTTATTTTGCTGGTGATTGAATTTTGGGATATCGACAATTACTGTTTTATAATGTTGGTTAATAAAAACAATAGCGATTACAGTTAATATAATCGCTGTTGTGAGAATAATTTTTGATAATTTACCAAGCCTCATAATTAATCAGTTATTCAATTAATCAAATAATCAGTTAATTACAATATTTCTTCTTTTTTAACCATTACGTATTGTCCCGGGGCTAGATCGGCCGGAAGTTTCAAATTGTTTACACGAATTCTTTTTAGGTTCCTTACATCTAAACCAACAACGTCCATCATTCTCCTGACCTGGCGCTTTTTTCCTTCATGGATGGTCATGTAAATTTTGCCGTTCTTGGCTTTGATTTTTGCAGGGTATGTCAGGCCAGTGGCAATTTCCACGCCTTCGCGCAACTGTTCCAGCTGGGTTTCCGTGGGCTGCTCTGACGTAGTAATTTCGTATTCCTTTTCGTGTTCATATTTTGGATGAGCCAGGGCTTGGGTTAAATCGCCGTCGTTGGTCATAATCAGCAAACCTTCAGTACCGTAATCCAACCTGCCCACGTTCCAAACTTTGGTCCTTAAATCTTCGGGCAACAAATCGAACACGGTTTTCCTGTGGCGCGGATCTTTTTTGGAAACCACGTAATTATGCGGCTTGTTTAGGCCAATATAGATTTTTTCCGCTTGTGGCTTCACAATTTTGCCGTAAACTTTAACAACATCTTTCTCAGGGTTAACTTTGTCTCCGAGTTTGGCCTTTTTCCCATTAATAAACACCTGGCCGGATTGGATGAATTCTTCGGCCTTGCGCCTGCTGGCAACCCCAGCTGAGCTTAAATATTTTTGCACGCGTTCTAACATTTAGGATATAAGATTTATGATTTAAGATTTTATCCATTTCAAGTTTAACATAACCATTAAATAAAGCCAACAAAAAATTACGTAAAAAATTACGTAATCAAACCAGTGCTGATATTAGCCCTGAACTATTCGGCTAAAGCCTCAAGTATCAGGACATGTACCACTTGCTTTTGGCTATACTTAAACGCTTAGTGGCGTGCCATGTACCCGAATGATGAGCGCAGCGAAGAGTAAGTGGTGCATGGTGAGCCCGGCTGGGATCGAACCAGCGACCTAGAGATTAGAAGTCTCTCGCTCTATCCAACTGAGCTACGGGCTCTGACGGCTCATGAGATAATATGGTGATCGCGGCAGGAGTCGAACCTGCGACCTTCAGCTCCGCAAGCTGACGCTCTATCCAACTGAGCTACGCGACCAGGAATATTGAAACTTAATGAAATATATCATAAATCAGCAGAAATTTCAAGTTTTATTAATTTGTATAATAATCCTGGCAATTTATCATCTAAGCGTTACACCATAAGTAGAAATAGGGTTTGACGTCGCTAAAGGTAGGAAAAAAGGTCGGTTTTCCTAGTATTATCCATAATTAAGCGGCAAGAAAGGAGAAAAATAATTTTTCATAAGCTAACTTGGAAGGGAGGTGGCAGGTATGAAAAATTTCCATATGTTTATGTGTGATACTTGCGGCTTCGCAAGGGAAAAACCGGGCATCTGCCCTTATTGCCAATCAGTCCTGACCAGATATACCAAGGAAGACCAGGCACAGTATCAGGTAGATATGGAAGAAGCCATGAGAACTATGAGCGAACGCAAGTGGTATATATAATTAGAATATAGAAGTAAGTTGCCTCTTCGGCAACCCGCCAGAGAGGGTGGGAATCAAGAATAAAGGAATTAAAGATGAAAAACAGGATTTATTAAAAGCCCGTCGTTGCGTGAGCAAGACGGGCTTTTGAATCATCCCAACCACCCAGAACTCATCCTGCCCTTCTCTTTAGAAAAGAGAAGGAACCAGCTAAGCAAGGCTATAATCTTTCTTAGCATGTTCTCCCTCTTTTCTAAAGAGGGAGACAGAGGGAGTTGGTTTTAGAAATTAGAAAAATTAAGAATTTACTTTCCCATGATACTTCTTATGTATTTCCCTTAGGCCTTGGTTGGTGATGTGCGTGTAAATTTGCGTGGTGGTAATAGAGGAGTGGCCGAGCAGGCTTTGCACACTTCTAATGTCAGCGCCGTTCCTTAGAAGGTCGGTGGCAAAACTGTGGCGCAAAGTGTGCGGCGTGACCTTTTTTATAATTCCCGCCGCGCGGCAGTATTTTTTAATGACCCGCTGGACGCTGCGCGGCGTTAGGCCGGTTATATTAAAACCCTTGTCCGCCGATGAGGCGGACTGGCTGGCGATTTCTTTTTCTACCGTGTTACCGACATTGGAATGGGAGACGAACATGGCTTTGTTGTTGTCTTTCCTTTTTGCCAAATATTTTTTTATGGCATCAACGGCATCCGGCGACAGGAAAACCATCCTTAACTTGCTGCCTTTGCCGCGGACAGTAAATTCCCCGCGGTCTAAGTTTATTGAATCCTTTCTTAAGCTGGCGAGTTCCGACACACGAAGGCCGGTGGAAAACAGAGTTTGTAAAATTGCAAAATCCCTTATCCTTAAAATCTCTTCTGGTTCCTGCGCCGTGGCCTTAAGCAATCTTTCCAACTCTTCCGGTTCCAAAAAATCTACTTGCCTGGCCGGATTTTTCGGCAGTTCAATTTTTTCCGGAGCCAAGGTTTTTACGTCCTGTTTGGACAGATATTTTAAAAACGCCCGCAAGGCAATAAGATGGTAATTTTGCGTAATGAGTTTTAAGTTGCGGCCAAATTCATCTACCAGGCGGTTTAGGAAAAGGCGGTACTTCCTGACCAGCTCGATATCAATATTTTTAACTTCCTTAACGCCATTACTAAAAGCAAACTTTTCAAACCTGTCCAGATAATGGTTGTAGTTTTGCAAAGTCCTTTGGCTTTGGTTTTTGCCAATTTCGCAGTATTCCAGGAATTCTATGACATGCTTGTGCAGGGGAGTAATATTGTCTTTTGTTTGGGTTTTTATTTCAGACATGGGGTATAAAGTTCTAAATTCTAATATCTAAGCTCTAAACAAATCACAAGTTCAAAATCTAAAATATTTTTAGAATTTAGAGTTTAGTATTTAGGATTTCTTCCCAAAATTATGATTTTGGAAAAGTGTTGTGCGACGCTATAGTTATTATAGCTAATTTGTATATTATTGACAAAAATAGCAATTAGTGGCATATTTTGGGAGAAGCAGTAGAATCTCTTAAGGAGATTATTATGAAACGAAGGGAAGAATGGGTTAGAGAAGCAAGGGTCGGTTTCGTTGAGCCGACGCAGGAGGAGAAGGATCGAGCCGTCGAAGAAGGCAACCTGAATACCCATCCCGGGTATAAAGGACCTAAAATTTCGGATAGTGCAAGAACAATTAGCGGGTAATTCCCGTCTTTGGGTAAGGAGAAACAGAGCCGCCGCGCTCTTAGAATGGTGCTTTTGCACCTATTCGCCGTCATTCTCCTTACCCTTGTTGTTTTTATAAAATTCGAATATAATCCGAATGCCCCAAATGAGTCCCTATTTCGGGTCATTTGGATAGAATTCGGGTAATTCGGATTATATTATGATTTTATTAATATCGCCAAAAGACGCATACGCGACATTAAGGCTTAAGGACGAAGCAGTTAAGTCTGGTTTTGGCATGGATGTTTTTGACGCAAAGGAATTGGCAAAAATAAATTTTGATGTTGATATTTCCAAGTACCAAACCTTATTCGTAAGGTTTTGTTATCCGTATTACCAACAGGTTGTGGAATTAGCAGAAAGGTTTGCGGCATTAGGCAAGCCGGTGATTGATAGCGCTGTTGCACTGGGTGATATCGGCCAGGGAAAGATGCAGAGTTATCAAAAGTTAGCAGAAACAGGTTTGCCAATACCAAAAACGGAATGGCTAGAAAATTTTCAATTTTCAATCCTTCGACAAGCTCAGGACAGGTTTTTCAATTTTCAAACACCGAAAATTATCAAATGGAATTATGGGTTTAAGGGCAGGCAGGTGTATTTGGCAAAAAACGAAAAGGATTTATCTAAAATATTCCAAAAGCATCCAAAAGACGAATTATTGGTGCAGGAATTTATTCCAGCTGTTTATGAATATAAGGTGGTTACAATCGGATACAAAGCGCATTCAAAAATATTAAAGTTCAAAACACACCCAAAAACATTCAGGCCGGACTTTAATTGTTTTGATGTCGTAGATTCCAATCAAAACAGTGAAATTGTAAAACTGGCGGAACAGGCGGCAATGGCGACTAACAAAGAACTGGCCAAGATTGATATTTTGGAGGCTGGCGGGAAATATTATATTTTGGAAGTAAACCGCTGGCCAGGATTAAAATCTTTTGAACAATTGACCGGCAGCAATGTGGCTGGAAAGTTCGTGGAATATATTGTAGAAAAAATCAGAATTCCAGAACGTGTAAGATAAAAAGACGAAGAGCCCACGGGTTTTGGTCCCAAGGGCTCGTTGCTTAATTGCCACGCGTTTTCCGGTTTTTATTTTGGCTTCGCAGGCGCATACTGTTCTTTTGACAGTTGCTTTATTTTTGATGGCTGCGTTATTTTTTCGGAAATGAGCTGCATGCTTCCCTGGCAATCCCTGCAAAGCGATGAATGTACCCGGATTCTCCTCTTGTCGTTGTAATCCATTGCGCCCACTCCCCAGGCAGCTTTCAGCATTTCGGTAGTAGGATGGGAAGCGTTAAAGATGGCGTTAGCTAAAAAGCAGCAATACTTGCACTGAATCAGATGGGTGAATTCTGCAGGCGTGAGTTTCGATAGTTCAAAGGCTACTTCTTTCAATCGTCTGGTCTCGAAACAGTTCTCACTCTTGGGGCCATATTTTTTTGCAGCCTCGGTTTCGGTTGTCACAAAAGGGTGCGCTTCATCATGTCCCTTTTCAGCAGACTTGATGGCGAAAAACAAAGGCTTCAGCGGTGGCAAATTGAATCCTCCTTCGTATGTAATACTTTATATATCAAACCAAAAAATAGCTGTTTCGTCAACGTATTTTGAGTATAATTGCTTGCAAAAATTGTATATATAAGGTATAATTTTAAACAACAATATTAATCCACGGACTAGCCAGCGAAGCAGAATCAAGATAACAAATAAACAAAATATCAAAATAACAATACTGCATTTATGTTATATTGTTATCTTGCTATCTTGTTATATTGCTTTATTGAAAACTGCTGCTCGTCGCGTGCAGAAGAAAGGATCTTGGAAACAAGATTTAAATAAACATGCTTTCTAACAAAGAAAAGCAAGCCATCATCAGAAAATACCAGGTGCATAAAGACGACACCGGCAGCCCGGAAGTGCAGATTGCCATATTAACCAAAGAGATTGAGCAGGTATCTGAGCACTTGAAAATCCACCGCAAAGACAATCATTCCAGAAGGGGGCTCTTAAAAATGGTTGGCAACCGCAGGAGACTGCTAAGGTATTTAAGAAACGAAGACCAAAAAAGGTTTGAGAAGATTGCTGATAAGCTTAAACTGAAAGTTTCGGAAAAAGCCCAATAATAAAATAACAGCAAACAAAAAATGATTAGCCATAATGCAGATGCTTTCCAATTCGAAAAGGAATGGGTGGAATTGAGCAGGCAGATTTGCCAGGCAATTTACACCAATCCGAAAACTCAGGAAATTAAGAATTCCTTGCAGAAAAAGGGCTACATGACTCTTGAAGAAAAAAGCGAATTTATAAATATTTCCGACGAGACCAAGTATAAAATAATTTACGAAAAATACGGGCCCGAGGGCAGCGAAGGGTATAAGCAGTTTTTTGAAAAATGGAACGTCTGGTTTAAGAATAAGGGAGTGGTCAGCCAGAGCGACAGGAGCCAGCGCAGCAGCGTGGACCATATTTTGTTTTCCAGCACTCCTGACCCGGAACAATTTTTACTCCATTTCGAGCATGAAATATTAGGGAGTATGAAAGAATAGTACCGCTGAATTGACGCTGATTGGTACGCCCCAAAGGGGCCGCTTCGTGGCGGATTACACGCGGATAAACCCCATCCTTATAAGGATGGGGGTTTTGTTATGGTTGATTAAGTAAACGGCTAAAACCTAAAAATATAGGATTTAGCCGTTGTTTGGCATTTATACTGTAGCTTTTTCCGGAGTTTTGGTTAAATCCAGGAGCGTGGTAGCTTTTAGGTTGTTGTTAATAGGCAAAGTAAAGATAAAGGTTGATCCTTTGCCTTCTCCCGGGCTTTCCACCCAAATTTTTCCTTTGTGCTGCTCGATAATAATTTTTGCAACGTAAAGGCCTAAGCCGAGTCCCGGGCTGTCTTTAATGGAATCTTGGCCGCGCTTGTATTTTTCAAACAGATGCTGCGCGTTTTCCGGGCTGACTCCGCGTCCTGAATCCGAAATTTCCAGGCGGAGTTCATTATTATCAGTGATTTTTAACCTGACAGTTACAAAGCCTTCTTTAGTGTATTTAATGGCGTTGTCGATAATGTTGTTGATAACTTGCCTGAGTTTTTCCTTGTCAGCCATGATTTGCGGCAGTTTCTTGCGCGGTTTTTTGAATTCAAGTTTTAACCCTTTAACCTGGGCCATGGGCAAAAGCTGTTCTACGGTTATGTTTGTTAAATCCAGCAGGTCTGTTGGCGCAAACAGGAATTCCATTTTACCGCGTTCAATGCGCGAGACGTTAAGCATGTCTTCAATTAAAGAGATAAGCAGGTTGTTGGTGATTTCGGTTTTGACCAGCACATCTTTGACTTGCGGGTCCAGTTGCCCGTAATCTCCCGAGAGGACAGAAGATAAGTACCATTTAATGGTTGCCGGGGGAGTGCGCAGCTGGTGGCTGGCAATGGAAATAAACTCCGCCCTGGCCTTGTCCAAAGTTTTCAACTGCTCATTGGCATTTTTCAACCGCTCCGTCAAAACCTGCAACTCTTCCTTCTGCTTGACTTCCCTTAAGACACTTCTAATTAGTAAAATCCCAACCCCTAATACTAAAAGGAATACGCTGAATCTAAAAACCAGCGTGATTGCGCTACGCGAAAGCATGACTTCAAATAGCATAGCAATCGCTAAAAGAAAGGTAAGAACTTCGGTTGATAATATCTTTATGTTTAAAAGTTTGTGTTTGAATATCGCATAACCTGTGAAAAGAATAAAAGGAAAAGTAAAAACAGCGCCTAAAGAAATATATTTAGGGTTATTAAGAAAAGCAGGAAAAACGAAATTAAAGGCTATTACAAGAGAATATGTTATGATAGTCCCAGTAGTAACCAGTTTATATTGGTGTTTTTCTTCGTCTTTGGCTTTCCTGGTTTTGTTAATCAAAAAAATAAAACCACTGAATAGTAAATATACAGCTGTTAAACCAAAAAGGGCGATTCCCGGCCCATTGACGACTTCATCCACTTTTCCTTCAGAGGAAAATTTACCGACATGGTTAAAGACCAGGGGTGTCAGGTTTAAGATTGAGATAAAAGATACCCAGGTAATTAGGCCGTATTTATACTGTCGTGAAAAGCTGTATGTCTCTTTAGGAAACACATAGAATAACTGGTAAAGCAAGAAGGCATACCAAATGGCGAAAAATATCTCCAATCTCAGCAGCCATATGGTCAGATCGGCGGCATTGAATTGATAGCTTAGGTAATTAAAAACGCTCCATAAGGAAGCTGTTACAGACACGGCCAAAAAAGTTTGGTTGGTAATGCTTTTACGGTTGTTGTAGAAAATGGTAAAACCTAAAATGACTATAGCTGCTATAGCTATGCCTACCGAAAATAAATCCAAATTAACTATAATATCCATTTTTGTTTTGTTTGTACTTAATTACCGTTCAAGCAGATAATACCCAATTTTTGAAAAGGCAATCTTATTTCGGGAAAATTCTTGCAGTAAATGTTTCTTTAATGGAAACCTTAGGTTAGAAAAAATTTCAGCATTTAGAAAAACGGGGTCATTCCAACCGATGATGGTCTGGGGAATCATGTTAAACCAACTTTTAAAACCATCGTATTCCAAAATCGATTTACTAAGATTCCTTATACTCGAAATCATGTTTTGTTCTTCATCTTCGTTAAGATGGTGCAAAAAAAGCGAATGAAACATGATTTCGAAAGTTTCAGGTTTGAAAAAGTTGTTTAATTGAAAAATATCGTTTTGGCACAAAACAACTGCATGTTTGTCTTTCCGGGTTTGGATAATTTTATCCAGATTATCCTGGTCTAGGTTTTCCACTTCAAATATTTCAACGACCGGTTGCAAGCTCCGCAGATTTTGTTTGGCCAATTTTCTTGCCAAAGGCGATTTGTCTATCCCCACAAAGACGTGGTAAACGGGGGATTGAACCGAAGAAAGCTTTAATATGACTTGCCTTTCGGCTTCCATGCCACCGCTGCCTAGGTTGGCCAGAGCTGTTGGTTTTTCTTTAGTTTTTAATATGCCAGTAATCTTATCAACCAGAGGCGTGATTAGGCCGGGAAAAGGCTTTTGTTCCATTTCTATAAGTTTCCTATGCATTTCTTCGTCCAAAACCGGAAGCAGGTCATTGATCTCCATAAGCTTTTCAGGGCTAATATTTGGAGCGCGGGTAATTAGCCATCTTAAATAGGAAAAAATATTTTTAATAGCTTTATAGAAAGCGATATTTTCCCCAATAGCATAAGCTTGTTGCTGAGCTTGTTTGTTTTTTTGCAGATTTTCCAAGTCACTAAGTATTTGGTTTATTTTTTCTATTCTGTTCATTTGATTAAGGCGTTTATTATGTAATTATCACAGGATTCATTTTTGAAGATAATCCGCTTGGTCGCCCTCCGTCTCCAATACGCATAAGCAGTGCTATTGTTTTATCAGAATTATTTACCTCTAAGACATTAGAAATATCTTCGCATGATTTTTGTATGAGATTTCGATGTTTCTGTGAAAATTTATTATCGTTATCGTTTTTTAGCCTCTGCCAAAAAAACAAAATACCAGTCATAAGATGGCAGCTTAATCCCATTTCTGTAGCTTTGAGCCATACGCGCTGCATGATTCTTCCAGCTGTTAAAAATTCATCATCCGTATCGTTAATTATAATAGCTCCCACAGCAGCACTTTTTGCGTATAACTTTTCATTTGTCTTGGCAATGGCCTTTGCCATTCCTAAAAAGTTAAAGAATTTCATCAATCCCCAGTTTTTGAAAAGTTTGAGGGCATTTTCCTGGGGCGGCTGTAATTCCATGGTTTTTATGTATAAACCTGTTTTCTTTTCCTTTTCTTCCTTTTCCGTCCAGACGATTTCTTTGAAAAATAATTCATGTAAGTCACGATCCTCAAGCATTATTGTCACATCTTTGCAAGAAGCAGTTACTAATTTTTGGATTTTTTCTTTATCTTCAATTAGTTTAAACTGTCCTTTTCTAATTCTTTCAGCTTCCTGTAATAGTAAATTCTTTTGCTCAGAGGTTAAAGGTGTTGTTTTATAAGGTTTACGATTAGTGGCACGGGTGGAAATTGTCTGGTATAAAGATAGATTTTCTTTTTGAACATCTCCTTGGCTGAGTTTTATCCTGGCAGTGATTTGAGAAATAGGGCTTAGAGGAATCAATTCCAAATCTGCTTTGTATCCCAATGCAGATGCGGCTATTAGTAGGTTTTCTATTAGTGCACCGTGCGCAATCCAAGTGCCACGATACCTGAAATTCAAAATAGGATGGTCTTTTTCCGGTAAGGCAATAATTTCTATGGTGTTGCCGTTTACCTTAAATTTCCAAGGTTGTGAATTGCTTCCCGAAGGTGCTTGCCCTCCAGCTTCCAAAATTTTGTAAATGTGGTCTCGGGGGATGGGATCCATAATTTTATAAACCTAAATTTTTTAGCAAAGATTTTCTTTCTTCCTGGCGGTTTTGGGCAATAGACAGGTTTGTGTAATCGCTTTCAAAGATAGAGTCTAAATTTATGTCGTATTTACCGCTTTTGATATTCTTGTTGTTAATAATGTTTCTTGTCAGGTATGCAGTAGCTACTCCTGTAAAAGTCGCCGCTGTGCCTAACTGTGGCCAAGAATATAAACTTTTTCCTACTTCAAATACCGAGGCAAGCATTTTTGGTACCACATAATCAGGCCCTGCGACTTTAGTGGCAAGCTGGGGCAGCTGCTGCGGAGGGAAATTCCGGAAATCCTCAATACTGAAATTTCCCAGCGCGCCGTTAAATAATAACAAGTCGGGCTCCAAGTCGTATCTCTCCACATCGACAATAATTCCGTCGCCGTTATCCGTAGCCATAACCACGGGAATGCCGGCTTTTTTGGCATACTCTCTGAGCAGAATTTTCATCTCTAAATTATCCACGCCTTCCAAAAGAATATCAAGTTTAGGAACAGATACCGACCCTTTTACAAATTCTTCAATGTTGTCTTGATTTATCCCTTCGGGATAAAGAAAAATATTGGAATAGGGATTAATTTCGTATATGAAATGAGCGGCAGCTTCTGTTTTGTTAAGACCGACTTGCATGGCCCCATAGCGGAGGCGGTTTAAATTGGAAACGGAAATAGTGTCCGGGTCAGCCAGTTTGATGTTCTTGGCCCCGCCAGTCATGGCCAAAGTCAGGGCTGCGTGGCTGCCTACGCTCAAGCCTGCAACTCCAACTGTCGCGTTATAATATTTTTCCTGCTCTTGGCCGGAAATCAGGTTTTTATTTCTAGCTGTTCTTAGTTCCAGGTGTTCAACTTCCGGTAAATAATGAACTAGAGTTTCGTTCCAAGGAAAAAATACCCAATAACCTGTTTCTTCCAGTGTTTTTTCTTGCCTAAAATCGTTAATAAAAGTTTCGAGTTCCTGGGCGAAATCTTTATTAAAGCGGAAGCGGGGATTGCGGATTAAAAACAATTCATGTAACTGTTCAGAAAATGAATCCAGAACTTTGGCAGGATTAACCTGTTTTTTTATATTTTCAACTGAGATTTCTTTCGCGTTGAAGATTAATGGTTTTGTACCCATTTTTGTTTAACTCCTTTCTTAAAATATAAAGGATGTTCAGCAGGCCAAAATACCAGTTTTGGTATAGCTCGCTTTTTTAAATGATGGTAAAGTTCCTTGTATTCTGAACTCTTGGATGTCAGACCGTGCATAATTTTTTGCGTGGCAGTTTTGAGTAAGCGTTCGGTGGCTTGTCTGGTTTTCTGCAGTTCTAGGTTTATTTCCAGATATTGGTTATGTTTTTTGTCGAATTTTGTTTCCATCAAAAACTTGCCGGTTAAATTTTTGTTTAAAGGGGCCTGCAGCAGAGGTTCGCGGATATATTCCGGATAAACCTGCAGGCCATACAGCGTGGTGGAAAAATCTTTTCTTTCGTAAACATACACAAACGGCAATTTATATACGTGGTGTAATAAATGGTTTTTCTTGGCCTCTGAAATTAAATTCACACTGTTTTTTGCCAGTAGGCTTTCTACTTCATTAAAGGTTAAGGCTCCGCCGTGGTCTCCTATGCCGTACCGTATTAGGGGGAGGGTGTTATTGCCCGTAATAAAAATTTCTTCGTTTTCTGACTCAAAATTTATGAAAAATGGGTTGTACTGCGCAAGTGTAGGAGTTTTGTTTATATTGGAAAATAATTGTTTGAAAATATCGTGGTGCTGGTGGGCAATTCGCCGTATTAAAATGGAAGTTGGGGTTTCGGAAGCCATGGTTCCCAAGTCCGCGGAACCATAAATGTTTGCTGTATCTAAAAAAATATTTTTTATGCCTGCCTGCTTAGCGAGGTGTTCCCTGAATGTTTCGCTAAACGGCTCCGCTGCAAATAATGTGCGGATTTTAAGCTGTTTGAGATTAATACCTTGCGCTATTGCTTCGTCTATTACATCTTTAATGAACGGGGGATACCCTGCCAAAATTATTTGCTTGAAATACGGCGTAAGATTTTTAATTGTTTTAAAAATTTCTATTTTGTTGATGCCAGGGGTGATAATTGAAAGCGGAATTTCTTTTCTTTGTCCCACTAACTCAAAAGCTTTATAAGTTATCAGTCCTCCTATCCAAACCCCCATCCCGAAGCTGTCTATAATCAGAATAGGTTTTTTTAAGTCGTGGGTTCCGCTGGTTAAAAATAATTCGTGAGTGATAGATGATTGCCAGTCCAGCTGGTATTGTCTGGGAAAGTAGAAGGGCTGGCCTGTAGAACCAGAGGTAGAGGTAAAAATAGTAGTCTGTTTATCTGACCCTTTCCAAGTTAGCAGTTCAAGAGGGTATTGGGTTAAATAATTTTTTTTAGTGACCGGCGGTACTAGCCGAAAATCGGCGAGGGTTTTAATTTTATCTGGAGAAATTTTATTTTTTTTCAAAAAATCCTTGTAGGCAGGTACATTATGGGCCGCCTGATGAAACAGCTGCAGCATCCTTTTTTTTCGTACGCGATCCCAAAAAAATCCGTTGAATTTTTGGATTTGCCTAATTACTAAGTCAGCTTCTTGGCAATTAAATTGCTTTGGAAAGTTTGAGCTCATATTTTTCTTTTTCTTTTATTTTGGCTCCGGCAGCTAATTTTTCTAGAGCCAGGCGATTTGCAACATCGCTTGTTGATAAATTATTTTTGATTGATTCATAAATTATCACAGTTGAGGTTACGTATATATTTTTTACTTTTGCTTCAACCCAGTTGTGGACATCGCCGCCCTTAACTGTCATGTCTGCTACTGCCCTAATGAGTCCTCCGGCATTAGCTACATAATCCGGTATGTATAGGATACCTCGCTCGTGCAGACGTTGTCCGCATTCTTTGTCAGCCAGCTGGTTGTTAGCTCCTCCGCACACCATACCGCATTTAAGTTCTTCGATAGTTTTTGGCGTTATATCGTTCCCTAAAGCGCAAGGGCTAAAGATGTCTACTTCTTGTTTGTGAATAGTCTGTGCGTCAGTTATTTTAATGTTCGGATATTTTTTTAATGCGCGGGCTGCAGTTTCCAGGTCTATGTCAGCAGCGATAACGTTAGCGCCACTTTCTACAAGCAAACCGCAAAGGGCAAAACCAAGTTTGCCCAAGCCTTTTATGGCTATGGTTTTATTTGCAAAACTATCCGCATGCCATTTAAATTTTAATCCTGCCCTCATTGCCTCATAAACTCCTTTGGCTGCCCAAAAAGACAGTCCTTCCTGCCCGCAAGAGGCTCCGTTTATGTAAGGCGATACCTTGCTTAATACTTTTACATCTTCGTCATTTAACCCGGCATCTTCGCCGGTTGTAAAACTCCCTTTTAAAAAATTGATTTTGCGTGCATAAGCAAAAAGGATTTCTTCGTTTTTGGTTTGCCTCGGGTCGGCCATTATCACCGCTTTTCCGCCACCAAAAGGAACGTCTGCCAAAGCACACTTGTATGTCATGGCTTGAGAAAGCCTTAACACGTCTTTTAAAGCATCTTCTTCTGTCTGGTAAATGCGGTAGCGGGTTCCCCCAGTAGCAGTCCCTAAAGTCGTATTATGTATGGCAATAAAGCCTTTTAATCCTGTATCTTTGTCGTTGAAATGTATGAGCAACTCATGGTTATCAAATTCTTTAAATTCAGAGAACATTAAGATTTCATTAATGATGTTTTGCTGCCTTTACGTTTTTATGGATGGAGGATTATTTGTTATTTGTATCATTATAAGCCTTCAAACTATTAGAAATTATAGCATATTTTGCATAAAAACTCCAGTTTTGGTATAACATAAGCATAATTTATTTCATTTATATGATATCTATTAATCCCATAAAAGGTTTTAGTAAAAAGTTTGATGTGGTGTCGTTGTTTATAATAAATGATGGAAAGATATTGATGCTTAAAAGACAGGCAGGCAAGCCTCAAGAAAAGAAATGGGGGCCTCCGGCAGGAAAAGTAGGCAACGGGGAAAGTTTGGAAGATGCTATTTGCAGGGAAACTTTTGAAGAGACAGGCATAAACGTCACTATGGATAAAATAACTAAGTACGAAAGATGCTATTATGTGAGGCATGGCGATACGGATTTTATGTTTTATATTTTTGCTATAGAAATAGATAGTAAACCGGAAGTCGCATTGAACATTGCTGAACATTCAGAATATTCTTGGTTTCCACCTAAAGAGGCTTTGGAGATAAATTTAGTACAGGATCAAGAAATCCCAATATCTGATTTTTTTAAAATAAATCAAAGAAAAGAAGTTTTTTCTTCCTAATAAAACTGAGCCAGCCAAGCTTTTTCCAAATGAAAAAAATAAGGTTGTCTGGTTTTGATAAGCCTTGGTTTATTTTGCAAAAATCCGTTAGTTTTGATATAATATACCTATAAATTGAAATCAAAAATTTATGGCTGATAAAAAATACAAAATTGTCATGGTGGAAGACGACATGGCTATGAGGGAAATAATATCCCACAAGTTAAGCACGGCTGGTTTTGACATAAAGGCAGGGGAGGACGGGAAAAAGGGCTTGGATTTAATCTTAAAAGAAAAACCAGACCTGGTCATGCTGGATTTGATGCTGCCGGAACTTTCCGGTTTCCAAATTTTGGATATTTTAAGGGGCAACAAAGACCAATCTATTGCTAAAACCCCGGTGATTGTCTTAAGCAACCTGTGGAGCAATGAGGATATCTTAAAAGCCAAAGTGTTAAACGCCCAGGCTTTTTTGGTGAAAGCATACTTTACCCCGAACGAAATTTTGGAAAAGATAAAGGAAGTCTTGGCTAATCCAGCCGTCACAATAAGTTGAAAATTTTTAAAAATAATTAAGAAATGGTTTGCGGGTACAGCGAGGACTTAAACCAAGTCATCGTCAACGCGCAAATCATTTCATGTGCCCTTGTTTAAAACAAGGGCAAAGGATAATTATGGAGAATAACCAAATAGTGTCCAAGAAAGTCTCGTGCAAGGTTGGCGAGAAGGATTTTGTATTTGAAACAGGAAAAATTGCCAAACAGGCCGATGCCGCGGTGGTTGCCCGCTTGGGCGATACCGTGGTGTTAGCCACTGTGGTAATGGGAAAAACCCCGCGCGAAGGCGTGGACTTTTTTCCGCTCTTAGTAGATTACGAGGAAAGATTATACGCTGCCGGCAAAATAAAGGGCAGCCGCTGGGTCAAAAGGGAAGGCCGTGCCACTGATGGAGCCATTTTAAAAGGTAGGGTTATAGATAGGACCCTTAGGCCCATGTTCCCCGAAGGAATGAGAAATGACGTGCAAGTAATTGCCACGGTTTTATCCGTTGACGGTGAAAACGAACCTGATATTGTGGCGGTCAATGCTGCCAGCATGGCTTTGGCCATAAGCAAAATCCCTTACGACGGCCCGGTTGCCGGATGCCGCGTGGGAAAAATTGACGGCCAATACGTAATAAACCCGACTCACGAGCAGCAGGAAAAAAGCAGCATGGATTTGATTGTCTGCGGAACCGGCGAGCATATTATAATGGTGGAAGCCGGCGCCAATTTGGTCAGCGAAGAAGAAATTGTGGAAGCTATAAAATTCGCGCAGCCGTTTTTGGGCGCGCTGGTCAAATGCCAGGAAGATTTCAGCAAAGAAATAGGCACGGCAAAAGTTGAACCGGTCATTATAAAACCCAACGAACAGGTTTTTGCCAAAGTCAGCAGCTTGCTGACTTCCGGTGTTATTGAGCCGGCTGTTTATGTAAAGAGTAAAGAGCAGCGCGAAGAAAATATCGATAATATTTCCAAACAAATTTTGGAAAAAGTGGCATCTGAACTCGGAGAACTGGAAGGTGTGAATATTGAAAAAGAAGTGGATAAATGCATTGATAAAATTCTGAAAAAATTCCAGCAGAAGCAGATTTTAGAGCACGAGCGCCGCGTGGACGGCAGGAAATTAGATGAAACTCGCCCCATAACCTGCGAAGTCGGCGTTTTGCCCAGAACCCATGGCAGCGCGCTGTTTACAAGAGGCGAGACCCAGGCTTTGACAACCATCACTTTGGGCAGCAAGGGCGATGAGCAGACTTTGGACGGAATGGAAGATCCGATAGAGGGTCGCGCCAAGAGATATATCCACCATTACAATTTTCCAGGTTATTCCGTAGGCGAAGTCGCTCCAATCCGCGGCCCTGGCCGCCGCGAAATCGGCCACGGCGCATTAGCCGAACGCGCTGTAGAAGTTACGCTTCCTGCCCAGGAAGAATTCCCTTATACCATGCGTTTGGTTTCTGAAATAATGTCCAGCAATGGATCAACTTCTATGGCTTCTACTTGCGGGTCGACACTTGCACTTATGGATGCCGGCGTGCCTATTAAGCACATTATCGGCGGCTGTGCCATGGGGCTTGTTATGGACGAAAGCAATCCCGAGCACTTTAAAGTGTTAACTGACATTGCCGGAATAGAAGATTTTAACGGCCACATGGACTTTAAAGTAACAGGAAGCGAAGAAGGCGTAACTGCTTTGCAATTGGATATCAAAGTTAAAGGATTGACTCCGGAAATTTTGGCTAAAGCTTTGGCCCAAGCCAAGCCGGCGCGTATCCACATTATATCCAAGATGAAAGAAGCTTTACCTGCGCCGCGTCCCGATCTTTCCCCGTATGCCCCGCGCATTACCAGCTTTAAGATTAAGCCGGACAAGATCCGCGAAGTTATCGGAAGCGGCGGCAAGACTATTAACGAAATTATTGCCAACTGTCCGGGCGTTAAAATAGATATTGAAGATGATGGTTTGGTTATGGTGACATCGACCGACGCAGAAAGCGCCAAGAAAGCGGTGGAATGGATTCAGAACATTGTTAAAGAAGTCGAGCCGGGCGAAATTTATGAAGGCAAGGTGACCAGGCTGATGGACTTTGGCGCGTTCGTGGAAGTTTTGCCAGGCAAGGAAGGCCTGGTGCATATTTCGCAATTGGCCAATTACAGAGTGAACCGCGTGGAAGACGTGGTTAAGATTGGCGATAAGTTAAAAGTCCAGGTCAGCGAGATTGACGAGCAGGGAAGGATTAACTTGACCCACAAGCCTTTTGCCGAAGCCGCGCCGGCTGGCTTAGGTTCCGAGCGAAGCAGAGGAGCTGGGGCAGGTGCTCATGCCGAATACGATGAATACCGCGGCCCGCGCATGGGCGGAGGTTCCCATCGCGGCGGCCATGGCGGAGGCAGGGGAGGCCACGGAGGTTCCCGCCCGCCAAGAAGAAACTTCGATAGATAATAGATATTATAAAACGTCCCGTTTCCATCGGGACGTTTTTGTTATGGTGGACAAAACCTAGATTTTATGGTAAACTGGCTTAGTTTCGGATAGTTTTTTGTCTCGAAGCAAATTCCAATCTAGCGGAGGAAGTTAAAGAATGAAGTTTGTAAGAGCAGTGTTGCTTACAGTTGCTTTGTTGTTGGGTATTTCGGCTTCGGCTTTTGCCGGCACGATTATGTACACCGGCCACAGCGGCGATTTGGCCGCAGAAGCGGTGTTTGAAGTCCAGGGCACGAATTTGGTGGTAAAACTCACCAATACAAGCATGGACGACGTGATGGTGCCTGCGGACGTACTGACTGCGGTATTTTTTTCCGGTGTCCCTTCGGGGCTCATGCCTCTTTCCGCGGTTTTGTCGCCGGGCAGTTCCGTGGTATACGGAGGTACTGATCCGGGCGGATCTGTCGGAGGCGAGTGGGGCTTTGCCTGCGGCCTTGGCGCATCTGCGCCGGGACCGTGCGGTATTTCCAGCTCCGGCCTTGGATTGTTCGGTCCCGGGAACCTGTTTCCCGGCAATAACCTTCAAGGGCCAACAAACCCTGACGGCCTGCAGTATGGCATAACGTCAAAAGGCGATAATGCCACAACCGGCAACTCGCCCGTGACTGGCGATAACGCGCTAATCAAAAACAGCGTGATTTTCACTCTAAGCGGGCTGCCTGAAGGATTTAACGCCAGCAACATCAGCGGCGTGCAATTCCAGTATGGCACTGCGCTCAGCGAGCCAAGGATACCCGGCGATGACCCCGGCACCTCGGAAGCGCCCGAACCAGGAACAACATTCCTGGCTGGAGCAGGGCTGCTTGCAGTGGTGTTGCTGCCCAAACTCAAAAAGAAGTAACGTTTCAAGTGCGGCTGCGGATCTCAAAAAAGATCCGCAGCCGTTTGTTTTAAATTTGAAAATTTGTGATATACTTAAGGAAAATAACTTATATCTTATGTATCAGGAAGGTTTTAGAGCTGAAAGTTCATCGTTTGAACCGTGGCATAATAATATCGAAATTCCTTTTGGGTTTTTGGTAAATTGCGAATATTCAAATCGTGAAGAAATTACCAATGCATTAAAACATAACCATACCAGGGCTTTTATAGTAACCAGTGACGGTGATATTATAATAGGCAAAACTTCGTTCCATAAAGATATTATCACAGGAAGGCCTGAGGAAATTTTAGAGAAAGGAACTATTGTACCAAAATCCCAAAGGATAAATTTTATCCATAGCAGCCAGTATCGCAATAGTTCGGTGAATTCAAAGGATAGGGTTGTGATACAAAGTAAAATTTCAGGTGAGATTAATAATTTTTTAGGTATTAGTTATCATTTAGATATTCCTCAGCAACCAAGTTTTCAGGATTTAATGCAAAATAAAAACTAATCAAAGATTTCAGCTCCGGTGACAAGCCGGAGCTTTTTTGGTATAATGGTTCACGGGCTTCATCCCCGGATCCCAGCCTTCGCATAAAGCTACGGCGGGCACAGCAAGTCCGGGGCAGGCTCTGAACACAGTGAAGGATCTGGATATTTTAAACAAAGAGATTCCTCGCTCGCTTCCACCTTCGCTAAAGCTACGGAGGACAAGCGGAATGACGCCACTGCATTTATGTCTTATTTCGATATTTTAAAACCTGATTCACCCCGCACTAATTTTCATGATTATCAACAGTCTGATGAAGATGATTTTAAGCGTGGTGAAAAAGAAAAGCCATCAAAGGGACATCAAGAATTAGTGCGGGGCAAGTCATCCAAAGCTCGCACAGGCGTAATCCATACCGCGCACGGGGATGTAAAGACCCCGGCGTTTTTACCAATCGGCACCCGCGGCACAGTGAAATCTGTCACATCTGAAGAGTTAAAGTTTTGGGGCGCGGACATGGTTTTGGCCAACACTTACCATTTGTGGCAGAGGCCGGGCGACGGGCTTATTTATAAAGCAGGAGGCTTGCATAAATTCATGAACTGGAAGGGACCGATTTTTACGGACAGCGGCGGCTTCCAGGTTTTTTCTTTGGCCAAGTTCCGCAAGGTGATGGAAGCCGGGGTGTTGTTCCAGTTCGATTTGGACGGCAAGCAGGAAGTGTTGTCTCCGGAAAAATCCGTGGACATTCAGGCCAATTTAGGCAGCGACATTGCTTTGATATTAGATGACTTCCCGGGTTATCCGTTTGAGCACAAACGCAGCAAGGAATCCATTGAACTGACTAAAAGATGGGCTGAGCGCGCCATTAAAGAACACCAAAGAATTACGCAAAGCGGCGATCCGGTCAACCCCGGCCAAAAGTTGTGGGGGATTGTCCAGGGCGCAAGCTTTGAAGATTTGCGCAAGCAGTCCGCTTTGGACATGGCCGGTTTTGGCTTTGAAGGGTTTGCGATTGGCGGCGTGGCCGTGGGCGAACCGCACGAGGAAATGATGAAAGCCGTAGAATACGCCGTGCCTTTTCTGCCGGTTACTGCGCCTAAGCATTTGCTCGGGGTAGGAACGCCGTTTGATATCGTCCAAGGCGTGGCGCGGGGCTGTGACACTTTTGATTGCGTTATCCCGACAAGGGAAGCGAGGCATGGAAGATTGTATATTGCGGCAAGGAATATCGAAAAACCGGCCGTAGGGGCGGATAGTATCCGCCCGCTACAAGATGCTTCTACCGTCGAGGGTTATCAAACAATCGATATCCGCCTGGAGAAATACAAAGAAGACTTTACGCCGGTGGACAACACCTGCAACTGCTACCTTTGCTTGAACCATACCAAAGCTTATCTCCGCCACTTGTTTGCGGTAGGCGAACCCTTAGCTATCCGTTTGGCCAGCATGCACAATTTGAGGTTTTATTTGAACTTAATGGATAAAATCCGCAACGCAATAACTTACGAGTATTTTGATGAGATGGTGAAAAACTATAAAGATTATACTAATCAATAGCTTTTATCCTGAGCTTGTGAAGGGTGATGAGTTATAAAGACTATACAGATGCCGTCTCGAGCGAAGTCAAGAGGTAAGTTGTTATGGCCCGTTGAGTCAAAGTAGTTATTATTGCGGCCTTGTGTTTCAAAAAATAAGGAGGACAGCATGAATCGAGTCGTCTCGGGTTTTTTGGCGATTTTCATCGCCGCGGTTCTCGTCTCCTTTTTGCCTGCCGCCTTAAACGCGCAGGCCGACAACTTCAAAAATACGGATGTGGTGTATCTCACTCCGTCGAACATGGTTTTAATTTTTAGCTCCAAAGGGCTAACAGTCTTAGACGAGGGGAAGATAACCAGTAGTTTTCATCGGGTGATGATTGGCGATACGGTCCACGTCAACTGGAAACAGCAGGTTGTCGCGTCTGGCAGGGAGCTGTTTTCCGGCAACAGCTGCATATTGAATGAAGAGCAGCCGTACAATTTCAGCGGCTCGGCCGAAGGGTTTACATACTCCTCGCGCGGATCGCTTAAGTTGCTGTGCGGGAACACCGTGCATGTAATTGTGACATTTGCATATCACGCTGCTTATGACGGCGTTACCGGTGAGTTAAAGGTCACCCGCGACGACTACAAAATCAAAGAGAAGTAGGCCTGCGCTTTGCGCAGAAGGAGCCTGGATACAAATTCAGGCTCTTTTTCAACGGCTAAATCCTAATAAATTTAGGATTTAGCCGTTTGGTTGATAAACAAGAGGACACCTTGCAATATTGCAAGGTGTCCTCTTATAAGCTTGATTTGTTGCAAATAAGGCAATTTGTTATAATATTTTTGTGCCCTGTAGAGCTTCTTTGAGAACTTTAAGATAATTTTTGGAATTCAAAAACAGTTCTGCTTAGGCATCAATTTACTTAATTAATATCTAGCATTGTCGTCCCGATTATATCGGGAATTTCAAAGAAATTCTACAGGATATGAATAACAACGATTTGATGGATAAAATAGTGTCTTTGTGCAAAAGAAGAGGGTTTATTTTCCCGGGCAGCGAGATTTATGGCGGGTTTGCTAATTCTTGGGATTACGGTCCTGTCGGAGTGGAATTGAAAAACAACATTAAGCAGTTGTGGTGGAAGCGATTTGTGCAAGGCAGGGATGACATGGTCGGCATTGATGCGGCTTTAATTATGAAGCCGGCAGTTTGGGAAGCATCCGGCCATTTGAAAAATTTCAGCGATCCTTTGGTGGAATGCAAGAACTGCCACACCCGTTTTCGCGCTGACCAGATTGATACAACCAAACCTTGTGCTTCTTGCGATAAGTCCGCCGGATTTACCGAAGCCAAGATGTTTAATTTGATGTTCAAGACTTTTATCGGTCCGGCGGAAGAGCAGGCGAACATTGCGTATTTCAGGCCGGAGACCGCGCAAGCCATGTTCGTGGATTTTAAGAATGTTTTGGATACTTCGCGCAAGACCGTACCTTTCGGCATTGGGCAAATTGGGAAGGCTTTCCGCAATGAAATCACCCCGGGAAATTTTATTTTCCGCACGCGCGAATTCGAACAGATGGAAATTGAATATTTCATCCCGGTCCCGAAAGAGGACGCGGAATGGAATAAGTATTTTGAGATGTGGCGCGAGAACATGCTGTCCTGGATCAATAAGGATTTGGGGATAGATTTGACTCATGTCCATGAACTGGAAGTGCCTAAGGACGAATTGGCGCATTACAGCAAGCGTACCATAGATTTTGAGTACCATTTTCCGTTCGGCGTGAGCGAACTTTACGGCTTGGCTTACCGCACGGATTTTGACTTGAAGAACCATCAGGAAAAATCCGGCCAGGACTTGAGATATACTGACCCTTACACTTCCGAGAAATATTTGCCGCACGTAATAGAGCCGACCTGGGGAGTTGACCGCACGGTTTTGGCGGTTTTGTGCGAGCATTACCGCGAAGAAGAGGATCGCGTGTATTTGGCTCTGCCGCCGCGTTTGGCTCCGTATAAAGTTGCGGTGTTTCCGCTGTTAAAGAACAAGCCGGAATTGGTTGCCAAAGCGCGCGAAATTTACGACCAGCTTAAAGAGCACTTTTCCACGGCCTGGGATGACAGGGGGAACGTGGGCAAACGTTATTATAGCCAGGACGAAATAGGCACGCCATTTGGCATTACCGTGGATTTCCAGACTTTGGAAGACGGAAGCGTAACCGTGCGTAGCCGCGACACCAAAGAGCAGCCCAGGGTGAAAATTGATGATTTGCAATCTTATTTGCAAAAGAACATTAACAGCTTATAAACATATGAGTAATATGAGTCCCGAAGGGGTCTTGGAGTACGAGGATCAAAATTTAACACAGGGCCAAATAGCAAAGGATGCCTTGCGTCATGAAACAGAGTTCGCAAGCGGCAAAGAAAAATTGGATGAATTTTTGCTCTTAGAGGATAATGCGATAACCGCAGAGGAAGTATCACGTGCAGTTTCGAAATTTGAGAACATTTATTTCTATATAGGAAAAAACCTAAAACCCCAGCATGCAGGCATAGTCAATGCTTGCCATGCGGATTTAAGGAAAATATCCGACAAATATTTTGCAATGAGGAACGAAGATAGTGTTGCTGGCGATGATATAATGGTTTTAAAAAATAGGATTGAAGAAGCTTTGCAAATATTTAAGCAGTACGCAGCATAGATGGACAGAAGCAGGATAAAACAACTCCAATTTTCTTTAAAGCAGCCGTTGCTGATAAAGAAAAAAGAAAACCTGTTATATTTAACAGGTCGTTCTTTTATGCATGGGTATTTATTAGTGAAGCCGCGGAAACACGCGGATAGCAACGCAGATCAGCGCGGAAACCCATCAGTTATCTTCTTGGGGGATGGATTGGAAAGGATAGAGGGGATCCATTCGGATTTTTTGAAAAATATAGGAACATATATCCATCCCAGGCAAGTTTTGGACGTATTTGGGGAGTTCACTTACGCGGAAGTCAGATATATAAGAGTAAAGAGCAAAGATTTAAGAATTAAGGTGAATATTAAACACGACCCGGTTGATTTTCAGAGGATGATTAAAGAACCGGAAGAAATATCCTTGATTGGGAAATCGATGAAAATCGTGGAGCAGGTTTTTTTTCAGGTTAAGCGCCGCTTGCGTAGCGGGTGGCCGCTTCTCGTCCCTACAGAGATAGAATTGGCGGAGTTTATCAAACAAACAGGCCTAAAGTTTGGGGCGCAAGACATAAGCTTTCCGCCGATTGTGGCAAGCGGGCCTAATGCTGCCATTCCGCATCATGTGCCGTCTAAGAAAAAGCTAAAACCGGGAGAATCCGTAATTTTGGACTTCGGCTTTAAGTATAAAAATTATTGCAGCGATTTTACCAGGACAGTGTTTTTAAAAAAAGCTCCGGCAAAATTGGAAGCGGCTTATAACCAGGTGGAGAAGGCGTATTGGGGATGCATAGACTTTATGTCATTGCGAGCAAGTGCATTCGACCCATTCGATTCTACTCAGAGTCGGCCTGAGCAAAGCCGAACGGCCGAGCGAAGCAATCTTATTACAAGGGAAAGATTGCCGCGCCACTCGGCTGCACTCGTGGCTCGCAATGACAAGGGGGTGACAGGAGACCAGGTTTACCAAAAAGCCGTGGCGATTTTAGCCGAGAAAAATCTTGATAAATATTTCATACATAGCCTCGGGCATGGCACGGGCCTTGAAATCCACGAGCTGCCGAATTTATCCCCTAAATCAAAAGATATAATAAAAAATGGCATGGTGTTCAGCGTAGAACCCGGCGTATACCTGCCGAAAATCGGTGGCATAAGGATTGAAGATTTGGTATATTTAGAAAAGGGCCAGATTAAAAAATTTATAAATGTTTCAACAAAATTAAAAGACAACATTATATGAGTAATTTAGAAGTAAAGGGTTTAAAGCCAGAAGAGCCTTTTGCTGAAAAGCAGGAGTTGCAATCTAGGCTGGATAAGCTTGAACGAGATTTAACGGCAACCAGGGAAAAATTTGCGGAAATTAATCCGACCGGCCATAAATTAAAACCTGGCGCCAGTGAAACGCATTTTTTAGTAGCCAATGAACTGCTTAGCCAAATAAAACAAATAAAACAGATGACTGAAGACGGATACTACGAGAAAAATTTTAATGAATTTGTTGACAGTATCCAGTTACAGTCTGAGTTATTAAAAGAAGGAAGGTTTATTAATCAAAACAATGAATTACAAAAAGAGTAAATTACCAAATGGATTGACAATTATGGAAGTGCCGGGGAGCGACGCGGAAAGCGTGGTGGTGGATTTTTTTGTCAGAACAGGCTCAAGGTGCGAATCTGCCAAAGAAAACGGCATCTCGCATTTTTTGGAACATTTTTTATTTAAAGGAACGAAAAAATATCCGTCGGCTTTGGCTATTTCCGAACTTATAGATTCCATAGGCGGGGAAATGAACGCCAACACCGGCAAGGAGCATACGCAATATTACATCAAGGCAGCCAGCAAATATTTGCCTTTGATTTTTGAAGTGCTTACAGATATGGTCCAGTGCCCGCTGCTTGATCGGGACGAACTGGAAAGGGAGAAAGGCGTGATTGTGGAAGAAATAAACATGTATAAAGATACGCCTATTGCCGAGATTGAGAACGTTTTGGAATCGACCATGTGGCCAAAAGACGCCCTTGGGCGGGATATTGCCGGAAGCAAGGAGACAGTCACCAAGTTTACTAAAGAAATGTTCATGGATTACGTTTCCAGGCATTACCAGGCGCCTAATATGATATTGGGGATTTCCGGAAAATACAACCAAAAACAATTTGACGGCCTGGTGAAAAAATACTGGTCAAACCATCCCAAAAAAAATCACGACGGGTGGGGAAAGGCCTTAGATAAGCAAAGCTCAGCGCGTCTGAAAATTTCTTTCAAGGAAACCGAACAGGCGCACATGGCATTGGGTTTCAAAAGCTATGCTTACGGCGACCCGCGCAACACCGCTTTGCTGGTTTTAGGATCTGTCTTAGGCGGAGGCATGTCCAGCAGGCTGTTTACTGAAGTCAGGGAAAAAAGAGGATTGGCTTATTATGTCAGGGCCATGCCCGGCAGCTATCAGGACACAGGATCTTTTACCATTACCAGCGGAGTGCAGGTGGATAAAGCAGCCGAAGCGTTGCAGGTTATTTTAAGCGAACTTAAGAGAATTAAGGAAGTTCCGGTTGAAGAGAGAGAGCTTATTAAGGCAAAAGAATACATAAAAGGAAAAACCACGTTAGCATTGGAAGATAATCAGGTCAGGTTGGATTGGTTTTTGGAGCGCGCGGCTTTCCATAAAAAGATTGAAACGCCCACCATGGCTTTTGATAAATTGGATAAAATTACGGCCAAAGATATCCAAAAAGTCGCTAATGACGTTTTTAAGGATGAAAAATTAAGCCTGGCAATTATCGGCCCGTACAAAAACGAGAAGATGTTCAAAAAGATATTGAAGGTGTGATAATTAACTAATCTACGAATCCATACTAATAATAACTAATGGCAACTAATCCTTACTTAGATAACATTAGTTATCATTGGTAATATTCGTTACATTAGTTGATTAGTCAAGCTAATTCGTTAATATGGAAACAAAAACAAACCCAAATGACGAGCTTTTGTCTTGTTTCGATGAACAGGGAAATTTAACCGAACCAAAGCCGCGCAGTTTGGTCTGTAGGGATGGCACCAGGCAGTGGCATGCCGTGGCAAACATTTGGCTGGTAAACAAGCAAGGGCAGATTTTGTGCACAAGGCGGGCTTTGCACTTGTCCGGTAATCCGGGAAAATGGCAAAGTTATTTGGGCGGCCATGTTAAAGCCGGGTCATCTTTTTTAAAAACCGCGCTTGCTGAACTGGAGGAAGAAGTCGGGCTTGCTGTAAGAGAATCCGGTTTAGTATTAATTGATAAAGGCAAATACGAACCATGGATGCATTTTTACGAAAACTACGCATATTTGTTCAATAGCGACATAAGCCAATTAATATTCAATGATGGGGAAATCATTGGCGCGAAATGGTATAATATGGATGAATATAATAAGGAATTATTATCCCATCCTGAAAATTGGTGCAACTCTTGCACTTTAAGCAATCAACTTAAGATAAAACAATGGTTGGAAAAGATATGTTAAAAATCGGCTGCCATGTTTCAGCTGCTGGGGGAGTTTGGAACGCGCCTAAAAACGCGGCGGATTTGAATTGCGAAACTTTCCAGATTTTTACCCGGCCGCCGCAGGGAGGTAAGGGCGCGGAAATAGACGATAAAACCTCGGCACGGTTTAAAGCCGAAATGGAAAATTATAGATTTAAGGAATTCGTGGTCCATACTCCTTATTACATCAACTTTGGTTCCATAGAGCCGAGGATTTACCACGGCTCGATTTCCGTGGTCAGGCAGGAACTGGAGCGCTCCGATAAGCTTGGTGCTTTGTACGTCATGACGCACTTAGGCAGTTTTAAGGATTTGGGTGAAAAGGATGCCTTTAAACAAACCAAAGACGGGCTAAAAAAGGTTTTGGAAGACTATGAAGGCGAAACTAAGCTTTTGCTGGAAATTGCGGCAGGCGGCGGAAATATTATCGGCGACACTTTTGAGGAGTTGGCAGAGATTATGGAGCCATTGGTGAAATTTAAAGGTTTTGGCGGCGTTTGCTTTGATACCCAGCACGCCTTTGCCAGCGGGTATGACCTGCGAATGGCTCATCCGCCAACTGGCGGAGCAGTTGAGGTGTTCAGTGAGTTTGATAAGGTAATAGGCCTAAAGCACCTGAAAATGAGCCATATCAACGATTCCAAAACTCCTTTGGGCAGTAGGAAAGATAGGCACCAGCATATAGGCGATGGAGAGATTGGTGTTGAAGGGTTTAAGTCTATTTTGGAATTTTTTAGTCAAATGTCGAAGGTTAAAGGTAAAATGTCACCTTTCCCCTTGATTTTAGAAACAGAGCATGATAAAGTGGAAGCAGACATTAAACTTTTAAAGAGCTTGAGGGATAATCTCAAGAAATAAAAAGAAAGGCAAGCAAATGGATAATCTTGAAGCAAGAATGCATCCTGTCAGCGAACTTCCACCTGCGCCGGAAGCTCCATGGCATAACTTTGAAAATCCGGTTAAAGCTAAGGAAGGGTTTCAGACAATCCTGGCTAAAGTAGAGGAGGCGGTTTAACATGGACGAGAAAATTCAAATTATCACAGATTTGATCCAAGGCTCCGAGTTAGACCAGACCATAAAGGATATCTTAGTCAGGGATTTGCAAGCCGAAGGCCTGAATGACTTTTTGCGAGAGCAAATCAAGTCTTATTGCTTGGAAGGGATTAAAAGAGCCGATGAACAGATAGAAAAAGCCAGAAAAATTTTAGACGAACAATCACAAGAAAATCCAGCTGTTTAAGCTGGATTTTTTACTGGTTAAAGTGTAAAATAAAGGCATGCCCTGTAGAGCTTCTTTGCAAACCTCCTGTTGTGAGCGGTAAATAATAGGTTAGCCTATAAGGGACGTCAAATTCACTTACATTGCAATAATCTTCGTTGTCGGTATCCGCCAGCTGGCGGACAGCGAACAATTGCAAAGAAATTCTACAGGGTATGAGATATTACAACGAGTTAGATACCAGCACGAAAATAATTTTAAAGGTCATTTTTGCATTTTTGGCTTTGGTTTTTTTATGGCTAATCCGCGACATTGTCGTGATTATTTTATTGTCTTTGATATTAGGGTCGGCCATGGACCCGCTGGTTAATTATTTGAATAAGATAAAAATCCCGCGCATTGTCAGCGTCCTGGCTGTCTACGGATTGGTTTTGGCCGTAGCTGTCTTAATTGTGTATTTGGTAATTCCGCCGGTCTTAAGGGAGGCTTCTTTCTTGCGGGATAATTTGCCAATGTATAATGGGGAGATCCACAAGTATTTTGGGGCAATAATCCCAAGTAATTATAATATTTCAGACATTCTGAAAAATTTGACATCCGGCATTTCCAGCGGAGGAGGGGTTTTGGCAAAAACATTCGTATTCTTTAACGGTGTCCTTTCTTTCATTGCGGTGTTAATCATCTCTATCTACCTTCTGGTGGAAGAAAAGGGCATGAAATCTTTTGTGGATTCTTTGGTGCCGAAACACCATCATGAATTTACAATGAACCTTATTGATAAGATCCAAAAAAAGATGGGGTTGTGGGTTATTGGGCAGGTAATTATTTGTTTCGGCATTTTTCTTTTTACATTCATCGGCCTGACGATTTTGCATGTTAAGTATGCCCTGGTCCTGGCGCTGCTGGCCGGTTTGTTTGAGCTGGTTCCGTATATCGGGCCTTTCCTTTCGGCTGTCCCGGCCGTGCTGCTGGCTTTTAGCCAGCAGCCGTCTTTAGCCATAGCGGTAATTGTTTTATATATTTTAGTGCATGAATTTGAAGGATATGTTTTAGTGCCCAAGATTATGGAAAAAACCGTGGGTACTTCGCCGCTTGTGGTGTTACTGGCTTTATTAATAGGCTTGAAATTAGCCGGAGTGGTGGGGGTGTTAATTTCCGTGCCGCTGGCCACTGCCATAACAATTGTCTTCAGGGAAATTTATTCGGCCAGATCAACGACATAAACAAGAAATGTGTCTTATAGGCCGCCGCAAGTACTTGCGGCGGCCTTCCTTTTTACTGCAAAAAACGCTATAATTTAAAGGTATAATTTAAATTTATGACTGAAAAATTCTTTATTACAACCGCAATAGATTACATTAACGCCAAGCCGCACATTGGCCATGCATATGAGAAAGTTGCAGCCGACGTGTTGGCCAGGTTTTATTCGGCTAAGTACGGGCGAGATAGAGTGCGATTCTTAACCGGGACAGACGAGCATGGCTCGAAAATCGAAAAAGCTGCTGCGGCATCCGGTGTGGCTTTAAAAGAGTTTACTGACCAGACAGCCGCCCAGTTTAGTTTTGCCTGGGACCAGCTTAATATCCAGCCTGACAGGCTTATCCGTACAACTGATGCTGACCATATTAAGACCGTTGAAGATTTACTGATAAAGATAAAGGACAATGGTTATGTTTATGAAGGAGAATATAGCGGTTTGTATTGCGTATCTTGCGAGACGTTTTATCCGGAAAAAGATTTAATAGACGGCTTGTGTCCAATCCATAAAACCAAGCCGGAACTTGTTACGGAAAAAAACTGGTTTTTGAAAGTGTCAGAATTTACCGGAAAAATTAAGGAATCAATTGAAAAAGATGAATTGAAAATTTGGCCGGTTGAGCGCAAAAATGAAATTTTAAGTTTGCTTGAGCAAGGTTTTAACGATATTGCCATATCGAGGCCGAACGTGAAATGGGGAATACCTCTGCCGTGGGATAAAGAGCAGACCGTGTATGTATGGGTGGATGCGCTTATTAATTACGTTACCGGCGCCAAAGATGAAAATGGAAAAGATTGGTGGCCGGCAAACTGCCATATTATCGGCAAGGATATTTCCAAATTTCATTGCATAATTTGGCCGGCAATTTTGCTTGCAGCCGGACTGCCTTTGCCTAAAGAGGTTGTTGTGCATGGTTATTTGACTGTTGGCGGAGAAAAGATGTCCAAAAGCATTGGTAATGTAATTGACCCGAACGATTGGGTGGCTAAGTACGGCGCGGACGCCGTGCGTTATTTGCTTTTGCGCGAAGTGGCGTTCGGCGATGACGGGGATGTAAGCGAAGAGAAATTAAAAACTCGCTATGAGGGCGAACTGGCAAATGGTTTGGGTAACTTAGTTAGCCGCGTCACCACATTGGCAGAGAAATATCTCGGTGGAAAATACGAAAGCCAGAAAAATATTTTTTATTGCGATTTTAGCAAGGAAAAAAAAGAGATTGAAGCAGAAATAGCAAATTTCCGTTTTCATACGGCGTTATCGAAAATTTGGGAGCAGGTTATTATTGCGAATAAAATTGTTGATGAAAAGAAATTATGGGATTTGGCAAAATCTGATTTGGCGGAATTCAGCGACGTTTCCCACCATCTCATAGCAAGAATTTATTTTGTGGCCGAACAGTTAGAACCGTTTTTGCCAGAATCCAGTCTAAAAATATTAGATCATCTGAAAAAATATCCCATTATCAAAGCTGAACCACTGTTTCCCCGCATTCTTAATTCTTAATTCATACTTCATAATTCATGCTCATCGACACCCATGCTCACGTAAATTTTCGCGGGTTTAAGGATGATGCCAAGGAAGTGCTCAAGCGCTCAATGGACCAAGGCGTTTGGGTTATTAACATTGGCTCGCAAATTGACACATCCAGGCAGGCAGTGGAATTAGCAAACATGTTCGAGAAAGGAGTGTACGCGGCTGTGGGATTGCATCCCGAGCACACCCATTCGCAGCATGTCGATGAAGAAGAAACCCATTTTTTAACCCGCGAAGAGCACTTCGATACATCGATGTATCGAAGTCTGGCGGAGAATCCCAAAGTTGTGGGAATAGGGGAATGCGGTTTGGATTATTATCGGTTACCTGTTCCAGATGGTCCCCATCAGGATGGGGACCATCTGGAAAGTTTGGATATTATCAAAGAAAAGCAAAAACAAGCTTTTATCGCCCAGATTAATTTGGCAAAAGAATTAGATAAAACGTTGATTATTCACTCCCGTTCATCAAAGGGTACAGATGATGCCGCAATTGATATTTTAGAAATTCTTAAATCAGAAATCTTAAATCTTAAATCTGATATCAGGTTTGTACTTCATAGTTATACCGGAAGCCCGGAGCTGATGCAGGAATTTTATAAGCTTGGCGGCTACATAAGCTTTAATGGTATAATTACATTTGATAAGACTGGAAACATGGAAAAACTGGTCAAACAGGCGCCGCTGGACAGGTTTGTTTTGGAGACCGATTGCCCTTATCTGGCTCCGGTTCCGAACCGGGGCAAAAGAAATGAGCCAGCGTACGTAAAGTACGTGGCTCAAAGGGTGGCGGAAGTCCTTGGTTTGGAACTTGCCGAGGTTGAGAAGATGACGACAGAGAATGCAAAAAAACTTTTCTTATTTCCTTCTCCCTGAGGGAGAAGGTGGCCGGAGGACGGATGAGGGGGATTGAAAACCAAAATTTGATACAAGCAGCCAGGAAGTTAAGGATAAATCAAACTCCTTGGGAACAAAAATTATGGTATCTTCTGCGACATAGAAGGTTTAAAGATTTTAAATTTAGAAGGCAGTATCCGATTGGAAATTTTATAGTTGATTTTATTTGTATCAAAAAAAGATTAATCATTGAATTAGATGGTAGTCATCATCTTCAGAAAAAAATTACCGATTCATTAAGAGATAAACTTTTGAGAGATCAAGGATATATTGTTTTAAGATTTTGGGATAATGACTTAGATGAAAATTTAGAAGGGGTTTTAAATAGAATTTATCAATTTTTGAAAAATTGACCCCCTCACCCCACCCTCTCCCTAAAGGGAGAGGAAATAATGAATATACTATTATGAAGAAATATAACCCATTACAAATTGAAAAGAAGTGGCAGAAATATTGGCAGCAGAAAAAAACTTTTGTCGCTAAAGATTTTTCAAAAAATCCGAAAAAATATGTGCTGGTGGAATTTCCTTACCCTTCCGGCGAAGGTTTGCACATGGGACACTTGCGCCCTTATATTGCCGGGGATATTTACAGCCGCTTCTTACGCATGAAAGGCCATGAAGTATTATACCCAATCGGTTGGGATGCTTTTGGTTTGCCTGCGGAAAATTTTGCAATAAAGCACCATATCCATCCGAGCATTTCCACGGCAAAAAATATCAAAAATGCCAAAGCCCAGCTTGAATCCTGGGGAACTAGTTTCGATTGGAGCAGGGAAGTAAACACCACGGATCCTGACTATTATAAATGGACGCAGTGGATCTTTTTGAAGTTTTTTGAAGCAGGCTTGGCTTACGAAGCTACCGGGCTTATAAACTGGTGCCCTAAAGATAAAACCGGGCTGGCTAACGAAGAAGTGATTGACGGCAAATGCGACAGGTGCGGAACTGTTGTTGTAAAAAAAGAGTTAAGGCAGTGGTATTTGAAAATTACGGCTTACGCCGAAAAGCTTTTGGAAGGGTTAAAAAATCTGCCGGAGTGGCCGGAGGCTGTTAAGCTGCAGCAGGAAAACTGGATTGGAAAAAGCGTTGGCGCGGAAATAGATTTCGGTGTCATTGTGAGGAGTGCAAAAGGCGAAGTGATATTATCCTCTCGGCGTCATTCTGAGCGAGTGCAGCCGAGCGAAGAATCTCACCCTCAGTCAAATAAAGAGATCCTTCGTCCCTCAGATGCATCCGGGACTCAGGATGACGCCATGAAGATTAAAGTCTTTACTACCCGCCCGGATACTATTTTTGGCGCGACTTATATGGTTGTGGCGCCTGAACATCCGTTGGTGCAGAATTTAGAATCAAGAATTAAGAATTATGGGGAAGTCAGAAAGTATATCGAGGATGTAAAGAGCGAAACGGAAACACAAAGGACGTCTTTGGAAAAAGAAAAGACCGGCGTTGAACTAAAAGGTATAAAAGCAATTAACCCCGCGACGAAGGAAGAAATTCCGGTATGGGTTGCGGATTACGTTTTGTGGGGTTATGGCACGGGCGCGATTATGGCTGTGCCGGCACACGACGAGCGCGATTTCGAGTTTGCCCAAAAATTTAATTTGCCCATAACCCAGGTGGTCCGTCCGCAATATGTCGGTACGGTCTTGTTGCTGCATGGGACTAACGGTAACGGCAAAAATAATTGGTTTCCATGGCTTTCTGAAAAATTATCTGCCTTGGGATATAAAGTGATATCTCCTGATATGAATGACCAGGGAACCCCGGATTTAAATAAAAGACTGAAGGTTTTGGAAAAGTATAAAGATGAGATAAATGAGAACTCCCTTGTTATAGGGTATAGTTTGGGAGCGCCTACCGCTTTGCAGTTTCTGATGAAATTCAACAAAAAGATTAGGCATTTATTTTTAGTTGCACCAACCCATCCGGATATGGATTGGGAATGGTATCGCGACAACCATGCCGATTCTCCAGCAGAAGCTATCCAGAAAGTTTCGCAGGCTTCTTTGGATTGGGAAAAAATCCGGGATTTAGTAGCCGGAACGACTGCTTTGTTTTCTGATAACGACGAACATATACCTTTGTCGGTAAAGGATTTATACGAAAGAGATATGCAAGCGAATACAGTTGTCTTGAAAAACAAGGGCCATTTTGGTACATCGTCGGGATTAAAAGAACTTCCGGAATTAATGGATGAAATAATCGACAGCGCCATTGCATCCCCGGTATTAGCTAAGGCTTCCGTGGAATACGGTACGCTTATAAACTCCGGAAAATTTTCCGGATTAGGTTCAGAACAAGCGATTGAAAAAATGGCAAAAGAGTTCGGAAAATTAACCGTGCAGTACAAGCTGCGAGATTGGGTTTTTAGCAGGCAAAGATATTGGGGCGAGCCAATTCCTATAATTCACTGCGAAAAGTGCGGCATCGTTGCGGTGCCGGAAAAAGATTTGCCGGTTAAATTGCCGGAGGTTGAGAATTACGAACCGACTGGGACAGGGGAGTCTCCTTTGGCCGCAATTGAGACTTGGGTAAATGTAAAATGTCCAAAATGCAAAGGGCCGGCCAAGCGCGAGACCAATACTATGCCGCAATGGGCAGGATCTTCTTGGTATTGGTTAAGGTATATTGACCCTAAAGATAAAAAAGTTTTTTCTGACAAAAAGAAGCAGAAGTATTGGATCCCGGTGGATGTTTACTTTGGAGGAATGGAACATACGACTTTGCATTTGCTGTACTCCCGTTTTTGGAATCTGTTCTTATACGACCAGGGGTTGGTTACTACCAAAGAACCTTATGTATTAAGAAAGCCTCATGGAATCATTTTAGCCGCGGACGGCGAGAAGATGTCTAAAAGCCGCGGAAATGTGGTTAATCCCAACGAAGTGGTTAAAAAGTTCGGAGCTGATACTCTAAGGATGTACGAGCCTTTTTTGGGGCCGCACGAAATGACCGTATCATGGAACGATAAGGGGATTTTGGGCGTGAGAAGGTTTTTAGACAGGGTTTGGGTTTGGGCGAATGAAGTTATTAGTTCTCCTCATGCGAAAAATAATCAGGGAGTTAAAGATACGGAAAAAGTAGAAAAAGCTTTGCATAAGCTAATTAAAAAGGTTACGGAAGATTTGGAAAATATGAGGTTTAACACCGCTGTTTCCAGCTTTATGGAATTCCATAATGAAATAAAGCAGGACTTTATAACTTTAGATTCTTTAAAAACTTTTTTGGCTTTAATGTACCCGTTTGCCCCGCATTTTTGCGAAGAACTGTATTCTTTATTCGGCAATAAAAAATCTTTGCAAGAGCACGAATGGCCAAAATATAATCCTGCTTTGGTGATAGACCAGACTGTTGATGTTGTTGTACAGGTCAACGGAAAAGTTAAAGCTAAGCTGTCCATTAAGCGGGATAGCAGCCAGGACGAAGTCAAGGCAGAGGCGTTGGTGGTAGAGCAGGTAAAAAAAGCAGTCGGCACAAGTGAAATAAAACGCGTAATTTATGTGCCAAACAAACTCATTAACCTGGTAATTTGACAGGTTATAGGTTTTAGTTTTTAGATATTAGGAAAAATATGGAAACAAAAATAATCCAAATGACAAAAACGACGAGAATGACATAAATGACAAAAATGACAAACCTTATTTTATATGAAGTTGTCATTCCGAGTGCAGCCGAGGAATCTTCTCTTGTTGCTCAAGAGATCCTTCGCTCAGCTGCATTCGCTCAGGATGACGCCAAGCGTCATTTATGTTAATTATTTAAATTTTGTCAATTTTGTCATTTAATCTATGCTTTTAAATTTTCATCTTCCACAATACTTCAATAAAAGCGTGCGCAGGGAGATAGGGGAGCTGTATGCTTCCTCGGCAATATCGAACATGGCATTGGCTGTAGTCATGCTGTTTGAGCCTATCTTCCTATATTCGGTTTTAAACTACACGGTGCCGAAAATCCTGCTTTTCATGGCAGTGGTTTATGCTGTGTATATTATTACCATTCCTTACGGCGCCAAGTTTGCCAGCGTCTTCGGCTACCGTCACAGTATTGCTTTAAGCGTTCCCTTCCAGGTTTTTTATTGGTTTGCCTTGCTCTCTAGCGTCAATCATCCAAATTTGGCGTTTTTTGGGGCTGTGATTTTTGGTATCCAAAAATCTTTTTATTGGCCAGGTTTTCATTCGGTCATGGCCAGGTACGGCCAACAAGAGCAGGTCGGCAGGGAATTTTCCATGGTCTATGCCATTATCAGCATTTCGCATGTTGTCGGGCCGCTAGTTGGAGGACTGCTCTCCCAATATTTTGGAATACCTGCCGCGTTTTTGTTTTCCGCGGTTTTGTATTGCTGTAGTATTATTCCTATTCTTACGGCACAAGAAATTTTTATTCCCAAAATATACAAATTCAGCGACACTTTGGAATTGTATAAATCGTATCCGAAAAAATTCATCGGTTACTTGGGATTTGGGGAAGAATTAATTGTGCTGACCATCTGGCCTATATTTATTTATTTGATCGTGAAAGATTATGAAGGCACGGGTTTTTTGGCAACAATGGCTAGCTTGGCCGCTGCTTTGCTTGCTCTATTTTTAGGTAAAATTACCGATCAGTATACCAAAAGGATATTAATAAAGATTGGCGCGTTCATGTCTAGCTTGGTCTGGGTTGCCAGGTTTATAGCTACCAGCGTTATGTCAGTTTTTGTGATTGATTCTTTGTCCCGCGCCAGCAAGGAAATAGACTTTATTCCTATTTCCACGCTAACCTACCT
This sequence comes from Patescibacteria group bacterium, assembly GCA_013387205.1. Classification (GTDB taxonomy): domain Bacteria; phylum Patescibacteriota; class Doudnabacteria; order UBA920; family UBA920; genus AMAZON01. Next base: position 48,951 of record WARV01000024.1, on the reverse strand, counting down.
TCGGGCAGAAGCCACGCATGTAGTGCCTTATGCCGTGTTTTTCGAGCAAAGCTTGGCTATTGGCAAATTAATAGCCTGTATTTTAGGCATAATCCTTTTTAGCCTGACCGGCAGTTTTATGGTACTATTCATACTAGCAGCGGTGTTTAGCTTGCTGTATATGTACATATAGAGAGTTAAGATTTAGGATATAAGATGTAAGATATGGAACCGCAACAAAAAAGCAAGATACTAGCAGTATTTAAGAGATATACCCTTGGAGTGCTATCCACTGTAGCATTAGATAATTTGCCGGAAAGTGCGCTGGTGGGTTTTGGGGAGACTGAAGATTTGGAACTGGTATTCGGATGTTTTAATAGCACCAGAAAATATAAAAACCTGCAAAACAATCCAAGTATTTCTTTTGTAGTAGGCGGAAATGACAGTAAAACTATCCAATACGAAGGTGCCGCTAAAGAAGTTTTTGATCAGGAAAGGGAAAAATACGTGAGCGTTCACATAAAGAAAAAACCGAGTTTTGAAAAATATTCCAAAATACCCGGAAACTGTTATTTTAAAGTTTTGCCAAAATTGATTAGGTATGTTGATTTAGATAATAACGAGGAGTTTGAAATTAAATTCTAAATACATGCAAAAGAATAAGCTGCAAATTAAATACCATGAACTAAATTTGTGATAAACTGAAAATTTGTACAATTGTATAATTTTTCAGATTATTAATTTCTTTAAATCAATGAATTATTCTGGTATACAACAACAAGACCCCGCGCTTTACGAAATTATCAAACGCGAGGAGCAAAGACAAAAAGAGGGAATTGAACTAATTGCTTCTGAAAATTATGTTTCCAAGGCTGTGCTTGAGGCTATGGGATCCGTCTTAGCCAATAAGTACAGCGAAGGGTATCCGGGAAAAAGATATTATGGCGGCAATGAAATAATCGACCAGGCAGAAGGCTTGGCTATAGAGCGGGCCAAGCAGTTATTTGATGCAGAGCATGTAAACGTACAGCCTTTGTCCGGCAGTCCGGCTAATTTGGCGGTTTATATGGCTCTGCTTAATCCCGGCGATAAAGTTTTGGGGTTTTCTCTGGACCAGGGCGGACATTTGTCGCACGGCCACCCTTTAAATTTCAGCGGCAAGCTATACACCATCATTCCTTACTTTGCCAAAAAGGAAACTGAAATTATTGATATGGATGAAGTGGAGGAAATTGCCTTGCGGGAAAAACCCAAAATGATTTTGGCAGGCTTTTCCGCATATAGCAGGAATATGGATTGGAAAAGGTTTAAGGAAATTGCGGACAAGATTGGTGCTTTTACTTTTGCCGATATTGCCCATATTGCAGGACTAATTGCCGGAAAACAATTGGAAAACCCGGTACCTTATTTTGATGTGGTTTCCACGACTACGCACAAAACTTTGCGCGGGCCGCGCGGGGCTATGATTATGTGCAAGGAAAAGTTTGCTGCCTTAATAGACAAGGCAGTTTTTCCGGGAGTGCAAGGCGGCCCGCATGACCACATTAACGCGGCCAAAGCCGTGGCTTACGGAGAAGCGCTAAAGCCTGAGTTCCAGGATTATGCGGCGCAGATTATTAAAAATGCCAAAGCTTTGGCAACAGCTCTGCAGGAAAAAGGCTACCGTATAATTTCTGGCGGCACAGATAATCATTTAATGTTAGTTGATATGTTTGGCAGCAAAGGCATTACTGGCAAGGAAGCGGAAAAAACTTTGGAGCACGTAGGTATTTCCATCAACAAAAACATGATTCCTTACGACCCAAGAAAGCCGCTGGATCCTTCCGGCGTACGCCTGGGTACTCCGGCCATTACCACCAGGGCAATGTTGGAAGCAGAAATGCAAACCGTGGCGGATTTAATGGATCAAGCTTTGGCAAGCCGTAACGACGAAAACAAACTCGCTGAAATAAAACAGCAAGTCAAAGAATTCTCCTTAAATTTTCCGGTTCCGGGAATTGAATAAATAATTTAGGATTTATCATATATGATTTAAGATATATGGATAAACAAGATCTAAAAAATAGGACGAAACAATTCGCTCTTAGGATTATTAAGTTAACCCAAGCTTTACCAAGAAATGATGCAGGTAGGGTAATAGGAAATCAATTACTGAGATCTGGGACTGCAGTAGCGGTTAATTATCGCGCTGCTTGCAGATCAAGATCAAAACAGGAATTCGTTGCGAAAATCGGAATAGTGGTTGAAGAATCAGATGAAAGTTGTTTTTGGTTGGAAATGATAATTGATTCAAAATTGATGAAAATAAATTTAGTTGAACCATTATTAAAGGAAGCTGATGAAATTACAGCAATAATGTTTTCTACGAAAAATTCCGCAGGAAAAAAATCTTAATCTTAAATCTTAAATCCTATATCTTATATGACTATATTGCATTCAGCAGTGTTAGGAGCTATTCAAGGTTTGGGGGAGTTTTTGCCGATTTCTTCATCTGCGCATTTAATATTGGCACCGTGGTTTTTCAGGTGGAGCGATCCGGGCTTAGGTTTTGACGTTGCCCTGCATCTTGGAACCTTGGCAGCCGTGCTTGCGTATTTTTGGCAGGATATTTGGCTGCTGATTAAAGGCTTCTGGCATTCGCTGTTTAAATCTACCCGCGATTTCGAGAATAATATCTACCAAAAACTTGCCTGGTTTTTAATTATCGCTTCCGTTCCCGGAGCGATAATCGGCAAGCTGCTCGAACAGGATGCAGAAAATGCTTTTAGGAATCCGCTGCTCATTGCTGTTACGATCAGCGGTTTTGCTCTTCTGCTTTGGTTGGCGGATTATTATGGGAAAAAGATAAAAAATTTAGACCGCATCACATGGTTTGATTCTTTATTAGTCGGCTTAAGCCAGGCTTTGGCTGTAATCCCTGGAGTATCAAGAAGCGGCAGTACAATCGCATCGGGGGTGGCTTTGGGTTTTAAGCGCGCTGATGCAGCCAGGTTTTCCTTTTTGATGTCTATCCCGATTATTTTGGGGGCTGGTATTTTAAATATCAACCACCTTCACGAAGGAGTTACGACCCAGGAGTTGATAATTGGTTTTGTTTCTGCTGCGGTCTTCGGGTTTATTGCCATTAAATATTTAATTCGTTACTTATCGAAACACGGGTTCGCGCTGTTTATTTGGTATAGGTTGATATTAGCCGTGTTGATAGTGCTTATAGTGTTGAATAGGGGGGAACTTCAATTCTGGTTAAATAAGATTTTAGGCAAATAAAAAACTCCCAGTTCTAGGAGTAGGGGAAATTAAACTAATCTTTTTTCATGTACCACTCGCATTGTCATGTACATGGCTGTGCCATGTACCCGAGCGAACACGGACAGCCGTGAACCACTCGTCACTAAAGTGACTTCGGTACACGGCATGCACCATTCTCGAACCGTTAGGTTTTCGACTGGTACGTGGTGGCCGAGGAGGGAGTCGAACCCTCACACCTTTCGATACACGATTTTGAGTCGTGCGCGTCTGCCAATTCCGCCACTCGGCCAATATTAACTTCATGAACCTGTTAGAAAAATACTTCTTGGCTGCAATTTTATAATTTCGGCCATTCGGCCATAAAAATTCCTCCGCTTAGCCTACGGCTAAACATCGAAATTTGTTATGTCCGACTGCCTCGAAATTCTAAAATATCGCCTAAAAATTATTTTTCTAACAGATTCTTATATATTTTAGCAATGTTTGGGAATTTCGTAAAGCCCGGGTTCAAGTTGCCCAAAGCCGTAAAATTTGTTAAGATTTTACAAGAATAAAGCCTTAGAAAATCATAAGAAACAAATGACATGGAAGACCAAATTGCCAGCCAGCCAAACATAACAATACAATCTTTAGACAACATAGGAGTGTCGCAGTCTGTAGTCGCAGTGCAGCAGCCTATTACGCAGGTGCCTGAGACGACGACCGTCAGCCAAACAGAAAACCAGGCTGCAGACAGTCAGCCTGTAGCACCAGAGCTTCAGCAAAAACCCGCAAATCCAGACAGGGTTTCCTATGAAGACGCGCAAATTCAGGAAATTGAAGTTGCCAAAATCGCTCCGAATCCTTATCAGCCCAGGAAAATTTTTGAACCAAATGCCTTAAAGGAGTTGGCGGAATCCATAAAAGAGCATGGAGTCATTCAGCCCTTGGTGGTTACCAGGACGCCGGTTGGGTTTGAATTGGTCGTGGGAGAAAGAAGGTTCAGGGCCAGCCAGTTGGCAGGATTGGAAAAAGTTCCGGCTATCATAAAAGAAGCCATGGTTGACCAGACTAAATTGGAAGTGGCGTTAATTGAAAACATCCAGCGCAAGGAGTTGAATCCCATAGAGGAAGCCCAGGCTTATGAAAGGCTGATGAAAACCTTTAACATGACCCAGGAGCAGGTGGCAAAGAAAGTCGGCAAGTCCAGGCCTGCTGTGGCAAACACGGTTCGCTTGCTTAATTTGCCGGCGGAAATCCAGCGCGGGGTGATTGAAGAAAAGATTACCGAAGGCCACGCCCGCGCAATGCTTGGGTTGGTAGATCCGGAAAAAATTCTTTTGATGTACAAAATGGTTTTGGACCAGGGCCTTAACGTCAGGCAGGTGGAAGCCAAAGTCAGGGAGTTGACCTTAAAGAGGCAGATGGATGCCGCCGCTCCTGACCCAAAACTTATGGCCATGGAAACTGAGTTGCGCGGCAAGCTCGGAACCCAGGTGAAAATCCAGCGCCAGGGTAGAGGAGGTAGGATTACCATAGAATTCTTTAGTGATGAAGAACTTGATGAGCTTATCCACAAGATGGCACAGGAATCATCAGAGCAAGGGGGCTCTTATCTAACCGTATAGAAAAATGAATGGCTTGAGCCTAGGTTGAGCCATTTAAAATACCTGATTTTATTGGGTATTTCAAGGGGACACCTAGTGCAGTACAAGGTGTCCCCTTGATAGTTGAATGAATATCATTTGACACATTTTTTATTGCTGTTTATAATATTTTAAACAGTATTTTTTGAAGAACCCTTTTATGAGCAACTTTGCCCGCCAAATTAATTCCTCCGTCGTAGCCTTTGTTACTAAGGCTGTCCTTAACGTAGGGTTTTGCGGGGCAAAAGGGTAAGTAGCTTTACTTGAAAAAGAAGCTTACAACCTGCCCCAAAAAAGGGCAGGTTTTTTAAAAGGATTAGCTCTTTAAAATAACTGGCGCAATCCGATTTCGTCCTAAAGCTTTGGGATTAAATTGGATTGCATCAGAAGTGAGTTTGGAATTTAAGGAGGACTAAGCTCATGAGCACGTTGGCGCACCTTGATTTTGATGAGATCGAGGTGCGGATAGTTCTAATTCAAGAAGTACCCAGAAAACCAGAGTTCCAAGCGAAAAGGGACAGAAATCAGAAAATTTATCAGCTTGATGTGAAGTGTCCGCATTGCCCGAACAGTTATGAGGTCACTAGATCAAAAATACCATTTGCTTTGATCAGGACGTCAGACCGTAAGGAAACGCTGGCTTGTCGGACAAATTGCGTCAGGAATGCCACGCCGGCAACTTTTTCGGAGATTTTGAATTACTTGGAGCTCACGGAGCAATGATTTTGTGGACGGGGAAGCGTCTTTTGTCGGCTGATCAGCCGTAACACTGGCCATGCATTCCACCCACCCATTTTGCGCAAAGCCAACCGGCTCCCGCGCGCAATCCAGGCTCAACACCTTTGTGGATATCTTTCTACCAAAGATTTTTCATAAAGTGTTGAGCCTGGCAACACTTTCTTACTGGAAAATTTTGCCTAAAATTTTAGACCAAGTTTTGCAGTTAGAATAAGGGGGATTCAGGATGAATAAAGAGAATCAGGTCGACAAGAGGTTTTGCGGGTTTTGCGGAAAGGTCACAGAAGTAAAGGAAGACCCGAAATCAGGGGAAGATGTATGCAAGTCATGCCTCGCCCCCTATGAGATATGCCGTCCAAATCTGCAAGGCGTAGCTGCTTGCTGTAGCAAGTGATATTTTAGGAGGAACGATGTCGGAAACATCTTTGAAGAGTTCCGCTTTGAGCGGTCCTGTAAAGATAAGATTTTGCTCTTGCTGTGGTTCTGATCAAGAGTGTAATCCAATAGACAACAGGTGTGTAAGTTGCGGGAGTCTGCCAGGCCAACCGCCCTTGGTTTATATACCCGCCGAACATCTCAAGCGGTGAAATAACATTACATTATGCCCCGGATTTAATCCAACAGCCTTACCAGGCAACAAGTGGATTTCCGGGGCGCCACTTTTTTTAATATATTTCTTTTGCTATAATAAGTTAGTTAATTATCACATTTTCGGGTTGTAGTATAGCTGCCGATGAGGCAGATACGCAATCAAACCAAATTTCAATTTATATTTAACCAGTAATTAACGGGATGTAGTATAGTGGTAGTACGCATGCATGGGGTGCATGTAGTCCGAGTTCGATTCTCGGCATCCCGACCAAAGAAATCCTAAAAAGGATTAAAAATGTGGTATTTTTATGTGTTAGAAAGTTTAAAAGATGGGGCTTTGTATAAAGGTTATACTGATGATTTAAAAAGAAGATTTTTGTCAGAGCATAACAGAAAGAGAGGCGGTAGTTATACAAAGAAACATGCACCATTCAAATTAATATATTACGAAGCTTATTTAGAGAAAGCTGATGCAATGAAATCAGAGAGATTTTTTAAAACTGGCTACGGGAGAGAAGTGTTGAATGATAAACTGGAAAACTATATTAGAATGCATAAATAGTCGTTATAAAGATGGTTTATTTATAAGTATTAATGGTTGTTCGACCCGCCTCTTCGGCGGGCCCGCCGAAGAGGCGGGTTCCCAGCAGCCCGACCATAATAGTTTAAGTAAGTTGTATGTGGTATTTTTATTTTAAACATTGAGACTAATTTATAACAATCAATTAATTATAGTTTTAACCGAATTTCCTTCAATCAGGGAATTTTTTTTATCTCCCATAGGAAAAAACAATAAAATATTTTTACTTTTATCTATCTAAAGTTATCCACAGTTTGGCTAGACATTGGTTTTTAATTATTGTAGGATAAAAATAATAGCAAAAGATTTACTGGAAAAGCCCACGAGGTATTAACAATTTTATGTAACTATAAACCGACAAAATATTTTAATTCCAATTGAAAAGTTTAATCACGAAATAAAATTTATTTATTAGATTAGACTTTTTTTGTTTCTCTGGGGGATTAAGCAATAAAGCTTCTGCTTTTACAGAAGCTCTGGAGGTGAATATGACGGACGAAATTCAACAACAATTTCTTTCCGCTTACGAAAATTATTCGGAAGCCATTTACAGGCATTGCTTTTTCAGGGTTTACAGCAAGACCCGGGCGGAAGAATTAGTCCAAGAAACTTTCATGCGGGTTTGGCAATACTTGATGCAGGGCAAAAAAGTGGAAAATTTGCGCGCTTTCCTGTACCGGGTGGCCAATAATTTGATAATAGATGAATCGCGCAAAAAGAAAGAAGAGAGCCTTGAAGTCCTCATGGAGAAATCTCCCGCTTTTGAACCGTCATACGAAGGCAATAAAAGCATAGAGAAAAAAGTTTTGTTTAACGAAGTGGTTGACGGCATGAAAGACCTGCCTCCGGATTATAAAGAAATTTTGGTATTGAGATATGTTAATGATTTGGATCCAAAAGAAATAGCCAAGATATTAGATACCAATGCCAACAATGTTTCGGTAAAAATAAACCGCGCGGTAAAAGCGCTAAAAGTAAAATTTAAAAATTAGAAAGAATAAAAAACGCCCATAAGGGCGTTTTTTATGGTTGATATCAAAATCGGTATAGTACCACGGGGTATGAAGCTGGGGGAACTCCATACCCTTTGGTTGTTTTATCTGACGGTAAAAAACCCTCATGGTTACACCAAAATAATGGCAGATTTTTTCCCATGAACAAAAACAAAAACGGCAATTTCGGAAAATAAACGAAAAATTTTGTTATAATACAAATATGGCAAAATTAGTAAAAATTTTATATTAAGAATTGAAATTCTCATGAGAAAAAAATATCTGATTATCGCCACTGCGGTAATAATTTTAAGCGTAACATTTGTTTTTGCCAGGAAAAAATCGGACAAAAAACCTGGCGAGTCTCCGGTTCTGGGTTTGAAACAGGAACAGAAAGCGGTTGAAACGGGGAAAATCGAACAGAAATTTATTAGCATAAACGGTTTGCCCGTTGAAGAAGCCACGGCAAAAAAACGACCAGTGGCAGTGATGGTGGAAAACCATCCGGATAGCAGGCCGCAATCGGGCCTTACTGACGCGGATTTGGTTTACGAAACTTTGGCCGAAGGCGGCATTACAAGGTTTATGGCTGTTTACCAAACCAAGTCCCCGGTTAATATTGGGCCTATCAGGTCTGCCAGAACATATTTTGCAGAGTTAGCGGACGAGCTTAATGCTATTTATGTCCATGTTGGCGGTAATAGCGACGTTCTGCAAAATATCAAACTGGGGGTTTATAAAAAAATTTCCAACGGCGATGAATTTATGGACGATGGCACTTTTTTCCATCGCATAAAAACCAGATTCGCGCCTCATAACATGTATTCTTCAATGGAGAAGCTTCTGGCGTTTGCGAATTTCCATAAATATAGCGATGTCGCCTCATTTAATCCTTGGAAGTTTAAAGATGATAAGGCAGCTGGTGATGCTTTAACGTATGCGCAGTTGCCCGCAAAAAATATTAATATAAACTTTTCTTTTCCCGAGTATGCGATAACTTATATCTATAACCAAAAGGATAATAACTACCAGCGATTGCTGGCCGGAAAGCCGCATGTTGATTTGGATACAAAAAACCAGATTTTTACAAAAAATATTGTTGTGCAATTTGTCCAAACTTTTCCCGTTAAAACAGATACCCCGCTGTCATTAGGCATGGATTTAAAAAGTGGCGGCAAGGCGATTGTGTTTTTAGACGGAAAAGCCATGGCAGGAACCTGGAAAAAGCAGGGAGGTGACAGGACCAGGTATTATGATACGTCAGGGAAAGAGATAGAATTCAACCGCGGTACGACCTGGGTTGAATTGGTGCCCCAAGAGTTAACAAGCCAAGTTAGCTGGAAATAAGGATTAACCAATCAACGAATTCATGCTAATAATAACCAATGACAACTAATTCTCTCTTAGTACGCATTAGTTGTCATTCGCTTTATTCGTTACATTAGTAGATTGGTCAGTATAATTCGTAATTATGAACAAGACTTTTACCCAACGCGTATACGAAATCGTCAAAAAAATCCCCAAAGGCCAGACTTTGACATATGGGGAAGTGGCGGAATTCGCCGGAAGCCCCGGAGCTTTTAGAGCTGTCGGAAATATTTTAAGCAAAAATTATAACCCCGAAATTCCTTGCCACCGTGTTATTCGCGCAGATGGAAAACCCGGCGGCTACAATCGCGGCCGCAGGCGCAAGCAGCAAATTTTAAAACAAGAAGGCGCGTTGTAAATGTAATCCTAATGCCCCGAATTAGCATCCGAATGCCCCTAAATAAACAAGACCAACCTTTGGTTGGTCTTGTTTTCGGGTTATTAGGATATTTTTTGGGTAATTCGGATTATGTTAATATTTTTCATTCCAAACTTTCTGTACGGCCTGGATTAGGGGAGGGAAGTTAAAGTAATCTTCCAGCTGTTTGCCCCAATCTTTGGCCGTAATATCTATTGCCGGATCTACGCCGCGGCCTTCAATGGGCTGGCCGTCGTCGCGCAAAGTGATAGTGTGTACCAAAAACGCGGCGTAAATTTCATTCGGGTCGATTTGCGTCTTTATATCAAACACTCTTTCAATCGTGCCCCAGCCTTTGGTTTTGGTTCCAACCAGCACCCCAACATTAAATTTCTTTAAAGATGCCGCCATTACTTCTGCTGATGATTGCGAGCGTTCGTCCGTCATAATTACTACTTTTTTATATCTGACCAGGCTGGGCAGCCATCCTGCCAAAGTTCGAAACGGTAATTTTTCTCCCTGGTGGTAATACTGGTAAGCTTCCCTGTCCGGCCCGACAAATGGCCCCAAAAAATAGGGGAGTTGGTCAATAGCCCCGCCGATGTTTCCGCGCAAGTCTAAAATTAAAGTATTTAAATCTTTGCCGCCATTCTTGTCCGCTTCGTCTGCTACAGACACCAAGTCCTGGATGGTTGTCGGGGAGAACCTCTTTATCCAAATATGCTCGATGTTTGTGCCAAGCCGCTCGCCAATAACGCTTGGTTCAGCCCCGGTCTGGTCATAGCGGTTTTTCAGTTCAGGAGTTTTTAAAGCCTCGTACGCGCGGTTGACCTGTGCCAGTTTTTGTTTTCCTCCCTCGCTCGTATCTTTTGCAAGTTCATTTGCTTTTTGCTCGTAAGCTTGTTTGATTTCTTCGGGTTTGGAATCTTTTTTTACCCCCAAGTCGGCATAAAGGTTTGCGGTCGGATCTATATTATTTACCGCGTTGCTTAAATCCTGCTGGAGTTTTTGGGTATAAAGCCGGCTGCGGCCAAAGGGTTGCAAATTTGCCAGCACCACGTCTGCAACATTGGCAGCGAATTCTTTTTTCTTGCCATTATTTTCCAGTGAGTTGATGTTGCTTAAAAGCAAATTGTCCAGAGCTTCGCGGTTTTTTGCCGGAAGCGTTGCAGGTTTCCCGCTGACTTTTTCCACTGCCAGGCGATAAAGCTCGGTCAATTGTTCGTCAGAAATTTTTTCCCAGTAATTGGTTTGGATTATGCCGTAAATTTCATCCAGGAATGCCATATAAATATTTTGGTTTTTTACAGCCTGTAATTGGATTTTTTTGGGATATTTTTTTTGGTACAAAAAATATCCGCCAACGCCAGCGGCTCCGAGCAAAACCAATCCTATTAAAATCCAGGGTAAGGTTTTAAAATTAAAACATTTTTTTAAAAACCCCAAAATTTTTTCTTTTGCTTTAGCAAATAATATTTTTATCTTTTCTCTCATTTTTTGTTTCAAAAATTATCTCACGGTTATTTTATTATATCAAATTTGTTTATAAACAAAAACCCCGCCTTTGTGTGTTGTCGAAAGGCGGGGGAATGTTTGCAAAACTATTTAGTCTTGGCTTTTGTCTTAATGCAGCGGGTGCAAGCTTTTACTCTTTTCCCGTTGTGGCGGGTCCACTGCAAGTTAGGAAGAAGCCTGACAATGGAAGCGCGCATGCTATGGGAGCGCTTAATGGTGCGAGAGTAAGTCTTACCGCAAATTGTGCACATTCTTGGCATAAATAATTTCGATTTAAGTCGCCTCATCGGCGACCCGCCAGAGAAGGCGGGATTTATGATTTAAGATTTCAGAATTTAAACCCAATTCTGAAGTTCTTACATAGTCTAACATAATTTGTTATAATTAGCAAGAGGGGGTATGAATTATCTCACGATCAGTTAAAAACAAATTTTTATCATTTTGTTTATGAATATCATTATTACATTCGTTATTTTAATCTTTTCCGCGATAGTCCACGAAGTCAGTCACGGGATAGTAGCGGAAAAACTTGGCGATGATACGGCCAGGGAAGCGGGTAGGATTACCTTAAATCCCATACCTCATATTGATCCTTTTGGATCTGTCCTTTTGCCTCTCTTGTTGATGTTGGCCGGTTCGCCGATAATATTTGGCGCGGCCAAGCCCGTGCCGGTCAATTTTAATAATTTGAGGCGCCCAAAAAGCGGGATGGCTTTAGTCAGCTTGGCCGGTCCTATGGCAAATTTCATTTTGGCTGTGCTTTTTGTAATACCAATTAAGCTTGGCCTGTCAAACCGCATTGCAGAACCGATTTTATACCAGGCCATTTTGCTTAACCTGGTTTTGGGAATTTTTAACTTGGTCCCCATTCCTCCTTTGGACGGCAGCAAAATTTTGGCCTCGCTGGCGCCAGATGAGATAATGTATAAAATTTTAGAATGGGAACGTTACGGGTTTATCCTGGTGCTGGTGTTTTTGTATCTGGGTTTATTGGATAAAATCCTCCTACCCGCAATAATCTTATTCGAAAACATTTTCCATATTAAGTTGATATAAATAAAATTTTTACAAAACTTCACTACTTCGAAGTAGTGAAGAAATGTTTGAGTTTGATGGAAAAGAAATACGCTGCCGAGCCTTATTAGGGGCTTTAAGCAGCGTTGGGTGTGGTGCCGGCATTGTTGGCTTTAAGCAACAAAAAACCAGCACATTCTCTCATTACTGCCGACTGCTGGGGCGTGAATGCAGCTGAAAAAAAACTTGACATTGGCGCTGCGCAGGCACTCGTTGACTTTTTCAAGGTCATTGGGAGGGATGAAAATTCCTATTTGCCCTTCTTTATGCTGGCGATATGCTTCCTTGATATATTGTTCAACTAGTCGCTTATTATAGCATTCAGGAATTTGGATTTTAACCAGTTCTTCCCACTGGTCATCGCTCAGCTGGATTTTTTCTGGCGCTTTTCTGGATGGTTTCCGTCTTAACTTCAACTGATTCCAGTGGCGCCCTTTAAGCAATAATTTTTCCGGCAAGTTTCCTCCTTGGATCTTTGGGTTTTAAGTATAATTTTCATCTATCTTACCTCCTTTGTCAATACTTGAACATTTCTTCACTACTTCGAAGTAGTGAAGGAATGTTGTATCATCAAACTCTGACAAAAGTACAATACTATGTAGTATTGGAGAAATGTCAGAAAAGTGAAATTGATCTATTCCCGGATTTCGAGCGATCGCTCGAAATCCGGGAATAGAAATAATCATTAAAAAAGAAAAAGCGGTTTTAAGTCGCGCTTAGGACTGTTCGCTATCAATTTCTTTTATTTTACGCAGGCGGTATTCGGCAAGCGCGGAATTGTTTAATCCGTGCGCTAATGCAAGCCTATACGGAAACCCTACTTTTAAAAGAAATCTATTCGCTTTTTCCAAATCAATGGCGCCGCACGGAAGCAGAGTCGGGTTATTTTTATTTCTCGCGATGTTTTCCACCAGCACTATTACTTCCTGGCGCATCATCCCGAAATTCAGCCGCCAATCAAAATGGCGGATTTGCCTCAGTTCATTGTCGGCGAATTTAAACATTTGGTCGTCATTAAATGGCCGGTTATTTAAGGTAATACTGACATGCGCGAATCTTTTGTCAGCTATATATCCTTTTCTTTTTAAAAAAGCAGTTATGATTTTGCCTATTACGTGCTCAAACCGATGCAAAAGCTTTGATAGCGGAATTTTCATGCATCCTCCTTGTTTGTATTTGACGAATATCGAATGAATTTTGTCACAATGTAAATTATCCCATACTCCAGTGTATGGGAGATATTGATAAAAAACGCCGCGGGCTACCGTTAGGTAACCTCGCGGTCGTTTTAGAGGGTCAAACTTTGTCTTCCGACAGCGTGATTATTGCGCCGATTGCCTCGTGCAAGGCCTTATAGTATAATTAGTTGACATTTTTTGCCAATAAAAAAGCCGCGCTACTATAGGGCAGGGTAGCGCGGGTGAATATTAGGATTGTCGGCGAAAATTGATAAGGATAACCAAGTCGATCATTACTTGGCTCAGTATGTCAATCTCGCCCAGTGTTCTTTGTAATGCCGTGGGTTGCCATGACCTCTCGTTCGTAATAAACATTGAGAGGATGATGGAAAGCGTAAAAGCAGTAATACTAACAGCACTTATGTGTCGCAGTTTCTTCCAGGCTCCGCAGATCATCCCGATCTTGACTACTGCGGTGGCTATACCCCAAACTAAGATAGCGATGGTGCAAGTAATCTCAGTGAGGCCTTCAAGAGGCTGTGTTGCCGCATTAGTTTTATTGTGCAGATCTGACCAGAACAGAAAAAACCCTACATGATAGAATAATGCCAGTGTCCCAATATCCTGTTTAACCGTCATTAAATCCTCCCATTCTGACTGTGTTATGTGTAGCTTAAAGTTATTGACTTTTTTTGTCAATATAGTATAATATTGGTAATTGAATAAGAAACCCTATTCGCGGATGCGCAGATTGCGCAAATATCGCGAAGAAGTATTACTATATTAGTCGCAATGTTCGGGAAGATTACTCCCACAGGTTTCGGGAGATCCGCCTCATCGGCGGACGGCTTTCAGCCGGTACCAAACAGGCGAAGTAGCAAAAGCTCCTCAAGTTTTGCTGCGGAGTTTTTTTATTCAAGAATATTATTTATCCACGAATTCACTAATCATCACTAATATCACTAATCTGGTATTTAGTGTGATTCGTGTAAATTCGTGAATTAGTGGAGAAGTATGCCAACAATTAACCAATTAGTTCGAAAAGGCAGGCGCCCGCTTTTGGCCAAGAGCAAGTCTCCGGCACTTTTGCGCCGCGTCAACCTGATTAAGAACAAAACCTTGCACATCAAAACCGGCGCTCCTTTTATGCGCGGCGTGTGCTTAAAGGTTTACACCACCACCCCGAAAAAGCCGAACTCGGCTTTGCGCAAGGTGGCAAAAGTCAAACTCACCAACGGAATGGAAGTTATTGCTTACATTCCAGGAATCGGCCACAACTTGCAGGAACACAGCGTGGTCATGATCCGCGGTGGAAGGGTTAAGGACCTTCCAGGCGTTCGCTATCACATTGTCCGCGGCAAATTAGATACCTTAGGCGTTGACGGTCGAAAACGCGGCAGAAGCAAATATGGAGCAAAAGCTAAATAATCTCTCTACTAATACTTCTACTAAATACTAAAGGATACTAAATATACTAAAGCTATATACCAACAGTGATATCAATAAAGCTTGGTTGATAATATTTAGTACAATTAGTAATAATTAGTATTTAGTAGAAAATTTACGAAGTAAATCTATGCCAAGAAAATCTAGAAGTTACGACAAACACACTCCGCTTCCTGACCTGAAATTCGGCAGCGTCAAATACGCCAAATTCATCAATTACATGATGCAGAACGGCAAGAAGAACGTGGCCAGGAAAATCTTTTACGATGCTTTGGAGATTGTCACTGAAAAAATGAAATCAGCCCCGGCAGCCGCTACACCAGCGCCTGCTGCCAAAGGCGAAGGGAATAAGGAAAAAGTTTTGGATGGCCGCCAGGTTTTTGACATTGCCTTGAAAAACGTTTCCCCGTTGATGGAAATTAAAGGCCGCCGCATTGGCGGGTCCAACTATCAGGTTCCGATGGAAGTCATGGAACCAAGAAGGACCACTTTGGGAATGAAGTGGATGATTGCCGCTGCCCAGTCCAGAAAAGGCGCCCCGATGCGTGAAAAGCTCGCCGCGGAAATTATGGATGCCTACAACAAGATTGGCGCTGCAGTCAAGAAGCGCGACGACACCCACCGCATGGCCGAAGCCAACAAGGCTTTCGCGCACTTTGCGAGATTTAACAGAAGATAAGAAATCGAATCTACGAATATACCACCCCGTCCCGACAAGTCGGGGCACCCCTCCTTTGCAGGAGGGGAGAACTGCAGTCTCTCCTCCTAATATTAGGAGGAGTACCCGAGCGAAGCGAGGGGGAGGTGGTATAAAAGAACGGCTAAAACGCAAACTTATTAGGATTTAACCGTTAATATAGGTCATGATAAGCCTTATTAGGTTTATCGGACATCAAGTAAAATCAATAAATCAAAAAATTATTTAATCACTAAATTATTTTATGCCAAGAGAGTATCCTATTGAGGTAACTCGTAACATTGGGATTATCGCGCACATTGATGCCGGCAAGACCACGGTTACCGAAGGTATCTTATATAACACAGGAATGATCCATAAGATCGGCGCGGTGCACGAAGGCGAGACCGTGACTGACTGGATGGAGCAGGAACGCGAACGCGGAATTACCATTACTTCCGCGGCCGTGACTTGCTATTGGACCCCGCGCTTTATAAAGCTCGGCGGCGACACCAAGCACAAAATCAACATTATTGACACTCCGGGCCACGTGGACTTTACCGTGGAAGTGGAGCGCTCTTTGCGCGTCTTGGACGGCGCCGTAGTCGTGTTCGACGGCAAGATGGGCGTGGAGCCGCAGTCCGAAACTGTCTGGCGCCAGGCTGACAAGTATCAGGTGCCTCGCATGTGCTTTATCAACAAGATCAACCAGACCGGCGGCGATTTTTACCGCTCGCTCGATTCCATCCACAAGAGATTGTCTCCGAACGCTTTTCCTATTCAAATCCCAATCGGTTTTGAAAAAGAAATTCGCGGCGTCGTGGACTTGATTAACATGAAGGCTTACACCTACAAAGATTTTACTGATAAAGAATTCACTATCGAAGAAGTGCCGGCAGATATGATGGAAAAAGCCAAAGAATATCGCCATAAGCTCATGGAAAAAGTTGTGGAAAGCGACGATGCTTTGATGGAAAAATACTTAGGCGGACAGGAATTGACCGAACAGGAATTTTTGACTGCTATCCGCAAGGCCGTGCAGGGCGGAAAATTCTTCCCGGTTTTAGGCGGAGACGGACGCGGGGTTATTGTGCAGACCATTTTGGACGCTGTTACCAACTTTTTGCCTAGCCCGACTGACAGGGGATCGGTAAAAGGCCATGAACCAAAAACCGAAGCGCCGTTAGAACGCAAACCTTCCGATGATGAACCATTTACGGCTTTGGCTTTTAAAATTGCCACTGACCCGTTCGTCGGACGCTTGGCTTTCTTCCGCGTATACTCGGGGAAGCTGGAAGCTGGCTCTTACGTTCTTAACGCGCGTACCCAAAATAAAGAGCGCGTAGGACGTATTGTGCGCATGCGCGCGGATCAGCGCGACGAAGTCAAGGAAGTTTTTGCCGGAGACATTTGCGCGCTCGTTGGGCCCAAAGACACCTTTACCGGTGACACGCTTTGCGATATGGACAAGCCGATTGTTTTGGAAGCCATTAAGTTCGCAGATCCGGTCATTCACATGGCTGTTGAGCCTAAGACCAAAGCTGACCAGGAAAAAATGGGCATTGCTTTGTCCAAGCTGGCTGAAGAAGATCCGACCTTCAAGTTGTCTACCAACGAAGAAACCCAGCAGACAATTATTGCCGGAATGGGCGAATTGCACTTGGAAATCATTGTGGACCGCATGAAGCGCGAATTTAAAGTGGAAGCCAACGTCGGAAAGCCGGAAGTCGCTTACAAGGAAACCATCAAGAGTACGGCCACCGCGGAAAGCAAATACATCCGCCAGTCCGGCGGACGCGGGCAGTACGGGCACGTTTACTTGCGTGCCGAGCCGCTTGCCAGAGGCGAAGGTTATAAATTCCTTGATGAAATCGTCGGCGGTGTTATTCCTAAAGAATATATCAAACCGATTGATAAAGGTATTCAGGAATCTGCTGCCAACGGCGTTATTGCCGGATATCCTTTGGTGGACTTTCAAATTGCCGTTTACGACGGTTCTTACCACGAAGTAGACTCTTCTGAAATGGCATTTAAAATCGCCGCTTCCAAGGGACTTCAAGATGTGATTAAGAGAGCTGATCCGATTATTTTGGAGCCGATTATGAAAGTGGAAGTTACCACTCCGGAAACCAACATGGGTGACGTTATCGGCGACCTTAACTCCAAGCGCGCGCAGATTAACGAAATGACTGACCGCTTGCATCTTAAGATTATTGACGCTTTTGTGCCGCTGTCCGAAATGTTCGGCTACGCCACAACTTTGCGTTCCATGACGCAGGGACAAGCATCCTACACTATGGAATTCGACCACTACGCCGAAGTGCCTCGCAATATTGCGCAGAAGATTATTGAATCCCGCGCTGGCGTTAATGTGAGAAAGGGTATGTAGTACCGCGGATTACTCGCGGATAGCAACGCCCCAAAGGGGCCACTTCGTGGCGGATATATCGCTGAAGTTGAAAGGGCCAACCTAACGGTTGGCCCTTTAAAATTGGCTAGATGTCTTATGAGTGCAGCCGACTTGTCCGCCGTAGCTTTAGCGAAGGTGAAAGCAATCTTAATCATGAAAAGATTGCTTCGTCGGCAAAGATAAAGCCCTTTGTCTCCTCGCAATGACAAAAAGATTACGTAATTCAAGCAAAAAGAAAAGCCCTGAACCGCTTGTCCCAAAAAGTCGGGATTGGGCGGTTAGGGCAAAAGGAAATTCAGCGTCGCGGTATCGGATCGTCGTGAATGTGCGCACCGCATTCCGGGCAGTAATTGATGTTTGGAATCCTTGCCTCTACGGTGATATCTCCGGATTCTCTTTTTGCAACAATTGTGCCAGTCTTGGTGACGTCTGGGATATTGGTGCCTTCAACTACCGGCACCATGATTAGATACCCAGAGTTATCTTTTTTCGGATCTGTGCATTCATAATGCACGGCTGCAGAAATAACGGAACCTGCCATTAATGTTCCTCCTCTCGTCTGAGACCATATTGCGATGGTTAGAATAACAAAAGGGCAGGGAATTGTAAAGCATCCGCCTTCGCCCCAGCCTTCGCGTAAAGCTATGGCGGGCAAGGCAAGGCTTCGGCGTGACAAGGCAAAAAGAAAAAGCCCACCGCCGGTAATTCCGGCGGGGGCCGTGTTAAGGTAATCGTAGGCTAATAACCAGTAGTCAGTCGAGAACAGAGCCGCTACGGTCGATGAACTGGGCAGCATAGCCCACAATCTTGCTCGGGTGGCAGTGGAAGAATATGGCACCCAGCCCGAACAGGGATCGCCACCACGGGGTGACACGCAGGGTGATGTCTTTTTCGCCCACATGATACAGTTCTCCTTTCACTTTGTGGCCATAGACCAGGAGCAAAGTGACTCGCTGGGAAGCATGTGTTTCCTTGGTCCTTTCCCGTAAGCTTTGCAGAATCTGCTCTTCATTGCTTTCCATTTTTTCCTCCTAAACATCCTAGAATACCAAATCTGTAGGGGATTGTAAAGCTGAGGGAATGGGGGTATAATGGGAATACAAAAATTACTTATCCACGAATTCACTAATATCACTAAACTGGTATTTAGTGTGATTTGTGTAAATTCGTGAATTAGTGGAAAAATAATATGTCAAAATTACAAGATTTAATCAATCTGGCAAAGGCTGACGGAGGGAAGTTTTTTGTTATGGATGAGGCAGGGGATGCTAAGCTGGTGATATTGCCTATTAACGAATATCAAAAATTACTGCTCGGCAAATTGCAGCAGAAGGTTGTCCAGCAGGCGGAAGATATTGAAAAAATCAACAAAGAAATTATTAAAGCGCAATTGACGGAAAAAGATACTATTGAACCTGTAGTGGAAACTCCATTTAGGAAAACAGTTGCGCCTCAAGTGCAATCTACCCGCCAGGTTTTTCCTTCACGCTTTCAGGACCTGCGCGAAGAAGTAATTGTTAAAGAAGAAGTTATAGACACTAGTTTCAACTTCGAAGGCCCGAAAGTGGAGTTTGAAGATTTCTAGACCGCAGAAACGTCGCCGATAAGTACGCCTCGAAGGGGCCACTTCGTGGCTGAATTATACAATGCGAATATGTACTGGATCCCGGATATTTCTCCGATACACTCGAAATTCCTGGATGGTGTCCTCGGTTTCCACCCCGGGCTTGCTGTGCCCGCCGTAGCTTTATGCGAAGGATGGGACCCGAGGTCCAGGAAAAAGCCAGAAACAAATACAAAAACAATGGATAATAAAGTGTATTATGTTTATATGCTGGCCAGTCATAGGAATGGGACTTTGTATACCGGTTTTACAAATAATCTTGTAAACAGGGTTTTTACCCATAAAAACAACATTGTCAAAGGATTTACTCAAGAATACCAGGTTCATCGATTGGTTTATTATGAAGTCTTTGAAGACAGGGAAGAAGCCATAAAGCGGGAAAAACAGTTAAAAAGATGGTATCGAAAATGGAAATTGGAATTAATTGAGAAGATAAATCCTAATTGGGAAGATTTATATAATAAAATTATTTAATAGAGCCTGTCCTGAACTTGATTCAGGATTAAAGCATAAGTACTGGATCCCGGATATTTTTCACAGCCCTGAAAAATTCCGGGATGGTACCCTTGGTTTCCACCCCGGGCTTGATCCGGGGTCCAGGATAGCTCAAATAATTAGATCGGCGATTTTATGAAGAAATATCTATTTTTGGTTTCAGCGATAGTACTGCTTGCTGCTTCATGTAATCAGCAGGCGCAAAAAAACGAGCCAAAACAGACTAATCAATCCACATTAACCAGTGATAATTCCCAAAATCTTCCCCAAGGCAACAAGAATGGCTGGAACACTTATACCAGTCCTGCTAAGTATGGGTTTTCTATCCAGTACCCAAATGATTTTGGGTTTAACACGGATATAAGCAAAATCCGCCCGCTTTCTTATATTCCGGCTTGTGATGACACAACGGCTGCATGTGCGTATTTAACCAAGGATAAATATTCAGGCACGAATTTTGACAGCGCCGGAGTTTCGGTAAATATCTTGAAAGATTTAAATACCCAAAGCCAGTGCTATAACTTTAACGTTTCAACCAACGAAGCTCAAAAAGACGCCGGCATTGTAAAAATCAATAATACTGATTTCCATTCGGCCACTGGCGGTGGTGCAGCCTTAGGGCATTTTGACAGTGTTAAAGTTTACAGGAGTTTCCATAATAACACCTGCTACGAAATAATGCAGCGCGTTGCTAATACCAACATCGACAATTACCCTAAAGGAACGATTAAAGAATTTAACCAGACGGAAGTTTGGAACAGGCTGGATCAGGTACTCGGCACGTTTAAGTTCATCTCTGATTCAAAGCAGGCGAATTACTCCGGGACGCATGACGCCAATTACGAAGGATATGTAACCCGGTTCCATTACAGCCTAAATTATCCAAAAGACAAATATATAATCACTAAACAAAATAATTATTTAATCCTGAGCGACAAAAGCAAAAATAATTTGTTGAAGATCGGGTTTTACAGCAACGATGCCATTGGGGCTTCCAGTGCTTTGGAATATTGGAATGCCGTTAAGCCTTGTCCCGATTGCAAAAAGGCTGAAAATAAAATTGAAATCCAGAATGCGAAAGACATGCAAAGTTTTGCCAAGGGAAGCGAGCAGTGGATTATTTTCTCGCCGCAAACCGGGGGAAATTATGTGGTTGTTTGGCAAAAAACTCCTGAGTCTAATTTAACCGACATTGTAAAGTCTTTAAACGTATCAACGGAATTAATAAAGCCGTCAGGACAATAATGAGTTTCCTTGATGGGAATCTTCTGGGGCTGCCCCAGAAGATTCCCATCGTTTTGTTATTTTATGGTGTTTGACAGGATGGGAAAAATTCTTTAAAATTTAACATGCGTATAACAATTAATATTGCCACCTAAAAGTGGCATAATCGTCCCTGGATTCCGATCCGACCGTCCTATCCGCCAGTTGGCGGATTTGGGACATGGCAGGTTAGGAAAAAAAGAGAAAAACCCTTGGCCTTGCGCCAAATCGATAGACGCAAGGCTTAGGGTTTCTCGGGACGAAAGAAAGGAAACACTTCTCATGGCAGAAGGAAAGTTTGACCGCAGCAAGCCGCACGTCAATGTGGGAACCATTGGTCACGTCGACCACGGTAAAACCACTTTGACCGCTGCTATTACCACTGTGTTGTCCAAGTCAGGCAAGGCCAAGGCCCGCGCCTATGACAGCATCGACAATGCTCCGGAAGAAAAAGCCCGTGGTATTACCATTAACACCGCCCACGTCGAATATGAATCCGAAAAGCGCCACTACGCGCACGTGGACTGTCCGGGACACGCCGACTACATCAAGAACATGATTACCGGCGCCGCCCAAATGGACGGAGCGATTTTGGTTGTCAGCGCCGCTGACGGCCCGATGCCCCAGACCCGCGAACACATCTTGCTCGCCAGCCAGGTAGGCGTTAAGCACATTGTCGTTTACATGAACAAGGTTGACATGGTGCAGGATGCTGAACTTTTGGACTTGGTCGAAGAAGAAATCCGCGATTTGTTGTCCAAATACCAATATCCAGGAAAAGAAACTCCGATCATCCGCGGCAGCGCTTTGAAAGCCGTGGAAGGGGACACCTCTGAAATCGGCGAACAGTCCATTATGAAATTGGTGGCAGCTTTGGATTCTTATATTCCGGATCCAAAACGCGAAACTGACAAGCCGTTCTTGATGCCGATTGAAGACATCTTCTCCATTGAAGGAAGAGGAACTGTCGTTACCGGCAGGATTGAACGCGGTGAAGTTAAACTCTCCGATGAAATTGAAATTGTCGGAATCCGCCCGACTTCCAAGACCGTGGTTACCGGAATTGAAATGTTCAATAAGCAGTTGGATTCCGGTATGGCCGGAGACAACGCCGGTATTTTGCTCCGCGGCACCAAGAAGGAAGATGTGGAACGCGGACAAGTGCTCTGCAAACCAGGATCCATTACTCCTCACACCGATTTCGAAGCCGAAGTCTACGTTTTGACCAAAGAAGAAGGCGGACGCCACACCCCGTTCTTTAAGGGTTACAAGCCGCAGTTCTATGTCAGAACTACTGACGTGACCGGTGAAGTCGTTTTGCCGGAAGGCCAGGAAATGGTTATGCCGGGCGACACAGTGAAGTTGGTCATTAAATTGATCACCCCAGTCGCTATGGAAGAAAAAGGCAAATTCGCTATCCGCGAAGGCGGCCACACCGTAGGTGCAGGTGTTGTTACCAAGATCATCAAATAAGCGTTTAGCGTACAGCGCTTAGCGTTTAGAAAAACCCCTCCCTTCCGGGAGGGGTTTTAATTTTCTTGACATTACTTCACTGCTTCGAAGCAGTGAAGTAATGTCAGAGTTTTGTTGCGGCATCAAATTTCGGCAAAACCACAATACTGTATAGTATTTTAAGGATCACCAGGACTTAGAATAATATCGAAATAATAATATTAATGGGCAAAATGAAAGACGGCGCAAAGCTTTGCGCCGTCTTGTGAACTTTTGGCGGTATGCCGCCTGCATCTTACCTGTTTTTTCTGTCCGCAGAAGTTTTAGTCTGCAAGGTTGGCGCTCTTTTGGCCTTCTTCTGCTGTTTGCGCCATTTGTTCCAGCGTTTTTTTTGTCCCTCTGCGATTCGTTCGCGGCTTTCAGCGTTTATATGGCGCTTGCCGGCCCTGGCATGGGTTGCAATAGACATCGGCTTTTTCGGAGGATTTGCGAGAAGGAGATTTTCTACTTCAGTAATCTGCTCCTCGACTTTGCGTTTTCTTTTTTCAAGGCCTGCCAGCGCAGCTTCCAGAATCATTACATTAATCTTCATGCTTGGGTTCTCCCATTCCGCCTAAGGTTAAAACAAGTTCTCTTAGGGGAGTCTGCGTATCAAAAAATCTGCGCAAACTTCCCTAAGAGAATCCTCCTTAAAAAATTAAAAGAGCTATCTTTCCAGATAGCTCTTAAGACGCTTTTTTATTGCGAGTTTTACCTGCCAGCAGTATTAATTGCAGTGATGATGTAATTTATTGAATTAGTGATGGATAAAACTAATAAAGAATAGGTCATTAATATGTTTGATATTGTTAGTGTTAAAAAGCTCTAAAATAAGGGGGCTTTTAATTTTCAAAATTATTTTTGATAAAATATTATAGCACACATTGAGTTATTTGTCAATAGAGCGGAATTTATTGCAAAATCTTTTTCTTAAAGATTTGACAAAATTACTGCACTAGTGTAATATATGCCAAGTGGCTAAATGAATATAAAAACAGCCTATTTTTGGATTATTTCAAATTTAAACTACTTGATTTAAATTTTAAGTAATTCAATTTTCACCGAAAAAACGGTGGATAACTTATTCTTAACCTTCATTCCTTCAACAACTAAATGGACAAGGACGCAAATAAGCCGCCAAGAATACGCATCAAGATTAGAGCATACGATCATAAGTTGATTGACCAGAGCTCTAAGCAGATTGTTGAAACTGCCAAAAGGACTGGCGCAACAATCTCCGGACCAATCCCGCTGCCTACAGAACACACCAAATATACCGTGTTGCGTTCTACTTTCGTGCACAAAGACAGCCGCGAACAGTTTGAAATGAGGGTCCACAAGAGATTAATTGATATTTTAGAAGCAACTCCTAAGACTATTGATGCTTTGACCAACCTGAACCTTCCAGCCGGCGTGGATGTGGAAATTAAGATGAGCTAGTAAAACTTAAAATGTCTGTAGATTAGTTCTGTTATCCCAAAGCTTTCAAGAGCTCAAGATTCCAGAGAACGATTTACCTAAAAGTTTAAATGGTTTTCCATTTAAGTTTATTACGGGTAAATCAGACCCGTTTTTTTTGTTCACATTAATTTATACATAGTGAACAATCCGCCGAAGCTTTATGCGAAGGCGGATAGAGACGCTAAAAGTATTTAATTATTTAAGTAATCCTATCTACGGTTAATATCTTTAGATGTTAAACGGAGCAATGGAAACAGTAACGGAAAATATGAATTTTCTTATCGGAAAGAAACTGAATATGAGCCAGTACTTCGACCAAAGCGGGACAGTTATCCCAGTTACGGTCATTAAGGGCTCGTCAATGATTGTCACCCAGGTTAAAGCCAAGGATGGCAAAGACAAGTATTCTGCAGTACAGGTCGGCGTGGGCAAAAAAGTCAAAGCCAACAAGTCCATAAAAGGACACTTGAAAGAATTAGGGTCTTTTGCCGCTTTGGCTGAATTCAGGGTTGATGACAGCAGTGCTTATCAAAAGGGCCAGAAATTAGATTTATCAGGTTTCCAAATAGGCGAAGTTGTAGATGTTATCGGAGTAAGCAAAGGACGCGGTTTTGCCGGAGCCATTAAGCGCCACGGTTTCGCCGGTTTCCCGGCCAGCCACGGGCATAACAAGCCCAGGAGCGTCGGTTCCATCGGTCAGCGTTTCCCGCAGCATGTCCGCAAAGGCTTGAGAATGGCCGGCCATATGGGCAACCAGCAAGTTACGGTTAAGAATCTCCAGGTTGTGGAAGTTGATCCAGCAAGGAATTTAATAACAGTTAAAGGTGCAGTTCCCGGACACCGCAACGCCACCATTAAGGTTGTCTCTACCGGAAAAGTAAAACCTTTGGTCAAATTAACAGAAGTAAAGGAAGAGAAGAAGAAAAAATAGCATAATCCGAATCTACGAATTCATCCAAATGACCCGAAAAGGGAACCGTTTGGGGCATTCGGATAAGAATTCGGGGCATTAGGATTATATAACCAATATTTTTTTATGAAAGTAAATGTCTATAACCAAAAAGCAGAAGTGGTCGGCGAGATTGAATTGAACTCCAAGATTTTTGACGTCAAACCGCAGATGCATTTGCTGGCCGAAGCTGTCAGGATTTCCAGGTTAAACTCCCGCCAGGGAACATCCCACACCAAGACCCGCGGCGAAGTCAGCGGCGGCGGCAAGAAGCCGTGGAAGCAAAAAGGCACTGGCCGCGCCAGAGCCGGATCTATCCGCAGCCCGATTTGGAGGCATGGCGGTATCACTTTCGGTCCGAGAGCAAACCAGAACTGGGAATTAAAGCTTAACAAGAAAGCTAAGACCAAAGCGCTGTTTATGTCCCTTTCCGACAAAGCCAAGAGTGGCAAGTTTATTGTCATCAATGAAATGGTTTTGGACCAGCCTAAGACTAAAGAGTTCGTCAAAATCCTTTCCGGTTTGAAAAAAGCCGTCAAAGAGATTGGCAAAAAACAGATGTTTTTGATGCCGAAAAAGGACGAAAATCTGCAGAGGGCTTCCAGGAACATTCCCGGAATTACCCCGAAGCTGGCAAATAGCTTGAATGTAGTTGAAGTGCTCAAGGCTGATTCAGTTGTAGTGTTGCAGGACAGCTTGAAAGTCATAGAAAAAACTTATTTAAAGTAACATTTAATTTTTAGGGTTTAAACAGTATGGCAATTTTTAACAAAACTGAAGAAGGCAGCAAGCAGGCTGATAAGCCTAAATCCGGAAAGCTTCCTAAGGTGCTTCAAAACGTTTTGGTTCAGCCCAGGATTTCCGAGAAAGCCGGAAAATTAGTTGCCGGCAACAAGTATGTCTTTAAAGTAGCCAAGTCTGCCAATAAGATTTCCGTAAAGAAAGCAGTGGAAACCGCGTACCAGGTCAAAGTTGTCATGGTAAACATGATAAACATCAAAGGCAAAACCAAGAATTACGGCAGAGTCAGCGGCAAGACCAGCGGTTTTAAGAAAGCCGTGGTAACCTTAAAAGACGGAGACAAGATAGAAGGAACGGTAGAAACTATTTAATCAATCTCTGCTAAATACTAAAATATACGAAAGATACTAAAGCATATACCAGTAGTGAGATCGATTAAGTATATTTGATGATATTTAGTACAATTAGTATCAATTAGTATTTAGTAGAAAAGCGAATCATATGAGCGTAAAAATTTACAAACCAACATCTGCAGGAAGGCGTATTCACAGTGTTACGGATTATTCTGTTTTAAAGAAGAATGTCCAGACTCCGCGCCATTTGCTCGTGGCAAAAACCAAGCAGGCTGGCCGCAATAACAGCGGCAAAATTACCGTCCGCCACCAGGGCGGGGGATTCAGGAGAGTTTTGAGAATCACTGATTTTTCCAGAATCGACAAGAAAGATATTCCGGCCAAGGTTCAGACTTTGGAATACGATCCGACCCGCAGCGCATTTATTTCTTTAGTCGCTTACAAAGACGGGACTAAGAGATACGTTTTGGCTCCGGAAGGGTTGAAAGTCGGCGATACTGTTATTTATTCTGAAAGCGCAGAAATCAAGCCAGGCAACAGGCTGCCTATAAGCAGGATACCAGTTGGAACCTTGATCCATGACATTGAATTGATACCGGGACAGGGCGGCAGGATTTCCAGAAGCGCCGGAAGCTACGCCACTTTGCAGAACATTGAAGCCGGATATGCTTTGCTTAAAATGCCCAGCGGCGAAATTAGGAAAATCAAGGAAACTGCTTTGGCATCTATTGGCCAGGTTGCGAACTCCGACTGGATGAACGTACGGATAGGCAAGGCCGGAAGAAAGAGATTAATGGGCTGGAGGCCGTCTGTCAGAGGTAAAGTGATGAACCCTGTTGATCACCCTCATGGTGGTGGAGAAGGCCATAACCCGATTGGTTTGAAATATCCAAAAACTCCTTGGGGCAGACACGCACTTGGCGTTAAGACCAGAACCAAGAAGAAATATAGCAATAGGATGATAGTTAAGAGGAGAAGCAAGTAGAATTGACAAAAATGACAAAATTGACATAAATGATAAAAATATAAGCAAGAGTTGCAGTATCAATTATGTTCAATTTTATTTAATTATTTAAATTTTGCTCAATTAATTTATGTCTAGATCGCTAAAAAAAGGACCATTTATTGATCCAAAATTAATGAAAAAGGTTTTGGCCGGACGTCCGGGAAAAGACCAGATTAAAACCTGGTCGCGCGATTCCGCAATCGCCCCTGAGATGGTAGGCTTTACCTTTTTGGTCCATAACGGCAGGGCCCACATGCCGGTATTCGTTACCGAAAATATGGTCGGCCACAAGCTCGGCGAATTCGCCCTAACCAGGAAATTCATCAGGCATGGCGGTAAGATGGCCAAAGAGCAGGAAGCAGCCAAGGCAGCGGCCGAAAAAGCCAAGCTGCAGGCAGCCAAGGAACCGGAGAAGAAGTAAGGGGAATGACAAAAATGACAAAATTGACATAAAAGACAAAAATAAGCTGCAGTTATAATTATGTTCAATTTTATTTAATTTTTTAAATTTTGTTCAATTAATTTATGGCAGATAACACTAAACAATCAAATATCGCTAAATTGGTGACAGCCCATGCAAGGCATCTCCATATTTCCCCGAGGAAAATCCGCCTGGTTACCAATTTGGTCAAAGGCATGTATGCTACTGACGCTCTTATCCAGCTCCAGCACACCAACAAGAAAGCGGCGGGCATGGTTACCAAGCTTATCAATTCCGCAATCGCCAATGCCAAGCATAATTTTTCCATAGATCCTGAGAGCCTTCAGATCAAAAGCATTACTGCCGAAGCCGGCAAAGTGATGAAGAGGTATTTTCCCAGGGCACGCGGCAGCGCTTCCACTATCCACCGCAGAATGTCCCACATCCACGTAGTTTTAGAAGAGAAAAAGCGCTCCAAAGCCAAAGCTTCCAGGTTTGAAATATTCAAAAAATCCGCTGAAACGGAACAGGTAAAGGGAGAAAAAACGCAAACTGCTAGCATAGAAAAAGCTCCGGCCAAGGAAGGTAAGAAGTCCCAGGTTTTCAAAACTGAAGAACAGACCAAGATGAATAAAATTCAGCAGAAGAGGAGATTATTTAACCGTAAAGCAGGAGTATAAACTAACTAATAACAATTAATTGATAACTAGTAACAGTTATAAGTTATAAATTATCAGTTATAAGTTCAAAATATTATGGGCCATAAGATTAACCCAACATCGTTCAGAATAAAAATAACCGATACCTGGAAATCCAGGTGGTTTTCCAAGAGCGGCTATACTAAGCTCTTGCAGGAAGACGTAAAGATACGGCAGTACTTGGAAGACCATTTAAAGAGAGCCGGACTGGTCAGGATTGATATTGAACGCACCGGGGACGGCACCATTACCGTAATCGTTAAAACCACCAAGCCTGGATTGATAATAGGCAAAGGCGGCGCGGGGATTGAAGAACTCAAGAAAAAGATCAAGCAGAAACTCGGCATCAAGAAAGATTTGAAAGTCAACATTGAAGAAGTCCGCGATATTAACTTGCAGGCCCAAGTCGTAGCCAACAGCATTGCCGAACAGATTGAAAAGCGCGTCGCGTTCCGCCGCTTGATGAAGCAGTCCTTGGAGCAGGTAATGAACGCCGGAGCCAAGGGAGCCAAAGTAGCCATAGGCGGCAGGCTTAACGGGGCGGAAATCGCCAGGACCGAACATCTTTCAGCCGGTAAAATCCCGCTTCATACTTTAAGGGCTAATATAGATTTTGCCAGGTCCACTGCCTTTACCACTTACGGCACTGTCGGCATAAAAGTCTGGATTTACAAAGGAGATATTTTTGGGGAAAAGAATCAATCAGTCAAAAGCAAGGCAGCTAGCGTTGAAAAAGCCAAAGCCTAACCAGAGTTTGTAAATTAACCTAATTCCTAATTAACCTAATTATTCTAAACAAATCCCAATTCCCAAAGCATTAGATTATTAGACATTACTTAGGTCAATTAGAATAATTAGAATAATTAGAATAATTTTACTATCATGTTTATTCCAAAGAAGTTAAAACACCGCAAACACCATAGGGGAGACACCTGGGGCAAGGCCACTGCCGGAGAAACAATATCTTTCGGCAGGTTCGCCTTAAAAGCCATGGAAGGCTCCTGGGTTACCGCCAGGCAGATTGAAGCAGCCAGGCGCGCCATGACCAGATACGTGCAGCGCGGCGGAAAAATTTGGATTAGGGTATTTGCCGACAAGCCAGTGACCGTGCACGGAAACGAATCTCCCATGGGAGGCGGAAAAGGCGCTGTGGACCACTTTGTTTCTGTTGTTAAGAGAGGAAAGATAATGTTCGAGATGGACGGCGTGACCGAAGCCCAGGCCAGGGAAGCCATGAGGCTTGCCAGCTACAAGCTTCCGGTAAAGAGCAAGTTTTTAATAAAAGAGAAATAACATCTCTACTAAATACTAAAATATACGAAATATACTAAAGCTATATACCAGCGGTGATATCAATTAAGTATACTCGGATAAGATTTAGTACATTTAGTATCAATTAGTATTTAGTAGAAAATTTACGAAGTAAATCTATGAAGTTTAAAGAATTAAAAGCCAAAACCGACGCCGAAATCCGCAATTTGCTGGAAGAACTACAGCAGGAATACCAGGATATGTCCGTAAAGATGCGCTTAAACCAGCTTAAGAACACGCACAAGATTGGCGCTATTAAAAAAGATATTGCCAGAATATTAACTTATCTTAAGCAAAAAGCCTAAAGTTTATGAATACAGCACCAAAAAAGCAGCAAATAACCGGCATGGTGGTTTCGGATAAAATGACCAAGACAGTCGTTGTCAAAGTCGATGTCAGGAAACGCCATCCCAAATACAAGAAGGCTTATACCATCACCAAGAAGTATAAGGCCCATGATGAAAATAACGAGTATCATGTAGGCGATAAGGTGGTTATGGAATCAATCCGCCCCATGTCTAAAGAGAAGAAGTTTAAAGTTTTGAAAAAGATTTAATTCAAATACGAATTGCGCGTTGCGGATTTCCGCCGGCTGGCGGACCGCAATCCGAAATCCGAAATATTTAATCAATTCTATGTTACAAGTACGTTCCTGGATAAAAATAGCAGATAATACCGGCGCGAAAATAGTCAACGTGTTCAGCGTTAACGGCAAGAACAGCAACAGGTATGCCCGCATAGGCGACATTGTGGCCGGGTCAGTCAAACAGGCCGCGCCCAACTCCTCGGTCAAAAAAGGCGACAAGGTTTACGCGGTTATTGTCCGCACCCGCAAAGAGACCAGGAGAGCCGACGGTTCCTATATCCGTTTTGACGAGAATGCCGGCGTTTTGGTGAACAAGGAATCCGGCGAACCGAAAGGCACCCGTATTTTCGGCCCTATCCCAAGGGAAATCCGCGAAAAAGCACTGGGAGAATTTGAAGACGGCTATAAGAAAATAATTTCATTAGCACCAGAAGTAATTTAGGCAAAATTAGTATTTAGTAAATATATGATTAAATTTAAGATTAAAAAAGGCGATACGGTTAAGGTTATTTCTGGCAAAGACAAAGGCAAGACCGGCAAAGTTTTGTCTGTCTTACCCAAAGCCGCAAGGTTAGTGGTGGAAAATATCAACTTGCACACCAAGTTTGAGAAAAGCCGCCAAGCCGGCCAGCCGGGCAAAAAGGTTGTTTTTCCAGCCGGACTGCCCATTTCCAAAGTAATGCTGGTTGACAGTAATTCCGGGCAGACCACCAGAGTTGGATACAAGTATTTGGAAAACGGCAACAAGCAAAGAGTAGCCAAAGCCAGCGGAAAAGCAGTATAACTAGGTATTAGCTGATAGCTTATAGGCATTAGGATAAAATTATTAAGGCCTAAAAGCTATCAGCTATCAACTAAAAGCTAATTTTATGGAACGATTACAAGAACAATATAATAAGAATATAATCCCTGCCTTAAAAACCAGATTTAAATACTCCAACATCATGCAGGTGCCGAAAATTATAAAAGTGGTTGTCAGCGCCGGAGTCGGGAAGTTTAAGGAAGATAAAAAGAAGATTGACGCGATTGCTGCCGATTTGACCAACATTACCGGACAGGCTCCGGTTAAGACTTTGGCCCGCAAATCCATTTCTGGTTTTAAAGTCCGCGAGAACCAGGTTGTCGGAGTCATGACCACGTTAAGAGGCTACAGGATGTACAGTTTTTTGGATAAGCTGATTAACGTTGCTTTGCCCAGGGTCCGCGATTTCCAGGGAGTTTCGGTTAAAGGTTTTGACGGACGCGGCAATTACCATTTAGGGCTTAAGGAGCAATTGGTTTTTCCGGAAGTTTCGGCTGCTGCCCTTGAAAATATTTTCGGCCTCGAAGTATCTATAGTTACTACGGCTAAGACGGACGAAGAGGCAAAAGAATTATTAAGTTTAATGAGTTTCCCATTTAAGAAATAATATTTAAAGAACCAAAATCCAAGAACCAGTGTTGTATTTCCAATTTGGATTTTGAATTTTGGATCTTGAGATTTGATAGATTTATGGCGACACAAGCACATATCGCAAAAGCTAAAAGAAGCAGGATAAAGCCCAAATTCTCAACCAGAGTTATCAGGCGTTGCTGGAAATGCGGAAGAAAAGCAGCTTACATGAGGGATTTTGACCTCTGCAGGATTTGCTTCAGGGAGCTGGCCAGCAAGGGAGAAATCCCGGGCGTGGTGAAAGCAAGCTGGTAATAATTAATTTTCAATTAGCAATTTACAATTTACAAGGAATTTTCAATTAATCAATTTTCAATAGAATAAAGAGTTTGAAAATTGAAAATTGGAAACTGCAAATTATCAATGTTATGTATACCGATCCAATAGCCGACATGTTAACCAGAATAAGAAACGCAAGCGGTGCCCGCAAGGCAGAGCTGGTTTTACCTTATTCCAAGTTTAAGGCTAACCTGGCCAAGCTTCTGGAAAAAGAAGGGTTTATTTCCACCTGCTCGGAACTGACAGGCCGCTTTAAGATGCTGCAGATAAAACTTAAATACGGATCTGACGGAGAGCCGGTAATTGCCGGAATAAAGAGAGTCAGCAAGCCAGGACAAAGAATCTATCTGTCGATGGAAAAACTCCCGAGGACTAATAGCGGATTCGGCATCACCGTCGTTTCCACTCCCAAGGGGTTGTTGACTGACAAACAGGCCAGGAAAGAGCGGGTTGGCGGCGAAGTTGTTTGCCAGGTCTGGTAGAACCGCGGAACGGACGCAGATAGCAACGCAGATAACACGCGGAAAGATTATATCAGCGTGAGATCCGCCACAGAGTGGCCCCTTTGGGGCGTAGTAATCCGCGAGAAATCAGCGGAATTATCATTATTTAAACCAAGTATAAAGTTTAAGGATTAATATAAGTATTTGAAATAATATGTCACGCATAGGAAAAAAACCAGTAATCATCCCATCCGGGGTCAAAGTCGAAAAGAAAGATTCGTCTTTGAACGTTACCGGGCCTAAGGGCTCCTTGTCTTTGCTTATCCATCCTAAGGTTGAAGTTGCTGTTTCGGAAAAAGAAATTTTGGTGGACGTAAAAAAGAAGGACGATAAGAAAGAAAAAGCCTTGTGGGGCTTGTTCAGGTCCTTGATTTTTAACTTAATCGAAGGCGTTACCAAAGGTTACGAAAAGAAATTGGAAGTCAATGGCGTAGGATTCAAGGTTGCGGCAGCTGCCGGCAAGTTGACCATGAGCCTGGGTTTTTCCCATCCGGTGGAAGTTTTGGTGCCGAAAGACCTAACGGTTGCGGTAGATAAGAACGTTATTACTGTCAGCGGCGCGGACAAGCAGAGAGTCGGGCAGTTTGCGGCAGAAATCAGGGAACTCAAGAAGCCGGAACCTTACAAAGGCAAAGGCATCAAGTACGCGGA
This sequence comes from Patescibacteria group bacterium, assembly GCA_013387205.1. Taxonomy (GTDB): domain Bacteria; phylum Patescibacteriota; class Doudnabacteria; order UBA920; family UBA920; genus AMAZON01. The sequence continues at coordinate 15,908 of WARV01000024.1, read as the reverse complement.
TGAAACCATTGTCAGGAAAGCCGGTAAGGTTGTTAAGGTCGTCGGAGGCGGCAAATAATTTTAAGAATTTAGTTTTAAAGATAATAGGATATGAAAAATTCCAACGCAGCCAAAATTATTAAAAGAACCAGAAGGCACGCCAGGGTCCGCAGTATAGTTAGCGGCACCAGCCAGAGGCCGAGATTATCGGTTTTTAGGGCCAACAGCCATATTTATGCCCAGGTGATCGACGACCAGAGCGGTAAGACTTTAGCAGCCGCTTCCAGCATGGAGATTAAATCCAAAGCCAAAAAGTCGGAGATTGCTTCCGAAGTCGGCAAGCTGGTTGCCAAAAAAGCCAAAGAGAAAAGCGTTGAAACCGTAGTTTTTGACCGCGGCGGATACGCGTACCATGGCCGGGTAAAAGCTTTGGCTGAAGGGGCCAGGGAAGGCGGACTTAAGTTTTAACAATAAAGATACCAATCTACCAATGAATACTAATGAAACGAATGTATAACTAATTCTTTCTTAGTACGCATTAGTAGCCATTAGTATCATTAGCATTAATTCGTATATTAGTATCAATAAATTCGTATATGAGCAAAAAGCACAAGAAACAACAGCAAATTTCATCCGGCAGTCCGGAAAAAACATCCAATGCGTATTTAAACCATGCCGCGGAATACCGCGTAATTAAGCATGACCTGCTTAGGGTATTGGCTTTAAATGTAATATATTTGGCAGGTGTGTTGGTTATTTATTATACCAATTTGCAAACACATTATTTGGAAAATTGGTTTGATAAAATTTTGCATTTCTAAACACACCAATTTAACTTAAGGTTTTACTACCCCCGCCCTTCAACCCATTCGGGTTTGCTCAGGGCGGGGTTTTGTCATCCCGCCCTTTCTTTCATTGTAAATATTTTTTTACCGCGCTGATTAAAGCAATGCATGTTTCTTTGTTGTTTTTTTAGAAGGAGAAAGAGCGGGATTTGTCATATATGATATAAATTGTGGATTATTGTATTGACCAAAGCTGCTGGAATTGGTAAATTATTATTGTTATCTCATATGTGATATAAACATAATTCGAATTATCCGAATCCTATCCAAATGACCCGAAACAGGACTCATTTGGGGCATTCGGATAAAAATTCGGGGCATTAGGATTATAAAATGAAAAATAATTCAATCCAAGAACAGCAAAAAATAGGAAAATTCATTTCGGAGTTAAGAGAGTTAAAAGGCTTAACCCAGGGTGAATTCGCCAAAGCCTTGAAAACTTCGCAAAGCGCAGTGGCCAGGATGGAAAAAGGCCAGCAGAACTTCAGCACAGAGATGCTTAGTAAAATCTCCAGCGTCTTAAACCGTGAAATTATCACTTTGGCTGACCAGTCTGTGAACTTTAGAATTCAGGGCGGCCATAAATTGTCCGGAAAAGTCACTACTAACACATCCAAGAACGCGGCTGTGGCTTTACTTTGCGCTTCCTTGCTTAATTCCGGAAAAACCACCTTAAAAAATGTGCCTCGCATAGAAGAAGTTCATCGCCTGGTGGAAGTGCTAACCAGTATAGGGGTGGCCATAAAATGGGTTGGTCCGGATTTGGAGTTGAATCCTCCAAAAAAACTTGATTTAAGCAGGCTTGATGCTGAAGCAGCGGTTAAGACCAGGAGCGTGCTCATGCTTCTTGGCCCGCTAATCCATTTATTTAAGCGTTTTTCCCTGCCTTTGGCCGGCGGATGCAAACTTGGTGCCAGGACCGTGCGTCCGCACTTGTTCGCTTTGGAAAATTTGGGAGTTAAAATAAACACCACCCACGACCATTATGAAGTCAGTGTGGAAAAATTATCTGCTGCGGAAATCCCGCTTTATGAAATGGGCGATACGGTTACGGAAAACGCGCTTATGGCTGCCAGTAAAATTCCCGGCAAGACAGTTATCAAGTTTGCCTCTTCAAATTACATGGTACAGGATTTGTGCCATTTCCTTTCTGCCTTAGGCGTAAAAATCGAAGGCATTGGCACGTCTACACTGACTGTGTACGGCAAGCCTGATATCAACCATCCGACCAGTTACTATTTGAGCGAAGACCCGATTGAGTCAATGTTATTTTTGTCTTTGGCCGCCACTACCGATTCTTCTATTACTATTGAAAGATGCCCGATATATTTTTTGGAAGTGGAATTGTTGAAACTGGAAAAGATGGGTTTTAAATATAAAATTTTGAAAAAATACAAAGGCTTGAACGGGCACGTAAACTTGGCCGATATAAAAACTTATCCATCGCGCCTTTTGGCCTTAGAGGAAAAAATCCATCCCCTGCCCTACCCCGGTTTGAACATAGACAACCTTCCCTTCTTCGTGCCGATTGCCGCCAAAGCCACGGGCACCACTTTAATCCATGACTGGGTTTATGAAAATCGGGCTATCTATTATATGGAATTAACCAAGCTTCGCGCCAATATTATTTTGGCCGATCCCCACAGGGTTTTTGTGGAAGGCCCCAGCGAATTTAAACCAGCAGAAATTATTTGTCCTCCGGCTTTGCGGCCGGCAGCCATAATTTTAATTGCCATGCTGGCAGCCAAAGGTACGTCAGTTTTGCGCAATGTCTATTCCATAAATCGCGGCTACGAAGACTTGGTGAACCGCCTGAAAAAGCTGGGAGCCAAGATAGAAAATCTCCATAGCTTTTAAAAGGACTGCCCCGCCCTTTCTTCATATAGATAATTCGCTGCCTATTCGTCAAACATTAATTGATGGATAGCGGTGGATTATCCACTTTAAGAAAGAGCGGGGTTTATTTTGCTATAATATAGTTACCTATGGATTTTTTTGAAATTCTTAAAAATCAGGATGTTAGAGCCTGGCTTTATCTTTCGCTTTTTTTGGGGATGTTTTTCGAGGCCACTTTAACGCTTTTAACCGCCTGTTTTTTGGTTTCCCAGGGAACTTTAAGTTTCGCTCCTGCATTTTTTGCCGTTTTAAGCGGCGCGTATTTGGAAGAATTGCTGTGGTATTGGATTGGCTTAAACATAAACAGGTTTAAGAAAATTTCCCGATTTACCAATAATGCTGTTGGAATTTTAGACAGGCATTTTTTTGAAAAATTGTTCCGCACGCTCATGGTTTCTAAATTTGTTTACGGCTTGCATCGTGCTATTTTGGCCAGGGCCGGGATGCTTAAGGTTCCCTTTAGGCAATATTTAAAAACAGCCCTGTGGGTGGTGCTGATTTGGATGGTAATTATCGGATTTTTTGGGTTTGCGTTTAGTGCTTCTTATGTTTTATTAAAGCACTATTTCAAGTACGCGGAATTTTTTATTTTAATTTTCGTGGGCGTTATTATTACAATAGAAATACTGGCTGCCAAGCACCTCAAGAAAACTTTGTGATATCAATAATAAAACTACACTTTTTCACGGCCGTGAAAAAGTGTAGTTTTATTTTATCAGCTTGAGTTTTTCTGCCCGCGAAATTTTTTTCACTTGAGCTTCCCGTTTTAAGGCTTTGGATTTTGAGCGGAACCTTTCGCTGTAAACCATTTTTCCCCCGCCGTGCGCCCAGACATATTTGGATCCTTTGCCGGCATTATGCGCCTTTCCCCTTTTTTCCAAATCGTTCGTAATCCCGCTATAAAGCGTCCCATCTTTGCATTTTAAAATATAAAAGTAAAACATAATCTTAGCCTCGTGATAATGTCACCATGCGCATATTCGCGCGAATAAGAGTACGATAATTCAAAATGTTTGCTTAAATTATATCATCAAATACAAAAACCACCGAGCAATACTCGGTGGTTTTTGGTGGACCCGGGGGGAATCGAACCCCCGCCTCAGCAATGCGAATGCCGCGTAATGCCACTTTACTACGGGCCCCTGCTTCGCCAAGGCTTCGCAGGGCAGGCCTTGGGTACTTGGTTTTAATTTATTTCTGCTGTTATATTTTAGCGAATTATGATAAAGTAGTAAATACCATTACATAATCCGAATCTACGAATTCATCCAAATGCCCCGAATATGAATGGGGCCATTAGGATGGATTTGGGGCATTTGGATAATAATTCGGGTTATTAGGATTATATATCTACATGTTCAAAATAAAAATCATCGCGCTTGGAAAATTCAAAGAACAGGCTTATAAAGCTTTGGAAGCGGAATATTTAAAGCGCTTATCTCCTTTTGCCAAAATAAAGATTGTGGAAATTCCGGAAATCGGTTACGGAAAAAATGAAGATTTGGAAAAAATTAAGCTCCAGGAGGCCGAAAAAATCATCAAACAATTGCCGCAAGACGGGGTTGTTATTCTGCTTGAAGAAAAAGGAACGCTGCGCGGTTCCAAAGATTTCTCTAATTTTTTACAGCGCATTGGCGGGCTTGGCAAAGAAGTTGTTTTTGTTTTGGGCAGCGGAATTGGCCTGCATCAATCTTTAAAGCAATACAGTAATTACACTGTTTCCCTATCCCCTCTCACTTTCCCTCATAATATGGCCAGAGTAGTTTTGGAAGAACAATTATACCGCGCGTGCACAATTCTAAGCGGAAAAGAATATCATAAATAATCTTTATAAAAATATCCATAAGATTCCCATCCAGATGGGAATCTTATGGATATTAAGTGACTGCCAGCTGACGTGTGTCAGCTGGCAGTTTTTTATCGCGCGAAACATTCGTGTGGAAAAACCAGGTCGCGCCAGTGGTGGAAAGGTAAGTTTTTTTCCCACCAGGCAGCGGCGTCGGGGCTATTGGCCTTAAGCGTGCACGCAGCGGCATAAGTATCAACGGTGATACCTTGGCAAGCGTTATCGAGAAGGCCCCCAGTAGACATCCGGTCAGGCCGGCCGTCCTCGACTTGCACGAGCGTCAGACCGATCCAGGCTTTGCGCACTTCTATTGGCGCTGGCCCGTCGGGCGGCTTGGCAACCAGTAGCAGGTCTGCCTTAAACCGCCTTATTAGTTTGTGTTCAGACAAATGTCCGCACCAATGGCAGCCGTGGCAACTGATCACTAGATGTTCAAAATTCAAACTAATAACCCTTCGTGTCCAGGTGCGTTTGCATTGGTTGCATTAGAATTCTCCCCTGCCCGTGCAGCCTCTTTCGCATAAGGCTGTCATCCCCACGCGAAAAGTGGCCGGGAAACCGCAGCCCATCGAGCACATCTGGAGTCTCCCTACTATCCTTTTTACCATCAGTCCTCCTAATTTCTAAAATCATTGCACGAGACTTATTATACCACATCAAGCTTTTTTGGAAATTCGGCAGAGATTGCCCCAAGAATTATCCATAACAACATTTGAGTTTGCTGCAAAGTATAAAAGTAATGATCAAATTGCATTAGCACGATAAAGCTTACAAGGATGGCAGTAAGCAACAGGTCGTAAATCGTAAAGTTTGTTTTTAACTTTTTTATAAGTGAAGCCAGATGCGAAATGATAACCCAAATTATTATCAGAGCCCCAATGACGCCAATTTCAGCCGCAACTAACAAAAAATAATTATGAATCGGTTGGATTTGCCAGGGTTTTAAATCCGCATCGCTAAATTGCTTCATGTGAAGCAGGCTCTCCCCTAGCCCCATCCCAACCAAGGGATGGGTTTTTAACATTTTAAACCCAGCTTTTGCGTAAACAATTCTTTCCTGAGTGGCTGTATCAATAATTGTTACCCTGTTTTTTAAAAATGGGACGAAGATAAAAAATGATACAACTAATCCCGCCAGAGTGATTAATAATGCTGTTTTTGCGTTTGTCCAGATTGTTTTGTTTAACGTGAAATATCCAAAGTAAATGGCTAGTCCGCAAATTAAGCCTAAAAGCCCAGCACGAGAGAAGGTGCTAAATAACCCCAGTATTGTTATAAGTAGTCCTGTTCCATATAAAACAATTTGTTTGCGGGTCTGCGAATTTTGCAATAAATACACGAGAATTAGGGCAGAAACAACCAAAAACGCAGATAAAACGTTTGGATGAGGAAATGTTCCGTAGCCTCTTAGATAGACTTTTCCGTTTGCGATAATTTTGGCAAAGCCTGGGACTAAAACATCCAGATGCTGCTCCCCTAGTTTGAATAGACCCAAAGGTTTCTGTAGCCAGAACTGTAAAATAGAAATAATAGATTGGATAATACCAAAAATAGCAAAAATGATTAAAAATAGCGATTTTATTGGTGTTTTACGAAATATTAGATACATTGTTCCATATGCAACAATGGCTTCCAGGAATTTTGCAAAGTAAAGTGAGCTTACAGCATTATTCGTGCGATACCTTAATAAATATTCGAAAATAAGCCAAAATACCAAGGCAAAAATGCTTTTTGGTATATATAAATTAAGGTTTTCACGTGAAATTAAGGATTTTACTAGAAACAACGATAAAATTAACAGAAATACTAACAATATATCGCTTAGATATAAGTAAATTGTGGTGAAATCAGAAAATTGGCCTAAAATGTAGCTGTATTTTGAAAAAAGCACTGTTCTTATAGGGAAAAACAAGGAAAAAATGAACCCAATGGTTATAATTTCGAGTAGAATGCGCTTAATTATGAGAGTTTTTGTAATTTGTTTCATGTGAAGCAAATCAGAAAATTTTTAACACTAGACAAGAAACTTAAAATATGCTATAATGTAAGATAGGAAATTATACCAGAAACAAAAGCAATATCTAAAGCTATTTTATCATATTTAATAATTGTGATATAATTTTTGGGTATTTTTAAGCTCTCGTAGTTCAATGGATAGAACAGCGCCGTCCTAAGGCGTGGATGTAGGTTCGATTCCTACCGAGAGCACCATAAACCACTCGCTTCGCTCGGGTATATGGCATGCCATGAATCTAAGTAAGGTAACTGGTTTACAGCGATGCTTCAATAATAAAAAAATAAAATGATCGATCCAGAATTAAACAAGCAGTTAAATCAAATTAACCAAACCTTGGTTAATATCGAAAAAAACAAGGGATTTAGCCCGTGGAAATCTTTTTTAACCGGAACCATGGCAGGTTTGGGTTCGATAATTGGAGTAGCGATTGCCCTAACAATTATAAGTTATATTTTAAATGCGATTGGGGTAATTCCGGCATTTCGAAGCGAGGTTAATAGAATTAACCAGACACTTGATAGTTTGAAAAAAACCAGGTAGAATAATTTAGCAACATTTGACCTTTGACATGTGACATTTAACTTCGTTATGCTATACGAGTCATTATAGTTAAAGGTTAAGTGTCAAATGTTAAATGTTTAGACAGGGGCCATTAGCTCATTTGGTAGAGCGCTTCCATGGCATGGAAGAGGCGACCGGTTCAAATCCGGTATGGTCCACCACAAAAAACATCTCGGAATGAGGTGTTTTTTGTTAAACAAAAAATCCTCAAATTTTTTTGAGGATTTTTTGGTCGGGCTGCCCTTCGACATGCTCAGGGCAGATAAAACAATGACAATGGAATCAACAACCTTATCAGTATAAATGGTGAGCTTGTCGAATCCATGGTCGGGCTGCTGGGAATTGAACCCAGTCTACACGCACCCGAAGCGTGCGTACTACCGGCATACTCCAGCCCGTGAATGATTGATTATTTATTTTTAATTTGATGTTTGTTTAATAATCGTACCTGCCTCCTCGGCAGGCCGCCGGAGAGGCGGCTACCGGCATACTCCAGCCCGATATTCAATTATTTCCTAGTAATTATAGCCTGTTAAAATAATTTCGGCAATGGTATTATATAGTAAATGGATAACCAGCTTATTGTGAAAGATTTATTAATAAGTTTCGCCGAGTGGCAGGGGATAGATAACAATGGTCCAACCCTGGTTTTTTTGCATGGCTGGCGGTCAGAAAAGCAAGCTTGGAATGGAATTGTATCAAGGATAAAAGATAAGGGATTAAAAATAATAGCTATTGACCTGCCTGGTTTCGGAAAAACGCAAGCTTCCAAGGAAACAATGTCAGTAGGAGATTATGCGGAAATCGTTGCGGAGTTTATTAAAAAACTAGAATTAAAAAATGTTATTCTAATCGGCCATTCTTTTGGTGGAAGAATTGGAATCAAATTATCGTCAGTGCATCCTGAATTGGTCAGTAAGCTAGTATTAGTAGATAGCGCAGGATTTGTAATGGGACAAAATAAAAAAAGCCTGGTGTCTGCCATGGCGAAAATTGCCAAGCCGTTTTTTGCGCCAAAATTCATGCAGCCGCTGAGAAAAAGGATATATAAGACTATTGGCGCTGAAGATTACGTTGCCGTGCCGGAATTGCAGAAAACTTTTGTAAAAGTTGTCGGTGAAGATTTAACGGATGGTATGAGAAAGATTATTTGTCCGACTCAAATCATCTGGGGAGAAGAAGACGCGGAAACTCCGGTTGAGTTTGGCCAGAGGATGCGTTCCTTTATTCCTAATTCCAAATTCATAATTCTTCCAGGCGCCGGCCATTTCAGCTTTATTGACCAGCCGGAGGAGTTTGCAAAAATTTTGGAGAAATTTATAAGATAGATGCAATCGCGAGGGAATGCCTCAAAGAGGCCCTTTTGGGGCATCTGACCGTGGCGATCTATCAATAGATTACTTCGTCCGCCTTCACTAAAGCTATGGCGGGACAGGTCGCCTGGCTCCCCGTAATGACGAAAATATATGAATCCCATTAAAATAGTCAAATACCAACTTTATCTTTTGCAGCTGGAAAATTACGAGCTGGGGAGGTTTTTCAAGCTGTTGTTTAAAAAAGGAATATTGCCTAAAGGCCAGCCGATGCGTAAGGAGCTTGTATGGACGCCCAAAGCTAAAATCCTTTGGCTTGTTGCCATGGTAATTTACCACGCTGTGGCTATTTTGATTGGATGGGTATTGTACAAACAAGCGCATTTGTCAGGAGGATTGGCAGTATTAATAATATTGGCACTGACTTATCTGTTTGCTGTGGCATTTTTTGTGTTTCTAACTATAACCGCATGGCTTTTGTTTCCTGTTGATTGGATGATGAAAAAAAATGTGATAAACCGTGCCAAAAGGAAAATCGCCGACTTACCGAATTTGAAAATTATCGCTATTGCCGGCAGCTATGGCAAGACGAGCATGAAAGAAGTGCTGAAGGAGGTTTTAAGCGTCAAGTATAAAGTTTTGAGCACGCCGGAAAGCGTTAACACGCCAGTGGGGATTGCCAGATGGATTTTGCAAAAATTTGATCAGACTTTGGAAGTGGCTGTTGTGGAGATGGGGGAGCATTACCGCGGTGATATAAAATTTTTGTGCCAAATTACCAGGCCGGATGTTGTTGTGGTTACCGGCATAAACGAAGCCCATTTGGAAAGGCTGAAAAATTTAGACGCGACTATTGCGACTATTTTTGAAGCAGCTGAAAATGCCAAGGATAAATCTCTGTTGGTAATGAATGCGGACGACAAAAATATTTTAAACAATTATAAAAAATATTCTGGCAACAAAAAGCTCGCGTTTTACGGAAAGCTTAATAATGCTTTAACGAATTTCCAGATTTCAGATTTTTCTTTTGACCAGGAAGGAAAAGGAATTAAATTTAACATGCAGGAAGCGGGTCAGCCTCTTGGTGAATTTTGCATGTCTCTGCTTGGCCAGTATGGCGCCGGGTTGGCCATGGCTGCGGCGGTTGTGGGAAGCAGGTTAGGACTAAGCATGGAGCAGATTAAAGAAGGTTTAAAAAACGTTAAGCCGATTGAGCACCGCTTGCAGCCCATCTTCAGCACTAATAACCTTTTGGTCATAGACGACAGTTATAATGGCAATCCGGATGGGGTGAGAGAAGCGATAAATGTTTTGTCGCAGTTCAAGGAACGCAGGAAAGTTTATATCACGCCTGGCCTGGTGGAGACAGGGGAGAAGGCAGGAGAAATCCATCGGGAGATTGGCAAGCAGTTGGCCACGGTTGCGGATGTAATAATTTTGGTTAAGAATAGTGTGACGCCGTGGATAGAATTAGGAGTCAGGGATGCTGTCATTGCGAGCCCGAATGCATCTGACCCATTCGATTTCACTCAGGGTCAACCTGAGCAAAGCCGAATGGCTGAGGGCGCGGCAATCTCATCAAAGAAAAAGATTGCTTCCCCCTTCGCCAAGGCTTCCGACTTCGCTAAAGCTACGTCGGACAAGTCGGAGGACAGGTCGGATGCGCTTGTAATGACAAGGGGGCCGGAAATTTTGTGGTACAACTCTGCGCAAGAAGCGCACGACAATTTAAAAAATATTTTAAAACCCAACGACGTAATTTTGTTCCAGAACGATTGGGGGGACCAGTATATCTAATTTAGAATTAAGAATTTTGAATTATGAATGACAAGGTAAAAAACATTGGAGTATTTTTTGGAAGCCAGAGCCCGGAGCATGACGTGTCAATTATAACCGGCCAGATGGCAATTTCCGGCTTAAAAAAATTGGGCTACCAGGTGACGCCTGTTTACATTACCAAACAGGGGCAGTGGATGATCGGCGAAGATTTGGGCAGTTTAAAATTATTCACCGATCCTAATAACAAGCCGGAGCAGTTGAGCCAGTATAAAAAATATTATTTGGATTTGGAAAAATCCGTCGGCAAATTGGTTTTCAGGAAAAAAGGCTTAATGGACAAAACCGTCATTATAGATTTGGCTTTTCCGGCGCTTCATGGTTCGTTCGGCGAAGACGGAACAATCCAGGGCTTGTTTGAAATGCTCGGCGTGCCGTATGTTGGGTGTGATGTAACTTCATCTGCTCTGTCCATGGACAAGGCTTTAACCAAACAGATGTATCAGGCTCATAACGTCCCAACTGCAAAATTTGTATATTTTTATAAGAATGATTGGGAAGAAAGAAAATCTGAAATTTTAAATCAGATAATCAGTGATTTAAAATGGCCGGTGTTTGTCAAACCGGTGCACCTTGGCTCGTCTATAGGAATTGCCAAAGTCAAAGAAAAAAACTTGAAGGATTTGGAATTCAGGATAGAAGTGGCGTTGCATTATGACAATAAAGTTTTGGTGGAAGAAGGCGTGGAAAATTTGATGGATGTGACTTGTTGTGTTTTGGGAAATATTGAAACAAACTTGAAAGCTTCACAGCTTCAGGAGTCAGTATTTTCCAGCGAGCTGTTCGATTTTGAAGAAAAATATTTGAAAGACGGCGGAGCGCAACTGGGAAAGAACGAAAGCGGGTTAGTTATTCCGGCCAGGCTGGATGAAGAAATAACTAAAAAAATCCAGGAAACGGCCAAGCAGGTTTTTGCTGCTTTGGGTTGCAGTGGGATCGCGCGTGTGGATTTTTTGTTTAACAAACAAACTAAGGAAGTATTTGCCAATGAAGTCAATCCGCTTCCCGGCACGCTCTACCATCATTTATGGAAAGCCAGCGGTTTGGAATTGGAAGATTTGCTTAAAGAGCTGGTCAAGCTGGCGGAAGAAAAATACGAGCAGAAGCGAAAGGTTATTTTTACTTTTGAATCGAACATTTTGAAACAGTTAAACGGCAGCAAGCTGGCATCAAAGAAACTTCAATAAAGAAATTGCAGATACGCAGATAATTGCAGGTTACGTTGATGTGGGGGCTGATAATATCCGCCCCCACATTGCCTCAATTTTATGTTTCATCTTTACATGTTGGCAGTTACGCGAAATGCGGTGAAACTAGAATGTTTTAAACAGTGTTTTATGCCAAACAGGCGTATGAACTTAAATTACGAGAATAAAAAAATAAAAGAAGGCTTCCACTATATAATAGGATGCGACGAAGTGGGGCGCGGATGCTTGGCCGGGCCGGTTGTAGCTGGTGCGGTTATTTTAAAACTGGCAGAAGACGAAATGGTGAATCAAAATTCCTGGTTCCACCAGATTCGCGACAGCAAGTTGTTATCTGCGAAAAAAAGAAAAGAGCTGGAAAGCAAGATAAAAGAAAATTCCATAGCCTGGGCAGTTGGACAGGTTGAGGCTAATGAGATAGATGAAATAAACATTCACCAGGCAACTTTGAAAGCAGTGAGAATTGCGGTAGAAAAAATTTTAAATTTAGTTTCATCTGAAACAGTTTTGTACCATTCCGGACTTACATTGCCCGCTGTAGCTTTATGCGAAGGCTGGGATCTGGAATCCGGAAACATAGATTCCCGCGCAAGCGGGAATGACAAGAATACAAAAGCATCAAAAGAAATGTTTTTGGCAATTGATGGGAAATTTATTATTCCAAAATTTCACGTTGAACAGGAAGCGGTAGTGGACGGCGACAATAAAATTATCTCAATTGCCGCGGCATCGATAGTCGCCAAAGTGTATCGCGACGAATTGATGGGGGAGTTGGAATTAAAATATCCAAAGTATAATTTTGCCAAGCATAAAGGATATGGAACGTTGCACCACAGAAAGGCTATTCTGCAAAATGGGTTAAGCGATATTCATCGCAAAACATTTTGCAAAAATTTATTATAACCCTCTCCGTTTATTCTTAAACAAAATATTTATATTTTTACCCCATTTTTTGACGGCCGTCAAAAAATGGGGTATTTTGAAATAAAGAGAGATTATTTAAATCCAAACAATATGAAACACAAAAGAAAAAAGAGAAAGCAAAAACAGGAAGAATTAACGCCGGCAGCCAAGATTTTATTAAGTCTGTTTGCCTTGATAGACTTGGTTCCCAGGCCTTTGGAGTCTAAGAGCAGGTATGTTAGAAGATTGATAAATGGCCAATCAGATTTTAAGGCATACTATAAGATTATGATGGGTTTGGAAAAACGGGGGATTATTAAAATATTTAAAGACAAAAATGGTAAGCATATCCAGTTAACTCCCAAGGGCCGCATTGAGGTATTTTTAGAAAAAGCAAAGATAGTGGAACATGGATCTTGGGATGGCAAGTTTAGGATGGCGGTATTTGACATTCCTGAAGACGCAAGAAGTGAACGGAATAAACTTAGAAAATTGTTAAAAATCAATGGTTATAAAAAATTACAACAAAGTGTATTTATTAACCCTTATCCATTAAATGAAGAAGGTATCAAATATCTGCAGGAAACTGGTTTAATCAAGTATATAAGAATATTTCGGATTGATAAGGCAGATGACGAGGAGTCGCTATTAAAAATGTTCAAATTGACACCGGTGAATAAAAATTAAAAAATATATTTTCCCCCATTTTACGACGGCCGTCGTAAAATGGGGGAAAATAAAACAATATGGAACTATAAGGGTTGTTTCATTTCTAAAATTTTTCTATAATATATTGGTTGATATAATCAAATACGGAGAGGTCGCATAGTGGTCTAGTGCGCTGGTCTCGAAAACCGGTAACCCCGCAAGGGGTTCGAGGGTCCGAATCCCTCCCTCTCCGCCATCGGTCCGCTGAAGCGGACCTACGGCGTGACAAAGTCCGCCAGAAGGTCTGCGAAAGCGACCATCGCCACGCTGAAGCGTGGCTAAGGCGTGACAAAGTCCGCCGCAGGCACGCGAAGGCGGGTATTAGTCCGCTTTCAGCAGGATGAAGCGTGCTTACAGCGTGACGCAGTCCGCCAGTAGGTCTGCGAAAGCAACCTAAGTTATTTCGAAACACTAATATTAGTTCCACAAATATCCTCCTCGACAGCGGGGTGGTTTTTTTATAGAATGAAGATGTAACTAATTACGTAAATCAAAAAAGGTTTAACAACCTCTCTCCCGACAAGTCGGGATCCCCCCTCGCTCCACCGTCGCTAAAGCTATGGCGGACAAGCAGGGGGAGAGTAATAAGGAATAGCTATCTATGCCAAACAAAACAATCATCATCAGCGGGGGGGTAACGGGAATAGGCGCGGCTGCCGCGTTAAAATTTTTAGAAGAAGGATGGCAGGTTTCGGTCTTCAGTAATATCAAAGAACATAACGAAGAATTTTTGAAGCTAGCCCAATCGCAAGGCCTCAACAGGAAACTGCTCGTCATGGAAGCGGATATTACTAAAGAGGATAGTGTAAAAAAAGTAGTCAATGAAACGAAAAAAAAGTTTAAGACCGTTGATGTGCTGTTCAATAATGCCGGGATGGGCTATTTTGTGGAAGCTGACAAGGTGGATATAAAAAAATTTGACCAGATGCTGGAAGTTAATATAGTAGGGATGGCAAATTTGACCAAGCAAATAATTCCTGTGATGAAAAAGCAGAAGCAAGGACTGGTGATTAATGTTTCATCGATCGCCGCCAAGGTTGGGCATGCCAAAAGCGAATTTTACGCTGCATCTAAATCTGCTGTGCTGCAATATTCCGAAGGGTTAAGGCAAGAGGTCTCCAAATTTGGAATAAAGGTTTCAGTTTTGTGCCCTGGGATGGTCAAGACGAATTTTTGGGATGCAAAAGAATATAGCAGAAGGAAAAAGGAAGTTTGGAAAGGCAAGGATCCGGTATTTTTATATCCAGAAGATTTATCCAGGCTGATTTGGTTTATAGCCAACCAATCGCCGGAAGCGGAAATTCAGGAAGCGACAATTATGCCATTTGGGAATTAAGACTAAGCTTATGACTAATAAGGAGTCTGGTAAGCTGGTTGGTAATCTCTTCTAAAATATCCAAGTAAGCGTGGCCAGGCTTTTAATTTATGTTAATTGATTTATCTCATCCTTTAGATAATAATGCTCCGGTTTTTCCTGGCGATCCAAAAATAGAAATAATATCTTCGACAGAAGATTATACTGCCAGCGAAATCTCATTTTCTTTGCACACCGGTACGCATGTTGACGCGCCGGCACATTTTATTCCTGGCGGCAAAAAAATCTCCGATTACAAATTGGAAAATTTTTTTGGGTTCGGGAAGATCATTGATGTCAGGGGAAAGAATATGCTGGAAAAAGATTTGCTGGACCAGATTGAAATTAATCCCGGGGATATAGTTTTGTTTTATACCGGGTTTGATAAGTTTTACGGGAAGCAGCCTTATTTTGAAAATTATCCGGTAATGACTGAAGAATTGGCAGGAGAATTATCTAATCTTGATATGAAAATAATTGGCTTTGATTCTCCTTCCCCGGATAAACATCCATTTTACATTCATAAAATTTTACTAGCCAAAGATATTTTAATTTTAGAAAATCTGACTAACCTGGAAGCTCTGCTATCATATTCGTCTTTTGAGATATTAGCTATGCCTCTAAGGATTCCAGCCGAAGCTTCCCCGGTGAGGGTAATTGCCAAGATATAGAATTCAGAATTTTTAATCTAGAATATAGGTATTGCAAAAGGAATTATCACATAAAAACATTCCGACATTCTGTAGAATGTCGGAATGTTTTGTTAAGCAAATATAATTTATTAATAATAGTAGATGGCGGCTATTTACTTTTTCTCTTATCTATGCTATAATTAAGTTAAGAGTAAGCAACTCTTTTCGAAATCAAAACAAAATTAAAATTTCATACCATGTTCTTCCATAAAAAGCCTTTGGCTGCTACTTTAGCCATTGGCAGTATGGCCATGGCAGCCGTTATCTTAAGCGTCCTTAACACCAACAGCTATCTGGACAAACTATCCATCATCCAGCCAGTTCGCCATGCCAAGGTGGTTGCTGTTAAGGCTAATTACCAGTCCTTTGGTCATGGGGAAGTCTTGGCTGCTGCCATCAAAAAGGCTCCAGTTAAGCCGGCTGTAACCATCAAGCCAGCTTCAAGCTTTGACCTGGCCACCATTAACACGCTTATCCAGCAGCAGCTGACTGACTGGCAACTGTCAGGCAGGTTCAAGGGGCTCAAAGGGGACAAAGGGGATCCTGGCACTCAGGGCCCCTCTGGTGCTCCTGGCTTTTCCCCGTTCTTTATCCCTGCCAATCCTTCCCAGAACTTTACTGGCGCTACTCTGTTCTCAGCTACAGACCTGTCTTCCAGCCATTTCAGTACCCAGGATGCTAATGTGGCAGGCAGTCTGACCGTCTCCGGCAATGCCTCCCTAACTGGCAGTGTTAACCTGGCTACTACTACAG
>WARV01000023.1 GCA_013387205.1 Patescibacteria group bacterium | reverse complement strand
AAAGATACCAATCTACCAATGAATACTAATGAAACGAATGTATAACTAATTCTTTCTTAGTACGCATTAGTAGCCATTAGTATCATTAGCATTAATTCGTATATTAGTATCAATAAATTCGTATATGGAAAAAAGACGCAGAAAATCGAATAGCGAAGACCAAGCCCGCGAGAGAAGCGAGTTTGACCAAAAAGTCGTTGAAGTCAAAAGGGTCACCCGCGTCGTTGCCGGTGGTAAACGCATGCGCTTTAGGGCTTTGGTGGTCATTGGCGACCATAAAGGCAGAGTCGGCATGGGCCTTAAAAAAGGATCCGATGTCGCCGAGAGCGTTAATAAGGCCGTAAACCAGGCAAAGAAAAATTTGGTATCCTTGCCGCTTACCCACGAAACCATCCCTCATGAAGTTGATATCAAGTATAAGTCTTCCAGCCTTATAATGAGGCCGGCCAAGCCTGGTACTGGAGTTATTGCCGGGGGAGCTATCCGCAGCGTTATGGAATTGGCAGGAGTCAAGAATGTTGTCAGTAAAATGCTTGGCAGTAATAATAAAGTCAATAATGTCAAAGCGGTTTTCTCTGCTTTTAAGCTGATGAAAAGCAAGGAACAGCTTGCGCAGCTGAGAAAGTAATAAATAGTCCATCAAGTTAAAAACAATTATTTATGTTGAAACTTCACACGATTAAAAAACATCCGAAATCCGTCCATCGCAAGAAAGTTGTCGGTCGCGGCATAGGCAGCGGCCATGGCACATATTCCACCCGCGGCGGAAAAGGCCAGACAGCCAGGACCGGACATTCCAAAATGCCCGCCCGTTTTGAAGGCGGACGCCAGCCTCTTATCAGGCAGCTTCCTAAAGCCAGAGGTTTTAGGTCTTTAAACGATAAAGCGGCCGCAATCTCTTTGAGCAAATTGAATGTTTTTAATGACGGAGACACCGTGAACTTCAAAGCCTTGCTCGAAAAAGGAGTTATAGATTCATCTTTTACCAAAGCTAAAATTTTACAAGGCGAAATCAAAAAGAAACTCACCGTGACATTGCCGGTTTCCGCTTCCGCCAAAGAAGCGATTGAGAAAGCAGGCGGAAAAGTTTTATAATTTTACGAAGTACGAACAGGTACGAACGTACGAAATTTGACGAATATTCGTTTCCTGTCCGTAGTTCGCCCGGCCTTCGCAGCTTTTCAAAAGATGTTATTGAAAAACATCAAATAATCAATAACCGTCAGCAAGTGGTAAGATTATAAGAAGCTTCGGCGGAGTAGGCTAATAATTCATGCTTCGTAAAGAATTTGTTATAATACTTTCATGAACAAAATTTATTTAATTTGGAAAACAAAGGACCTGCGCAATAAAATTTTAATTGTGCTGGGTCTTTTATTGTTAACTAGGGTTTTGGCGCATGTTCCCGTTCCCGGAATAGACGTTTCCGGACTGAAAGCTTTCTTCCAAAGAAGCCAGTTCTTTAATTTGCTTGATATTTTTTCGGGCGGCGGCCTGACTAATTTTTCGGTGGCCATGCTCGGGGTGGGGCCGTACATTACCGCCTCCATTATCATGCAGCTTTTGACGATTGTGGTTCCGTCTTTGGCCGAAATGCAGAAAGAAGGCGGGGAAGCAGGGCGCGCGCAGATAAACCAGTACACCCGCTACCTGGCCATTCCTTTGACGGCTTTGCAGGCTTTTGGAACCATTAGGCTGCTGCAATCCCAGGGCGGAGCCAATATCTTAGGAGCCTTTACGCCTTTCCAATGGTTTATTACCTTGGTGTCAGTTACTGCTGGAACCATGATGGTTATGTGGCTTGGGGAAATCATGTCCGAGTTTGATATCGGCAACGGCATTTCCTTGATTATTTTTGCAGGCATTGTAGCCCGCTTGCCAGCCTCCTTAGGTTTCTTAAAGGGATGGTATGATCCGACCAAACTGCCAGTAGTTTTGGGATTCATTGCCGTTATCCTAATTGTCATTGCTGGCGTTGTCTTAGTTACCGAAGCGCAAAGGAATATTCCGATTGCTTATGCCAAGAGAGTTCGCGGCAACAAGTTGTTTGGCGGGGTTAATACCCATTTGCCGTTGCGCCTTAACCAGGCAGGTGTTATCCCGATTATCTTTGCCATATCTGTTATGCTGTTCCCGGCTCTTATTGCGCAGTTTTTTATCAATGCGAAATCTGCCGTGCTTGCTAATTACGCCCAAAAGACCATAGCTTTGTTTAATTCCCAGGGATGGTTTTATGCGACCTTGTATTTTATTCTGGTAATGGCCTTCACGTATTTTTACACTGCCGTTGTGTTTAACCCGCAGGAGATTGCGGAAAACGTACAAAAGAACGGTGGATTCGTACCAGGCTTGAGGCCGGGCAACCAGACCGCAGATTTCTTGACTCTGGTATTAAACAGGATAACTTTGGCTGGCGCGTTCTTTTTGGCAGTTATTGCCATATTGCCTTTGTTGCTCCAAAAGTTTACCGGCACCCAGGCTTTGACTTTTGGCGGCACTGGACTTTTAATCGTCGTATCCGTGGTTATTGAAGTCATTAAAAAAGTTGAAGCCCAACTGACCATGCATGACTATGAAGGTTTCTAAATAACTAGCCAATTCACAATTCCTACAAAACCTGCCATAATAGTGGCAGGTTTTAAATTTAAGCAAAATATACATGAAAGAAGTTGAGATTAAAATTAAAGTCAATGATTTTAATGATATCAAGAAAAAGTTCGAGGATTTAGGTTGTATTTTTTCTGAAGCCATAGAGCAAAGCGATATGGTTTATATCCCAAATAGCGAACCGGGTGTGCCGGTTCCGCCGGGAACAAATGTTCTGCGCATCAGGAAGCAAAAAGGCAAGACCTTGTTTACTTTAAAACAAGGCCACCCCGGTAATCATTTAGCCAAGCTGGAAAGGGAACTGGAGATTTTAGATTCTGTCCAAATGGATGATATTATCAAACTCCTTGGATTTAAAGAAATCGCTTTGGTAAACAAGAAAAGGATAAAAGGAAAAATAAAAGAATTTGAAATTTGTCTGGATGAAGTAGAGGGTTTAGGATCGTATCTTGAAATGGAAAAAATGACAGCAGGCGACCCAGCAGTTGCCCAGCAGGAAATGTTGGATTTCCTTTCAGGTTTAGACATTAACATATCCGCCCGGGAAAAAATGGGTTATGATGTATTAATCTTCCAAAAAATCCAAAAATTATAATTTAAACATTTCTTCACTACTTCGAAGTAGTGAAGTTTTGTCAGGAATTGGAGATGGGGGAAATATGGATAGGGGAGAGTTTGAAAAATTGATTAATGAAGCGGTGGATAGCTTGCCGGAAAACATCAAGAAGAAGCTAGACAATGTTGATATAGTTTTGGAAGACGGCGAGTCGCCGAACAATAGCCTGTTCGGATTATACCATGGAGTGCCGCAAAAAGACCGCGGCTCCGGTTATGGTTATGGCTCTTCGGTTTTGCCTGACAAAATTACTATCTGGAAAGGGACGATTGAACGTTTTGCAACATCGGAAGACCAAGTTCCTTCGCTGGTTCGGAGGGTTGTCTGGCACGAAATCGGCCACCATTTTGGATTTAATGAAGATGAAATAAGGAAATTGGAAGAGAAATGGCAAAATGAAAACAAGATTTAGGTTGGCCATGGTATATTATTCCATAATACAAAATTTTTATAAAATGTCCGTAAAACGCACAAAATTCATATTTGCCTCGGTATTATTGTTTATTCTGGCAGCAGCGGGTTCTTTATCATGGAATAAAATAAAGGGGCGCGAACAAGCTAGTCATCCGCAAATCATGTCGGAGGTTTTGCATTATTCTTATTTCAGCCAAAAGGATTTTTATGAGCAAGCTTATGCCTCTGCCCACGTATTTCCAAATCCATCGCAGCCGGTAAAAGGTATAATAGTTAATCATCATCTGATCGGCGCGCGGTTGATCGCTCAAGCCATGGGTATAATCGCCACAGTCAAGCCTGTTACTGTTGTATTGATAAGCCCGAATCATTATGCCGTTGGGAAAAGCAAAATCATCACTTCAGTCGCGGCTTGGCAGACACCTTATGGCATTTTGGAGCCGGATTTGCAGACTATCAGTAAATTAAAAAATGATAACTTGGTCAGCGTGGAAGAGCGCCCTTTTGACCAGGAACACGGCATTTCCGGAATTGTTGCGTTTATAAAAAAATCTTTGCCGAATGCCAAAATAATTCCTATTATTGTAAAAGATAATGTTACTGTTAAACAAGCTAGGGATTTTGCCAAACAATTTAATCAAGATTTGCCCGAAGACCCCATTTTTATAGGTTCATTTGACTTTTCCCACTATTTAACTTTACCGACCGCAGATTTCCATGACATTGAAAGCAGGGAAGTAATTAAAAGTTTAGCCTTTAGTGACATTGATCGTTTGGATGTTGATTCGCACCCGGGTTTGGCCATATTGTTACAGTTGTTACAAGAGAGAAATTTTCAACAGTTTGATCTATTGGAGCAGAATAATTCCGCGCGCATTGCTAAACGAGACGATATTTTAGAAACGACCAGCTATGTGACCGGTTATTTTACAAAAGGCTATTCCAGTCAAAGCGAGACAGTGACCATGTTAAGTTACGGAAATTTTTATCCTGATAACGAAGTAGCCCAAGCCTTGAATAAAAATAACAAGAATTTTGGCTTTGAATTCTTGGAGCGGATGTTTTTTGGCCAAGATGTAACTTTTGGAACATTCGTGGGGCAAAATCAGGAGATTGGAAACCAACTAGCTCGCTACGGCTACAATAATTTGAATGAAGGGCAAAATGTGTGTAAAGTTCAAATTATCAGAAGCGTGAAAATAGGTTCCTGCTTATTAAATATTAATTTTGGCCAGCAATCAATAAAGTCTGTCCGTCAAGCCAAACTTCAGACAGATTTTGTAGTTGTCCAAGTTTACGGCCAGGCGGTATCGCAATTGCAAAAAGTTTCAGTGGCTCATAAACTGGTGGCTGCTGGGGCTGGTACAGTGCTTTTTAGCGGAAATGACAAGATTGAACCGCTAGAAATTTATCAAAATAAGCTTATTGTTTACGGTCAAGGCGACAACATCTCTGCCAACTCTTTAAAAAGTGGGTCTAAAAGTTTTATAGTTGGATTGGTTTATCAGAGCGGCCAAGTTACAGCCGACTTGTTCCCAATTGAAATTAAGTCAGGGGAAGCCAAGTTGATATTGCCGCCAGCAAGTGGTATAGTATTAGCGGGCTTGGCGGAGAAATCTGCTGTTAGTTTAGAGCAAAAGCAGCAAATTAAAAATGGCCAGATAAAATTGACAAATTTAAATAAAATTAAATAAAATTGACAAATTTATGGAAAATTTAATTCCTCCACTGCCCTCACCGCAAATGCCGGTGCTGCCTGGAAAAAAATCGTTAATCATCAAAATTATTCTGATGGCGGTAATTGTGATGTTTTTAGGCGGTAGCGCTGTTTTTGGCTACTTTTTTTACCAAAAGCAACAGCAAAAAGTTAAAAATGCCACTACTGAAAATAGGCAAATATCCATCGCGACCGATCCGGATAATTCTTTTATTCCGCCAACGTCAACTCCTGGTAATGCGCCTGCAAGTACGCCATCGTCTGCTGAAAATACTTTTAGCTGTAAAAATCCCGGTCCGGTCATGGCTAGCCGGTCAGGTCTGGTGTTGTGGCAGAATGGCCAGTATGCGGGCGAGTTGACGCTATTTGCTGCCAATGCATCCAGTCCTGATTACACGGAAGGTGTTGGCTATGTTGACGATTCGTCTGTTATAGTTGGACATTTTATCAGTGGAAAGTACCAGGACAGCGATTTACTCATAACCACTATTTCGGTACAATACGACTGGCCAGGCGGTGACTTGCCGCAGTTTATGTATATCGTCCGGCAGGGCAATAAATATACCATTCTCGGTAAATATTCAGACTCTTTACCCTCAGACATTAAAGGTAAGGTGAGTTTTACTATCGATAAGGATTTTGATTTGCCAGATTTGGATATGCCGGCAATTTTACATTTCGCCAATCCCAAAGCTGATCTGAGTTTGGCCAATAGCCTTGGCGCGTTCCGGAATCGTTTAATTGATTTTTGCGCAGATGGTTTGATTAAAGTTTTTACTGATCCGGTAGTGGGAGATGTTTATACTGATCCGGCTGATACCCAGAACCAAATCTTTACCCATGGGTTTTACGTCAAGGCGCCAGACGGTACCAAGGCAACTTATGAGTTAGAGGTAAGTTTCGTCGGCGCCGACCATATCCCTTTGGTATCCTGGGCTAACGGCCAAAAAAATAACCAAGATTATTCCTACCAATTTATCGGCGGTTGCGGGGCGTCGCGATTTTTGGACGTGCAAGATGTAACTCCGCAGGATCTAACTCAAATAGGCACCACTTCTGATGGCCAACTAATTTACGGTTACAAAGATAGTAATGCCAGCGAACTCAAAACAATGTATGATGAAATTTATATTCCCGATGACCAAGCTAAACCTCCATATTCAGCGTTTGTAGGCGAGCATCCTATTTTCTTTTGGCAAGATCCATTTGGCCAGTTTGTGCGGTTTAAGATTATGAAGTATCAGCCTTTGGCAGAATGTGCAAAGCCGGTAATTTACCTGTACCCGCAGCAACAGGAAGAAGTGAATGTGCAACTGGCTCCGGTCGGCGGGTTCACTTATACGGAACCAGCTTACCAGAATGGTTGGAACGTATTAGCAAATCCTAATGGCCAATTAATCAATCTTTCTAATAACAAAGTTTATCCATATTTGTTCTGGGAGGGACGGGGAGGCATGTACCAGTCACCGAACAAGGGTTTTGTGGTGGCGCAAAAAAACGTGCATCAATTTTTGACCGATAAATTACACCAACTTGGACTTAACGATAAAGAAACAGCCGACTTCCAGGAGTATTGGGAACCAAAGATGCAAGGATCGCCTTATTATTTCGTTTCTTTTTATGGTAATACTGTTATGGATCAACTGGCTCCGTTGTCAGTGACTCCCAAGCCGGATACAGTGATCAGGATTTTGATGGATTACAAGCCTTTGCAACAGCCGATTACTGTTGATGGTTTTAATATTCATACACCGGTCCGTAAAGGCTTTACGGTAGTGGAATGGGGTGGGGTACTGAAATAACAATGCAAGAACGCGATAACCGCTGATTTCAGAGGAAATCAGCGGTTATTTAAATGAAAACTGAGATTATTTTGTTGACAAAATATTGACATTAGGTTGTTTTAGATGTATAATTTTGGGTTGGTTGTTGTTTATGGTATAATTATTAATAGGAATTTTAAGTATTTTTTATGTTATCCAGCGAGCAAAATAATCTTAGGAAAGAGCATGTCGATTTAATTGAAGACGAGAGTAGAATCTCTGGTGATTATGGTAATGAGCAGAAAGTGGGCCAAAGAGAAGGCTTAAGAGATGTTTTGCCTAACCAGGAGAATAGAAACCAACAGCCTGACCAAGAATTGGATTTGAATGGGAGCCTGACGCCTTCATCTAAATCTTTAGAAAACGTCAGGACGGCAGGGCAGCAGGCAGTAAATCATCCAAACCAGTTAAGTAAACAGGCGCTAGAAGACATCTTGAATGATACAAGGCATCTGGATGAACTTGGCGGCCCGTTTAACTTAATGGCAGAAGTGAACAATGCCACGGAAGAGAGAATGAAAGAGGAAAAACAATGAAACTAACCCCGTTGCTAGCAACGGGGTATCAGGGTAGTTTCCTTATCAAAGTAGCGGCTCCGCCGCCTCACTTTATCTGGTCTCATCCCCGCAGCAAGCTGCGAAGGATTTGACCTTTCATAATAAAAAACACCTCTTAAAACAAAAACTTAAAAATGGGATTTGAAGTAAATACAATCAGCATAACGGTTTTAGTTTTGCTCGGCTTGATAGCAATTTTTATTGCTGTCTTTTTTTATTTCTACAAGCGCCATATTTACCATACCAAACACGTTGCCCCGAGGATTATGGATTGGGTGTTTTTGGAAATCCAGATGCCCAAGGACAATGTGGATGAAAAGGAGAAGCAGAAGACTATAGATGAAAAGAAGTTAATGATTGCCGTGGCTGAGCAGCTGTTTACCACGCTTTCAGAAAGCGGCGGGGAGAGGGGCTGGCTGCAAGGCAAGGATTATTACAGTTTTGAAATTGCTTGCGTGGATAAAAAAATATCATTCTTTGTCAATTGCCCAAAGCATTTGCAGCAGCTGGTGGAAAAGCAGGTTTTGGCGCAATATCCGCATGCTTTTATTGAGCAGGTTAAGGGTTATAACCCATTCCAGAAGCAGGGAACTTTGGAAGTCGAAGAGCTGCAATTAAATAAGCAATATGTTTATCCATTCCGAACTTACAAGACAACGGAATCCGATCCTTTAAATTCCATTACCAATGCCATGAGCAAGTTGTCGGAAAACGAAGGCGCGGCAGTGCAGTTTGTTATTTGTCCGGCTGGCACGGCCTGGCAGGAGCGCCCGCGCCACATGGCTTTGGAAATTCAGCAGGGGAAAAATCCGGCGATGGTGGAGCGGGGTTTTTGGTATAGGATGATGATTGGTTTTTTCCGCGGCGTGGGCAAAGGTTTGGCCGGTTCGACAAAAGGCCAGCAGGCTACGCACGTGCATAAAGATTTATCCGGTTACTCTTCGCCCATACATCTTACTCCGATGCAGCAGGAGATTGTAAAAAAACTGGAAGAAAAAGCCAGCCGGCCGGGATATAAAGTTAATATCAGACTGGTTACTTCATCAGCCGTGCCGGGCAATGCCGCAACTCACATGCGTAATTTATTGTCATCATTCCTGCAATTCAATATGCCACCGTTTAACGGGCTTAGGGCAAAGAAGAGAAGCAAAAATGACATTTTGAAAGATTATATTTTCCGCGTATTCCGCGACGAGGGCAGGAAAGGCGTGCTTAACACCGAAGAGCTGGCCAGTCTTTGGCATCTGCCTACGCCTTTTATTGAAACGCCGAACATCAAATGGCTGCAAAGCAAAAAAGCGCCGCCGCCGATTAATGCGCCCCAAGAAGGGCTGCTCATTGGCAAAAATATTTATCGCGGCGTGGAAACCCCAATTTATATTGAGCGCAACGACCGCCGCCGCCATACGTATGTTTTGGGCCGCACCGGCGGCGGAAAATCCGTGCTTTTGGCTAACATGGCCATTCAGGACATAAAAAACGGCGAAGGTTTGTGCGTGATAGACCCGCACGGCGATTTGGTGGAAGATATTTTGTCGCGCGCTCCCAAAGAGCGGGCCGAAGATATTATCGTATTTGAGCCTTTTGATATGGATAGGCCTTTAGGGCTTAACATGCTTGACGTGGACAGTGAGGAACAAAAAGATTTCGCAGTCCAGGAAATGATATCTATCTTTTATAAATTAGTGACCGATCCGTCTATGCTCGGACCCATGTTCGAGCACAACATGAGAAACGCCATGCTTACGCTGATGGCAGACGACGAGCATCCTGGAACTATTACTGACATCCCCAGGATTTTTACTGATCCGCAATTCCAAAAATACAAGCTGTCCAAAGTCAAAGACCATGTGGTTAAGCTGTTTTGGGAAAAAGAAATGGCCAAAACGAGTGATTTCCATAAAAGCGAAATGCTGGGCTATTTGATTTCCAAAGTCGGCAGGTTTGTGGAAAATACCATGATGCGCAACATTGTCGGGCAGCCCAAGAGCGGGTTTAATATACGCAAGGTTATGGACGAAGGCAAGGTTTTGCTGGTAAACTTATCTAAGGGAAGGACTGGGGAAATAAACGCCAAGCTTTTGGGTTTAATACTTGTCTCCAAAATCCAGATGGCGGCATTGTCTCGCGCCGATACCCCCGAAGAAGAGCGCCGCGATTTTTACCTGTATGTGGACGAGTTCCAGAATTTTATCACTGACGCATTTTCTTCAATTTTGTCCGAAGCCAGGAAATACCGGCTGAATTTGGTTATTGCACACCAGTATTTGGGGCAGTTAGAACAGCAGGCAGGCGCGCAGGGCGCTGGAAGCAAGGATTTGCGGGATGCAGTATTCGGCAACGCCGGCACAATGATAACATTCAGGACCGGAGCAGAGGACGCGGAAGTTTTGGCCAAAGAATACGCCCCGACCTTTAACCAGTTTGATTTGATTAATATAGATAGGTTTGTCACTTATACCAAACTGATGATTAATGGTACTGCGAGCAAGCCGTTTAACATGGCAACTTATCCGCTTCCAAAAGAGAAAAATCCAGAGTTAGCTAAAGCCATTAGGCAGTTATCACGCTAGCGAAGTTCTCCTTCAAATTCACATCCGAAGCATTGGTCCAGACTCCCCCGGCCGTAACGTAAGCCCCACTGTTCATGACCAAGGGGCCTAGGGTGGGGGTGGTGGTGCCGATGCCGACGTTGCCGGCATTGGTAATAATTAACGCAGTGGCTGATTCTCCGGCAGTGTCAAAGGTGATGCCGCCGGTTAAGCCGTTGGCCGTGGTAGTGCCAATCTGTAACTGGTCATTACCTGCATTATAGCGCAGCATTGGGATGACGCCAGCTTGGGCATCGTTAACTGCAACACCATAATTTTCTTCCAGCAAGATATTGCCGTTGTATACGTGTAGTTTGTCTAGAGGAGTTGATGCTCCAATTCCCACATTGCCGTTACCTGATACGGTCATAATATTAGCATTGTTTCCCGCGCTAATTTTAAAAACAGAACTGTTTGTAGTAGTTGAATTAATCGCTGTTGCCCCTAAGAATTCCGCACCCTGGGCAACCTGTAATCCTCCCGTAACTTGCAGCTGGCCTTGGGTCAAAATATCATTGGTAACCTGAAGGTTTCCCACTTCCGCGCTATGGGCGAGCAAGGAAGTCGTCTCAACGCCGGAGATATCAAAAACACTTAAACTCCCACCGGCCACATAGGCATAGCGGCCGGATACAAATACCCATAATGCACCATTCGCAGATTTATTGCCAATAAGTACGGGGGAGGCGGGGTTAGATACGTCAAGGATAGAAATAGTTTGGCTTCCATTATTGGCAACGTAGGCATAGCGGCCGGATACGAACACGCCGAATGAACTTGTTCCTGTGTTGATAGAAGTGATGAAAGTCGGGGAAGTCGGGTTGGAAATATCGACAATCGACATGTTGCCGCTATTCGCATTTGCGGTATAAGCATAGTGGCCGGAGACAAAGACAGATTCAGGGCCAGAACCTACGCCAACTGTTGCCACGGATACCGGGGAGGCGGGGTTCGATATATCAATCACCGAAATATTATTTGAGCCGTAATTGGCCACATAAGCATAGTGGCCGGATACGTATATAGACATGGGAGTGGACCCTACCCCAACTGCACCGACCTGGACAGGAGCCAATGGATTGGAAACGTCTATCACTGCCATAGTGGTAGTACTGTTTGCGTATGCATAGCGGCCGGATACGAACACGGTATAGGGGCTTGTTATCCCTGCGGAACCGACCTGGACAGGGGCTTTAGGGTTGGTAACATCAAAAATACTAATGGTATTATTGGTATAACTCGGTATATAGGCATATTTTCCCGAAACGTAAATACCTCTAGGCGTTGACCCTATCGTGGTGGTAGATATCGCGACCGGATTTTTAGGATTAGAGATATCGATTATGCGCAAAGCATTGGCACTGTCGTCAGCAATATAAGCGTACTTACCGGAAACATACAAGGAACGTCCGTAAACGCCTAATGTACCCACCTGTGTTATGCCTGAATTTCCATCAAGCACATTACTGATACTGCCGGACACGCTTAATCGGGCAGTGGGGGTGGATGTACCTATTCCGACGCTGTTGGTAGAGGTTGCCAAAGACACAATGGTGCCGCTTGATACCCAAGGGTTGATTGAAGAACTGCCGCTTACAGTGGTCCAGGACAGGCTGCCGCTGCCATTGTTGGTCAGGACCTGGCCGGAAGAGCCCTGAGCAGAAGGCCAGGAGTATAATACGGAATTTATGGTGGTAGTCGGAGTGGAAAGAGTCAGGCCGGCAAAAGTCGGAGTGGAAGTGGTGGTCAGGTTTTGGTTCAAAGCCGTATTACCCGCCAGATTTAATGTATAGGTATTTAAATTCAACGCTCCCGTGCCGGCAGAAATCGTATTTCCGTTGATTGTTCCTTGTAAAGACAGGTTGCCGCCCAGATATGCCCCACCGTTTACGGCCAGGGTGGCCACTGGGGAGGTTGTCCCAATACCCACGTTGCCATTGGCAGCGACGCGCAGCAATGAAGTTCCGGCAACAGAAGCCACATCAAATGCATCAAGCGTGCTGGTGGCAACTACGGATAAGACCGCTTTAGGTGTGGTAGTATTAATACCAATACTTGTCCCGTCGGTGTATAAAATCTGTTGGTCACTTACCACGGCACCGGCGGCAGCATAATAAGCAAACCGGCCTGCAATACCGTTGTTGACCGGCGGAGTACCGCCAGTTGCCGAGGTCCAAGATAAGTGCCCTGCCCCGTCATTTCTTAAATAAGTGCTGTTTAACCCTTGTACAGTTGGCCAGTTATAACTTACGCCGTTAATGCGAACTATGTCGCCGGCCGAATTTATTTGGAAATCATTATTAGTGCCGACGTTAAATAACGAAGCGGCAGTGTTGGTGCCAACGGATATATTGGTGCCGTTATCGAATACCGCGCCAGATCCCAACGTATAAGCATCTGTCCAGCGGGCCGTGTAATTTGCTATGCCAGTCAGCGAACTTACGGAAGAGGTGCCGTTACCCTTTAAGATACCTGTCAGGCCAGTGGCCCCGGTGCCTCCATAAATAACCGGAAGCACGCCTGATGTAATGACTGATGCCGGTACGGACAGATTAGTGCTGCTGGCGCTTGTGATTCTTCCCTTACTGTCCACGACAAGCACCGGGACATTAACAGCGCTGCCGTATGTCCCTGGGGCTACTGTTGTATTGGTGAGAGTCAGTACTCCGTTTAAATCAAGAGTGGCGTCACCTGATAAAAATTTTGTCTGCCAGGCTGAGCTATCGCCAATAAGGATATTTCCGGCAGTCGGAGAAGTGACACCCAACAGCGCGCCGTTAATTCGAGTCACAGTAGGACCGGGATAGCTGCCGGAAAGATCACCGCTTGCCGTTCCTCCCGGCGGCATGCCGGAAAGCAAAGTGGAAGTGGCATACGTTATCCGGCCTTTGCTATCAACCGTAAACGTAGGGATAGATGCGCCGCTTCCATACGTGCCTGCCGCCACTGCCGTGGATGCCAGACTGAACAATCCCGTCGGAGTTATCGTGGCGTCGCCGGAAATAGTGGTAAAAGAAGGAGTGCCGCCGGTATTGCCTATAAGCAGTTGGCCGGGCAACGGCGCCAGCGTCGCCTGTAAAGCCGAAGAGCTGTTACCGTATATCACGCCGTTTGAAGCGAAAGATGTGGCACCAGTGCCTCCGTTTCCTACAGACAGCATGCTTGTAACTTCAGTTGACATATTCAAAAGCGAGGTGGAAAGTTTCCCGGAAATATCAGAATGTACAACGCCGTTTCCCAGACCTGAAATGGTCGTGTTGCCTGAAATCTGCACCGGCCCTCCCAAAGTCAGGGTGGTCGGCGTGTTGTTAGTAAATGCAGTAATTGTAGTCGGGGAAATTCTGATATCATTCACGCTTCCCACGCGCACGCCCCAACTGCCCGTATTGATATCAAGAGGATAAGCAGGACTGGTAGTACCAATTCCTATTCCTGCGCTGCTCACCCTTGCCTGTTCGATGCCATTAACGATAAATGCCAGCGGATAATTATCTTTCGTACCAAGAGACAAAGTATCACCAAAACTATTACCGCCCTGCATCAGCGCAGCGCTATTGATGGCCGTATTGACATTTTGCCATACCGGAGTCAAACCAGGACCGCGGGAAACCAGCAGCGAACCGGAGGCACCGGCATTATTGTCCGGCATTAGCGCCCCGGTTAAAGAGATGCTGCCATTTACGGACAAACTTTGTTGCGGCGTTGAGGTGCCGATTCCGAAGCGGCCGGCCGCATTGTCCCAGTACAAATCATTACTCTGGCTTAACTTGCCGGTAGCGCCGCCGAACGCCAAGAATCCTGAAGTAAAACCGGTCGGGTAGATATCGCCGCGTAAATTTTGTCCGTACACATCTGTCCACCGATACGCGCTAGAACCCAAACTATAGGCGGCATCTGCATCAGGCCCTATATTTCCGGCAACTTGTAATTTAAAAACCGTAGGACTCGCGGTGCCAACTCCCATTGAACCGGATGGAGTTATTCTTATCTTCTCGTTACCATTGGTTTTAAAAGTTAACGGGTAATTGTCATTGGTGCCGATTGAAGTAGTCGTGGCAAAACTATTGCCGTTTTGTAGAATCATACCGCCCGTAACCATGTCGATCCCCTGCCAAACCGGAGCAGCGCCCGGACCTTGGGATACCAAAAGCTGCCCCGAGGTACCGGCATTATTGCCCGGCATAAAGGCGCCGGACAAGTAAATATTACCGCCCACGCTCAAAGTCTGTTGGGGCGTGGAAGTTCCAACCCCCAGCCGTTTAGTCGAGTTTTCCCAAAACAGGTTATTGTCTTGTGATAAAATTCCGGACACTCCGCCAAAAGCCACCGAACCGGCGGTAAACCCGGTCGGAGTAATCGCTCCGGCAAAATTATTTGCATAAACATTGTTATAACGGAGGGCAGGAGAACCAATATTGTAAACTCCGTTACTGTCAGGGCCAACATCTCCGGCAATCTGCAGTTTAAATCCAGCCGGATTGATAGTTCCTACGCCTACATTGCCAGCCTGGGTAATTCTTAATTTTTCGCTGCCGTTGGTTTCAAAGGCCAGCGGATAGTTGTCGGTAGTACCAATGGTTGTGGTGGCAGCAAAGCTATTACCGCCCTGCAAAATTGCGTTGGAATTCAAAGCCGCGTTCAGGCTCTGCCATACTGGGGCCAGGCCCGAACCGCGGGAAACCAGAGCGTAACCTGCAGTACCGGCATCGCCTCCCGGAGTCAGCGCATTATTTAATACCAACCTGCCATCAATAACAACATCTCCGACCACACCCAAAACTCCTTGGGGGGTCGTGGTGCCAATGCCAAGGCGGTGCGTTGTGCCGCTCCAGTTAAAGCTGTTGTCTCGTGTCGTGATGGAGACCGGCGATATTGTCAGGGCATCCACATTCGCTGCATACACGCCGGACCAGCGGATGCCGGCAGAACCTAAGTTATAAGCATTATCTATATCCGGTCCCGCATTGCCGACAATTTGCAGCTGAAAATTATTCGGCATAGTGGTCCCAATACCCACTTTGCTTCCCGTATCGTAAATGGACCCTGCACCAAGCGTGGCAGAATCAATAAAGCGGGGTACGGTTGAAGTCGGCGCGGTAATTGAGGTTACGGAGGAAGTGCCATTACCCTTTAAAATTCCTGTAAGGCTCGTCGCCCCGGTCCCGCCTTTAGCTACTGGAACTATAGAGCTGAACTGTTCAGGAGAAACCAGCAGCGGTACCTGGGAAGACGAAATAATCCTACCCTTGGCATCGACGGAGATTACCGGAATCGATGCAGCTCCGCCAAATGTCCCTGCGGTAGCCCCGGTAAGGGTTAAATCCAAACGGCCATTGGCGTCCACCGAAGCGTCGCCAAATAGCAAGTGAGATTCCCATACTGTTCCGCCGCCAATCAACAAATATCCATTACCCGCAGTAACATCGCTCAAGCCGACGCCGTTTATCTTGGCCACTGTCGGATTAGGGAAATTGCCCGCCAAATCCCCGCCCGCAGCTCCCCCGGGAGCCACGCCAGAAATAGGCACGTTAGCCGCCGAGGTTAACCTGCCCTTGCTGTCCACGGTAAAGACTGGCACGCTTGAAGGGCTTCCGTAAGTACCTGAAGTCACTGATGTGTTCGCAAGCGTAAAGGTTCCGGCAGTATCAACCGTACCGTCACCCTTAATAGTCATAAATACCGGCAAGCCGGAATTATCACCAATCAGCACCTGCCCCGGAGAAGGAGGAAGTGTTGACAGCAGCGATCCGGTGTTGTTGCCATAAAGCACCGCCCCTTTGGAAAATTGAGAGGACCCGGTGCCGCCATAAAGCATAGCCAAAGGATTATTTAACCTAAGGGAAGAAAAACCTGGCGTGGAAGTTGCGTTTAAGTCCTGATCAAGAGTGATATCGCTGTTTAAAGTCAGCACATGGCCGTGGCCAATAATAGTTACACTGCCGCCAGTTACCGTAAACGTGCGAGACGCAGCCCCGCCTGAAAGAGTAAAACCATCCGACAGCGAAGTAATGCCAAGCCCGTTTACCGAACTGAAGCTTGGCGCATTAGTTACGGCAATCGTAGGCGTGGTGGTTCCGGTAATGACAATATTGCCCCCGTTGGTCAATAGGGAGCGCAAATCTAAGAATGTGGGAGCGGTGGAAGAGCCGGAAGATGTCAGAACTTGCCCCATTAGGCCGCTGCTGGTTAGGTTGTATCCTCTGCCTGTATAGTACATTACTGATCCGCCATTGCCGCCTGCCGGCAGCAAGGAACCCGACGAATCGAGAACAGACCAGGAAAGATTACCCGATCCGTCATTGGTTAAAACCGATCCGGTTCCGCCCTGCACTGCAGGCCAGTTGTAGGTTACCCCGTTAACCTGCGAAAGGTTGCCTACCTGCAAGTTGCCTGCAATGGCAGAGGTTGCCGTAGTGCTGGCAAGGGTTAGCGAAGCTCCGTAAAACGAGCCGGTGTTTATGTTAAAGTTCAAACCCGAATCCAAGGCAAGCAGTTGCCCGGCCGTAGGCGTAGTAGTGGCCATAATATTATCACCCACGGTTGCCGCATTAAACGCATATGGAAAAGTGGTCATCAGCAGGCGGGGGGTGGTTTCGTCATCAGACTCCACTTTGAGCCCCAAATATAAAGGCTTGGAAAAATTAAGATATCTAGGCAAGCTTATACAAGATCCCAGTTCAACAGAAAAATACCCTTCGCTGTCAGGAATTACTTTTGGACAGGCTTCGGACAAGCCGTCGTAAATTTCAGTCCACAACAAAGGTCCTGTCTTGGATGGGCTGTCAGCAACCGACCCTGACTCTCCGCTATTATAAAGCGCGAATTGGATAGTGACAGCAGTGCTTACCGGCTTGCCGGAAGAGTCCCGCAAACGGCCGTGATAATTGACATAGTTTGGAACGGCCGCCTGCAGGGGGGTGGGAGCGCTTCCGTATGCCAAAACTCCCACCGCCATCAGAGCCGCCAAACCCAAAGCAACGCGCATCAGCAAAGCTTTTCCGCTATGAAACGGCAATGTTGTGAATTTTGTAACCTTAAATTTCATCTATTCTTATTTCTTATTTTTGTTTTTGATTTTTGCATTTTTGTGGCTAAATTGCCAAGTTTGCTGTTAACATACCCTTTTTCCCAATCACCACATCTGACACGCTAACCACTGTCTTGGTTTTTTCATCTTTTACGGTTAATTTGTATACTCCCGGCGTTGCTTTAAGGAAAAATTTTCCTTCCGAAGAGCTGCGCGCTTTGGAAACCACAAATGGCATGTTGGGAAAACTGAGTTCAAAAACCAACCCGGAAATTATAAGGTGTGTTTTGGAGTCGTACGCCCTTCCCCATAGACGGTCTCGGCGCGCCATTTGCCGTAAGACTAAGATGAGCAAATAAATGGATAAAAATATCCAATACACCGTAGCGGGCGCAAAGCAGGCAGTAAACGCAGTAAATGAAAATCCGGCCCAAAATACTGTGTTGAAAGCGGCGTTAACCGCCAGATCCCACAAAGGATGCAGTTTAATGTATTTTTGCTTATCTTCCTGGTTCCAATCGTAGGCCAAGGCATCCATTGGAATATTTGGCGCTACTACATCTGATTCGTCCTGTACGGTTATTATTTCTCCATGGTATAAGTGGTCAAAAATTTCATCGTTTTGCCCGGTTATCCTTGTTGAGGGAAACGCATAATTGGTTTTTTTTGCCAGGATTTTATAACGTCCGGGTTTAGCCATAAAACCATACCGTCCAGCCATATCTGTAATCATCTGGCCTGCGCTGGCACCAGTTTCCGCATCAACAAGATGCATAATCACAGGATCCAACGGCTGTTTGGTCTTACTGTCATAAACCGTGCCCCAATACTTCGGCTTGCGGCGCAAGCCGAACCAACCGGCAAAAGCTTGCCAAAGCCTGAGGGCAGACAGCCATCCCTCACCTAAACCCCCAGCAAAACCTGCAAAAATCGAATATTGCCCAACAACCACAACCGGCAACAAAACAGAATTTAATATGTTTGCCATGCTCTTTACTGTATTCTTAAGCAAATCCTTTTTTGTAACTAGCTGGGAAATAAGGTTGCCAGAAGATGGTTTAACGTTGGAGGACGCTTCGGGCCATTTATTTGCCTCAACCGGTGTTGGTGCTATGCCATTTTGTGCCGGAAAACCAGGAACAGGAGGCCCTAAAGGAGACGCTGGAGGATTTTCTTTGTTAGTATTGCTTGGAGATCCGTTATTTTTTTCGGGTTCAGACGGGATAATGGGATTTGGTTCGGGATTTGTCGGTACACTGCCGCCCCCGGCGCTTACCGGGTTCTCTTGGGTGCCTGTAGTATTTTGCGCGGTTTCCCAATACATCCCATGATTAACAATATAATTCGTACTAGTCGAGTTCCCGCTGGCTGGATTGCCGACTTCCGATTTAAGCTGGTAATTAGAAGAATTGCTATTATACTGAATTACGCCTCCTTGTCCCTGGGTCAACTGATTGCCAGATGCTCTTGCAGAGCCGGATTGATTGCAAAATACCCAGGCCAGTATTGCGGAAACAGCCAAAATTTTTTTAAAATTTTGTACAGATTTCATAGGCAAGCAAACTCAGCCAAAACTTAAAATAATACCGCTGCGGCATAAAATAAAAAGGACAATTGTCCTTATAGGCTCACAGCCATATGGCTAGTTTTTAAAAATTTGTTTTAATTTTTGTTTCGGAAACTTTGTAGCTTTGTATTTATAATAGCATATTTTTTTTAAACTGTCAATGAAAAATCGCTAATATTTACACGATAAAAAGGTTTTTTAGAAATATGCCCCATGTTTATAACAGATTTTTTAAAAATTATTTTAAAAAATTTTTATAGACAATATTTATTAGAAATGCTATAATCTTAATGCTTATTTGGCAAAAGTGCTTTAGAAATATCAATTAATATTAATCCCTAAATAAGCCTTAGAACAAGCACTTTTTAACAATTAACCAAAAAATCGGTATTTATAATCTGTTATTTAAACAACGATTAGCCGTTGTTTTTTATTTGGTTATAATAACATTGCCGATTGACATGATTTAAAAAATTTAAATAATTGACAAAATTGACGCCTTGGGCGTCATCCTGAGCGAGTGCATCCGAGCGAAGGATTTCTGTGCAAGGCTCTGATAGATCCCTCACTTCGTTCGGGACGGCTAAAGCCGTTTTGTCAGTTATGTCATTTTTGTCAATTACTTTTTTGGTTAAAGAAAAGAGTATTAATTATATGGAAGAAAATACACAAGCAGCTCCGGTTATCTCCCCTGCCGCGCAAAAAGCCCAGACCATGACTGAGCTGATTTCCAGCGGCGTGGAGATAAAAGTTTTAAAGCCCGGCGACATGGTGGAAGGGACTTTAATTTCCGTTGGCAAAAGCGAAGTCTACGTTGACTTGGAAGGTTACGGCGTTGGCGTGGTCCGCGGCCGCGAACTTTACGACGACGAAGCGACTTTGAATTCCTTAAAGCCCGGCGACAAGATTTTTGTTTCCGTGGTTGAACCGGAAAACAAAGAAGGTATTGTCGAGTTGTCCCTGCGCCAGGCCGGCCAGGAAAGAGTCTGGCAGACCTTAAAGGCCAAGCTCGACAGCAAAGAAGTCATCCGCACCAAGATTTTGGAAGCCAACAAAGGCGGATTGATGGTGGAAATCAACAACGTGGTCGGTTTCTTGCCGGTGTCGCAGCTGTCTCTGGAACATTATCCGCGCGTGGAAGATGGCGACAAGAACAAGATTTTGGGCGTATTACAGAGCTATGTCGGCCAGCCGTTCGATGTACAAATTATAACCGCTGACTCCAACGAAGAAAAACTCATTGTTTCCGAAAAAGCAGTTTTTGAAAAAGAAATGGAAAACAGGCTCGGCGAACTTAAGATTGGCGAAGTTGTGGAAGGTACTGTTACCGGCGTAGTGGATTTTGGCGCGTTCGTGAAATTCGGCGAATTGGAAGGCTTGGTCCACATTTCCGAATTAGCCTGGCAGAGAATTGAAAATCCAAAAGATATTGTCAAAGTCGGCCAGAAAGTCACCGCCAAAATTATTTCCATTGATAAAGGCCGCGTGTCCCTGTCTATCAAACAGCTCCAGCAGGATCCTTGGCTGGAAGCCGTAAAGCGCTATCAAATCGGCCAGAAGGTTACTGGAAAAATTACCAAGATTATGCCGTTCGGCGTTTTCGTGGAATTGGATAAAGACATCCAGGGCTTGGCCCACATTATGGAATTATCCCATGAGACCGTAAAGAATCCGGAAGAGTTCTTAAAGCCTGGCGATGAAAAAGAATTCAAGATAATTTCCATTGAACCGGCAGAACACCGCTTGGGATTATCTTTGAAGGCTTTGACTGAAGCGCCAAAGAAGAAAACAGAGGCCGAAGAAGCTCCAAAAGAAGAGGCTGCACAAGCTGCTCCTTCTTCTGAAGAAACAAAGTAAGTTTTATTTAAAATAAAAACTGCCCGAAACCTAAGGTTTCGGGCAGTTTAATTTTGTCATTTTTTTAATTTCCGTCGTTTTTGCCATTTCTCCTACCATCCAAATAATTTTCCGACTTCTTCCGGAGCTTCGCGCTTGCGGGCCACTTTAATTTCCCCGTTTTGGGCAATTAATTTAGCCGGAGATGAAAGCAAGCAGTGGTGGGAAGCCAGGGAATCCTGGTAGGCGCCGGTATCAAGCAAGGCGATATATAATTCATCCAGCTCATCCAATCTTGGTAAAAGAATAGAGTCGCCGCCAGCCGTATATTTATCGTCGCTGTCGCAGGAAGATCCGGCCAGCCAAACCTTGTCGAGCTTTTTGGTGTTCATGTGGTTAATGGGAATAACATGCCATTTTTGGTGGATGGCCCAGGTGTCAATCAAGTCGTTCATAAAGCTGCCGTCAACAACATACCATTTCACATTGCCTTTGTTGCCCACGTCTTTTTGGGTCAAAATTTTATAGATGGTAACTTGCGCCGGCGCTGCCACGTAGCTCCCCCATTCCACAATTAAGTTGGGGTGCCTGATTTGCAGCTTGTCGCATTCTTTCTTGGCGGTTTTGACAATTTGCTGCACCAGGCTTCGGCCGGTATAAAAATGTTTTTTCTTTTCAAACGGCACGCCTGCCCCGCCGCCAATGTCCAAAGTATCCAGCTGCGGATTTTTCTCTTTCATCTTGGCGTAAAGCGCCAAAGCGCGCTTTAAAGGCTTTACAAAACCCTGGACGCTTTCTATCTGCTTGGAAATATGGTAATGCAAAGTGGACAAGTTCCTGACCTTGCCGATTTTCAGCAATTCCTCTTCGGTAAACCCGTAGCGGTTGAATTTTTTGTCCCAGTGCGCCTGTACTTTTATGTCCAAGTTGACCCTAATGCCGACTTCGCCTTTGAATTTGTCCATGCGTTCCAGTTCTTTGTAGTCTTCGATGATCGGAATAACCACCAACCCTTTGGTTTTCAGCTCTTCAATCAGGCTGATGTATTTTTCGGTTTTCGGGCCGTTGCAGATAACCCGGATTTTGGCGTTGAATTTGTCCTGCTCAATCATCCTTTTGACCAAAAACAATTCGTTGGCGCTGGCCACGTCCAAGTTGGCGCCTTCGGCTACTGCCGGCAACACAAACTCCTTGGTCTGGTTGGCCTTCATGGCGTAATGGTAAAAGAACTTGCCTTTGTAGCCCAAAACTTTAATGTAGGCGTTGAACGTTTCAATCAGGTCGCGCACGCGGTTTTCTATCACTGTCGGGAAAACTATTTCCGTGGATGTGCCGTATTTTTTGATGATGTCAAAAATATTGTACTGGTAATTTCCTTCCCTGACGATCAGCTCGCCGTCCGGGCCAATGTCAAAATTTTGGGTGTTGTATTCTTCAATCCCAAGTTTCCAGAATTTCCTGAATCCATTTTTCTTTTTTGCCGCGCTTTTGGTGGTCATAGGCAATTGTTAAAAAAATTAATTAATAACCGTTTATTTTATTTGCGACGTAGGCGAGTCTATCCCGCCAGCGGGATAAGCGAGCCGAGGAGCAAATGCAGGTTTAATACCTTCATATGAGGCGGATGAAATTGTCAATGCTTACTTTGAGTAAAAATAAAAACGCATTCTTTAAGGAATCCGTTTACAATTAATTAAGCCATTGGGTTGACTTGATTGGTAATGGATGGTGTTGGGGTGGTTGCTTAAATATTTCACCTCTCTCAAAAAATAATAACAAAACTAATGTACCAAGAATTATTTTGCTTGTCAACCATATCTCTTGATAAATTTGCAAAATTCAATTAGAATTAAGTAGCCTTAGTTGCTTTTTGATCAATTTTTGGCCGGGTAGCCAAGTGGTAAGGCAGGAGTCTGCAAAACTCCCACTCACGGGTTCGATTCCCGTCTCGGCCTCCACTCGACTCGCTTTGACATTAAGTCAAAGCTCGCTCGTGATTTCTGCCGTGTTACGGCCTCAACCAGCCGCGTTTCGAAACGAGTCGAGTGCCCTGAGCGGAATTCCGATTTATCGGAATGAAGTCGAAGGGTAAAATATAATAAATGCCCAGGTGGCGGAACTGGTATACGCTACAGACTTAAAATCTGTCGCCCGCAAGGGATTGAGGGTTCGATTCCCTCCCTGGGCACCATCTACAAAACAACCCCGCCTCTCACGAGAGGCGGGGTTTCATTTTACAATTATTTTCTGGTTAAGCTGGCTAATTCCGGATTCTGGGAAGCCGCGGTAATTACCGTGGTTGAGTTTTCAGCAGCCAGCTGCCTTTCTTCATTAGCTTCTTTTTCCAAAGCCATTAATTCGGCGTATTTGGTTTTGGCCCCATACACCCAGGAAGAGCTTCCCGGATAAACGTAAATACCTCTCATCTTTTCGAAGGTGGTATAGCGTTCCTTGTATATCGGCTTTTCCAATAATTGGCTCATGTCCTTAAACCAGTCCAGTTTGGTGGCATATTTGCGCCAGGACGGATGTCCCGGTTCTACGCCAATACCGCTACAATTGTTATCGTAACAGTGCTGGCCGAAGTTGCTTTCCACCCAGGAAATGGCTAAGGCTCTCTGCCATTGGGGCTGTTTGATAATTTCCGCAGCGTAAGGCGCCAGCGGAGAATTATACTTTACCAAATAATCTTGGAGTTTAGGAACTAATGGATCGTTTTCAACGATTTGGTCGTATGTTAAAGAGCTAGGGTTCGTTATACTTGCTATTAAGCTTGGATCTTTGATTTCAAAGACTAAAGCCTGATTACTTCCTTTTTCCTGCACGTTAGCGGCCATCAACAAATGCTGCGGATAGGCTATTAACACTAAGCAGAGCAAAGCCATTGTGACAAAGCTTTTTTCTAATGCAGGTTCAAGGTTAAAAAGAGCTTTCATTTTTAAAATCAAACTCCTTTCTCCCCTAATGTTTATCCCGCTTCAAGCGGAACAAACCATCTGGTTTTTAAGGAACGACTGTGGACCTGCATCCAAGGCTTCTCGCCTAGCTTTTTTAAGGCTAGGGTGAAATGGTGAGAAGTGGATACAACAGCCGCGGTACCATAAGCTTTAGACTAAAGAAACTAGCTTTAATTATGGTACCTAGCGAAAGTTGGCTTAGATTGGCTTATTTCGTGTTATTAAAAAAGAGTGCCAATTAGCACTTTCTGGAATCATTATACGCTCTTTTTCCCTTTAAGTCAACGGTTTTTTGCCAAAATATCGCTTGTATAAGCCATAAAACAAATTTTTGCTCAAGAAAATAGACAAATCTGACAAGTAAGCCAAAAATTTAAACCCCGCCTTTTTAAAGGGCGGGGTTGTTATAGCAACAAGTCTTGTTATCTTTTTAGGTAAGTGTAAAGCTTGTAGCCGTAAACCGTGGCAAACGGCGCCCAAAAAACCGTGACTATTCCATTAACCAGCGCCCTTTCAACCTCGCTTTGGGTGCCTTGGCTGCCAAAAATGGCACCCGCTATAGAGTTAATCACTGCGGAAATGATAATGGAGATTACAACCAGGACAAAACCTCTCCAAAACACGGCTCCCAGGCGGCCGCTAACGTATTTTTTGCTTTGGCTTAAGGCTTTGGTGCCTTCTAAATCTTCGGATACTACTATATATGCGGATTGGCTGAACCAAAGGGCAAAAATTATCCCAGGAATAATAAGAAGGATAAAACCTCCCAAAACTGCCAAACCGGATAATAGGCCAGTTATGAACATTGGCCATATTTTGGCGCGGCCTTTGGTTAAAGCGGCAGAAACGTTCATGTTGGGTTCCGGGTCTTTTATGGCGAACAGAATGGCGGCTTCTGCCCAAATCCACATTATAACCATTAAAACCCAAACAATTACGCTTAAACCAATTAAGCCTGCTGCTAAGCTTCCGCCATGTTTAATTCCGCTGGAGAGCAGAACGAAAACTAAGGTTACGGCATAGGGTATGGCGTAAATTGGCACTAAAAGCGAAAAATATTTTTTGTAGAATTCCCAAGCTTGGCGCAAGAGCTCTTGGGCGCTCGGCAGTTGTCCTTGAGCGGAAGGAAGCGCAGTGTGCGGTGTTGAGCCAGGGATTTGCGGTTCCGCGGCGATTTTTAAGCCTTCTTCAATGTCGGCCGCGGTAAAACCTGCGGCCAGCATGGTTTGCTTGACTTCATCAGGCGTTTTGCCGGAAGCTAGGTGCTGCTTAATTAAATCAAGCGCTTGTTGGTTGGTCATGTTTGTTTCGTTTAAGATTTATTTTAGAAGCTGTCTCAAAACTTCATTTTGGCTGCAATTTTAGAATTTCGGTCATTCGGCCATAAAAATTTCTCTGCTTAGCTTCCGGTCAGTCTCCTCATTGGGCTAAGCCCAATGAGGCATGATTACGGCTAAACATCAAAATTTATTATGCCCGACTGTCTCGAAATTCTAAAATATCGCCTGAAAAGCAAGTTTTGAGACCGCTTCCTAGCTTAAGTTTAAGGGAAATAAATTTTTATTGCAATCAGATTTGCCGTATCCTATAAAAATACCCCATCAAACAGATGGGGTATTTTTCACCGGGAAGAGAGGTTTGCCGGGTAATTTTGGTGGGGAGGAAGGTTGGAAGGAGGAGGGGTTTTGCGGTTTTGTAAGAACAAAAGTGTTGCCACAACCACAATAATGGTAATAATAGACGCAATAACAGCAGTTGCTGGTGAAACAGCGCGCCTAGGTTGCTTTACCGGAAGAGGTGGCAGGGGTTTTTCGTTTCTCTTTGTTTCGGGTTGGGTATTGAACTCGCGGAAGTCAGCCGCTTGTTCATCTAATTGTTCGGAAATATCCATAAGTTTAAATATTTGATTATTCGCATTTCCCGACAACCCAGGAAAATTCTTGCTGCCAGTCCCTGGTCACTTGGCCGTTGGAAGGGTTGATGCATTTCCATCCCGGGCTGGTGGGATGAGGGTAAGGCGCGGCTTCAAAGGAATTTATCCCTAACACATAATAACTTTTCCCCTTGCAGGGATCGCAATTGTTGCCCGGGTCAGGCGAGTAGCGATAATAACGATAAGCATAAATGCCGCATCCGTTAGATCCGGTGTTTAATGGGTCGACCGGAACTTTAGATGTAACTCCCGTATTTTTTAGGGCAGTGATGAACGGGTCGTAGCTGGATGTGTTCCAGCCCCCGCACATACCTCCCGTATTGGGATCGGGATCAGGATAAGTGCTGTTGTT
Organism: Patescibacteria group bacterium; assembly: GCA_013387205.1. Taxonomy (GTDB): domain Bacteria; phylum Patescibacteriota; class Doudnabacteria; order UBA920; family UBA920; genus AMAZON01. Next base: position 15,620 of record WARV01000023.1, on the reverse strand, counting down.
TTGGTTGTAATAAATATCTAAAGCGAGGCGCAGTTGGCGCACATCGGCCAGTCTTTTCGTGTCGCGCGCTCTTTGGCGCGCGTTGGCTAATGCTATAGAAATCACCGTGGACAACAATCCAATAATGGAAATGACTACTAATAACTCTATTAAAGTAAAACCTTTTTGTTTCATTTTAGCGGTTTTAAACCTGTTTTAATTATAACACTTTTTGCCTTTGTCTAGCCATACGTCACGTTTGGCTTGTTTGGTTTCCCTTCGCATAAGGCTGGGGAGGATTAAGAAAGCTTCGGGAGGCGCAGTCGAACCTGAGGGGTTTTCCTATCCTAACCCATCTCCAAAGAAAAAAGCTCCACCATGAAGGTGAAGCATTTTTCTTTGGAGTGGGATTGTTGATGCTATTAGAACCTATTGGACAACTACGTCCAAGCGATTCCATATACCTGCGTTACCCTGTTATGTTCAACTGTTAACTACAGTATCCTAGTCGTGCCGCCGCTTTGGTTTGAGCCCTGCATATATTGTAAAGAATCGGCAGTCGCTTTATCACCTGTGATAGTTCTAGATTTAATGTACAACCCTAAGCAAGCGCTTAAAACTGTAACAATCAGAAGTGTTAAAGATTTAATGGGGTTATTTGCGACAATGTTGGTGATTTCGCTCAAATGAAAATTTTCAAAGGACGTGCTCCCAACGGCCAAAATTCCAAATAATGAAATTACAAGAGTTAGGCCAAGAGATGTAAAGCGTGCCCTTAAACCAGTCAGGTAATAAGGATTAACCGTATTGTTTCCTGTTAGAGCAACGTTTTGGGTTCCGCCAGGAATTCTGCCCAATACAGACATTTTACCGAATAAAAGACCATAGACGAAGTAGCCAATGCCTATTCCGAATAATACACTTAGCAAATAACCGAACATAAAATTATTTATAAGTTTAATGTTTTAGAATGTGAGAATATTATACCATTTTTAAGCCCTGCGAGCCACAACTGGTCGGACGCCGACCATTGGACCATTGGTCTAAATCCGACCATTCAACATTTACCCTATGGAACCAATCAACTCTGAAAGCACGCAAGCCGAAGCCAGCCGCCAAAACGGTCAGCTTGGCGGCGTCAAAACAGCCGAAGGCAAGGCCGTAACACGCTATAATACCTTAACGCACGAGGTGTTAAAACAAATGCCAAGCGACTACGAAAAGCCGCTCTATGGGCAGTTATTGGAAAAACTAAAGACCAATATCAGCCAGTCGGGTTTATGGAAAACCTGCTGGTAGAACGCATCGCGGTCTGGTATATGCGGCTGTTCCGAAGGGAAGGTGAAAAGGTGTCAGGTACAATTATTGCAATTACAGTCTTTCTAGCAAACAAAAAACACCTGCAATTAACAGATGTTCTTTGTGGAGCGGCTAAGAGGAATCCTCCTTCGCTTCCAACTTCGTCCCAGCCTTCGCGTAAAGCTATGGCGGGCAAGGCAAGGCTACGTCGGATCTTCGAAAAGCTTCGGAGGACTAATAGTCGAACCCAAAGGTATTCTCATCAATCTTTAACCTTTCCAAAAAGAAAAAGCCCCACCACAAGGGTCGGATATTATTTTAAAAGATGTCTTTTAAGAAAAGCCCTTCCTGATCCGGTTTTAAGATAATATTCAAATTCCCTAGCCGAGCGCTCGTTGTCAAATCCAAGATAGCATACCAATTTCCAAGGCTTAAATTTACTAGTATGCACAGAGTCTCCCCAGTCGTGGGCTTTGACTCGGGATTTTAAATCTGTCGAATAACCTACGTAGTGCTCTTTGGGGTAGTTTATACTTTGGAGAATGTATGCATAATACATAAAAAGCCCGCCTTCACTAAAGTTTCGGCGCGCAGACTTCGTTTAAATATATACTTGTTATTTTATATCCAATCTTCGACAAACCTTGCTGCTGGCGTAAGCCAGACGAAGCTTTAGCGAAGTCTGGAGCGGCTAAGGGGAATTTCGTCCTCGTTTGCCTGCAGGCTCACTCGTAGTCCTGGGTTGCAGATAATCCTGCGCCCGCTCGGATCATCTGATCACTCGGTCGCGACCCGCTTCTGCTGAAGCGGTCTAACCTCGTTTCAACCCGTTCGATTCCCCTTGCGCCTTCTTAAAAAGAAAAAGTCCCACCGCAAGGGTGAGACGTTTTCTTTTGGAGCGGCTAAGGGGAATCGAACCCCTATCCTCTCCATGGCAAGGAGAAGTTCTACCATTGAACCATAGCCGCATTTATTCAATTATACTAAGATCCTTTTTCTTTTTCAAGGGCAGGGAATTTTGCTTAAAGGAATATCTATACTTATGTCGTCAGATGTTCCCCATACCCCGTCAGGTCCCACGGATCTTGCTGTGTCCGTCCGGCAATCGTTAGATCCACCCTCGCGCTCGTTCTCATCCAGGTTGTAAGGGCTTCCCCACGGGTCGCGGAGTAATGCGCCAGCACCTTTGCCGATTGGACCGGCAGCAGTTACAATTGCCGTTAAGGCGTTTTGCCACTGGATAAAGCAGCTGCTGGAAATCGAAATATTCCTAATGTCCATTCCCCTGCAGATGCAATCGCTGCAGTTGCTCCCTGTTATGTCCATCAGGCGCTTGCTGGATTCTGTCTGGGCAATTTGGGAGACTTTGGAAAATTGGGACAAATCTGCCAAGGCTTTTGTCATTTTCGCTTTTTCCCGCGAATTGTTTACCGCAACAAGAACTACGGACGACAGTAATCCGATAATTGAAATTACCACCAAAAGCTCTATTAGGGTAAAACCCTGCCTGGCATTCATAATTTGATTTCCAAATGGATTTTGTTTTGTGGCCTCGCCATGCACCTGAGCGCAGCGAATGGTACGTGGTGCCCCGGGTCAGAATCGAACTGACGACACGACGCTCTTCAGGCGTCTGCTCTACCACTGAGCTACCGAGGCAAAATTTTTATTTTTGAATGTCCGACTTCGCCAAGGCTTCGTCGGACAGCCTTCTATTATTTCATCTGGCCAAAGGCCAGCCGAAGCTTTAGCGTAGGCTGGTGGGCGATACAGGAGTCGAACCTGTGACCTCCTCGGTGTAAACGAGGCGCTCTAACCAGCTGAGCTAACCGCCCCTACTTCGCCAAGGCTTCGCAGGGTAAACCTGATATTTTACTTGGCTGACATCTTAGAAGCTTGTCCTTCGAAGCTTTAGCGAAGGAGGAAGCTAACCGCCCGAAAATTAAAGAACTTCCTAGATACTATACCAAAAAACTTAAAAATTTGCAATGCTTTGGGAAAGCTTTAAAATTTCCTCAAAGTTATCATCTTTGGCGGTTTTGTTTTTCTTTTCAAAGCCGCAGATCTCGCATTTGTGGGTTAAAATGTAATCACCAGATTTTATTTCTACCGCAACAGGTTTCATTAAGCCGCCGCAAGCGTTGGCCCTGTCTCCAGGATTAATATCGACATGTTTGCTGTATAAGCAATTCGGGCAGTGGTTGGTGAATCCGTCGCCCTTAACCTTTTTGCCGCAATGTTCGCATATAAAATCTTCAATTTTTCTTTGGAAATGTCGTGACATAAAAAAATTATACCAAAAAGAACGAGCGCCGAAAACCTTTATGAGGTTTTCGGCGCTCCAAGGCATCTTATGATTCATATGACCAGGGAAGCGATAATCCTGCCTGAAACGGTACAATGCCATCCGTTTCTTTAGGGATTATTGTTGCCTGTTTCACCAGCTCGACTTCTCCGGAGTTCGTAGGTAGCCCGTAAAAGTCCGCGCCGAATTTACAGAGGAAGCCTTCGAGGCGGTCGAGTTTGCCTGCTTGGTCAAAGATGTCAGCGTAGTGCAACGCGCCCCATTCGCCGGTGAAAACTCCGGCGCAGCCTTCCGCACACTCCTTGTTTCCTTTGAGGTGTGCGGCACAGTCAGTGCCGGCAAAGAATTTGGGGTTGCCGCTGGTCGCCGCTTCGATTAAAGCCAGACGGTCTTCTTCCCATTTGGCAACAGGCTTGCAAAAGTTGTGGGGGTGAAGGTTGTCGCCGATGATATCGTTCAGTGTCAGCTTGAGGTGGTGCGGAGTGATGGTCGCGGCCACATTATTTGGAAATTCGTAAGTTACAGCGGTGATGGCTTTGGCGGTAGTGACATGCTCCAGGACGACGCGCAGTTTGGAGAATCTCTGCGCAATTTGGAGGACGACTTTCAGGAAGTCTTCTTCCCGGTCAATGCAGCGCGCTGATTTGTCGTGCTCCCCGTGCAGAAGCAGAAGCATGTTCGCTTGCTGCAAAGCTTCGAACAGGTCGCCGCGCTCGGCAAAATCGTCAGCCGGGATGCCGTTGCCGGAATTGGTAGTCAGTTGCGGCGGATAATACTTGGCGGCAACAGCGCCAACCTTTGCGGCTTGCAAGATGGTATCCGGTTTTGTTTCCGTGGTGATCTTAACGGTCATGAGCGGTTTAAAATCGACTCCTGCCGGTAAGGAGGACGTAATTTCGAAGCGGTACCCTTCAATGTCGCGGCTGTCTAAGATGTCGTTTTTTACATTAGGCATCACGACAGCCCTGGCAAACGGTCCAAGGTGGCGCAGCAGGGTTGGCAACAATTCGTATCTTCGCAGGTGGCGGTGAAAATCATCCGGCATGCGGATTTTTAATCTGGTCACAGTCTTAAGGTTCCTCCATTTTGGAATAACGGTTCTTGGGACATTATACGGGAACCGGCGGAAAAAGCAAGGAGAAAATAATTGACAATTTTAGGTCTGATAAGTAAAATTCAGGTGCTTTGAATTTTAGGATTATCCGAGAATAAAAAACCCAAAGGAGATACAATGGTACTGCGAGGGATTGATTTCGGTTCTGTTTGGGGCCACTCCGGCGTCCAGGGATTTTTCGGCGAAGGCTACTGGTACCACAAGATTTTATGGTGGTTCGGCTTGCGCTTTAAAGGCATGACGTTCGTGGCCAAGACCACGACTTTGGAACAACGGGATGGGAATATGCCAATGAAGGAAGACGGCATTACCTCTCTCCGCTTATTTCCCAAGTGCGTGGTGGTTAGGTTGCGGAAGGGGGCGGTGCTTAATGCCGTAGGTTTGAGCGGTCCTGGCCTGAGAGGGTTATTAAGGTTTAGAAAATGGCAAATACGCACTGAGCCGTTTTTTATTTCTTTCATGGCCGTGAAAAAAACCCGGGACGAACGGCTGCTTGAGGTAAGGGAATTTGCCCGCATTTTGAGAATGTTCCTGCCTGTTTTTAACGCCCGTATCGGGGTTATGATAAACGTCTCCTGCCCGAACGCTGGCGTGTCGTATGGTACGGAAAACGACTTTATAAGCGAAATATGGAACGTGCTAGATATCCTATCTGGGCTGCGTGTTCCGATCGTGATGAAGTTTTCTCTTACCACCAGGCCAGAAGTTGTTAAAAAGCTGGAGCTGCATTCGGCTTACGACGCCACTTGTGTTTCAAATACGGTTCCGTGGGGCAAGTTTCCTGACAAGATTGACTGGGAAGGTTTGTTCGGCAGTAAGGAATCGCCTTTGGCCAAGTTTGGCGGCGGCGGGTTGTCGGGCTTTGTTCTGCTTCCCTTGCTGGAAGACTGGTTAAATGATGCGGCCAAGTGCGGGCTGGAAAAACCCATTGCTGCCGGCGGCGGTATTTTGCAGAAAAAAGATGTCCATAGGGTTCTGGAGGCCGGGCAAGAGCTAGTGCAGGCAATTTGCATTGGCAGCGTGACCATCTTGCGCGGCTGGCGAACCCAAGGGGTCATCAGCGAAGCAATTAAGGCTGTAAGCAACCAGCCAGTACGCGAAAAAGTTGTAGGAGGATGAGCTCGCAATGAAATATGACAAACGCCAGGGAGATGTTATCCCTGGCGTTTTTATAAATAAAAAATCCGGGGCGCTGTATATAAAAGCGCCCCGGAAGGGTTGGTTGAGCGAAGAATAATGCTAGCCGATTTGGGCCGTGGCGGAAGCCATGGCTGCCTTGAGAATGTTCCAGTCGTCCTTGGGATGCCAGACGACCTGATTTTTAGCCACATATTCGGCCACTATGGGGTCGTCTTGCCGGAACTGCTTGGTGGGTATGTCCAAGTCGCAGACAATCGGAATCTTGCTGCCGTCCGGAGCTTGGAAAAAAGTTTTACCGCTGCGGTTGAAAGCGCAGGTAATCGCTATCAGCCGCGCTCTGCGTTCGGTGATGATTTTCCAGGCTTTGTCCGTGGTCGACATGTTGTTAACCACGTCTTCGCCTAGGATTACATCTTCTCCTAGATACAGTTCGTGCCGGTCCATAACTAGGACAGATTCTTCTTTGCTGGTCGGAGTGGCCACCTTGGTGACTTTTTTCTCCATGAATCCGCGCCGGCGATTGGCTAAGCGGGCAATGTCGCTGGAAAGGATAATGCCGCCCATTGGCGCGCCGACAATAACATCGAAGTCAATGCCTTCTCCGGCGAGCCGGCTGCAAATTCCTTCAGCGAACATTTCGCAGACATGGGGGAAGCGTTCAGCGCGGGCAAAATTGTAGTACTTAAAACCCACAAACTGAAGCTTGTTGCCGTTTCCGTCGTCGTAGCGGCCAGCGTAGCCGACTAAGGGGCCGAGTAGTTCGCCGTTCGTCCCTAAAGGACAGTCGTAATAGCCGTCGCAATTTTTGAGTGTTGCCAATGAATCTTCGGGTTCGAGTAAAACTGCTAATGATGCTTTTCTGTGCATTTTGCGCTCCTTGTTTAGGCGGTGGCAGGATTGTTTACAGCTTCGATGATGTTGTCGATGATTTTTTCGACAGCAGCCACAGGGTCTTCAGCACCGGTGATGTCGCGGCCGATAATAACACCGGCAGCGCCGTTGCGGATGGCTTCGCCAGGTGTTGTTACGGCCTTCTGGTCATGTTTTGCTGAGCCGGGCAGGCGGACGCCAGGGGTGAATATTTTGAATTTGGTGTCAGGAACAACTTCTCGGATGGCCTTGGTGTCTTTAGCCGAAGCGATAACGCCGTCGCAATTGCATTCGTAGGCTGCTTTGGCCAAGCTTTGGACCATGGGTACCCGGTATTCTTCGGGCAGGCCGATGTCTTCCAGGTCGTTGTTGTCCATACTGGTCAGAACGGTGACGGCCAAAAGCAGGGGCTTGGGTTTTTCGGGATTGGCGGATGCGAATTCATCCACCACAGCCCGAGCCGCTTTCATCATGGGTTTACCGCCCCACGCATGGACGTTGAACATCAACAGGTTCAGCTTCAGCAGATTTTGCAACGCTTTTTTGACTGTTTCAGGGATGTCGCAGAGTTTTACGTCCCCGAACGGCGTACCTGCCAGGGTCTTGAAGAAGTGGCGTGTTAGATCGAGGTCTTCGTGCGCCTTTTTGCTGTCCGGGTTGGTGACGAGGTTGACTAGGGTTGAGTAGAAGAACTCGAACCCAAGCTTAAAACCACCTACCTTGCCGTTCAGGGATTCGTAGTAGTCGAAAGCCGCGTCCACGCTGCTGACATCGAGCGCGACAATGATGTTCTTTCTTAAACTTTCCCGTGAAATGGATGACATCTGAAATTTTCTCCTAATCTAGTAGAAATTTAAAGAAGGCCTTTGCTTATTTCTTCGCGCATTAGGCCTCCTTTGGTCTTGGGCATATTTTACAAGAATAAGCGGGAAATGGCAAGTATGAATTTTATTAAACAACATCCCAACAAACTTGAGAATGTTGGGATGTTGTTTTGTAGGTTTGGCGAGGGGGCTAGATTTGTTTTGGCTGTTTTGGTATAATATTCAAGCGGAAATCAAAATTAAATAATCTGATAATCAATTAATCAGCTAATTCTTTGCCCGGGTGGCGAAACTGGCAGACGCACTACCTTGAGGTGGTAGCGGCCGCAAGGCTGTGGGAGTTCGAATCTCCCCTCGGGCACCAAAATATAAAAACTTCCCGAGCAGGGAAGTTTTTTAAATTTGTCAGCAGCTATTAATTCAGATAAGATAAAAATATAATTATTATCACTTTATTTTATGTTAAATATTCCTGTGGTGTTAGGCACAATCCGGGAAGGGCGGAAAAGTATAAAGCCTGCTAGATACGTTTTGCAGAAACTGATCGAAAAAAATATCGAAAGTGTTTTGGTGGATTTTAAGGAACTGCCTTTGCCGTTTTTTGACAGCCCCCTGCCGCCTTCGGTTCTAAAGGAAAAATATCCATACCCTAACGTGCAAAAGTGGAGTGCGATTGCCAAAGCCGCGGACGCGTTCGTTATTGTCTCTCCAGAATACAACCACGGCTACCCTGCGGTTTTAAAGAACGCGCTTGATTGGCTGTATCCGGAATTCGACCATAAGCCGGTCGGATTGGTCGGGGTTTCTGACGGTGCGGTTGGCGGAGCCAGGATAATTGAACACCTAAGGCCGATAATGGAAAATTTTTCCATGTTCGCAATCAGGGAAACAGTGATGTTTGCCAGGGCGCAGGATGCATTTGATGAAAACGGGGCGCTGCTCGATGCGTCTTACGACAAAAAGATTGACGGCCTTATTAAGAGCCTGGTTTTTTCCGCTGAGGCAATGAAGACGGCAAAGAAAAATTCTTAAGGATATTAAAACAATAAGCGGCCATGCCTCAGGCATGGCCGCTTTAGATGTCTGCGGGAAGCAAGGTGCTATTTCCTCATTGCTTTTCCGCGAGCCTTTCAAGTTTAAATACTTCTTCAGGCGTAAAGCGCAGGCTTTTTTCTCCCTTTTTGCTTTTACGCCGTTTCCAGATAATAAATCCTCCAATGATAATTACAGCTACCATTACTGTATCAGCCATTTTTTCTCCCTTCCGCAGAAGCTTTTAAATCCAAACGCGTAGATGCAAAAGCTCGAACGCAAGCCTATTACGCAACTTTCCATTTTCCCTGCTCGTCTTTTTCCAGTTTTCCCAAAACAGCAAAGCCGGCCGCCTGCCTGTGGCCGCCGCCGCCGAAAATCTTGGCGATTTTGGCGACATCTGTATTTTTTTCTACCCTGCTTCTTAGGCTTCCTTTAATCAGTTCTCCTTCCTGCCTGAGGAATAAGGCGAACTTGGCTTCGGGTATGGTGTTTAAAGTCTCCACAAAGCCTTCAAAGGTGGCTGGCGGCAGAAGCCCTATGTCGCTGAAATCTTTTTCTGTCATCATGGAAAAAATAATTTTGCGCTTGCCGTCGTAATAGGAATTCTCTATGGCTCTGCCCCAGGCTTTTAAGGAATTTAAGTTTTTGTTCTTGAACGTATGCTTGATAATTTTGCTGGAGCGCGCGCCTTTTTTCATCAGCTCGCCGGCGGTTTTTAAAGTCGAGCTTTTGGTATTGCTGTGCATAAAAGAACCCGTGTCAGTTATTAGTCCGGTCAATAAACATGTGGCCGTGTCTTTGTTAATGTCCCATTTGTTGGCAATGAACATGTCGTAAACCAGCTCCGCAACGGAAGACTTGTTATGGTCAACAATATTTATGTGGCCGAAAAAGGAATTGTCCGGATGATGGTCAATGTTGATGGTAACGGTGTTTAAGTTTTGGATTTTTTCGCTGCCCGTGCGGCCTTTGGTCGCGCAGCCAAAAAAAATCGCCAAGTCGAACTGGTCATAAATAATATCGTCAGAAATTTTTTCAATGCCGGGCAAAAAGGACAAAGATGGCGGCACTCCCCGCTTTATGGCGCAGGTTACAGTTTTTCCTAAAGATTCCAATAAGCCGGCCATAGCCAAAACGCTGCCGCCGTCATCGCCATCCATGCGCTCGTGCATTGTAAGGAGAATGTTTTGCGATTGTTCAATAAGTTTTTTTGCTGCTAGAAAATTTTCAATCATCAACATTATTATTCTTATAATGACAAAAATTAAAAAAATGAACAAAAATGACAAAAATAGGTGCAAGTTCTAATTTTTGTCATTTCCGTCGTTTTTGTCATTTATGTCATTTTCACTATGTATTTTCTTTATCACTTCTTCAATGTGTTCAACGTAACGCGGGCTGGTGTCCAAAAAGAACTGCAAGCGCGGCACGATTTTGGTGGTAAAGCTGTGGTTAAGCTCGCCTTGGATGTCGTATATTTCCGAATTTATGCGCTTGAAAATAAGGTCGTCATTCCCGCCGAAAATGGAAATCCAAATCTTAGCCCACTTCATGTCCTTGCTTGTCTCCACTTTAGAAATGGTAACTAAACCATCCAAGCCTTCTAAATGCTCCTTTAAAATCGGCCCCAGCTCGTGCTGGATTTTGGAATTTACTTTATCTATGCGATTAGTGTCTCTTTTGGGTTGTTGATGCATAAAATAGCCTAACTTCATTGTTAGAACTTTTGAGTATATATTATTTTATTGTTCTTGTAAATAGTTCTGCTAAAATACTAATTTTTCTACTAAATACTAAAGAATACGAAAGGTACTAAAGTTTCATACCAACAACGATATTAATTAAGCTTACTCGATGAGATTTAGTATGTTTAGTACTAATTAGTATTTAGTAGAGGAGCTATAATGTTTTCTTTTTGATGTTCTCTTCGAAGCTTTCCAAAATATCGCCTTCTTTTAGCTTGACGGAAGTTTTAATCTTCACGCCGAATTCGTTGCCTTGCGGCACGCTCTTAGCTGCAGATTTGTTTTGTTGCAGTTCTAGTATTTCTCCCCTGCCGACTTCCACGCCGTCCCGGATAATGCCCAGCTGGTTGCTCTTCTTAATTTGGCCATCCGTAACCTTGCCGCCAATAATCATCTGGCCTTTTTCAGTCCTGAAAATTGCCAAAATTTCCGCTTTGCCGGTTGTAACTTTTTCCAGTTCCGGCGTGAACATTTTAATAACCGCGTTGGTCACGTCTTCGATAAGTTCATAAATAACGTCATAAGAATCCACTGTGACCTGTTTTTGCTTGGCCAGGGCCAAGGCTTTCGGGTTAACTTTGGTCCTAAAAGCGATAACCGTTGCTTTGGAGTTAGAGCCCATAAGCACATCTGATTCGTTAACTTCGCCGACGCCTTCGTTCAAAATATTTATTTTGACTTCATCGTTTTTCAGTTTGGCAATAGATTGGGTGATGGCTTCCAGAGATCCGGCCACATCAGTCTTAATAACCAAATTCAAAGTTTTGTTTTCTACATCAGCCTGGATACCGGCGTTGGCAGACAGCCTGTGGGTCTGGTTTTTCTTTTTGGCAGCCAAAGCCAAATGCCTGGCTTCGTCAATTGTTTCCACGCTTTGGAGAATGTCTCCGGCTTGAGGCACTTCAGAAAATCCCGAAATTTGCACTGGAGTAGAAGGTCCGGCTTCTTTCAGTTTCCTGCCGCCTTCGTCATCAAGACTCCTGACGCGGCCAAAAGCGGCGCCTGCAACAATAACGTCGCCGACTTTCAAACAACCATTTTGGATAATGGCAGTGGCGGTTGAGCCTTTGCCATGTGTGACTTTAGATTCAATAATTGTGCCAACTGTTTTTCCGTTGGGGTTAGCGCGGAAATTTTCCAGTTCCGCGGTCAGCAAAATCATTTCCAATAAATTATCTATGCCAATGCCCTGTTTGGCGCTAATTTCTACGGCAATGGTTTTGCCTCCCCATTCTTCGGTTAAAACCCCGTGTCCAGCCAGTTCCTGCTTGGCTTTCATTACATTAGCTTCGGGTTTGTCTATTTTGTTGATAGCCACAATCATTGGCGTGTTGGTGAACTTGGCGCGGTTGATGACTTCCAAAGTCTGCGGCCTGACTCCGTCATCGGCTGCCACAACCAAAATAATCATGTCCGTGACATTGGCTCCGCGGGCCCTCATTTCCGTAAAGGCTTCGTGGCCCGGAGTATCCAAAAACGTAACGACTTTTCCATTTTTCTTTACTTTATAAGCACCGATGTGTTGGGTAATGCCTCCGCTCTCGCCTTCGGCCACTTTGGTTTTTCTGATGGTGTCGAGCAAGGTGGTTTTTCCGTGGTCAACGTGTCCCATAATCGTGACAATCGGCGGGCGGGGTTTTAAGTTTTCCTCTTTTTCGCTGGACAGCACTTCCTGCAAAAATCCCAAGCCGAATTCAGTCTTGCCGGTTTCGGCTTCTGTTTCAACTTCAAAACCCAAATCCTGCGCCACAATGCTGGCAGTTTCAAAATCTATTTCCTCGTTAATGGTGGCCATAACTCCGTTCCTGATAAGGACTTTAATTACAGCAGTCACAGGAAGTTTTAGCGTATCGGCAAAGTCGCGGACTTTAATAAAGTTCGGCAATTTGATTTTGGCTTTGGTTGTAACTGGAGCCGCGGCTTGTGCTTTGCTGCTTGGTTGGGCTAAGGCGTCCAAAATCTTTTTGGCCAAAAGATTGTCTATTTTGTTGGCTTTTTCGGAAATATAAAAACCCTTCTCTCTGGCTTGCAGGCGAAGTTCTTGGATGGACATATTCAGTTGGCTAGATAGAGACGAAAGATTCATAAGTTAAGTTAGCAATTAACGATGTCATTCCGGCTCGGGGGCCGGAATCTAATTGTGTATATGACGAATGGCTACGGGTTTTGGACAAACCTCAAAGCGACACTAATTCGGGAATATTTTTTCTTGTCTGTCAAAGTATAACAGGAAAAATAATTAAAATCAACCCAGTAATACAACATTTGATATTATAAGCCAATCAATATATTGAATTATATCGAAATCTTGGCTGTTATCAAAGTCTAGTTAAGCTACAAAATCAAATGTTGATATACTGGGTCAAAGAGAAAGCCGCTTTTTGATAAGCTTATCAAAAAGCGGCTTCTAAGAGTTAGTGATTTCCAAGCAGGTTTCGCATTCATCATTTTCATTTAGCGGGCTTTTGCAGGCCTGACAAAAAGCAGCGCCGCAACTGGTGCATCTCCAATCTCCCCAATCACCCCTGTCCGGTTCCGGCTTTGGTGGTAATTCCTTATTGCAAAAACAGCAGATATCCATACAGCCTCCTTAAAGTAATTATAACAAACTCTGTAAAATATTGTTTAAAAATGCTATACTATTTTTTTCTAGGAGGGTGCAATGAAGTTTACAATAATCGGATCTAAGGAAGCAGATCTCGATAAGCCTGTGGTACAGGCTAAACAATTCGAGGTCTTCACTCTTTCTGGCCAGGCAACTTTTTATACCGGCCAGCTTGTTTTTTTCGGCGCTGTGCCGGGATTAGGATTCGAAGGATATGAAATTCTTGGCCCGTCAGAAGAGTGCTTTGGAGTAGCAAGCTTAGAGCCAGGTGAAAAACGTCTTGATATCAAATTCCGATGCAAGCTTATTATGGCGTATAAGCATCGGAAATGTCGCACCTGTGAATTAGGAGACGTAATCTTGATTCCGGGAAGCGTTCTTGGTTCAAGAGTGCTGGCAAGAGAACGCCAGCGCAATCAAAGCGGCGGAGGGAGACTGCAGTCTCCCTCCCTATCTAAACAAAACCGCCCTTTACACAAGCTCAGGGCGGATTTAATTTGATATAAAAATATTCTAAAACGTCCTGTTTTTGCCGACTATCATTTTTAAGCGGTGCGGGATAATTTCAACCGTAGCCGGGAACTTGGCAACCAGGCGCCCGAGCATGGTTAAATTATAGCCGCGCGGCTCCAAAAACTGGATTTTTTTGCACTTGATGACGGTAGTTTTTGGAATGGCTTCCAGGATCCCTTCGGCAATATCCTTGCGATAGCGCAAAATTTGCGCTTTGTTCAGTTCTTCTAAAATCAGCAAATCCAAATTGCCGTCTGTCGGGTTGGCCACCATTTCTTTTTTGCTGGAAGTTGACCTGGAGTTGACGGCTAATCCCCCAAGGCAGGTTATGTTGATGTTGTAAGAATTATCGATCCTGATGGTAAAAGTTTTTGGGTCCGTGGAAAGAAGTTTCAAGCTGGTGAACCAATTAGCCGATTTTAAATTCTGGCTGGTTACGCCGAATTCCAGGAAGCTAATGAAAAAACTGCTGCCGATTTTCGCCAAATCGATTTTTTCTATCCTTCTGGCGGCAATGGTTTTGACCGCGGTAAAGACGCTGTCTATGCCTAAAATTTTTGCCAAAAAAGAATCTTCGGAAAATGGGATAAAACCCACGGTAAAATCCCGCCCCTTTAGCGCGGCCAGCATTTGGTTAAAAGTGTCGTCTGAGCCGCAAGCTATTAAGGTTTTTGCTCCCCTCTGGCTGGCAATCTCGACCAAATCGGATACGGACCTTAAGGGGGTCACCCTGGCCAGTTCGCCGGCAATTTTAAACTCAGTCAAAAGGCCTGACAGGCTGGTCTGGAGCCTTTCGAATTTGTCTATTGGCAAACCATTTTGGTCGAGGATGTAGTAGTACACGAAAAGTAATGACAAAAATTAAAAAAATGCCTGCCCGCCATAGCCTTTTCTAGCAAATAAGATAATCTTGGATGATTATCTATGCTTCTTTATCTATCAAAATGTCCTTAACAGGCTTAGGCAGGCGGGACAAAATTGACATAAATAATGAAACAAATAATTTTTGCTCATTTTTGTCATTTATGTCATTTTTGCTCAATTAATTTATTCTTCCGGTTCCAGGTCTTTGGAGTGGCTGGATTTTTTCCCGTTTTCCGCAATAGCGCCGTTCATGGCGCATTTGCCGGAAAATTGCGCGCCGTCTTCCACCCTCAGTATCTGGCAAGTGATGTCGCCGGAAATTTTAGCTGTGGCTTGAAGGATTAAGTGTCCGGTAATTTTCATGTTTCCCTGGATTTCGCCGCCAATTACCGCGTTTCCGGCAAAAACATCAGCCGCGATTTTTGCTCCCTGATTGACTAAAACGCTCTGGCTGGTTTTTATTTTTCCGGTTACCTGCCCCTCTATCCTTATGTTTCCTTCGGAATTCAGGTCTCCCTGGATTTTAACAGAAGGACCAACAACGGTTTCCGCTGCCTGTCCTCCGATATTGTCATCTAAAATTTTCTCCATATTTTTTTTACCTTTCTTTAGGTTATTAGTAATCTGGATTACAAATTATCCGATTTTACGTTTTATTTTTATAAGAACCAGAAACCGAATTCCATGTGCCAAACAAATGACAAACTGCAAAAAATCAAATTTAGGTTTAGATGTTGTTTTTTGGAATTTGTTTGGTATTTGGCTCTTGGATTTTGGAATTTGCCGTTATAATGGCTTTTTCTTCTTCTTCGGTCAGTTGTATTTCGCACTTGCCTTTTTGGATATGCTTGGCGTAAATCCGGTTTTGTTCCCTGCCATGCATGGAAGTCAGTACTATGCCGCTGTTGTGTCCGTCCAGCAGCGCCAGGCAAAAACTGAAATTTCCTCCGCCATCTGCAAACGGGTTAAACCTAACCATGCCGATTTTCTGTATGGCAAAGCCGAAATTGTTTTTCAAATCGAAAAAGTTTTTTTCCAAAATAAACTGCTCTTCCCTCGCGTCATTTAAGTTGCTGGACAGGGAATAAATAATGCTTTCCAAATCCGTACCGCTTTTTCCGGCAAAGAAGGTTTTTTTAAGCCTGTTTAAAGATCTGTTTTGCCAGACGGCGAACAGGGAAACTGATACGGAAAGCGCTGCAACTCCAATGCTTATATAGTTTAAAGAAGAGCTTGTCATTAATCCTCACGAATTTTAAGGCTAATTCAGCGAAGGTATTGTAGCATTTAAAAGTATTGATTTCAAATGCTAGTTTATAGTAATATA
>WARV01000022.1 GCA_013387205.1 Patescibacteria group bacterium | reverse complement strand
AGATGCACTTGGGCTCAGAGCCTGCCCCGGACTTGATCCGGGGATGACGCAAGGGCGTCATTTATGTCAATTTTGTCACTTTTTTAATTTTTGTCATTTATATTATTATCGCAAATACGGGAAATTTCGTCCAGAAAAAAAGAAGGTCTAATTTAAAACTATTAAATTAAACCCTCTGCGGTAAGCTCGTCTAACGCGCATTTCATTTCTTCCTGGCTTCTGCTTAAAGAATCCGATACACATGCCAGCATTCCGGCAATAACCCGTTCAGTTGAAATACCGATATTGCCGGCCATCCGGTTAACCAAACCCAAACTTTTGTCAGGTAAGGCAACAAGCACCTTATGGCGATCTTCCGGCTTTTCGTGGTTGCCAAGGGCTTTAGTAACATCCCCTTTGCTTACTGCGGTTTTTACTGCCGCTGCCAAAAATTCCCCGGCTATTTCATTCATTTTTTTACGGGAAGCCTCCGCTTCCCGTTTGATAGAAAAATAAATATCGGAATCAACAATAACTTCGCGCTTTATTAACACGTTTTTCCTCCTTTTTGCGTATATGCTATTATAATAGACTTGGCAGAATATGAAAAGTGACCCCCGCCTCTTAAAGAGGCGGGGGTTTAAGCAAACTTTACTAAGTATTTGGCGTTAAATCCTTTAGTGCGATTCTCCTGGCCAGTTCCCAAACTTTGTTATGGATCACTTGCGGCGGGAACAATTCCCCGCCTTCCGCGCATTCCACCAGCTTGGTATTGGGAAAAAGCTTGGCAATTTGCAGGTAGGTATTTTCCGCGTCCTGCAAATGCTTTATATCCGATTCGTGCAGATCCGTTGTCTTGCCTTTCATGTAATCGCGCTTTTCCTGCCATTTTTTCTTGGCCAGC
The DNA here is from genome assembly GCA_013387205.1 of Patescibacteria group bacterium. GTDB lineage: Bacteria > Patescibacteriota > Doudnabacteria > UBA920 > UBA920 > AMAZON01. The sequence goes on along the minus strand of WARV01000022.1, from coordinate 10,135 downwards.
TGCTGGGCAATTTCCGCCGGGACATGGAGGATAATGTTCAGGTCGGGTTTTGGGATGCCGAAAATATTATATTCCAAATTATCCAGCCATTTGAAAAATTTTAAACGCTCGGTTTCGTCGGCAATTTTTCCGCCTTGATGCCCGGCATTGGCAGTGACATATCGGTTAGAGATGACAATCTTCCCTTCGTCCAGCCATTGGCAGATTTGATTTTTCGCGTCAAACCTGTCCACCGCATAAAAAATGGATGAAGCATAAGGATTAACCTGACCGTATTTTTGGCTGATTAAATATTCTTCCACGAACCAGGCTGAAGACTGACCGTACCTGGGAAAATCCGCGATTTCCACATTAAAACCACTGGCTTTAAGTTCGTCTTCCAAAAGCTTGGCCTGTGTCGCCTTGCCACTGCCATCAGTGCCGTCGATTACAATGAACCGGCCTCTTGGAGTTTCTTTCTTGGTTTTTTTAAATAAAGGCATACGTTAAATTCCTAATTATTCTAATTGACCTAATTAGTCTAAACAAATCCCAATTCCTAATTTCTAATATAAACTCCCTCTGTCTCCCTCTTTATCTAAAGAGGGAGAACATCCTAAGAAAGGTTAGCTGATAGTTATCAATCAGGTCTTCCTTAGCTAGTTCCTTCTCTTTTCTAAAGAGAAGGGCAGGATGAGTTGACAATTAGGAACAATTAGGTCAATTTATTAATAATTCCGTCAACTTTCTCATACAACTCCTTCAACGTTCCCGTGTTTTCTATTTTATAATCTGCCTGGGCACCAAGCGAGGGAATTCCCTTTTCCGTTGCTTCCTGCTCTTGTTTTATAAAATCATCATAATCCATCAAGGCATCATCGGTTTTTTCATGACGCTGCTGGTATCTTTCAAAGCGAATTTCTGCCGAAGCGGTTATATAGATTGTTTTGGCGCCCAAATTTTTTACATTCCGCATCTCATCCATTCTTATCCCATTAAGGACTAAAAAATCGGCACCGGATTCTTTAACACGTTTTTCTATAGCATGACCAAGCACTCCATCACCAAAAATTTTTCTTAAACCCAAACCCAGATCAATTTCGTTTCTTCTTGATATGGGCAAATCCAACAACCTCAAAATATCATCTAATACATGGCTAAAACGGACATGGGTAAAACCATGCTGCTTTTCCAGATAATTAGCTGCTGCGTCTTTACCCGCGAACTTTTCCCCAATAAGGCCTAAAATTTTCATCATGGCATAAGTATAACATGAATAGAAACGGCGGAAAAATGCCACAAACCTACCAATTAATGCTAATCTACTAATACCTACAAATGTTCATCTAAGAAGATTAGTAGGTATTGGTAGTATTCGGATAGATTCGTAAATTAGTAGCAATTTGTAGATAAAAACAGCCATTTTGAGAAGGGTTTTTGGTGTGTTAAAATAATAATATGAAAAAGAACAGAGATATACAATTTTTATTCGAGATGGGGTGCCTAAGGTTTATCCCGCGAGCATGGGGTCAAATGTTCGGACCAAGCTTTTCCAATCTTGCGGAGCATCATTTAAGGGTGATGTGGCTGTCTATTATAATTGCCAAAATGGAAAACAAAGGCGACATGGAAAAAATTTTGAAGATGGCTTTAGTGCATGATGTCGGGGAAAGCCGCGCCGGAGACGTCCATTACATTTCCCGCCAATACACCAAGCGCGACGAGCTAAAAGCCATAAACGATATTTTTAAAGATACCTCACTTTCAACAGAGATGGTTAAGCTTTGGCAAGAATATGATAAAAAACTATCCATAGAAGCAAAAATAGTTAAAGACGCGGACTTTTTAGATGTTGATTTGGAACTGCAAGAACAGCTAGGCAAAGGAGAAAACCATCTTGGCCCTTGGAAAAAAATGAGAAAACTGGTATTTCCGAAATTTTACACTTCTTCGGCAAAAAAACTTTGGAAAGAAATAAGAAAATCCAACCCAGCCGAATGGTACCTTACGGCCCCCAGCCGTTTTAACGGCGGCGACATGAGCCCCAAAAAAAATTAACCAAAATACAATGAGCAACCATAGCTACGAAATAGAAATAAAATCCTTGCTTGGAAATAAAGAAACGGCGGAAAAATTAGTAGGCAAAATGAAGGAAAAAGATTCGGGACTGCAAGAAATCGGCTCGCACAAGCAGCTAAACCATTATTTTGTTCCTGCTGGCGGAGATTTAAAAAAACTTTTTGGAAACGTCAAAGACGTTATTGAACCGGAAAAAATTGACAAGCTGAGCAATTTGGCTGAACACGCCAAAGATTTTTCAGTAAGGACCAGATGGGCGGACGGTAAAGTTATTTTGGTGGTTAAAGCTTCTGTGGATGATACAACAAGCTTTAACGGCACAGCACGCCTTGAATGGGAATCCTTCGTGTACCCCCCTTCTCCCCTCGAGGGAGAAGGTGCCCACAGGGCGGATGAGGGGGTAAAAAAAATGATGCCAATTGAGGAACTGGATCAGTTAGTTTTGGATTCAGGATTCCAGTATCAAGCTAAATGGTCGCGCGAAAGAAGCGATTACAAATACCACCCTACGCCTACAGAAGAAATCAGCGTCAGCATAGACAAAAATGCCGGTTACGGATTTTTGGCGGAATTCGAAATGGTGGCCGACGACCAGGCCAAAGCAGACGGATTAAAATCGCGCATTCGCGAAATCATGAAGGAACTCGAAGCCGAAGAGCTCATGCAAGACCGCTTGGAGCGCATGTTCGCCTACTATAATGCCAACTGGCACGATTATTACGGAACCGAAAAAGTATTCAATGTCGAATAGGTCCTATAGGCCATATAAGTCTTATTAGTCCTATCAAATTCTTAACTTAGAAGCTGTCTCAAAACCTCATTTTGGCTGCAATTCCAGAATTTTGGCATCTTGTCACAAAAAATTTATTCCGCTTAGCCTCCGGCTAAACATCAAAATTTATTTGTGCCAATCTGCACAAAATTTTGGAATATCGCCTGAAAAGCAAGTTTAGAGACCGCTTCCTAAAACTTTATGGAAACACAACATCCCGAATACCAATACACAAACCTTCTAAAAGATATAATGGAAAACGGGTCGGACAAGCCATTGTTTTTTACGCCGGAAGTCTTGCAGCAGTATAAAGACAAAGGCGAAGAGCCGCCGTTCATCCGTTCTGTTTACGGTCGCGTCATCCGTTTTGACCTTAGCAAAGGTTTTCCTTTGCTCACGACAAAAAAAGTTTTCATGAAAGGCATTACCCACGAACTTATCTGGTTTTTATCCGGCAGCTCCAACATAAAATACTTGGTTGATAACGACGTCCATATTTGGGACGAATGGGCCTGGAAGAGATATCACAAAGCGGCACTTAACGGCAAACACGAAGATTTAAGCCAGTATGATTTTATTGCTAAAATCAAAGCAGAACCCACGGATAGCGATTTTGTAAAACAGTGGGGTGATTTAGTCACCATATATGGCAGGATGTGGCGCAGATGGCCCGCGTCCGACGGCCGCGAAATTGACCAGCTGGGCTGGGTAATTGAAGGCCTAAAATCCAAGCCATACCGCAAGTCCTACGTCGTATCCGCCTGGAACCCGGATTTTATTTACGCTATGGCCAGCAAAGGCAACGCCAATGAAGTCCCTCCGTTTTGCCACACTACTTACCAATTCGCGGTAGTTAATAACAAATTGAATTTGGGGTTATTCCAAAGAAGTGCTGACAGCTTTTTGGGAGTTCCGTTTAACATTGCAAGCTACGCAATGATGCTTTTAATGGTTTCGCAGGTTACAGGAATTGAACCGGGAGAATTCGTCCACTTCTTTGGCGACGTCCATATTTATTCCAACCATTTCGATGCGGTGAAAGAACAATTATCGCGGCAGCCCAACTCCTTCCCCACTCTGAAATTAAATCCGAAAATAAAAAACATTAACGACTTTAAATTTGATGATATTAAAGTCGAAAATTATAATCCCCACCCGGCAATCAAAGCGGAAATAGCAAACATCGGCGGATTTTAAAATATGTAAACATTTCCGCAATTGCGGAATCATTAACAAAAAAATATTAATTAATAAAAAATAATTATATGACAAACTCAAAAATAATTACGCGATCTTTTCTGCACTCGCTGGGAGCACTTATTTACATAGCCGGCGTAGCCTGGATAATGAACCATGCTAATAAACTTTTCGGCAACAAGCCGGACCCGGGATTTTTGGCTCCTTTGGGAATCCTAATGCTTTTTGTGTTATCAGCAGCAGTTGTAGGTTTTTTGGTAGTTGGAAAACCGGCCATGCTTTACGTGAGCGGAGAAAAGCAGCAAGGCATTAAATTATTCGCCTTCACATTAGGCTGGCTGTTTATCTTTACACTCATAATATTAACCTCAATGACAACTGTATTAAAATGAAACTGACTTCGCTGCTAGCAGCGAAGCGTCAGGGCAGTTTCCTTATCAAAGTGGCGGCTCAAAAGCTATGGCTTGGGCTTTGCCCAAGACAAGCTAGTTCCGCCGCCTCACTTAATCTGGCCTCATCCCTGCAGCAAGCTGGCAGGTTTCGGGCCTTCCATAATAATGAATAAACCAAAAATCAGCATTATAGCGGCCGTGGCCAAGAATTTGGCTATCGGGAAGGATAACAAGCTTTTATGGCACCTTCCTGAGGATTTAAAGCGCTTTAAAGAGGTAACTTCCGGCCATCCCGTACTTATGGGACAGAAAACTTATGAATCTTTGGGCAAACCTCTCCCCGACCGGGTAAACATTATAATTACCTTGGATAAAGATTACAAAGCGCCGGGCTGCGTGGTTACTTTTTCGCTCGACCAGGCTTTGGAAGAAGCTAAAAAAACCGGAGCAGATGAAGTTTTCGTCATCGGCGGCGGCTCCATTTACCGCCAATTCCTGCCGATTGCCGACAAGCTTTATATCACTGAGGTTGATAAAGAATTCGAGGCAGACACTTTCTTCCCGGATTACTCCATGTTCAAAAAGGTCGTCTACCGCCGCCCGAGCGAATACGAAGGGTTGAAATACACCTTTTTAGAATTAGAGAAAGAATGACGGATTAAATTTGGCTAGATAAATCAATTCCCGGAAAACGAGCGATCGCTCGTTTTCCGGGAATTTAAATAGCCAATGTTTATAGGTGTACGAATAACCCAACCCACGGTTGAGCCATTCGTGATGTTACAAGGGGAACCCTGTATCAGATACAGGGTTCCCCTTGTTTGACAGCTCCTAAATTTCACCCTTCGGGTGATCACCCGAAGGGTGACTATATTCTAAATTCTATTTGAAATTTTTCGCCGCCACGCCTTTTAGTTTTACCCCCTTGCTGACTTCGTAAGTCAGTTTTGACGCGAGCGGAGTTTTTTGTCCGGCATACTTGTTGCCGGCTTTATTTTTATACATAACTTCCACCGGACTGGATAATTCTTCAAAAGTAAACGCGCAGATTCTCATGCCGGGATACAACGCAACAGGCATCACGCCCAAGTTGCCAAGCTCCATGGTCGGCTTGCCGGTCCACCCTGCGTCAAAAATCGAGGCCGTGCCATGGACAATAATGCCAAGCCTGCCCAAAGAGCTGCGCCCTTCGATTTTTCCAATGAGATCATCACCCAGTTCTAAATTCTCAACAGTGGTAGCCAAAGCAAAATCTCCCGGCTGCATAATAAACGGCTCGCCTTCTGGCACGACAATCTCCTTCATAATTTCGTCGGTATCGACCGTGCCTTTTAAATCTATGTACGCGTAGCTGGAATGCTTGAACACCCGGAATTTGTTGCCCAAATGGAAATCTATAGAGCAGGAGCCGAGCTGGGTTTTATAATCGGGTTGCGGCGTAATTTTTATCCTGCCTTTTGTAATTGCTTTTTTTATATCACGGTCGGAAAGAATCATAATGTAATCCTAATGCCCCGAATTAACATCCGAATGCCCCAAATGATTTCTTCCCTATTCGGGTCATTTGGATAAGATTCGGGTAATTCGGATTATGTTATTCGTTATTGATATTCTAATATATTTTTCAACAATTGACAAAGCTGAATTTTTAAGATAATATTATTGTAATATGATTTCCACTGCTTCCCAAACTAAGTCCATGACCAAGTCCTCCACTAAGAAGGATAACTTTAGGTTTGGGAAAAAAGGAATGTAGAAATAGATTTTTGATAAAAACTACAAGCCTCCCAAACTTCGGGAGGCTTGTTTTGTTTAAACATACTGAAAATTATCAGAAAGATCCCTTTTTACTTTGCGTCTTGTAAATCAACAATTTACAGGACGGAGGGCAAAAAATGACAGGTGTCAACAATGGGCATAACCAGAACGAAGTAGCGGCAATCGTCAACGGCCAAAAAACCAAGCTTTGTGCCGTAACCAGAATGAAAAGCGGATCCATTACCCTGACTGTTTACAACACCCCGGGCAAAGGCAAAATATCGTGCTTGGAGGAGTCGGGCAAGAATCCCGTTTGGATGCAAGGAGGCTACCTTTCCGCACAAAAACTGCGCGATGACGCCAAAGCACAAAACGGAGAGCTTAATATCAGGATTGTATGAAATGACGAAACGAATAGAACTGCCGCCAGACTGGAAAGAAAATGGGATTGCAACACAGGTCGCCAAAATCGGTCCGCTATCTTATGGTGTCGTTGTGACAAATAGCGCGCCTGGAGATGACGGGATTACCCTAGTGGAATTCTATCTCCTGTCCCAAATGAACATTCAGCCGACAAGCACGGCTGAAGTCAACCGCCAAGGAATCGGCCAAATTGTCTCAGGACCCATGGCCAAAAACTAAATTAGGAGGAAAAAATATAGGATAAACCATGCATAAACGAATCCCATCTGCACGAGCTCATACCAAGGGTAGCGCGTTAGGATTCGTTTTTCATTTGGCTAAATTGTAATTTGACAAAAACAGCCCTTGGGGATAAAATACAGCAAATGATAAATTCTATTTTCTCCAACTTGAATATATATGCTTTGTCAAGTTCCATTTTGAGCTTGATTATTATTAGCATTATAATTATTATTATACCCCAGCGAGTTGGAGCCGAGGCATCTTTAAACTAAAGTTAAAGCTTACCCACCTCTCCGCTCGCCGGAGAGGTTTTTTGTTTTCTTGGGCGATGTTTGGCAAGGATGCCTACCATCGCTCAGGATGGCAAATTGTCCTGAAAGTCTACAAGGAGGAAACAAATGTATAATACGAAATCGTTTTGCAACATGGGCATTACGGAAGAGATGATTCTTTCCGGAAAGCCACTGAGGCTTGGTGGAAGCACTGCTACCCCACCTGAAATTGTCCGCAGGGTTTCTGAACCGGAAATTAACGGCGTAATAAAGTTCCAGGCATTCTTCAAACTGGAAACCGGAGACAATCATTGGGATGCGACTTTCAACCCCCAAACAGGCATCTTATTGCTCGAACAGGGCCAAAAAACTCAAGGCCCGTCAGTACAACAAGATATTACGAGTGATGCTTAGAATGCATAACCCGATGGCAAACGATAAATATTTTGGCAGGACGATCCCTCTTGGGATCTGTCCTGCCTTCTTTTATTGACAAAACGTGTTTTAGAGCATAAAATACAAACAATGAGCAACTTAACTTTACAAAATCTTAACTTAACCTCTCTAACCTGGCTTCTCCTTAGCCTTGGTCTTTTGCTTATTTCCCGCCTCTTTGGGGTTAGGAAGGTTTTGGATAAAGTTAAAATCAGGATAGAATAACTTTTACAAAACTTGATTCCACGGCCCTCTAGAGGGCCGTGGTTTTTTGTTTGCGGATAAAAATTTGCGCGTAAGCCTTGCGAACAAATTTGTAGCCGAAAACTTAAGGAGGAAAATCATGGCAACGTTAGCCAGTTTTGTGCTTAAAGGTGAAATAATCCTTTCACACATGAATCAGCAAGCCCTAGCCGAAATTGACGGCATTGAAGGCGTATACGCATTCAAAGGCATAAAATCCACGATGATTGGGAACAACCAAGTCATCAAAGGTTTTGCAGAAACCAAAACTACTATCTGGAGATTTATGTTTTTTCCCGACAACAATGTTGGAGCGGCGCTTACCGGAAAAGGAACGGACAGCCAACTGCTGGAAAAAGCTATGGAAAACTGGAATAAAGCACAAAAACAGGCCATTGGCGCCTGCTGCTGTTAGTTTTAACAACAGCGAGCAATCCACGCAAAACCCCGCCTCTCGCGAGAGGCGGGGTAAATTTTTTTATCTAATTTTGTACCTGAGTAAGAATATTTCCAACCGCATCAACCACCTGCTGCATCTGGGTTTCCGATTTAACGAAATATTCATTTGCTCCAAGATCATGGGCTTTTACCACATCATCCGGATTATTAAGGTTGGTTAAAACCACTACTGGAATTTTGGCAATTTCCTGGTCAGGATAAGTCCGAATCCTTTGCAATACCTGGAAGCCATCAACTTTCGGCATCATTATATCTAAGATTACGATATTCGGCTTATGGAATAAGATTTTTTCCATGGCCATCTCTCCGTTTTCCCCTTCAATTATCTCATAATTGTAACCGAAAGCGGTAAAGAGCATCCTTCTATATTCTTCGTCATCTTCAAGTAATAGAATTTTTATCTGCGCGTTGTCGAACATTTGTTTATAGGTTATTTTTATTATTTTATCATAAAAATATAATTTTTACAATTTTAAACCCCGCCCTTTCTTTCAAAACATAATCCAAGTATCACCATCTGATTTATTTGATGGAAAAATATGATTTACGTTCTAAAAGAAAGGGCGGGGTTTATCTAAAATTTTATATTTTTACTTTGATTCCAGGACCCATGGTAGCATTTATACTGACAGTTGAAATATACTGCCCCTTAACCGCTGCCGGCTTGCTGGATTTTACACTGTCTATGAATGCGCTAAAATTCTCAAACAGTTTTGCGGTTTCAAAGTTGGATTTGCCGATAATCTGGTGGATATTGCCGGAATCGTCATTTTTAAAGTTAACTTTTCCGCCGGCAATTTCCTTGATGGTCTGTCCGACATTCGGGGAAACTGTCCCAGTCTTCGGGTTAGGCATAAGTCCCCTGGTACCCAAAATCTTGGCAATCTGGGCCAATTTTGGCATTAAGGCTGGTTCTGCAACCGCAACGTCAAAATCGGTTTTTTCGGTCTCTTTGATCTTTTTAATCAAATCTTCGCCGCCAACCAAAACCGCTCCTGCTTCTTTAGCTTCCTTTTCCTTGGCTTCGGTCACAAAGGCTGCGACTTTCTTGGTCTTGCCGGTACCGTTAGGCAGGCTGACCATGCCGCGAATAGCCTGGTCGGTTTTCTTTGGGTCAATCATAGTCCTAATATGGACTTCAATGGAACCGACAAATTTCGTGTTTGCGGTTTTCTTGGCAAGCTCAATGGCTTCCTCGGGGCTGTAAATTTTGCTTGAATCGACCAACTCAATGTTGGCTTTCACACGTTTGGCAATCTTTGCCATATATTCCTTCCTGCCCTCCGTAGCTTTACGCGAAGGAGGGTCGTGGTGCGAGCGAGCCACCCTGATACATCGATGTATCGAAGTGAAACTCTCCCACAAATTAATTTATACTAGCGTTTAGCGGCTAGCGTCCAGTCAACAAACCCTTGTTTCCTAAACGCTAACCACTATCCACTATTTACTATTTTACGCTTCTTTCCTAGCCAGTTTCCAGTGGTAGAACCACACCGGCGTAGCTACGACAATCATGGCGACTGCCTGGGCCGCGGTATTCTGGCGCTGGGAAGCGCGGTTATCTTCGGACTGCTTTTTCATTTGCTCCTGATATTGCGGATCGCAGTTGAAATCTTTGGTGCTGGGAGCGGCTGGGGTACAAACTGGAACAGCGTAATAATTTTGGTCCGCTTTGGTAAACACCCAAGCTTTCAGGCCTAAATTAATCAACATAATCGCTCCAACCACTGCTATAACCAGGGAAATTACTGACACAAGATAGAGATAAGCTTTTTTGAGGCTCATAAATATATTGAACAAAAATGACATAAATGAGCAAAAATGACAAACCTTATTTTTATACGTAGTTGTCATTCCGAGTGCAGCCGAGGAATCTCCCTTTTTTTGGCTACTTAAGAGATCCT